>DAIPKA010000003.1:0-231990 GCA_036769985.1 Candidatus Hydrogenedentota bacterium | reverse complement strand
ACGTCTCGATGACGATGGCCATTGGTTAACAGGCTAAAAAGGGAGAAACTCCAGTCCCCCCGCAAGCGGGGGGAAGGCAGGCGCAAACGCGAGGCCGCCGTGATGGCTTCGCTATCCGCCACCGCCCCGTTTGAGGATGGGAGTCGTGGTTTCTCCAAGCATGTCGTGGCTCCACTACTGAGCAGCGGCCTTTCGCCCGGCGGCAGACTCTCGGTACAATGCGAGGCGGTAGCGTCGGAAGAAACCGAGGTCATCTACATGGGAAAGCCGCATCACCAGGAGGACGCGCGTCGTGACGTGCTCGTATGAGGAGCGCTCCGGGCCAGTCTCGAGGCGTGTGCGCCGCGTCGCACGCCGCGCCCGGTGGATGGTCAAGCGCCTTGCCGGGCGGCCGGTGAGTATCCTGGTGGAGACGCGCTGGCGGCTCGGCGACGAGGTCATGGCGATTCCCGTCTACGAAGCCTTGCGGCGCGCCTATTCCACGGCGCACATCGCGGCACTGTGCCACTATCCTGAACTGCTCGAGGGGAATCCGTTCGTGGACGCCGTGAATCCGGATCGGGTGCAGCCGGATCGATACATCTTGCTTCGCGGCGCGCCCCGGCGGCGGTATCGGATCAAGCACTACTGTCAAATCGCCGACGTACCGGTTCCGGACGCCGCGCCTCGGCTGTACTACCCGGATTGGTCGACGCCGCTGGTGCCGGCCGGCGGCGCGCCGCTCGTAGCCGTCAGCGCAGGAGCCTCGTGGCTGACCAAGCGCTGGCCCATCGAGTCGTGGCGCCGCCTCTGTGCGGAACTCGAGGCGCGGGGATGCCGCATCGTCGAACTGGGCCTGGAAACAGACGACGCCATCGACGTCGGCACATCGCTTCGCGGTCGGACCACGCTACGCGAGGCGGCCTGCGTCCTTCACGCCGCAGCGGTATTCGTCGGATGCGATTCAGGCCTCATGCACGTGGCGCTCGCGGCCGGCACGCGCGTCGTCGCGTTGTTCGGTCCGACCGACCCGTCTATACTGGTGCGCGATAATCAGAACCTGACCGCCATCACGGTCAAACGCGATTGCCAAGGATGCTGGAACGCGCTCGAGAACGCGCCCGAACCGGGCGAGTGCCCGCGCGGCCGTCGGCGCTGTCTCGACACAGTGCGTGTCGAGGAAGTGCTCACGGTGGTCCGGCGCACGTTGGAGCGCTGAGCCGGTTTCCGCAGGACGCGATGCAATCGATCGAGAAAGGGAACGCGTAGGTGCGGGTGCTGTTTCTTACACTGTATCCGGACCTTGCGGCGAGTCCGCGTTACCGCGTCACGCAGTTTCTGCCGTACTTGCGCGCCCACGGCGTCGAGTGCACGGTCGCCAGTCCGGTCTCGACGGACGAGTGGCGTCGGCTGACGGGGCCGCAACGCCAAGGACGCGCCCTCTGGTATCACGTCCATGAAACGCGCCGCCGCCTCGTGCAGATCCTCTCCGCCCGCCCGTACGACATCGTGTTCCTCCAGAAAGCGATCATGACGGCCTACGTGCGCGGCATGGCAGGCCTGATGCGCGCCCGGGCACGCCGGCTCGTGTATGACATCGACGACGCCGTGCACCTAGCGCCGCCCCATCCGTTGCCGTCGCATGGGCGGTGGATCGAGGACCGCGAACAGGTGCAGAAGATCATCCGCACCGCCGACCTGGTATTGGCCGGCAATGCGTGGCTCGCATCCGAGGCCCGCGCCGCCGGAGGACATGTCGAGACCTCTCCCACCGTGGTCGACACAGAGCAGTTTGTGCCGCCGCCCTCGCCGCCCGACATCTACCGCATCGGATGGATTGGCAATCCAAGTACGGCCGCCTATCTCGAACCGCTTGCGGACGTCTTTCGGGCCATACCGGACGCCGAGGTGTGCCTGGTCGGCGCCGATCCGGCGCAATGGCCCGGCCCGCGCGTCGAGTTCCGGCCGTGGCAGCTCGATACCGAGATGCTCGACTTGGCGCGCTTCTCGGTGGGCATCATGCCCCAGCCCGACACGCCCTGGGCACTCGGAAAGTGCGGACTCAAGGCCTTGCTGTACATGGCCTGCGGTATCCCCGTGGTGGCCTCGCCCGTCGGCGTCGCCCGCGAGATCATCGAGCACAACGTGAACGGATTCCTCGCGTCGACCGCACACGAGTGGCGCGAGGCCTTCGAGCGCCTCCGCGATCCGGCGCTGCGCGCGCGATTCGGCGCGGCCGGCCGAGCCACGGTCGTCGCACGCTATTCGCTGGAAGGCGCCGCGCCGAGACTGCTCCACCTGCTGGAGACGTTGCCATGACGCGTGTGACCTACGTCATCCCTTCCCTGAGCGTGGGCGGGACCGAGTGGCAGCTCGTGCACTTGATGCGTGGATTGGTGCCCGACCACCGTATCACCGTCATCTGCACGCGCCACGATGGCGCCCTCAGCGGCGACGCGCGCCGAATCGGCGTCAATGTACGCGTGATCGGATCACCCTTCGGCGGCTGGGACTACCGCATGCGGTGCGCTATCCGACGCATCCTGCGCGGCAATCCGCCCGACATCCTGCACACTTTCATGTTCGGATTCGACCTCTGTGCCAACCTGGCCGCCCGCGATGTCGGCGTACCGGTAGTCATCTCAAGTCGGCGGCAACTGGCCACCTGGCGCAAGGTTCGCCACCGCTGGCTGGCGCGGCGGGCCAACCAACTCGTCGACTGCATCGTGGCCAACAGCCAGGCCGTCGCCCGCTTCGCCGCCGAGCAGGAGCGCGCCGATCCCGCCCTGTTCCGCGTCATTCCCAACGGCATCCATGCCGACGACTTCACGCAACATGGCGATCTAAAGCAGATACGCCGACGATACGGCATTCCAGCGTCCGCTCCCCTTGTCGGCACTGTGGCCAACTTCGCCCCGGTCAAAGGCTATCCGTTGTTCCTCGACATGGCGGAGAGGCTCCTCGCCCGGCGCAGCGACTACCATTTCCTCATGGTCGGAAGCGGCCCCGAGGCCGCCGACATCGAACGCCGCATCCGAGCGCGCGGTCTCGCCGACCACTTCACACGCGTAGCCACGGTCAGCGAACGGCCCGATATCTACGGCATCCTGGACGTGTTCGTACTGTGCTCCGAAGTCGAGGGATTCCCCAATGCCGTCATCGAGGCCATGGCCGCCGGAAAACCCGTCGTCGCGGCCGCCGTCGGCGGCATTCCCGAGCTGATCGAGAACGGGCAAACGGGCATCCTACTCGACGCCCGCCGGCCCGAGATCTACGCGGATGCCGTAACCCGCATCGAGGCCGATCCGGCCCGCGCGCGCGCCATGGCTCAACGCGCGGCCGCCGTTGTGCGCGAGCGGCTGCCAATGCACAAAATGGTCAACGCCTACCGCGAACTGTATGCCGAACTGCTCGAGCGCGCGCGCAAACGAGGAGGCTGACCCATGTGCGGAATATGCGGCCTTGTTTGCCTCCACGAAGCGCACGATGTCGACCTCCAATCGCTCGCCGCGATGAACGAGGCCATGACCCACCGGGGGCCGGATGAGGCCGGCCTGTGGGCGGGCGGTTCCGTGGCCTTAGCCATGCGCCGCCTCAGCATCTTGGATCTCGAAGGCGGGCACCAACCAATGGCCAATGAGGACGGCTCGGTGGTCGCCGTGTTCAACGGCGAGATCTACAACTTCCGCGAGCTCCGCCGCGAACTCGAAACCCTCGGCCACACGTTCCGGTGCGACGCCGACACCGAAGTCATCGTCCACGCCTACGAAGCCTACGGCGACGCCATGATCGACCGCCTCAACGGCATGTTCGCCATCGCCGTGTACGACACACACCGACACCGGCTTCTCCTGGCGCGCGACCGACTCGGCATCAAGCCGCTTCACTATGCGGTGCGCGACGGCACGCTCGCCTTCGCATCCGAACTCGACGCCCTCCTCCGCTCGGGTCTTGTCAGGGGCGCCATGAATCCCGCCGCCATCGACGCCTACTTCTCCTATCTCTACATCCCGTCGCCGGACACCATCTTCGAGGACGCGCGCAAACTCCGGCCGGGCGAGAAACTCGTCGTCGAGAACGGCACCGTCTCCACAAACCGGTACTGGCAACTCCCATTCGCACCGGACAACGCGTGGACCCTCGACTCCGCCGCGGACATGTTCTCATCGCTCATCGAGGATTCCGTCCGACTCAGGCGCATGAGCGACGTACCCCTCGGCGCGTTTCTCAGCGGCGGCCTCGATTCCAGCACCGTCGTTGCCCTCATGAGCCGCCAGGCCGACGCCCCCGTCAGAACCTTCACCATCGGATTCGACGACGTCCACGCCAACGAAATGCGGTTCGCCCGCACCGTGGCCCTGGCCTTCGGCACTGACCACACCGAGGAGATGCTCCGGCCGGATCTGACGCGCGTGGCCGCCGATCTCGCCCGGCATTTCGGCGAGCCCTTCGCCGATTCCTCGGCCCTCCCCACGTGGCTCGTATCGCAAATCGCCCGACGCCATGTCACCGTCGCCCTCTCCGGCGATGGCGGCGACGAATCCTTCGCCGGCTACACGTGGCTGCACAGGACGCGGCGCGTGGCCGCGTACCGCCGCGCGCCGGAACCGTTGCGCCGCCTGGTAGACGTGACCTTGCGCCTTGCTCCGGCGTCGCCGGCCGTGGCCAAACTCCAGCGGTTCAGCGCCGATTCCTTTCTCGATCCCTTCGACGTGTTGCGCCGTCGCGAAACATGCTTCTCCGAGGCGGATCGCGCGGCGCTCTACGGCCGCGCCCTGGCCCGACGCGTGGCCGCTACCGCCGTCGACCGATTCCGCGAACACGCCGACGCCTCCGCCGAACTCGACATCGACAACCGCATGTTGTATCAGGACACCACCATGTACCTCCCCGACGACATCCTGACGAAGGTCGACCGAATGAGCATGGCCTGTTCGCTCGAAGCCCGTGTCCCGCTCCTCGACCACCGAATCGTTGAGTTCGCGGCGACCGTCCCCTTTCACCTCAAGTACGCCGGCGGCAGCTCGAAGTGTCTCGTTAGGCACGCGATGAGAGGAATCCTTCCCGAGCAAACCCTCGCCCAGCGCAAACACGGTTTCGCAATACCCATCCAGAAGTGGTTTCGCGAAGAACTCGGCGACGCCTTCACCAAGACCGTGCTCGCCGACGAGGCCCTGTGCCGCCGCTTCCTCCATCGCGAAACCGCCGCGCGTATCTTCGCCGCCCATCGCAACGGCCGCGAAGACTATGGCCACCACCTATGGGCGCTGATGACCTTCGAGCACTGGTTGCGATACGTCGACGGCGTGGTCGAGCCCTATCTCAGCGAATAGCCCCCGCCTCCGTCTTCCGCTGCGGTAGCCGCGCATGAACGGAACCCAGGTAGTCGAAGAGTCGCTCCTTCAACTGCGCCCCCACATCCGGCTGCTCGGCCGCCAGGTTGTGTTGTTCGCCGATATCCTCGGCGAGGTCATAGAGTTCGTATCCTTCGGTCTCGAAGAAGTAGATGAGCTTGTAATCCCCATGGCGGATCGAGGATTGCGGCCTCGTCTGACTCACGCATCCGTCCTCGATGCCGATGGTCGGTTGGCACGTGTCGAATCCCGATTCCGGGTGGTAATACGGGAAATGCCAACAGATCGTCCGACGTTTGAAGGAATCCACCGCGCCGTGCCTCAGGATGGGCACAGCGCTCATACCATCCAGGTCCGCCGTCGTGCCGCCGGTAACGCCAGCAACGTCGCAGTAGGTCGGCATGAAGTCCATGCCCACCACCGGCGCATCGCACACCGAGCCCGCCGCCACTACGCCAGGCCACCGAACGATCCACGGTACACGCACGCCACCTTCATACAGATTCCACTTGCTGCCTCGAAGCGGCGCATGGAAGGCGAACTCAGGATGGCCGCCGTTGTCCGACGTGAAGACAACGAGCGTGTTGTCGGCAATACCGGCCTCGTCAAGAGCATCCAGCACCTGGCCAACGTAGTGGTCCAGCGTCTCGACAAAGGCCCCGTATAGCACGCGACGCTCGTCGTACTTGCCTCCCGCCTTGGCGCGGTACTTGTCCAACAGCCATCGGCATTTCGTGCCGAGCGGCACGTGAACGTAGTAGGGGCTCACAAAAAGGAAAAACGGTTCGTGGCGGTGCTCCCGGATGAACTCAATGGCCTTGTCGGTCAGTTCATCCCGCGCGAAGTGCCCCTCTTCATAAGGACCGAACGTGCCCTTCTCGGCCTCCGTGTACGAGTAGGGATGCGAACCGAAGGTCTCCGCGCCCCAGTCGAAGCCCTGCTGTTTCGGCCCATGCGTGGGACTCCAGCCGTTGTATCGCTCGTGATGCGCCGAGACATGCCACTTACCGGTGATGCCCGTCACATAGCCCGCCGACTGGAGGGCCTCGGCGACGGACACTTCTTCCAGCGCCAGGTCAAGGGTGTACACCGGCGGCACAAGTTCCTTGTCGGCATACCGCTCGGCCCAACCGTCCCGATAGTCGGTCTCCGGCCATTTCGTCACGAACTCGAAGCCGAGTCGCGCCGGCGATCGCCCCGTGAGGAATGCCGCCCGCGACGCCGAACAGATCGGTGCGGCCGCGTAACCGTTCGTGAATCGCATGCCTTGCGCGGCAAGGCGATTGATGCGCGGCGTCTCGCAGAACTCGCCTCCGTAGCAGCCGAGGTCGGAGAATCCCATGTCGTCAATGAGAATATGCACGATGTTCGGCGGCCGCTTCTTCGAACCGGCGGAGGCGCTTGGGCCACTGCGCGAAAAGTTCGTCAGCAAACCCGCCGCGCCGAGACGTCCCACCTCACGCAGGAATGCGCGCCGACCGTGTCGGGATCGGTCCATCGTCTCCTCCCTTCACGCGCGGATCCAATGCCGACTCTAGCCGTTCCGGCGGCCTGACTCAAGTTCCCCCCGCCGATGGCGCCCCTAGAACTTGTACGTGTAACCGAGGACGAAGGATTCGGCCCCCACACTCAGTTCCGTGTCTCCGCCAAGGATCGAAAGGAGATCGCCGCAACCCGTGTCGCGCACCGTGTTCCGGAAGGCGTGTACCGCAGCGAGATGGATTTCGTGCGCATCGTTGATGGCATACGAGACGCCGACAGTCGCGTGGTCCTCAACGGCCACGGGCACCAACAGCGAACTAAAGATATGGTCTTCGTCAACCGGCGAATTGCCATGGGAGAAGCCGGCCATCAGAACAAACCGATCCGTAGCACACCACTCGATGCCCGTCTTCACGACGTGCTGGTCATCCCAGTTGAAACCGCACTCGAACAGCGTGCCGCCATAAACGCCGATACTCTTCCAATTCAAGTACTTATAGTCGAGCGTTACCTCGACCTTGGGCGTCAGTTTGTACGCGATGCCGCCCTGGAAGATATGCGGCGTATCGAGCGGGCTGTTCAGCAGGTCATCATAGTCATCCATGCCCTGGGTCCAGTGGCGCGACGTGTACGCTGCGCCCACCGCGAACCGATCCCATTTCTTGTACACACCGAGGTTGAAGCCGGCACCCAGGGCATCCTCCCAGTCGTAATCGGCCTCGCACGGCGAGAACCTGAGCGTGATGTGATCCGTCTTGAAGCGCGACAGCGAGCCGTGAAGCCCCGCGCCAATGGCCCAGCCATTATCGAAGCGATAACCATACGCGAGAACCAAGCGCATGTGCTGGTACGAAAGACGCCGGTCCGCGTTTCCGGAGAAGATCCGGCTGACGAGATTGCGCGAGTGCGGATAGTCGATTCCCGTGCCGCTCGGAACATAGAGGCCCCCACCGATCACCCCGTTGGCATCCTGAAGCGGCCAGACGATGCCGGCCGAACCGATGTTGAATACGCCGTTCGACTCGAGAGCGCCGTCGAGCCGGTTGCCAATGATGCCGCGCGGCTGCAACTCGACGTCGGTAAACACGGTGTACCAGTTGGCATCGATCCGCCGCTCGAGGTCGACCATGCTCGCCGGGTTCATGTAACACCAATACGCGCTGCGCGGACTCGCTATGCCACTCGACGCACGACCAAGCTGCAACGCATCATTCCCAAGGAGGAATACGCCCTCGGTCGCCATCGCCGGCAACGCGTGCCCAGCACAAACCACGATCGCGATGCACAAAACTCGTGCCCGCGTAGACACAGAACACGCTAGGACGGGTAAAGGGGGGTACTGCATGAGGAACTCCTGACGCGTGGAAGGCTATTGTCAAAAATTACGCAGTATACGTATTATGTAACATCGTTGAACTAAATGCTAAATACAAGCATTAGGCATCGAGCATACACGAATCAGAATCAAATGTAAAGTCCATATATACAGTAACTAAAGTACATTTACCGAAAGGAAGCCCAGTTTCTACTGCAACTATTACTCATTATTCGTATCTATTGTGTTAATTATGAATAATGCTATTATCTGAATAACCAGATCTGTCCCCCGATTCAGGTCGCGTGGATCGTCTCTGGGGGCCGGCAGGAAAGGACTAAGCAATAATGGCGAGGATCTCGTCGAAGGTCTCGCAGTAGTGTTGGCAGAGCTCCTTCGTCCCGCTCTGTTCGATGTTGCCGCCGGCGAAACCGATGGTCGGGAACCCGGCGAGCCGGATCGAGCAAACGCCGGCGCCGCTATCCTCAATGCCGACGACGGCGTTGCGCTCCTCGAACGGGATGCCGAGTCCGACGCGGCAGGTCTCGGCGTAGAGCCAGGGATGGGGCTTGGGCGACAGCTCGCCGAGGGTACCGGGCTCGCCGTGGCGAATGGCAAATCCCGCCGTGATGATGGCGTCGTAGATGTCCTTCGGATCCCCCATGTCGAGCGTGCGGAAGGCCGACAGGATTTCCGGCCAGGCCTTCTCGTAGAGTCCCGAGGTGACGAGGCCGATCTTGATGCCGCGTTCCTTCAGGGCCAAGAGAAACGGTTTGAGGCCGGGCGATGGCGTGAAGGCATTGGCACGGCCCTTGCCCTTCATGATGGCATCCAACTCGCGATTCGTGTGCTCGAAGTACTGGGCGCGCGCCTCCTCGACGGTGCGCCCCGGGCAGTACTTGTTGATGCAATACTGGAGGTGTTCGGAAACACTGTGGCCCGAGACATACGGCATGTCCTCTTTCCTCAGTCGGAATCTCGGGTTGTCGAGGAGGCTGGCCGTAGTGCGCTGGATGATCCAGATCCAGAAATCCTCGCTCCGCACGCTCGTGCCGTCGAGATCCATCAACACGGCCTTGACGGGGTTCTCGATCGCGACGGGGTGGACGGGATAATACGCGGGATAGCCGAGGGCCGACTTGACATAGGCCAGCGTGCGGTTCTCGTAGGCGATGAATTCGACCTTGCCGTCGCCCGTAGCCGTGATCGATACCACGCCATCGCGGCCGACACACGTCACCTCATCGCTACACACCTCGAGGGGAACCATGCCGGATTCGTCCGACATCAGACCCATGTCCGGGATATCTGCGAGAATGCCCATGAGACCTCCGCGCCTGTCGCCCACACGCCTTCCGTCGATTCACGCCCAGCATTATAGGCAACGCCGCCCCACCCGGCAACCGCGAACGCGCCCCACATGGCGGCGATACCGGATCCATGGCCTCGATGCGTATCGGTAGGCGCGGAACGCGTCAGAGGATAGCGGCCTCGAGCAGGGCCGCCTGCCAGTGCATCAACGAACCAAGGGCCATAATATCGTGGCGGCTCTGAAGCGGGCTGCAGGCGATGGCGGCAAGGTTGGCACGCGGCGCCACCATCGATGGCGCGAGGCCGATCTCGTTGGCCACGCGTTCGCACGCTTCCTGGAGCGCCTTGAGTCGTTCCTCGCACGGACACGGGCGGTGTGCGTTCGTTCGGGGCGGGCGCCCCGGCCACTGGCTCTTCGGGAGACATCGGGCTTCGTCGAGAGCCTCTCGGAGGGCCGCTAAGCGCTGGCCCGTGCAATTGCGCGGCAACGGCGGGCCGCCCGACAGCGCGGCACCGGGATGGCCCTCGGCCCACACGGCAAGGTCGATGATCCACTGGTTGGGCATAATCTTGAACGATGGGCGGTCCGTCCTCTCGGCCTCACGTTCGCGCCAGGTCCATAGGGCACGGAGAAAGGCCTGCTGCCGGGATGTCAGCGCCCCGGAACCCCGGATGCGCCACGCCCACTCCGGATCTCGCACGGCCTCGGCCGCCGTGGACGCCACCATGCGTTCGCAACTCTCGCGATGCCACTCGAGGCGTCCTTTGACGCCCAGGGACTGTTCGAGGTGGCAGGCCAGCGGCTCGAGGTAGTGGGTATCCGCACAGGCATAGGCCTTCTGGGCATCCGTCAGGGGCCTCTGAGCCCAATCGGACTTCTGGCCCTTCTTGCTGAGCGTTACGCCCAGGTATCGCCCGACCACGGCCACCAAGCTCAGTTCCTCGTGGCCGAGCAACTGGGCCGCCAGCATGGTGTCGAACACCCGACCGCGCGGGCGGAAGCCGAACGACTGACGCATCATGCGCAAGTCGTAATCGCCGGCGTGGGCAACCAGCGTCTGCTTCGCTAGCACATCAAGGAGAGGCGCTAGGTCAAGGCCGACCAGCGGATCGACAATGAAATCCTCGCCTTCGATGGTGAGCTGGACGAGACACACCTTCGCCCGGTAATGATGAAGGCTGTCGGCCTCGGTATCGATCGACACGCGTGGCGCACCACGCAACCGTCGCGCAAGCGATTCGAGTTCCGACTGGGTGTCAACGTAGTGATGATTGGAAAGTGGACTAAGTTCTGTGCTCTTCACATCAAACCCGGTGATTTCGGGCCGGACCAGTCCCCACCAAACGCCCTCGCGCGCCATGGCCGGAATCCCTGCCCGGTACCACATAAGTTATACACCAATCGGCACGCCGAAGCGAATTCGAGCAGCCCCGGCCATAACGCCAAGGGATACTCTACCTTGACACGACTCCTGCAACGGCGTATTTTCCCCCGTAGTTGGCCTCTTGTTTATCGTTACGAAAGGGATGGCACAGGTGGGCATTGCTGTGTGTTGCCTGGTGACCGCCTGCATGACGGCCCAAACCTCGAAGTCCGATGATATCCGGATCTCGCGCGTCTTTGGACCCGAGACTCCCGGCGGCGACTACAAGCACCCGGCGTCCTTAGCCGAACTGGACAATGGCGATCTCTACTTGGCCTACTACGGCGGGTCCGGCGAATACGGCGTCGACACGACAGTGTTCGGCGCCCGACTCGCCCAAGGCTCCGAGGAATGGACTGCGCCCGAGGTGATTGCGGATACCCCCTTCTGCTCGGAGGGCAATCCCGTCGTCTGGCAGGCCCCTGACGGTCTCGTGTGGCTGTGCTACGTCGTGCGCCCCGGCGATACCTGGTCCTCCTCGATCATCAAGGCCAAGATCTCCAAAGATGGCGCGAAAACCTGGTCGGACTCTATGCTGCTGGCCACCGAGCCCGGTATGATGGTCCGCGGCAAGCCCATTCTCCTCAACGACGGCGACTACCTCCTGCCCGTCTATCACGAAACCGGCCAGGACCGCGAGCGTGTCGGCGCGGACACGACATCGCTATTCCTCCGCCACAATCCGGAGACGCGGACGTGGAGCGAATCGAGCCGTATCCGCTCGGTCAACGGAAACCTCCAACCGGCGGTCGCCCAACTCGACGACAACCATCTGATCTGCTATTGTCGCCGAGGCGGCGATTACGAGATCACGACCAACGGGTACATCATAAGGGCCGAGTCCCACGACGGCGGACGGACGTGGTCGGAAGGCAAGAACACCGAGTTTCCCAACCCCAACTCGGCGGTCGACCTCGTCAAGCTCAAGAACGGCCATCTCATGCTCATTTACAACGACAGCATGTGGCAGCGCGCCCCACTGAGCGTGGCCGTGTCCACCGACGGCGACCGAACCTATCCCTATCGGCGCAATATCGTGGAAGGACCCGGCCCCTACGCCTATCCCTACGCCATTCAGGCGAAGGACGAGAAGCTCCACGTCATCTTCACATCCCACGACCGCACGGTGATCAACCACGCCGTATTCGAGGAAGACGCGATCCTCGGCCGTAGCGCCCAGTAGGCGCCGCTCATCTCTGGAACCTTTCGTGCCGACGGCGGATTGAATCAAAGAATAACTGGACAAATTGACTCCAGTATGCGAAAATTTACACAGGGAACTTGTACGGATGGCACAGAAGCGTTCACAAAAAGACTTCGACCTGAAAGAGCTGAACATGCGGCATCTCGAGGCGGATACCGTCTGCGCCCAGTGCGGCATGATCAATCCTGAGGGCACGCTGCTCTGCAAGAGTTGCGGGAACAACCTCCGCGAGCAGCGATCACTCCGCCTCACCGGGACCCAGCCCACGAGTGAGACCAGGGTCGAGAAGGAGCGCTCGGGGTGGCTCAAGAAGGCGCTGGCCCTGTTGGGCATTCTCTTGGTGCTCTGGGTGTTCTTCAATGCGACCCGGATCGAGGACTTCCTGGCGAGCCTCCAGATGTCGACGGACAACCGGGCCGACGCGTTCTGGGCCGGCGCCGACAGCCAGATCTACGAAGCGCTCATCAAACAGCTCGACTCCAATCCGATCACCGAAGCCGAGTTTCAACGCGCGCTCACCGAGCCCCAGGAAGAGGACGCCGGCCTCGACGGCCGCTACATGTTAGCGAGCGAGCTGGCCGGCCGTGTTCAGGAGAGGCTCGGCCAAGCGTTGGTCCACCAGGAAGGGGATCGACTCTTCTTCGTGGCCAAACTGAACAACGACGTGGAGGTGCGCGGCGAGGCATGGCCGGAAGGCGTGGACCAGGTAGTGGCCCGCGACTCGGCGGGAGTGCTCATTGCCGGCAACCGGCACGTGGGCTTCGGCTTCGCGCTGCGCCGGAACTTCGGATCCTACGAGTGTTTCGGCAACAGCTACTTCAGCTCGGATTCGACCTACAAGGCCATGGCCTACCGCGTGCCCGTGATCGAGCAGTTCCAGTTCAATCCCTAGTCCTTGCCCAGACCCGCAATCCTTCCGCCTTCCCCCGGCGATCCGATTCTTGTCCAACCCGACGCTGCCGTGGTAGCATTTGGACTTCATCGTGCTGATTTCCTCACGGCGTAATACCACGGGGCGGCCATCGGGCGCCTTGGTTTCGGAGCATTCATGGCGGAAGAGAAAAGAAGCGGTTTGTTTGCCCGGCTGCGCGGCGGACTGACCAAGACACGTGGGCGGTTCACCGATCGCGTCAAGCGCGTGTTCTCCGGTCACGCGCGGCTGGATGACGACGTCTATGAGGAACTCGAGCAGATCCTGATCGAGGCCGACATCGGCGTCGAGACTTCCCTCGAAATTGTCGAAGACATGCGCCGTGCCGCCAAAGAGCAGCGACTCGGCACGCCCGAGGAACTGTATGACGTGCTCAAGTCCGAGCTCTGCGCCCAGCTCGAACCGGGCGCACACACCTTGACGTGGAGCGCACCGGATTGCCCACAGCCCCACGTGACCCTCGTGGCCGGTGTGAACGGCAGCGGCAAGACGACCACCATTGGCAAGCTCGCGGCCGAGCGGGCAAGGGCGGGCAAGTCGGTCATTCTCGCGGCCGCAGACACGTTTCGCGCAGCGGCCATCGAGCAATTAAGTATCTGGGCCGAGCGGTCGGGGGCCACGGTGATCAAGGATCAGCACGGTGCGGATCCCGCCGCGGTCGCCTACAACGCTACGGATGCCGCGTTGGCACGGAACGTGGATCACGTGATCATCGATACCGCCGGCCGGCTCCACACCAAGGTCAACCTGATGGCGGAGCTCCAGAAGATCCAACGCGTGGTCGGCAAGCGACTGGCTGGGGCACCCCACGAGGTGCTGCTCGTGCTCGATGCCACGACCGGCCAGAATGGACTCGAACAGGCGCGCCAGTTCACTGAGGCGCTCACCGTGACCGGAACAGTTCTCACCAAGCTCGACGGCACGGCCAAGGGTGGTATCGTCATCGCCATCCAGCGGCAACTGGGAATACCCATCAAACTCATCGGCGTTGGTGAAGCCATCGACGATCTCCAGCCGTTCCGGGCGGAGGATTTTGTCGCGGCGCTGGTCGAATGACGACCCGCGGCCAACGTGGAGGACGGACATGGCCATTCGGTTCTTCAACACCCTATCGAGGAAGAAGGAAGTCTTCGAGCCGGTCAATCCCCCGGTCGTCGGCCTCTACACCTGCGGGCCAACCGTGTACAACTACGCCCACATCGGCAACTTCCGCGCCTACGTGGCGCAGGACCTCCTCAAGCGTTTCCTCACGTACCGTGGATACCGCGTGACCCACGTCATGAACCTCACCGATGTCGAAGACAAGATCATCCGTACCTGTCGCGAAACCGGCGAGTCCCGCGCCGCGTTGACCGGCCGCTACATCGAGGCCTTCTTCAAGGATCTCGACACGTTGCGCATCGTCCGCGCCGACCACTGTCCCGCGGCCACGGACTGTGTGCCCGAGATGGTGGATCTCATCCAGCGGCTTCGCGATAAGGGCCACACCTATGAGGTGGACGGTAGTACCTACTTTCGGCTGAGTTCCTTCCCAACCTACGGCCGCCTCAGTCATTTCGACATGGACCAGCTCCAGTCCGGCGCCAGCGGACGCGTCGACACGGACGAGTACGACCTCGAGAATGCCCGCGACTTCGTGCTCTGGAAGGCCTACGACAACGAGGATGGCGACATCTTCTGGGACACGGCGATCGGCAAGGGCCGTCCCGGATGGCATATCGAGTGCTCCGTCATGAGCATGAAATTCCTCGGCGAGACGTTCGACATTCACTGCGGCGGAGAAGACCTCATCTTCCCCCATCACGAAAACGAGATCGCCCAGTCCGAGTGCGCCACCGGAAAACCCTTCGTGAAGTACTGGCTGCACAACGCCTATCTCCTCGTCGAGAATCGCAAGATGAGCAAGTCCCTCGGCAACTTCTTCACGCTACGCGATTTGCTCGAGAAAGGCATGGACCCTCTCGCCATCCGGTGGGTTCTTCTCGCCACACACTACCGAATGCCGAACAACTTCTCCTTCGAGGCCGTCGAGGCCGCCAGTCAGTCGCTGCGGCGCATCAACGATTTCCGCACGCGACTGGGCGAGGTCGCCGGCGCCGGCGGCGATGCCGTCGAACTCGTCGAGTCATGTGAAAAGGCCTTCGGAGATGCCCTCGACGATGACCTCAACATCTCGGGCGCGCTGGGCGCCGTGTTTGATTTCATCCGCGACGTCAACAAGCTTATGGATAACAACGCCCTCGGCGAATCCGGCGCCCGTAACGTCGTGGCGCTCCTTGACCGGCTCGACGCCGTAACGGGCGTGTTTGCCGGCGCGGCCGGCGCGTCGGTCCCGCAGGATGTCCTCGAACGCGTCCGCGATCGACAAGAGGCCCGACGCCACCGCGATTTCGCCCAGGCCGATGCCATTCGCAACCAACTCGCCGAGGCCGGCTGGATCATCGAGGACACCGCCGACGGGCCCCGGGTAAAGCGGAAATAACGGGCGCGCACCAAACCGTCCGCGCCGAAAGGAGTCGTCATGCGAGTGCTGCGCCGATGGGTATTGTGGTCTCTCGTGGTCGTTTTGGCTGCCGGTTGCGTCTCGACCGCGCCCACGCCGGCCCTCGCGCGGAATCACGCCCGCGAGACCGTGGCGACCACGGCGCTCGACCGCTACGTCGCCAAACCCGACCCGAATTTCGAGTATGATCTTCTCCATACAATCGACGGCGACGGCTGGACAGGCTACGTGCTGCACATGGTCTCCCAGCAGTGGCGCACCGCCGACGAAGTCGACCGCCCGATATGGGAGCATTGGCTTACGATCGTATGCCCGGACGACGTCCGCAGCGACACGGCCATGATGCTGGTCGGCGGGGGCAACAACAAAAGCAAACCGCCCCGCGGCGCCGACGTGAACCTGCGCACCGTCGCCATGGCCACCCACTCCGTGGCCGCCACCGTTCAGATCGTGCCGAACGAACCGCTCCGCTTCGCCGACAGGGACTACACATTGAATGAGGACGGCATCATCGCCTACACCTGGGAAAAGTACCTGCGTACCGGCGATGAAGAGTGGCCGCTACGCTTGCCCATGACGAAGGCCGTCGTACGCGCCATGGACACCGTTCAGGAATTCTGCGCCTCCAGGAAAGGCGGCCGACACGAAATCGAGTCCTTTGTCGTAGCCGGCGGATCGAAACGCGGCTGGACCACCTGGACCACGGCGGCGGTCGACAACCGCGTCGTCGCGTGCGTCCCCATCGTCATCGACCTGCTCAACGTCCAGCAATCCTTCAAGCACCACTACGAAGTGTACGGCGACTGGGCACCCGCCATACGCGATTACACGAAGCTCGGCCTCATGGACTGGATGGGCTCCAAAGAGTACGCGGCCCTCATGGACATCGTCGACCCCTACTCGTACCGCGACCGCCTCACCATGCCCAAGCTCATCGTCAACGCCGGCAGCGACCAGTT
Source organism: Candidatus Hydrogenedentota bacterium (assembly GCA_036769985.1). Taxonomy (GTDB): domain Bacteria; phylum Hydrogenedentota; class Hydrogenedentia; order Hydrogenedentales; family SLHB01; genus DAIPKA01. The sequence continues at coordinate 215,528 of DAIPKA010000003.1, read as the reverse complement.
CTTTGTGCCGACCTCATCCCAGTTCTATATCGACGACCTCAAAGGCCCGACCTACCTCTCTTACGTGCCGAATCAAGGCCACGGCGGATGCGGCGAAGACGGGATGGGCAGCCTGGCCGCGTTCCACGGCTTCGTCGTCACCCAGACCCCCTTGCCCACCTACCATTGGGAGTTCCCCGACGACAACACCATCCGCGTCACCACGCCATCCGCGACCACGGCCGTCCAGCTCTGGCAAGTCACCAATCCCAAGGCCCGCGACTTCCGAGTCGACGTCGTCGGAAAGGCATGGACCCCCACCAACCTCGAGGACCGTGGCGGCGGCGTATTCGAGGCGCATGTCGAGACGCCTCCCGAAGGATGGACCGCGTTCCTGATCCAACTCAGCTTCGCCAGCCCAACCAACATGGCCCTCAAGTGCTCATCGCCCGTGCGCGTCGTGCCAAACACCTTGCCCTACACCTTCACCTGGCCCGAGCACCCCGAAGGCGGATTCCTATCCGGGAAATAACAGATCACACGGCAGACCCGTTCGTAGCGTAGGCGTCCCGTCGCGCAGGCAACTCTCCGGACCCGCGCACGATAATCGTGCGCCAACGTTGGCGCCGAAGGGTTCTGCGCGCGCCTTGGCTCTGGTAGGTCCGGAATGATCTCGGATCCAGGATCGCGCTTACCCCTCTTCCGCATCAGCAAACGCGACCTGAGCCTGCGCATCGTCAGCCGCCCCGAACGACACCTCGCTATTCGGCTCCAAGGGCTCGGCCTGCTACTACCCAACAGACCAAAGTCGATCTGAAATGTAGTGCAGACTTCTGGCAAAGATCTGCGAATTCCCAAGAAAAAATACCTCTGATATGGCGCAACTGCGGAAGATGGGCTAACGCTCGGCAACGCCCTCGACTTCCAACACCTTGAGTCGCTCGCCCCAACGGCTCATCTGAAACTGCACCACGATCCGATCACCCACCACGAGGGACCGCCACTGGTCCATCGGCAGCGTCAGATGACCGCGCATGACCAAACCGCCCGGCCGCGCAACCTCAACGTCGACACCGTAGCGCGCTTCCTCCGGCTCACCGGGACGCTCCATCATATCGAGTACCACGGCCGAGCCCGTTTCGATAGGTTGCCCGCCGAATTGCATCCACGGCACGGCAATTTGCGAGAACACCAACACGGCAGTGAAGATCAGGATCCCCGTGTAGAGGAGCAAGAACCGACCACGTACCGTCAGCCCACGAAAGCGAATCGGCCCGTAGCGTCCATCCACGGGCGAGCCCCGAAGGTCCTCTCGCACATACTTGATGGCCATATGCCCTTCGCCCCCACCTTCCCCACGCATTATAGCGTATCCCGAAGATGATGCGTTCATTCTCGACCACCGGCAGGACCCATTCGTCAATCTGACGGATTTTCGTCATCCGGCCAGACATCCCCGCAAAAGGCTAGATCTCGTAACAATTGACAGACCAGCATCTTACACGAAACCTGCTCGTTCTCCAAAGTCTGGCACGCGGATTGCTACCTTCTATGCGACATAGCTCACCGCCCCCCGAGCAACCAACAATACGCCAGAGAGTGTCCCCCGGCCTGACCCCCCGGGGGACACTCGCCGTTCAAGGTACCCCGCCGTGATTTTGCATCCACGTCGGCCAACCGACTACCATGGCGCATCCGGATCGTGACGACCACCGCGTCGTCGCCGCACCGAGGACCACCAACGAAGAGGATGCTCCCGTGTCTAACAGCGCGCTCACCGAATACCTGAAACAAACGAGTCCCGATGCCGTATCGCCAGCCTTTCTCGCCTACATCGCCGCGCTCGAGACCGTCGCCCACGCGGCGCCGGCCGCCGCCCGAGCGGTGGTGCAGGAACTCGCCGACCAGCGTCGCTACGTCAAGCTCATCGCGAGTGAGAACTACTGTTCGATGGCCACCCAACTGGCCATGGGCAACCTCCTAACGGACAAGTATGCCGAGGGCGTGCCCGGCAAGCGTTTTTACGAAGGCTGCGACAACGTGGACACGGCCGAGGCCTACGCCTGCGATCAGGCCTGCGCCCTCTTCGGCTGCGATCACGCCTACGTCCAGCCCCACAGCGGCGCCGACGCGAACCTCATCGCCTACTGGGCCATCCTGCAGGCCCGCGTCGAGGCGCCCGCCCTCGAGAAACTCGGCGTCACCAATCCGTCGAAACTGTCCGACGCCGACTGGGCCAGCCTCCGCCACGCCCTCGGTAATCAGCGGCTCCTCGGCATGGACTACTACTCCGGCGGCCACCTGACCCACGGCTACCGCCACAACGTCTCCGCCAAGATGTTCGACGCACACACCTACGGGGTCAGCCGAGAGACCGGCCTCATTGACTACGACGCCCTCGAGGCCCAGGTGAACGAGCTCCATCCGCTGATTCTCCTGGCCGGCTACAGCGCCTATCCGCGCGCTATCGATTTCCGCCGGCTGCGCAAGATGGCCGACGCCGTCGGGGCCGTGTTCATGGTCGACATGGCCCATTTCGCCGGACTCGTCGCCGGTGGCGTGTTCGAGGGCGACTTCAACCCGATTCGCCACGCCCACGTCGTCACCACAACCACGCACAAGACGCTCCGCGGCCCGCGCGGCGGCCTGGTCCTGTGCACGCACGAGTTCGCCGATTTCGTCGACAAAGGCTGCCCCCTCGTCATCGGCGGCCCCTTGGGCCACATCATCGCCTCGAAGGCGGTCGCCCTCACCGAGGCCAACACGCCCGCCTTCAGAGACTACGCGCACCGCATCGTTAAGAATGCCGCGTGCCTCGCCAAGACCTTCATCGACGAAGGACTCGACGTCGTCACCGGCGGCACCGACAACCACCTCATGTTGATCGACGCGACCTCCTGCGGCCTCACCGGCCGCCAGGGTGCCGGCGCCCTGCGCCAGTGCAGCATCACCGTCAACTTCAACTCGCTGCCATACGACCCCAACGGCCCGCTCATCACCAGCGGCCTGCGCGTCGGCACGCCCGCCGTGACGACGCTTGGAATGGGCGAGGCCGAGATGAAAGAACTCGCGTCCATATTCGCCCTTGTCCTCAAGAACACCGCCCCGGCCCCCATCGCCTCCGGGCCCAATGTCGGCAAACCCAGCAAACGCGAGTTCACCATCGATGGCGCCGCCGCCAACGAAGCCCGAGCACGCGTCGCCAACCTGCTTGGCCAATTCCCCGTGTATCCCGAGCTCGATCTGGCCTTCCTTCAGAAGCACTTCGGCGCGTAGCGAGGATCCACAAAGAAAGGGACCTCCACCCTGGGTGGAAGTCCCCGCGTTCCGCATCAAAAGGCACTGGACACTCGAGCGCCCGGCACTAATCCGCTAATGCAGCCGTGGCGATGGCAAATCGCTCGCTGACCGGCTGTTTCGCCTTGTACTTGATGAACTCGACGTGGCCGTCCATGAACAACACATTGCAGCCGCCGGGCATGTGGTTGAACATCTCGATATCCGTGGCCAGCGTGTCGCACATCACCCAGATCTCGCTCTGGCCCACGCTCGTGGCGGCGGCGTCGGCCACGTTGCGGATGAGAACCCGCTCGATGCCCTCGACCAAGCGGTAGATGAACTGACCGCCGGCGTTACCCCAGCCGGGGAGCCCCAGATCGATATCGATGTCGATTCTGGCAATGTCGTTGGTCAGAAATGCCCCGGCCGCCAGATTCACGAGGGCGTAGTACAACTGCGTGGGCACTTCGCCACCCGCGGGAAACGTTCCCGGCTCAATGCCCACGTCCGACAGGATCCCCGCGATGGTCGACACGGGTGTGCCCTCGCCCGGCTCGTCGCCGACCTTGTCCAGCAACCAGCCCAGATAGACGTAGCTCGCGTCGATGTCCGAGTACCACTTCTGGTATGCCAAGCGGCAGTCGCCCGGTCGCGCGCCGGCGACTTCGGCCGCCTCGGTCTCCGTCAGAAACATGCCTTCCTTGTTCTGTTCCGGATCCGAGGGGCATACGCAGATGGACGCATCGGTCAGATACTCCGGGAAAACGGCATCGACCCGCGGTCCCACGGCGATGTCACTCAACTCGTAGTCTTCGTCGAGACTGCATTGGATCGGCGGAAAACGGCCCCCCGGATCCTCCCCGTTGTACATCTTGTACAGCAGTCCCCACTGCTTGAGGTTGTTCTGGCAACTCGAGCGGCGCGCCGACTCGCGCGCCCGCGCCAACGCCGGCAACAGTATGGCGGCCAGAATCCCAATGATGGCAATTACCACAAGCAACTCGATCAGCGTGAACCCTTTCCTTCCCATGAGGCCACTCCTTTCCGGACGGCCGAGCATCCGATACACTCCGTGTCGTCCTCTGGCCGCCCATGCTCGGTGACGATGCCCGGAGCCACGGGCTCCCCTTGCATCTTGCACTCGGTTTAGGAAGAGCGCCAAACAGTCAACTATTACTATTAAATCACATTATACTTCTTTTGAATTCAACACTACCGCAGACGACGCGTTTTGTCAATGGCCAAACTGCGCAAAACGCGAGAACGATGCCCCCTTCAGGAAGGGCCGACCGCGGCCGGGCCGTGGGAATGGGACCGTACAGTGTATTGAGTGGGGACTACGGAACACGCCGCGCCGAAGGCACTTGTCGATGAGTCCGCCAAACCACCGCCTCTTGGGGCAACGTGATTCGGGGCTAATCGCATCGGGTTTCTCCTTCGTCACCATGTCCACACCCGATGCCGGCAAAAAGCCCCATTAGTTATGACTCCGTGCCGTGGTACGTGGGAGATTCGGCGTCGGAAGGGTGGGAGCGGAGGACCGGATAGAACAACATGGCGATCAGCCCCGAGGCGGCGAAGAGGCCCGCAATGGGCCCGACCAAGAAGACCCCGGTGGCGTGGTCCACCGAGTGTCCGCCATATCGCATGGAGAGCGAGGCGATGGCGATCGATCCGCCCATGGCCGCCTTCCACGCCACGCCGCTGAGGCCATTGTACAAGGCTTCCCGGCGGTGCCCGGTTCGGGCCTCGTCGTAGTCGATGGCCTGCCCGAGCATCGGCATCATCATCACATACATAATGCCTTGCCCGATGCCGCAGTAGCCGAACAAGAGCGCCCCCGATATCATCTTGGCCGAGGTCGAGAGGCCCGACACACCAATGACATACATCCACGGCAAGCCGCTGCCGATGATCAGAAACGCCACGACCATCATCCACTTGACGTGCAGACGGCGCGCCACATAGGGGATCACCGCGTAGGACGCCAGGGCGGTCAGCAGGAACGGAATCATCAGGAGGGTTACCGTGCCTTCATCGCCGCCCAAGCCCAGCTCGGCCCAGTACGGCAGCGCCCGCTGCGCGGCCAGAAAGCCTATAGTGAAGAAGAAGAACGATATGGCATAGACCATGAATGGCCGGTTGTGGAAGGCGTTGGCGACGCCCTCGATGAAAGAGTCCTTTGCGGCCCCGGCGACCGTGGAATCGTATCGCTCGTGTACGACCCACACCGGCAGTTGGAGCAGCACCAACGAGACAAAGGCCATGACCGCCGCCAACCGGCGGTAACCCTTCGGGGAGAATGAGCCCGGCTGATAGTCGAAGGCCGCCATCTGCTCGCCAGCAATCTCGGATACGGCCACCCGAGCCGCAGCCGCATCGAGATCCGCCACGGCTTCGCCGGCGATCTGCAGCGTCGTCTGCTCGTCGCCCTCGACTATCGTGAACCGCTCGTTAGGGATATCGGGCGAGACCGCGGCGGCCATCCGTTGCGCCTGCCCAGCGTCGAGAGCCCCACGCACGACGATGCTCAACCGGGCGTCTGTTCGGGCCGGATCGAGCAAGACAATGAGCTGGCCCGGGAGCACGGCGGCCATGCCGAGGCCGACGATCATGCCGACGGCGGTCCAGGTGCCGAGTCGGACACGAGCGGCCTCGGATCGCGCGATTTCGGGCGGCAGCGAAACCAAGGGCACCACCGTGATCGTGAACATTGTCCAGTGCAGGCAGAGCAGAATCGTCCCGTACACGAGGTTGACCGTAGATGTGCCCTCCACGGGTGGGTACCAGAAGGCGATGGCGGTGAACGTCATGAGGATCGAGCCCCAGAAGATGAACGGGCGGCGACGGCCCGACGGCCGGAACCTGCGAAAGAGGCCCGGCGTCGACTTCGTACGATCCGACCACGTGCCGATGAGGGGATCCGTGATGGCGTCCCAAAGCGTACCCGTGACGAAGATGATCCCCACAAGTCCCATGGCCACATAGATGGTTCGGCCGACGCCCTCCGACGGCGAGTAGAAATAGAGGCCCCACTGGTTGAGCACCTCGCTCGAGAGTTGCACACCGATCATGGACAGGCACAACGCCAGGCCCTCGGCCCGGGTGAACTCTCGGGAATCGGTGGGTTCGCGCAGGGATGACATCCGTTCAGGCCCGCCTACAGCATCCTTGAACCGTAGATGATTCCGACACACACCAGCCCATACAGCAAGGCGGTAATGCACAGCGGCCAGTCTTGCAGCAGGGTTTGGCTTGGATCGCCGCCCTTCTCGTCGAAATGCACCAAATGAAGGTAGCGAAACAGCCCGTAGATGACAAAGGGGAGGGTCAAGTAGAGCTTGTCGGTGCCGAGGCGCTCGACCACCTCCGGCGAACACGTATAGATCGTGTAGGTGATAACCGTTCCGGCCATGACGACCACGATGAGTTGGTCGAGATAGTCGAGGCTATAGAACTGAAGCACCGCCCGATGGTTGCCGGCCGTGTCACCACGGAGCGAGGCGACTTCGTGGCGGCGTTTGCTCAGGGCCATGAACAATGCCAGGAACAGCGTGCAAACCATCAACCAGTTCGAGAACTCGACCTGCAACGCGACCGCCCCACCCATGGCACGCACAACGAACCCGGCGGCCACGATCATCACATCGATGATTACGATATGCTTCAGGGCGATCGTGTACAGGCCGGTCATGACCATGTAGAACGCCACAACGCCGAAAAAACCCACGTTGATGACGTACGCCGATATCAGCGCTCCCGCGCCGAGGACGAGAGTCATGCCGGCCGCTGCATTCATGGACAGGGCGCCACTCGCGAGGGGTCGCCGGCACTTCTCGGGATGGGCGCGGTCGTTGTCCACATCCACCATGTCGTTGAAAATGTACGTGGCGCTCGATGCGGCGCAGAACACGACAAAGGCCGCGAGGCTCCGGAGGACCAGCGAGACGTCGTGCATCTGCCGCGCGAAGACCAGCGTCGGGAACACAAAGAGGTTCTTCGGCCACTGGTACACGCGCAACGCGCGCAAGGCCGGCATCAGCTTCTCGAAATAGGCGTTCATGAGGTGACAGCATTCTGCCGAAGGCTCCGACAAGCAGTCAAGGGCGCGCCGCGTCCGACGGGAAACGCCCGCTTCCTGGACTTTGGCCTCCGCCCATGCCAGAATCGCGTGCGTCCGAGGTCGGGATTGGGTGAAGGCGCTCCCGATCTCCGAGCGTGGTGGGCCAACCTGGCGGAAGACCGAGGAGGGCTGACGCGACGTGAATGACAAGTTCACCTGGCTGGACGTTGCCGTATTGGCGGTCTACTTCGTAGGCATCACGGCCATGGGGCTCTGGCTGGCCCGGCGCGTCCGGAGCAGCGGCGGCTACTTCATGGGCGACCGGAAACTGCGCTGGTGGATCATGGTCGGCCAATCCTTCGGCACGGGCACGCACGCCGAACAGCCGGTGGCGCAAACCGGCGCGACGTGTGAACTGGGCTTCGCCACGATCTGGTACCAGTGGAAGAATATGCTCATCACGCCGTTCTACTGGCTGATGGCGCCATGGTACCGCCGCAGCAACCGCACCACCGTCGGCGAGATGGTCGAGGATCGATACGGCACCAAACTCGCGTTCATCTACACCGTGTTCGCCATCGCGTTCTTCGTGTTCAATCAGGGGGCGATGCTCAAAGGGGCCGGCAAGGTGATCTCCGTGGCGACGGGCATCGAAGCCGTGTCCGCCAATACCGTCGTTGTGGCCATGACGGTCGCCTTCATCCTGTACAGCTTCTTCGGCGGCCTGATTGCGTCCGCTCACACGGATTTCGTGCAGGCCTTTCTCATCATCTGCCTATCCTTCATGCTGATTCCGAAAGGGTTGATCGAGGTCGGCGGATTCGCCGGCATGCGGGCCTCGCTGCCGCCCGACTTCTTCAAGCTCTACAGTGAGGTCAGCGGACTGAGCGCGTTCACCATCGCTATGCTCACCGTAAACGGCCTCGTCGGCATCGTTGCGCAACCGCACACCTTGTCCATGTGCGCGACCGGCAACACCGAGCGCGCCGGACGCGTCGGCCAGACCTACGGCTCGATGGTCAAGCGGTTCTGCACCATCGGCTGGGCGCTGACCGGCCTCATTGTGGCTGCCATGCTCATCCAACGCCACGACACCTTGCCCGAGCGTGAAGCGGCCTTCGGCTTCGCCTGCCGCGAGTTGCTCGGGCCGGGCTTTGTCGGCCTCATGATCGCCTGCGTCCTCGCCGCGAACATGTCGACCTGCTCGAACTTCATGGTCAACATTGGTGCGCTCTTCACGCGCAACCTCTACTGCCAGTACATCCATCCCGGAGCTTCGGATCGCCGGATCCTGCTCATCGGGCGGCTGTCCGGACTGGGCCTGACCTTGCTCGGCGTCGCCTTCGCACTCACCGTGGATCGCGTCCTCGACGCGTTCCTCTTCACCGAGACCATCGCCGCCTTCATGGGCATCATGTTCATCAGCGGCATCTTATGGAAACGCGCGAACCGTTACGGCGCCTTCGCGGGCACCGTCGCCGCCTTCGGCCTCTACTACGCCCTGAACTACCTCATGACGTGCCGCGCCGCGCCCGATGCCGAGGCGTTCAAGACGCTCTCGGCGGCGTGGGCCCATCTCACCGCGTCCGTTGGCGCGGGCGGCCTTTGGACCTTCCTCGGTTCGGGCGTCGTCAAGCTCGTGTATCCGTGGAAGGCGGCGCCCTTTGGCTGGGCCATGCTCGTCGGATTCGCGACGCTCATCGCCGTGAGTCTGTGCTCGAAACGCGAAGACGACGCGCAGATCGCCCAGTTCTTCGACAAGATGCGTCACTCCAGCGACGACGATGCCATCACGGCCGACGGCCAGCGCCAGCTCGCCGCCGAACGCGGCGAAGACCTACTCCTCCTCGACCTCCCCGGCTGGCTGACCCGCGAGCGCTGGCACGGCTTCTTCCGCCGCTACCGCGAAGACATCATCGGCTTCGCCCTCGGCTGGGCGACCGTCGCCTTCCTCATCTTCACCGCCTGGGCGATCGTCTCGATCGGCGCATAGAACCCGCCGGCCCGAGATTTGACCGACGGCGAACGGCTCGTGTAGCGTCTTTCGGGGGGATTTCCCCTTCTAGGACACCCAGGAGCCGTGCCGGCGGGAACGCCAGGCGGCGAAACCGGTGCGTGCCGGAGGCGTACAGGACTCGAACATGACCAATGCGTTCTTTGAAAGGCCCATCCTCAACTCGCCTTACGAGTATCCGGCACGACACTGGGAGCTTGACGCCAGCGGACAGCCTACGCAGCGCATCATCGGGTCGCGCCGGATCGTGGAGTTTATCTCGCCGATTCCTCGGCCGAAGAAGCGCAAGGGCGGTGGCGATCAAGAAGGGCTGGCCCTTGGCCAAAGCACCGCCTCGGCCGGCAAGGAACAGCAGTATGATTTCGCCTATGTCGTCAACGGCACGCGGCAACTGGTTAACGAATGGCGCAGCATACCGAATCCGAGTCACTGGCGCGTGACGCCGGAAACGGCCCGGCTCCTTCAGCATTGGCGCCACCACCGGTTCAGTAGCTACCGGCCCTTCTTCTGCCAAGTCGAAGCGGCCGAAACGGCCATATGGCTCACCGAAGTAGCGCCTCAGGCCGGCAAAGAGGCGAAGGACCTACTCGATCATCTCGAGCGCTGGAGCAACGAATCGAATCCCGGGCTCGTACGGCTTGCGCTCAAACTCGCCACCGGCGCCGGCAAGACCACCGTCATGGCCATGCTCATCGCATGGCAGACCATTAACGCCGTCCGGCGGCCGAACAGTTCGAGGTTCACGCGCGGCTTCCTGGTCGTGACCCCGGGCATAACGATTCGAGATCGGCTGCGCGTCCTCCAGCCCAATGATCCCGATAGCTACTACCGAAGCCGCGAACTCGTGCCCAGCGACATGTTGGTCGACCTCGATCGTGCCAAAATCGTCATCACCAATTTCCACGCCTTCAAGCGCCGCGAGCGCCTCGACCTATCCAAGGGAACGCGCGGCGCCTTGGAAGGGTGGCGCGGCGAGAAGCTCGAAACCCTCGAGACGGAAGGCCAGATGCTGCAACGGGTCATGCCGGATCTCATGGGCCTGAAGCACATCGTCGCCTTCAACGATGAAGGGCACCACTGCTACCGAGAGAAGCCCGGCATGGAAGACAAGGGCACGCTCAAAGGCGATGAGCGCAAAGAGGCCGAGAGCAATAACGAGGCGGCCCGTGTGTGGATATCCGGCCTCGAGATCGTCCAGCGCACCATCGGACTTGCCCGTGTCTACGACCTCTCGGCCACGCCCTTCTTCCTCCGTGGCTCCGGCTACGATGAAGGTACGCTCTTTCCTTGGGTGATGAGTGATTTCTCGCTCATGGATGCCATCGAGTGCGGCATCGTCAAGCTGCCGCGCGTTCCCGTGGCCGACAACATTCCCGGCAAGGACATGCCGGTCTACCGCAATCTGTGGGAACATATCGGCAAGGCGATGCCGAAATCGGGCCGCGGCAAAGAGCAGAATCTCGATCCGCTCGCCATTCCCACGCAATTGAAGACGGCCCTCGAGGCGCTCTACGGCCACTATGAGAAGACCTACAAGCTTTGGCAGGACGCCGGCATCAAGGTGCCACCTTGCTTCATCGTCGTATGCAACAACACATCCACCTCGAAGCTCGTCCACGACTACATCTCCGGTTTTCGTCGCAAGAACGATGACGGCTCGACCACCCTCGAGAACGGACGCCTCGAGTTGTTTCGCAACTTCGACGAATACGGCAACCAGTTCGCCCGGCCTCGGACGCTCCTCATCGACAGCGAGCAACTCGAGTCCGGCGACGCCCTCGACAAGAATTTCCGCGACATGGCCTCGGACGAGATCGAGCGGTTCCGGCGCGAGATCGTCGAACGCACCGGCGACCGGCGCCAGGCCGAGAACATCACCGATCAGGACTTGCTCCGCGAGGTCATGAACACCGTGGGTAAAGAGGGCCGCCTCGGCGACTCGATCCGGTGCGTCGTATCGGTGTCGATGTTGACCGAAGGGTGGGATGCGAGTACGGTGACCCACGTGCTGGGTGTGCGGGCCTTTGGCACACAACTGCTCTGTGAACAGGTGGTGGGCCGGGCATTGCGCCGGCAGTCCTACGAACTCAATGAAGAGAACCTTTTCGACGTCGAATACGCCGATGTCCTCGGCATTCCCTTCAATTTCACCGCCGAGGCCGTCCACGTCAAACCGCAACCGCCCCGCGAGACCGTCCAGGTTTCGGCCGTCCGCCCCGAACGCGACCACCTCGAGATCCGGTTCCCGCGTGTTCAAGGATACCGCGCCGAACTGCCGGACGAGCGCTTATCGGCCGAGTTCAACGCCGATTCGGTCCTCGAGCTGACGCCGGACCTCGTGGGGCCGTCGACCACGCGAAATCAAGGCATCATCGGCGAGGCGGTCGACCTCGACCTCAAGCATCTCGACGGCTGCCGGCAGGCCACCGTCCTCTATAACCTGACTCGACGCCTCCTTTACACGAAGTGGCGCGATCCCGGCGAAGCGCCGAGACTCCATCTCTTCGGCCAACTCAAGCGGATTGCCAAGCAGTGGCTCGACACCTGCCTCGTCTGCAAAGGGGGCACCTATCCCGCGCAACTGATGTATCAGGAACTCGCCGACATGGCCTGCGAGCGGATCACGGCGGCCATCACGCGCTCCCTCGCCGATACAAAGCCGATCAAAGCCGTCCTCGATCCGTACAATCCGTCCGGCTCGACCAAATACGTGAACTTCAATACCTCGAAGACAAGCCGATGGGAGACCGATGCTCGCCGCTGCCCCATCAACTGGGTCGTGCTCGACAGCGACTGGGAAGCCGAGTTCTGCCGCGTCGTCGAGGCGCATCCGCGCGTCCGTGCCTACGTCAAGAACCACAACCTCGGGCTCGAGGTGCCCTATTGCTTCGGTTCCGAGAATCGCAGGTACGTGCCGGACTTCATCGTCCAGGTCGACGATGGCCACGCCGATCCCCTCAACCTCATCGTCGAGATCAAAGGCTATCGCCGCGAAGACGCTAAAGAGAAGAAGGCCGCCATCGAGACCTACTGGGTGCCCGGCGTCAACAACCTCAGCCAGTACGGCCGCTGGGCCTTTGCCGAGTTCACCGACATCTACGATATACAAGGCGATTTCGCCGAGAAGATCGAAGCGGCCTTGGAGCAGGTACTTGTCGAGGCGGGGGCTCGACCCGCCGCGGAACCGGGCGCACGGAGGGAATCGGGGTGAAACACGATATGGTTGTCGCGCTGACAGAGAGTTTTGAGGCCCATGCGCAAGAGACGGAAGGGCACATCGAGTTCTGGCTGGCCCGCGACTTGCAGCACCTGCTCGGCTACACGAAATGGGACAATTTCCTTAACGTTGTGTCGAAAGCGAAGACGGCTTGCGAGGTCTCGGACCATGAGATCCTGGACCATTTTGCCGACGTCAGCAAAATGGTCGACATCGGCTCGGGCACCCAGCGCGATATCGACGATATCATGCTCACGCGCTACGCCTGCTATCTCATCGCCCAGAACGGCGATCCGCGGAAGCCGGCCATCGCCTTCGCACAAACCTACTTCGCCGTCCAGACGCGGAAGGCCGAGCTTATCGAGCAGCGGCTCCTCGAATCCGAGCGCGTGGCCGCCCGGCACAAGCTCACGGCCACGGAGAAGGAGCTTTCCTCGGTGATCTTCCAGCAGACGGGCTCGGATCGCGATTTCGGCCTAATCCGTAGCCAAGGCGACCAGGCCCTTTTCGGTAAGTCCACCAGGGCTATGAAAGCGCAGTGGCGCGTGCCGGACAGAAGACCCTTGGCCGACTTCGCGCCCACGATCATCCTCAAAGCGAAGGATTTCGCCACCGAGATCACCATCCACAACACACGCACCCACCAATGGAGTTCCCAGGAGGCCATTTCGGAAGAGCACATCTCGAGCAATAGCGCCGTGCGGAAGGCCTTGCTCCAACGGGGCATACGGCCTGAGAGTCTTCCCCCGGCGGAGGACGTCAAGAAGGTCGAGCGGCGGCTCGTGTCGGAGGAGCGCAAGTCGCTCAAGAATCCCGATGGGCTTACTACGGAAGGAACGGATGACTAATGGCACGCAAACGCGGAACAAAGGCAAAAGCCACCAAAAACGTCGAGACGCTCAAGCATGGCGAGGCCACGCGAAAGAACATCCCCACCGCCGAGTACCAGTCCGTCATGCGCAAAGAAGACCAGGATCCCATCCGGATCGCCCTCGAACGGCGCAACCGCGACCTCGATCCCCAACTCGTCTGGCGCGGAAAAGACGAGCAGGACTGGTCCGACCTCGTCATCCAGGCGCCGCCCCTCTACATCCAGGAAAAGGTCCATCCCAAGGTGCTCATCGACGACCTCATGCGCCAAACCAAGCAGCGCAATGAAGAGGGCGTTCCCCAGCAGATCGATTTCTTCGCCGATTTCAACGGATTTCCCGAGGACGCCGACAAGACCGACTACTACAAATGGGATGGCAACTGGTCCAACCGCATGATCCTCGGCGACAGCCTCCAGGTCATGGCCTCGCTGGCCGAACGCGAAGGCCTCCGAGGCCAAGTCCAGTGCATCTACCTCGACCCGCCTTACGGCATCAAGTTCAACTCGAACTTCCAGTGGTCCACGACAAGCCGCGATGTCAAGGACGGCAACGTCGAACATCTCACCCGCGAGCCCGAGCAAGTCAAGGCCTTCCGCGACACCTGGCGCGACGGGATCCACTCGTACCTTACGTATCTCCGCGACCGGCTCACCATTGCCCGCGACCTCCTCACCGAGTCCGGCTCCGTGTTCGTCCAAATCGGCGATGAGAATGTGCATCGCGTCAGGGCGCTGACGGATGAGGTCTTCGGGGAGGAAAACTGTGTCGCCCAGATTGTCTTCACCAAAACCACCGGTTCGACCGCAGACACCATTGCGGCGGTCTTCGATACGTTACTTTGGTACGCCAAGTCTTCCGACAACCTCAAAGTCAGGAAGCTATATGAGCCACAGACCCCAGGAGAAGAAGGAGCGAAGGAATACAAGAGGGTTGAGCATTTAGACACTTCACTGGTGCCGATCAGCCAGTTCATGACCGGAAGGAAGTTAGACCTGCCGCCAGGCTCTAGAGTATTCGTAACGGACAGCATTGTCTCGAAAGGTGGTGATGATCCCGATATTGAATTTCCTTCGAGCGAAGGTATGATTCGCTTGTCGTGTCGTCCTAATCGCCACTGGAAACCTGGTCTTGAAGGCATCCGCAAGCTTTGGAAGGTTGGTCGACTGCTTCACCAATCTGGCCTTAGGATTTACAAGCGATACTTCGATGATTTCCCATATCGCTCGCTCACTAATATATGGAGTGACACACGCGGGGAGGATGACCCTCAATACGTTGTCCAGACAGACACAAAGCCCCTTGAGCGCTGCCTTCTGATGACTACCGACCCCGGTGACTTAGTTCTCGATCCAACTTGCGGTTCAGGCACAACCGCCTATGTCGCCGAGCAATGGGGTCGCCGCTGGATCACGATTGACACGTCGCGGGTGGCGCTGGCTTTGGCGCGGGCGCGGATCATGGGGGCGCGGTATCCGTATTACCTGCTGGCCGACTCGAAGCCGGGCCAGGAAAAGGAAGCCGAGGTGACGCGTACGGCGCCGTCGGAACAGCCGACGTACGGCAATATCCGCCAGGGCTTCGTGTACGAGCGGGTGCCGCACATCACGCTCAAGTCGATCGCGAACAACGCGGAGATCGACGTGATTTGGGAGAAGTTCCAGGAGAAGCTCGAGCCGCTACGCAGGAAACTAAATGAAGCTCTGGCCACCAACTGGGAAGAGTGGGAAATCCCAAGAGAGTTGCCACGAATAAACACCAATACACACGAATCAAAATCCACAAAATTCAAAAAGGAAGAAGAACTCGCCATTCGTGTCGATTCGTGTCCATCCGTGGTTGATCTTCATAGACAATGGTGGGAATTGCGCATCGCGCGGCAGAAGGAGATTGACGCTTCCATCGCCGCGAAGGCCGACTACGAGTACCTCTACGACAAGCCCTACGAGGACAAGAAGACGGTGCGCGTGGCCGGGCCGTTCACCGTCGAGAGCCTCTCGCCCCATCGGGTGCTGGGCGTGGACGAGGACGACGAGTTGATCGATCACATGGCGGAGGCCAGCGGTGAGTATGGAAAACCGCAGGATTTCGCGACGATGATTCTCGAGAATCTTCGCACGGCGGGCGTGCAGCAGGCGCATAAGGCGGATCGGATCGCGTTCACGTCGTTGATGCCTTGGCCGGGCGAGTACGTGTGTGCCGAGGGCCGCTATTTTCAGGGCGGTGAGGAAAAGGGCGCCATGAAACGCGCGGGCATACTTATCGGCCCTGAGTTCGGCACGGTGAGCCGTGCGGATCTCGTGGCGGCGGCGCGTGAAGCGGGCGACGCGGATTTCGACGTTCTGATCGCGTGTGCCTTCAACTACGATGCGCGTTCCTGCGATTTCGACAAACTGGGCCGGGTGCCGGTGCTCAAGGCACGCATGAACGCCGACCTGCATATGGCCGATGACCTGAAGAATACCGGCAAGGGCAACCTATTCGTGATCTTCGGCGAACCGGATATCGAGGTGATCGATGCCGAGGACGGCCAAGTGCAGGTGAAGGTCAAGGGGGTGGACGTATTCCATCCGCAGACGGGCGAAGTGCGTAGCGATGGGGCTGAGGGCATCGCCTGTTGGTTCATCGATACGGACTACAACGAGGAAAGCTTCTTCGTGCGCCATGCCTACTTCCTGGGCCAGAACGATCCGTACAAGGCGCTGAAGACGACGCTCAAGGCCGAGATCAACGAAGAGGCCTGGGAAAGCCTCCACAGCGACACGTCGCGGCCTTTCGACAAACCGGCCAGCGGCCGCATTGCCGTGAAGGTGATCAATCACCTCGGCGATGAGGTCATGAAGGTGTTCCGAGTGTCCTGACGTCGCGCCCTACGCCTTCTCCCAAAGCCCTACGACCATGTAGGCCTGGAGGACGCCGGACTCGTCGGAGTTGAAGAAGGCGCGGCGGCCGTCCGGTGAGAGGAAGGGGTGCGGGTGCGCGCGGTCCGAGGATCGGGTATCGAGGATGAATCGCCAGTTCTCGAGGGCGGCGTCGGCGCCGGAACCGAACTCGGCCGTGTAGAGATGCCAGGCGCCACCGGGGCCTCGGTAGTCGGACACGAACCGTTTGCCGGCGCGGTCGGTAGCGAAGTGCATGAAGTGGGGCGTCTCGAACTCGCGTGAGATCACGTTGCGTTGGCCGCCGGGCGTTGCCAGGCCGACGTGGCCGGCGAAGGGCGCCTGCGGCGATTGAACCAGTTCCTGCATGCCGAGTTTGCGGTTGACGGTGCTGGTGATCGCTTCGGCGCTCGTTCCGCGCCAGCATTGGTGACCCTGGCAGTACTCGTTACCGTCGCGGCCCCAGGGGAATGATCGGAAATCGGTTCCGTCATCGCGAACGAGATGGATATCGGCGCCGTCGCCACTGACGAGCGTCGTGATAACGCCGTTGGCGTCGTGGGCGTTGCCGTGATTCTCCTGCACCATGATGTCGCGGGCGTGCGCGGCGTCGGTCGAGCGGCAGTACTGCGCGTGGAGGTTGCACCACGTCTGCCCTTCGAGAATAACCCGCACCGCGGGATTCTCGAGATCAAAAACCATGAGGCCGTAAGCGTCGTCGGGCCGGGTGCCGTCACCCATGAACGCGGAAATGGCGAGGCGCTTGCCATCGCTCGATAGGGTCGAAATCGGATAGAGCTGGCTGGGCCGGTATTTCGTGCCCGGAATCGGCGCGTCGATCACGAGGAGCGTCTCGCGATTGCCGCCGTCGAGGTCGACGCGTTTAAGCGTGAGCTTGCCGCCGTTCACGACAGTTTCGTCGACGAAGTAGTAGCAATGCCGACCGTCAGGGCTGACCGAGGGCGCCTGCGCGCCGAGCTCAGGCGTGATCGGCGACAGAGCGGCCTTGTAGTCGAGGGTGCACAAGAGATACCGGTGCTCGGGATCCGACGACTCGCCGCCGTGGGGGCCTGCGCTGCGGTGCAGCAAGAACATCTTCGAGTCCGGCGTGAAGACTTGGGCTTCCATATAGAGGTGCGACGACGGGATCTGCTCATCGGTGAGTTGATACACCGAGATGGTGGACGGCGCACCCTCGGGCAACAGGTCGTTTCTTTCGATCATGGCAGCATCCCCTTTTTGTGCTTGGCGCTGTTCGGCGCCCGTCAGTATCGCCTCGCGCGGTGGCTTGTGTCCAGTGAGACGCGCATGACGGTCTGAATTTCCGCCCATCCAATCGGTATAATGCCGCGTCATGAGCAGTCCGTGGAAACAACTCGCCGATATCCCCGAGCTGACGCCGGACCTCGTGGGGCCGTCGACCACGCGAAATCAAGGCATCATCGGCGATGCGGTCGACCTCGACCTCAGCGCAACCAGGACGATGGGGATGTGCGCGCCCTCGGCGATGCGGTAGAAACCCGTCTTCCACTTCTCGACGCGCGACCGCGTGCCTTCGGGCGTGAGACCGATAATGAGGCGTTCACGGGCGTTGTAGAGATCGATCATCTGATTGACGATGCCGTGGGAGGCGCTGCGGTCGATGGAGATACCGCCCAGCCACGTGAAGAGCCAGGCGAGGGGCGATCGAAACAGGCTGTCCTTGCCCATCCAGAGGGCCTCGACGCGTTCCTTAAAGGCCATCGCCACGAGGATGGGCCAATCCCAATAGCTGGTATGGGGCGCGATGGCCACGATGAACTTCGGCGCGTCCGGCGGTTGGCCTTCGACGCGCCATCCGAAACACCGCAGCACGACGCGAAACACATAGTGCAGCGCCGAACTCAACACAGGCGTCTCGAACATAGTACGTCGCATGAAGAATTCCTGGCCTTGCCATCCCACCGAGAAACGACACGCGGAAGGGAGCCGTAGGATAGCAGAAACGGCTGGCGAATCGAAACTTACGACGCGGTGTGTGATCGCCTGAGGCGCTAGGGGGCGACGGGGAATGGTCCCTGCTCCGGGCCTGCAAAGGGACGTTATCGGAAGTGCTTCCAGTTTCTCGCCGCGACGAGGAGGGCGACCAAATGCAGAAGACAGAAGGCCGAGGTCTTCAGATCCGAGCTTGTGGACGCGGGTGGCGGGCCCATGGCGAGTGCAACGAAGACGGTAATGGCCCAGAAAAGAGCCAATGGTACAAGGCCAAACGCGGCCTTTTGCCTCCGCATGGCATATCCGAGGCCAACTGCCGCGCCGAGGAGAACTGCGCCAGTAACTGCCAAGCCCGAGCAGAACGAGTCCAACGAATCGACAGGCCCCAGCTCCCCAATGTACCGAACGAGGAACATTCCCCATGCCAGGACCAGGGCACCACCGAGGACCATGATGATGCGCGGTGCTGTGCCTGTTCCTGGGGTATCCATGGCGACCGCATCGCCGGATACCCGCCCTTGGCAGACCTCCGGCGTAGCCACCGCCGGAGCAGCCATAGACGACTCGTAGGCAACCATTTCACCATCCGCGTCACCTGCGGCGACTGGTTCCTTTTGCGGGGCCTCCGTGGCAAGACACCGACTCAGCGTGCGGGCACACCACCAGTGATAAACGCCGAACGCGAGAATGATGGCCCCGAAAATGGAGGAAGACCAGAAGTTCCCATCTCCCGATAGCATGAAAAACGGGCCGAGACAAATGAAGAGCGCACCGCCGAAGAAGAACAGGAGTGCCAGGCCCCGCATGATCGAAAGCCCCACACTCTCTCGCCGCAGAAGAGCGATTCCGCCGGCCAGGCCAATGGCGGGAATAAACACACTTCCCGCGGGCTCGCCAACTTCAGCGAGAGGCGCTTTTGTGACGAACAGCGCCATGAACAGGTCGCCGATACTGGAGAAGCACTCCACGCCGTAACAGAGGGTCGTCACCCAGCCGAGAACAAAGAGAAGGTTCTCCTGCGTTCTCTTCTCGCTTACGCCCGGTAATGGGTCTGTGGACTCACACGCTCCTGTCATGTCCTCTCCCGCCTACCCGGGAATTCAGGGATCGGGCATTGTCCTCCGCAACTCACGTGCACACAGTACCATAGCCCACGGCGAAAGGCAACAGGCTCGGCCGGGGTACTCACGAAACGGAATGGGGCCGGGCCCTGCCACGAAATCATCCTGAATTCACCGCGCCTCAGACGGTATAATGCCGCGTCATGAGCAGTCCGTGGAAACAACTCGCCGATATCCCCGAGCGCAATCTGACGCCGATGCTTCGGCAATACGTCCTGGCCAAAGCGGAGAGTCGCGATTCGATCCTCTTCTTTCGCATGGGCGATTTCTTCGAGATGTTCTTCGAAGACGCCATCGAGGCGTCGCGGATTCTCGGCCTGGCGCTGACCTCGCGCGACGGCTCGGACGTCGAGGCGCGGGTGCCGATGTGCGGCGTGCCGTACCGCGCGGTTGACACGTACGTGGCGCGGCTCATCAAGGCCGGCAAGACCGTCACGCTATGCGACCAGATCGAGGATCCCAAGGTCGCCAAAGGCATCGTGAAACGCGCCGTGATCCGCACGATCACGCCCGGAACCGTCATGGAGCCGACGCTCCTCGACGAGGCCGCCAACAACTACCTCGGCGCCCTCTGGGCCCAGGCCGGGCGGGCCGGCCTGGCCTTTGTCGACGTCACCACCGGCGAGTTTCTCGCGGCCCAGGTCGACGGGAACGTCGAGCGTGTCCTCGTCGACGAACTCACGCGCATGCGGCCGGCCGAAGTCCTCATCTGCGAGGACATGGATGACGCGTTGAAGACACGGATCGAGAACCGGTTCGAAGGCACGGCCTTCGTTGCACGCCCGGCCGACGCTTTTGACGCAGGCCTGGCGGGCGAGCGGCTCCAGGACCAGTTCGGCCTGAGCACGCTCAAAGGCGTCGACCTCGACGGCGCGGTCGAGGCTACGGCCTGTGCCGGCGCGGCGCTAACCTACGTCCTCGAAACACAGCGCGACGCCGTGCCGCACCTGCGGCTGCCACGCCGGTACAGCCCGTCCGGTTTCGTCGTCCTCGACGGCAACACCCAGCGCAACCTCGAACTCATCGAAACCCTGTCCGACAAGAAGAAGCGCGGTACCTTGCTCGGCGTGCTCGATCGGACGCAGACCTGCATGGGCGGCCGGAAGTTGCGGCAATGGATTGTCCATCCCCTCGTGGATGTCGCGAGCATCTGCCGCCGCCTCGACGCCGTCGAGGAGCTAGCCTCGGCCACCGAGTTGCGTATGCAACTCAAGGAGCTGTTCAAGAGCATCGCCGACCTCGAGCGGCTGCTGGGCCGGCTCACCTCGAAATCGGGTAACGCCCGCGACATGAAGGCCTTGGGGCAGTCGCTCGAGCAGACGCCCGCCATCAAGGCCGTCCTGGCCAACGCGAGTACCCCCTTGCTCGTTGCCCTACGCGACCACATGGACACCCTCGAGGACGTGGCGGCGTGGATCGCCCAGGCCCTCGTCGATGAGCCGCCGTTGGCCGTCACCGAGGGCGGCATGCTCCGCGCCGGCTACGATGCCGAGCTGGATCGCCTCCGCGACCTCGTCGGCGGCGGACGCGACTGGATCGCCTCGCTCAAGAAGCGCGAGAGCGAGCGCACCGGAATCGCCAATCTCAAGATCGGTTACAACAAGGTCTTCGGCTACTACATCGAGGTGTCGAAGGGCAATCTGTCGCTGGTGCCGCCGGACTACGAGCGGAAACAGACGTTGGTAAACGCCGAGCGATTCGTGACGCCCGACCTCAAGGCCCGCGAAGAGGAGATCGTCAGCGCGCAGGAACGCATGCAGAAGCTCGAATACGACCTTTTTGTGGCCTTGCGCGAGCGCGTATGCGCCGAGGCGCGGCGGATCCACGAAACGGCGGATGCCTTGGCCACGCTGGACGTTCTGTGGTCGCTGGCCGAGGTGGCCGTTGCCAAGAACTACTGCAAGCCGGCGATCAACGACTCGGGCCTGCTCGACATCCGCGACGGCCGCCATCCCGTGGTCGAGGACCTCATGGCGCGCGGCGATTTCGTGCCGAACGATACGCTGCTCGATCCGGGCGCGGCATCCCTCCAGATCGTCACGGGCCCGAACATGGCGGGAAAGTCGACCTACCTGCGCCAGGTGGCTCTCATCGCGCTGATGGCCCAGATGGGGAGTCTCGTGCCTGCCGCCAAGGCCACCGTCGGCGTCGTCGACCGAATCTTCACGCGCGTCGGCGCCTCGGATAACTTGACGCGCGGCGAGAGTACCTTTATGGTCGAGATGATCGAAACCGCCAACATCCTGAACGCGGCTACCGAGCGTAGCCTCCTCGTTCTGGACGAGATCGGCCGCGGCACGAGCACCTTTGACGGCATCAGCATCGCCTGGTCCGTGGCCGAGTACATCCACGACCACATCCACGCCAAAACCTTGTTCGCAACCCACTACCACGAACTCACCGAGCTCGCCGGAAAACTCGAACACGCCAAGAATCTCAACGTGGCCGTCCGGGAATGGAACGGCAAAGTCGTGTTCCTCTACCGCATCGTCGACGGCGGCGCCGACCACAGCTACGGCATCCAGGTGGCCAAGCTGGCCGGCCTGCCGCCGAAGGTCATCAACCGCGCGCGCGATATCCTCGAATCCCTGGAGTCCGGCAACACCGCGTCCGTGGGACTACCCGAGCAGATGTATCTCTTCGGTACGCAATCATCTGCCGAGCCAAGCGCCGTCGAGAAGGAGCTCGAGGGCGTCGAGCCGGACGAGCTAACCCCCCGCCAGGCTCAGGATCTGCTCTATCACCTCAAGCACCTCGCCAATAAGCCTCGGAGGGAATAGGATCGAGGTTGGGGAGCGAAGATCGGTCCGATCCGTCCGATCCGACCGATCAACGGAACGGCTTAGGCCCAGGAGAGCTTTCCCTCCTTCCCCGCGCGAATGCATGACCAAGCGAGACACCTGCGCTGCCCGCCGCGCATGTGCCCAGCACGGCACTTCGATAGGCACGGTGACGTCGTCTGTGTCCTGCACGGACTCGGTGCGGTACATTCCGTCGTAGCGGCCGCACGCATCGGCTTGCAGATAGCGGGGAGAGGCGCTCGTTCCCGTGAAGTCGTTCAGGAATGGCATCGCTCCCTTACGTCGCCGGCTAGGGGTGTAATCGTATGCGGTGAACGGGGGCGCGTCGTCGCCCAGGTACACCCAGAACCGCCCTTCATGCAGAGCCCATGCCCGTCGACCTTGCATTATCCGTACGATTTTGCCCCTAATTGGGGCAGAATGGGGCGTGCAACTCCGCACCGAGGAGAACGATCATGAACCTGCTTCCGCGTGTCCCACGTATCGCAGTGCCCGCGCTGGCCCTATTACTGACGGCCATCGCGTGCGCGGCCACCGAGAAACGGATAGACGAGGTCCTGCTGGCACATGATCCGAATCCCGACGGCGTCTATCGTTGGTCCGAGGGTTCGACGCTCAACCTGGACGGCGAGAAGCACCTGGTGATGCTGGTCACCGCCTTCGGCCACGGGGGGCATGACGACAGCGAGGGGAATATCCTCGAATTCCATTCGCACGACGGCGGTCCGACCTGGACACCGCCGGCCGAGGCGACGGTCTGGCAAGAGAACATCGGTGGGTGCAACGTGATGTCGCCCAGCCTCTTGCGACTGGATAACGGCGAGATCCTGGGCTTCTTCGTGGTCACGGATGTGGCCCTGAAGGACGGCGGGCCGTGGGTGAAACGCTCGGCCGACGACGGCAAGACGTGGAGTGCGCCCGTGCGAATGCCGTACGAGGGCTACGGCGGATCGGGCAACGACCGGGCCATCCAGATCTCGTCGGGCCGCGTCCTGCTGCCCTGCTGGGTCAGCCTGGACGAACTCGCCTCGACACACGTCTATGTCATGTATTCCGACGACCGCGGGGCGACCTGGAAGAAGACGAACCTGGTCTCCGTACCCAAAGGCTCGACCGGCCGCAAGACCGATCCGGCCGCCGAGGAGCCCATGATCGTCGAGCAGGACAGCGGGCGCCTGATGATGATCATGCGGACGTACCTGAAATCGATATGGGTGACCTATTCCGACGATCGGGGGACGACGTGGTCCGAGCCGCAGTCGAGTGGCATCCCGGCACCGGGCTCGATGTCGACGATCAAGCGTATGCCTAGTGGCGGCATCTTGCTGATCTGGAACTGGGCGGCTGAGGACAAGATCGACGGCCCTTGGCCTCGCAATCGCATCAGCACCGCCGTTTCCACGGACGACGGCAAGTCTTTCACGTCGGTGCGTCATCTCGACGGCTCGGACGACTTCCCCGGCAAGATCACCATGGCCAACGTCTGTTTTTCCGGCAATGAGGCGGTCATCACGTACAGCAGGTCGATGACGCAGAAGAACGCCTACGAGTGGCGCCTCCAGGTGATTCCGATGGAGTGGTTCTTCGAGGGCGACCGAGGCCAGGTGTACCACGTCGCCCGCCCGGACGCCCCGCCGGAAGCCATCGAGGACGCTTCACCGCGAAAGGTGGACGCCACGCACCAACTGATGCTCGACGAGTCGCTGCTCACACAGATGGAAGGTCTGGGGCTGATTGTGAACCAGCCGGTCAAGTATCACGAGAACCCGGTACTGACCTACACCGAGCCGTGGGAGGCCAACTGCGTGACCATGTACGGCTCGGTCCTCTACGACGCGGAGCAACAGCAGTTCAAGGCATGGTACGAGGTCTACAGGAAATTGCCGCCGCCCGACGATGAATCCATCCTGTTCTGTTACGCCACTAGCGAAGACGGCATCCACTGGCGGAAACCCGCACTGGGACTGATCGAGGTCGATGGCTCCACGGCCAACAACGTGGTGATGGCCGGCCACTTCGATGCGCCTACGGTCTTCCGCAACCCCAAGGACGATGGCAAGAGAAAGTATCTCATGGCGTGGTACGACAAGACGGTGGTCGGGATTCGCGTGTCCTCCTCGCCCGACGGCATTCACTGGAACCACCCCGACGCGGTGGCCGTGGCGTCCGGCGATCGGTCCACAGCCGGCTATGATCCCCTGCGCGACAAGTTCTACGTCATCACGCGCGTCTGGCGTAGCGAGCACCGCACCTGCGCGCTCTGGGAGAGCGACGACGGCGAGCACTTTCAGTACGTCAGAGAGATCGCGGCGGCGGATGGCCAGGATCCCGACGGGACGGAGTTCTACGGCATGGTCCGGTTTCCGTGGGCGGGCCTGCACGTGGGCGCGATCGAGATGTTCTACATCCCTCAGCGCAGGCTGAACACACAGTTAGCGTACAGCCACGACGGCCTGCAATGGCATCGTGCCGCCGGCCGCCAGACCTTTTTGGATTGGGGCCCCCCCAGCGCCTGGGATCGCGCGTGGCTGTGTCCTTCCCATAATCCGCCGATCCAGGTAGGTGACAAGCTGTACATCTTCTACCAGGGACGCCAGACCTTGCACTGGTGTGCGCTCCCCTTCGGGATCATCGGTTCCGTCGGTCTGGCCTTCCTGCGGCCCGACGGCTTCGTCTCCCTCGATCCCATCGAGCCGCTCGACCGCAACAACAGGGACCACGGCCATCAAGGAACCGCCACGACCGTTCCGCTGCGGCTCGAAGGAGAGACGCTGCATCTGAACGCGCTGGCGCGTCCGGGATCCGTCCGCGTCGAGGTGCTCGATCTCGACGGTGCGCCCATCCCGGGATTCACCCGCGACGACGTCCAGCCCATCGAGAAGGTCGACCGCCAGGACACCCCCGTCGCGTGGAATGGCGACCACACACTGGCCGAACTCTCCAGCAGGCCGATCCGCCTGCGATTCCACATCCAAGGCGCGAAACTCTACTCGTTCTGGTCAGAATGACCGAACGGTCCCCGCTCCTCGAAGCCGGGCGATAACCCCTAGATGCACGGTCTCGGATAGCGCACGATCCGCCCGGAGCAGGGCCACGTGGATGGGGAACGCGCGGTACAGGAGCCAGAGCGACCGTTGCGGTCGGTATCATCTTGCAACCCACGCCTTCGTACAATACACTCTCCCATGAAGAGAAGCCCCGTGGGCGCTGACTCGCTCCTGCAACAAGATGATTGCGCCTCTGGGTAGTTCTCGGACGTGTTCGTTCCCCCACGCGCCTCGCGCGAAAAAGCGAAGGAAGGACCTTGACATGATCATGCAGATGACGCGCCGTCAGGCGTTGCGGGCGATGGGCACCGGGGCCATGGCGTTCCTGGCCGGGTGCCAGACCACGGGACGCGCGATGCGAGGCGGCCGATGGTACCGCGGCAACTTGCACATGCACACCTATTGGTCGGACGGTCGCGCGTTCCCCGAACAGGCCATCGATATCTACAAGAAGCTCGGCTACGATTTCATCGCCTTGAGCGACCACAACGTCTTCGCCGACGAGCCCAATGCCTGGAGGGCCGTGGAAGAAAAGGAGAGCGGGTGGCCGCCGGTTGTGTCCACTCCTCTTTTCGATGCGTACGTGAAGGATTACGGCCAGGAAGTCGAGACCAAACAGGAGGGAGGGAAAACGCTGGTTCGACTCAAGACCTATGAGGAAATGCGCGGACGGTTCGACGAGCCCGGTAACTTCCTCCTGCTGCCTGGCGTCGAGATCACGCAGGCCCGGGATGGCGTCAATGTCCACCAAAACTACATCAACCTGCCGGATACCGTTCCCTTTGTCAAAGGCGGTCCCCTGGTCAAGGATTTCAAGGACAGCGGCATGGACGAGACGCAGTTGATGGCCCATAACGTCAAGGAAGTCTCCGAGATGGCTGCCAAGATGGGCCGCCCCGCACTCCTGATGCTGAACCACCCGCAATGGGTCTACTGGGACATCAAGCCTCAGTTCTTGATTGATAACCCGGAGGTGCGCCTCTTCGAGGTGTGCAACGGCGGCTCATCCTTCGCGCCCCATCCCGACGCTCAACGCGTGACGCTTGATTCGTTCTGGGACGCCGTCAACGCCTTCCGCTCCATCCAGGGCGCGCCGCTCCTGTTCGGTGTCGGATCCGACGACACGCATTACTACATCAACCGCACGCCCACTCAGCGCCTGGCGGATGCGTGGATCATGGTCCGCGCCTCGGCGCTCACGGCTGAGGCCCTATTGGCCGCCATGGACGCCGGCGACTTCTACGCCACCACCGGCGTATTGCTCGAGGAAGTCGAGTTCAGGCCGAGACGCCGTATCCTGCGCGTCAAGGTCCAACCCGAGCCGGGGGTGACCTACCGCATCCGTTTCCTCGCCACGAAGCGCGGATTCGACCCAGCCGTACGGATGGTGGAGTGCCCCGCCGAAAAGGGCCGTACCGCCCGCACGATCCCCGTGTATTCCGAGGAAATCGGGAAAACGGTGGATCTCGTTGAAGGCATCGAGGCTTCCTACCGCATGGCGTCCGACGACCTCTACGTCCGCGCGAAGATCGAGTCGAGCACACCCAGCGGCTACGAATGCCATTTCCATCCCGACGTGCAGGTGGCCTGGACCCAGCCCCACGCGTAGAGCCCCGGGAACGCGGAGGAAGAAAGAGAGAACCCGCTCACGAGCAGGCCCCAAGTGTACGTAGTGCGGGCTTCAGCCCGTTCCGAATAGGGGCTCCGCGGCGACTATTGCACGCCTTCGGTGGGAAGCGTGTCGGCCGCCTTCGGAATAGTCAACAACACTCCGGAGGGTTTTCGCGAAGCAGGCGCTGCGAATGCACAAAGCCCATGTCAGCGTCATTTTCATGGCACTACGAATAGTACCCCGCGCAAGGAAATGAACACCGGAAACTCCGGAAGAGACTCAATCACCAACGGAATGGGACCACCACGGCGATGATCGCGAAGTATGAGCCCACTCGGAAGACGGGGACTGTACCAAGCGAGTCTTCGTGCGTCTCGGCGACGCGTCCCACCGAGGCCGAGCGAAGGCGGAAGCCGCGCGAAGACGAACGCGCGTGGACTGTCCCCAGCCTTCCAGACCCCGACTCACCCGGCACGCACTTCATCGTCCAGAACCGTCGCGGCGACTACCGCGAGGTTTGGGCCGATTCGAAGTATCCGTGGTGAGTACGCAAGGAAAGGGAAAACGGGGACTGTACCAAGCGTAGCGAGGTACGAGTGAAGACGGGACTGTCCCCGCTTTCCCTCTTTGTGTGCCCGTGGAAGAAGGCATTGTCCGCGCCGTGGGTGCTTTCATGACCGAGAGTTCGGCACAGCAAGCCGAAGCAGCATGGCTTGCTGCCCACGAACTGACAGAAGAGAAGATTCGCGAAGAAGCATCGGATTGGGGCACAGGGATCGCCATCTGGGAGTGCGACCTGAAGCCCTGAATCACAACCTAACGAGGCAATCCATGGAACCGGAGGCACCTCTCGGTTGAGATGTCTCCCGTTTGTCGTCTAACGTCATGAACGAGGGTTTGCGCGCAGCAGGCAATACCCTAAATCGATTGTTCGGTCATCGTGGGCCGGGATCATTGATTCGTGATGCCCCGCTCGTCTGACCGGGAACAATGCCACCTCTCGGTCTACCACTTTCCCCGTGGATAGGTCTACCCGTCCTGCGATCATACCGGTCGGGTGTTGCCTTATCCAGTGAAGGTATAGTGTCGCCTGTACGGTCCTGCCATTCATCCATAAGCTTCCGCAGGTCTTCCAGAACCTTATGATGCTCCGGATCCTCGGCGATGTTTCTTATCTGGTGGGGGTCATCGCTTACATTGAAGAGTTCTTCAGCGGGTCGAGGCTCAAGGAGTGGATCCATTTGTGCGGAAGTCAGCTTTCCTTGATCTGCCAGAGCTCTTAGCTCTTTCTGGGGACATTCCCTGTTCAGACCGCAGATCTGGGGCAGTTGTGGATGCGCATTGCGGATATAGACGTAACTCCCATGTCGAACCATACGTTCATGTGCGATCTGACCATGCCAATTGTGTTCAGCGAATACATAATTCCGGATAGAGGACGCCGGATCGGCCAGCAGCGGCATCATGCTCATGCCTTGAAAGCTCGGTGGTGATTCCAAACCGGCCAACTCGAGAATTGTGGGTGCAATGTCAATCGCACTCACCAATGAATGGCTGACTTCGCCTTTTCGTTTCAACCCGTTAGGCCAATGTATGACAAAAGGTGTTTTGATTCCACTATCATAGAGTCTCGTCTTGCATCGCGGGAATGGCCTGCCGTTATCGGCCATGAAGATGATAATGGTGTTCTCAAGTATTTCCTGTTTGTTCAGCTCGTTGACAACCGATCCAGTATACCTGTCCATGCGCTGCACTTCGTCATAGTATTTCGCCATGTCCTTACGAACGCCAGTCGTATCAATCAAGTATGGCGGTATTATTGCATCTTCCGGCGTATGCGGCTTTGCATTTTTGTCTGGTGACCAGCCGCGGTGTGCATCGTGCGAAGCAAACCACATAAAGAAAGGCTTGTCCTTCGGTCTTTGTTGCAGGCATTGTACCCAGCGTTCCTCTCCCCCTGGGCCGCTGTCCACAATCTTGTCAAATGCGCTCGTGGCGTACCTCCCCATGTGAAATTTCCCTGCTGCGGCCGTGTAGTATCCGGCCTGCCTGAGAATCGCGGGAAACATGACCTGCCCTTCAGGCAACTGTTGGTGCAATTCCGGGGCTCCGGTGTTATGCGGGTAGCGTCCTGTGATAACACTGCACCGGGTAGGACTGCACTGACTGGTTGTCAGGAATGCGTTAGTGAAGCGCAAGCCGCTTGAAGCGAGTTTGTCAACGTTGGGTGTTCGAATACTCGGATGCCCATAGCATCCGAAATCGTCAACCGAGATATCATCTCCAATGATGAGTATGACGTTGGGTCGACCAGGTTCAGCGTTCTTCGCAGAAACCTGTGATGAAATGGTAACGCTCGTCGCTGCTGTTGCCATTGTTCGCAGAAACTCTCGCCTGGATGTACTGTTTGTATTCACGATCCCTTTCTGTATAAGACGACCTTCGTTTCTCCTCTACAAATCGTCCACCGGGCTCTTGACGCCCTTGCTGCCCCGGCGCTGGAAGAACGCTCCACGACATTTTCGCGACCCGTAGACAAACATCATAGCAGATGACGGTTTCTTGTGGAAACTGCGCCCGATGGTCTGCCCTTGATGTGCCCAATCCGGGTCCACTCCCCATTGGAGCGGTCCCGGTTCTCTGATGTTTCCCTGTCCAATCAACCAAACGAAAGGAGGCTCGTATCATGATTCTGAATCAACTCGGTATCTTTGGTTGGAAGGAGGCGGACGAGAAATGAGACTGGAGTCCGCAGGCTGAAGACCGTAGGTCCACTCCCCTGCTGTGTCAAGGCACGCAGCGGGCGTGAGCGAGTTCGCGGGCCTGTGCGGGCCGGACTTGGCCGGCGAGGACGGTGACGACTGCAAAGGTGTTGCCGTCGAGGGTCGTAAACTCGACTTCGTAGCCTTTGGCGTCCCGATGAACGAGGACGACCGTGCCGATGTCGCCGGTCTCGAGGCCTTCTTCGGGCAGGTCTGTTGTGAGGACCACGCGGTCCAATTCGCGTATCATCTGGGGGATCTCCTCACGGGGCGTCATCCCACTTCTGTTGAGGCTTCTCCTGTAAAGGATATGCCGTAACAAGCCGCGGCGGCAAGTTGCCTTCCTGAAACCACACGCTGCGTACGTTCGCCGTGCGTCCATTCGGAGCCTCCATCGGCCCGTCAATGACATAGCGCACGCCGAGCGGCGTCTTGACGACAGACGCGACGTCGTTCTCCAGGACATGGTTGCGCAACGCAGCATCGAGGGCGTTCCACGCAGCTCTCGAAAAGCCAAGCCGCGTGAAGAACGCAGCCTTGCCCCAACCATCCGGATGCTCTGGATTCAGCAGATAGGCGACGATCTTCCTCTCCGGAACTTCGGCTTTGTCAGCGTTCGGAAGTCTCGCCACTATCTGTCCCTCACGTGACTGAACAAGAACGGAGATCTCACAACCTGCGTGGCGTTCCGTACAGGTAGTGCTTGATCTTGATCAATCTCCTGGCTCTTGTCTGTTTCAAGTATACCAGACTTGAACGGTAGCGTCCCTATTCTGAGGCGTACTTGGCGAGGGCGGTGGCGACGAGGAATTCGGGGGTGACGCTAGCTAAGTCGCGGGGGCTGAAGGGTTTCTCGCGATGGCGTCGGGCGGCGTCGGAGACGGGCGGTGCGTTGAGGGCAGCGGCGAGGTCATACTGCGCGATCGCCTCGGCGCGTCGTCCCATGAGATCGAGTCGAGCACACCCAGCGGCTACGAGTGCCATTTCCATCCCGACGTGCAGGTGGCCTGGACCCAGCCCTACGCGTAGAGCCGACGGAGATCCCAATCGACTCGCCATCCCGGCAGGGACTACTCGACCATGCGCTTGCGAAAATCCTCGACGCAGGCATCGAAGGACTTCCCGTAAACGGACTGAAAATTGGTCTCCGGACTTATGCCTTCCATGTAGTTCCGCAAGAGCGTGTTGAAGGCGTCCTTCCCTTGGATTCGGATCAGGTCATCGATGAAACAGGCGAGCTCCGCGTAGATGAACCAGTACTTGTTGGGCAGCGGAAAATCGCTTATCGCCCGCGCCTTCGGCCCAGGTCTCGTGCTGAAGTCGCCAGGATCGAGGAAGTACCCCTCGCGCATCTTGTCGCGGACCTCGGCCTTGGTGTAGTAGCCGTCGACGCCCAATTGCCCAGCGCTGAGGACGGCCAGGCCCTCGAGCAGCCACTCGGGAAGCCGGAGCGTGTTTCGCAGCGTCGTGTTCTGGAACACGAGCGAGTGGGACAATTCGTGCCTCACATACACATCCAGGTGAATCTCGCCTGCCTTCGCGTCCTCCTGCGCCCGTTTGGACACGAAGAGGCGGCCATAGAGCGGAAGCGCGCGGAAACGCGCTTTGGAACCGCCCAGTCTCTTGTGTTCGGCATCGGACGCGCAGACGAACACCTCCGCCCGTCGTTTGAATTTCAGGTCGTGCCACTCCTCCACGGCTTCAACCCATCGGTCTATCTCGCCGAATTGCTCCACGTCGACACCCTCATGGAAATAGATGCGCGCGCGGTCGGTATCGCGGTGTTGGAAGCCGAAGACCCACGGCGAGAAGGCCAGCAGCCGCCCCCACAGGAGAGAATAGACGACAAAGGCCGCCAACAGCAGCGGCAACAGCACGTAGAACGTTCGTTTCGCGGACTTCATCTTGTTTTCCGTGAGATACGCTTGCCCGAGGGCTCATTTCGGCTACGCCGTCGGCAAGGCGAGCCAGGAACGCATTATGCGCTGGTCGCTCGCCCACCACAACCGATCCCACGCCGCCCGAAACGGCGTGAAGATCTTCGCCGACGATCCCTATGTCTGGAGGGCTATAGAGGAGAGGGAGAGCGGATGGCCACCAAGATGGGCCGCTCCGCGCTCCTGATGCTGAACTACTCGCAATGGGTCTACTGGGATATCAAGCCGTAGTTCCTGAGCGAGAATCCGGACGCGCAAGTGGTCTGGGCCCCGCGCTACGCGCGAGCCGACGGGGGATACCGTCCGACTCTGTTCTCGGGAATCAGGGCGTGCAGGCCGGGCAGCGACGCCCCACGTCCACAGAAAAAAACGGTCAAGAGGTCTCCATTCTCGTGCTATAATGAGCCATCTTGATCCCACCGGATCTGGGGCTTCTGGGAGAGGAGGTGGAAACGGGGATCTCGCCTTCGGGTTCGGGACTGTTCATGCGTGGCTTGCGTTGACGACAATCTTGGGCACTCGGAAGGTTTGGACAACCTCTGGAGGTGAGATATATGAGGACTCTGTCGCGTCGGCAAACGGGGGGCAAGTTGGCGTGGTTCGGAGTGGGACTGGTATTGGCAGCGGTGGTAACGTTGACCTCCGGCTGTCCTGACAGGCGGGCGCCGGGGGCAATCACAGGGTTCTTGGCGGTGGCGGGCGACGCCCTCGTCACGTTGACGTGGACCAATCCAACGGACGGTGACTTCGATCATGCTGAAATCGTCCGCAAGGTGGGCGCAGCCCCAGCATCTGCTTCCGACGGCACGACCGTTTACACCGGTTCGGACACAGCGGTCGTGGACGTGGGCTTAGCCAACGGGACTCAGTACTTCTACTCGGCCTGGGCGCTCGACAAGAGTGGCAACAGGTCGGCGGTCGCCGTCGCGGGAGGCGTCACTCCGACAGACAGTACGCCCCCGGGGCCTATCACCGGATTCGGGGCCGTGGCCGGCGATGCACAAGTCGTCCTGACATGGACAAACCCCCTCGACGGTGATTTCGACCATGTCGAGATCGTCCGCAAAGCCGGTGTTGCGCCCACGTCCGTCTCCGATGGCGCTATGGTGTACGCCGGTTCACAGACCACGACGTCGGACCTGGAAGTGGCCAACGGAACGGAGTACTTCTACTCGGCTTGGGCATTCGATGCCAACGACAACCCGTCTGCCGTCGCCATCGCGGGAGGCGTCACGCCAACGTCCGCGTCGGCCTCCGGAGAAGTCCTCGAACTCGTCGAGGGCCTCATCGAGGATCTGGAACTTGTCCTGCCCGACCTCATCGAGTTGGAGCCGCTCGAAGCGATGCAAGGCGCGCTGGAGGATGCGGACTTCAGGTACCGGACCGGCGATGCGTGCGGGGCGGGCTTGTCGGTCATGGACTTCCTTGGGATTGCCCAAGAGGTCCGGGAGGGTGAGGCCATCCCGGTGGTGGAAGAGCTGTACAACCGCGGGCGCATGGTCCGGTTCGAGATGCTGTCCGGTTTCGCCCTCAAGGCCGATTGCCCGAGCGCGGCTCGTATCGGACAGGCGGCTGATGCCGCGGCGGCTGAGGAATCGCTTGCGAAGCTGAAGGCGGTCGCCCAATTCGGCGAGCCCAAGGTGGTAACGGTTAAGGCCAATGATGAGGTGTTCACAGAGGTGCTGTTGCCGGGAGCGGATACACGCGTCGGCGTGCCGGGCGAACCGGCTGTGCCCATGATCAGCCGCCTCTTCGCCGTGCCTATCGGCGCCGAACCGTCCTTCGATGTAACCTATGATCTGGCCGAAACCGTGCATATGAACCTGGTCCCGGTCCAGAACGAACCGGTCGACGAAATCGAAGACTCGTTCGCCAACTGGCCGTTCGTGAAGAATGAGGATCGATACGACACCGACGCGCTTTATCCGGCGGACATCGTGACCGTCCAGTCTCTCGGCGCGGCGCGCGACCTCCAGATGTTCATGGTGACGATAGCCGCAGGTCAGTACAACCCCGTCACGGATGAACTGCGCCTGTTCAAGAACCTCGATGTGCGTGTGGACTTCAAGGGCGGCCAGGAGGGTTTCATCACCGAGAGAACCGCCCATGAGTTCGACCCGGCTACCAGGGCGATGTCGCTCGCGGCTCTTAACCGAGCGACCATCTCCAAGTACATCATTCCAGGTCTCGAGTGGGCGGACAACGGCGAGGAACTGATGATTCTCACCACGGAGGCATTGCGCCCCGCAGCGGATGCCCTGGCGGATTGGAAAAATGAGAAGGGGATTCTCACCCGTGTGTTCGAAGTGATGGACGTGGACGGTCCCGGCCCCGATTCTGCCAATGGGATCGACGCGCTCATCAAGAACCGCTACGACGAATGCTGCGTTCGCCCGTCCTACGTGCTCCTGTTGGGCGATGCCGAGTTGATTCCGACGTTCTATCCCGCGGCCCAACACTTCGACTCGAACGGATACCCGGGGGCCGGGACATACACCATCGGTTCGGACTGGCAGTACGCCGTGTACGGCGATCCCGCCACGGACAAAGTGCCGGACTTCGCCGTGGGTCGCATTCCCGTCGACACGCTTGACCAGGCCAATACGGTCGTCGACAAGATTATCGCGTACGAGAAGACGCCGCCGGATGATGCCGCGTTCTACTCGAACGCGGCTATTGCGGCCCAGTTCCAGTGCTGCCGGTATGACATCACCAGCAAAGGCTACGATCAACGAACCTTCATCGAGGTGTCGGAATTCGCCCGAAACGCCATGGTCGCCGCCGGCAAGTCCGTCGACCGAATCTACACCAAGACGGTGGACGCGCTGTACAGCGGAGACAACACGCCCCGCCGGTACTACGATGGCGGGTCGTTGCCGGCGTCCATAGGTCCCGGCTACTCATGGGCAGGCGACACCGATGATATCGCCGACGCGTACAACGCCGGACGGTTCCTATTCATCCATCGCGACCATGGCGCGCCAGCGGGGTGGGGTCATCCCTCCTTCTACACCTGGCACGCCGACGACCTCACCAACGGGAGTCTATTGCCGGTCGTCTACAGCGTGAACTGCTCGAGCGGCCTGTGGGATAACGAAACCGCGCCCGGCGCCATCGGGACCTCGATGGGCGGGGTCTATCTCGCGGAGGCCCTGTTGCGCGACCCCGACGGCGGCGCCGTCGGTATTCTCGGCGATACGCGGAACAGCCCGAGTTGGACCAATAGCGCCCTGCTCCGCGGGTTCATGGACGCCACGTGGCCGTCGGCGGTTGGAGACTTCGGCAACGCCACCGTCAAGCGGCGCCTGGGCGATATCCTGAATCACGGCAAGCTCTACATGTGGACCCAGATAGGGGTCTTCGGAACCGACAACGCGAGAGCCGAGGACGAGTTGCGGATGTGGCATGTCATTGGCGATCCGACGCTCGAGATGTGGACCAGATCCCCGCACTTGGTTGTGCTCCCGGGGATACTGAATGTGGGTGTCCTCGAAACGGCCTTCCACGTGGCGTATCCGCAAGACGGCGCCACGATCACGGCCTTCGAGATTCAACCCCGGAAGGGCCCCGTGGCGATTGCCCGCGGTGTCGTGGAGAAAGGGGAAGCCGTGCTGCCCTTCGTGAACCCGCCCTATGGCAAGTACCCCATCGAGTACCACGCCTCCTTTGAGGATGCTGTCAGCAAGAAGCTTGTCGAATCCGAGCTGTAACCGAACCCGTCGATTGAGTGGCGGCGCTGTCCGGTCAGGCAGCGCCGCCATCTCGTTCATCCCTCCACCGTGCGGTACCACCCGACGCCGGTCCCGTGGTATAACAGGCGCGCCCGATATGCCCGAGGCCGTCCCGCATCTCATATAGGTTTTGACGAGGTTGGCGTACCCGCGCACCTCGATCCGAGAAGACCCACGAGCCGGCTGAGCCAAGAAGGAAATGGACATGAAGACCTGCCTCAACCCCGTAACAGCATGGCTTCCGGAACCGGAGGCCTTTGTCGCCCTCGCCGCGAAGAGTGGTTTCGAAGCGGTGGATGCGGATGCCGATCACTGGACGCGGTGGGTCGAGCGAACGTCGCTCGACTACGTGAAGCACTACTGCGCGGAGCAGGGATGCGTGATAGGCCACGGCCAAATGCCCGTCAACTTCCGCGAAGACGAAGCCACGTTCGAGGCGGGGCTCGCGAAGCTGCCCGCCATGTGCGTCGTGATGAAGGCGTTGGGCACGCGTGGCATGGCCACCTGGGTCCGGCCCACGGCGCCCGGCGATGTCGCTGAGTACCGCAAGATGCACGTGCGGCGCCTCAAGGCCGTGGCGGCGGTACTCAGAGAGCACGGGTTGATGCTCGGTCTCGAATTCGTCGCGCCCAAGACAAAACAGGTCGAAGGGAACCCCTTTGTCCACGATATGCCCGGCATGTTGGAGCTCTGCGCCGAGATCGACGCCGAGGCGTGCGGACTCCTGCTGGACAGTTACCATTGGTACACGTCGCACGCCGTGGTAGGCGATATTCTGAAACTCGAAGCACGGCAGATCGTGCATGTGCACATTAATGATGCCTATCCAGGGCCCATCGACGAGCTGTTGGACTTGAAGCGTCTGCTGCCGGGCAACGGCGTCATCGACTTGGTCTCGTTCCTTCGTGCCCTGCGCACGGTAGGGTACGATGGGCCGGTGTCCGTCGAGACGTTTGACGAAGAGCTGAGGCGCATCGGACCGGAAGAAGCCGCGCGCCGCGCTGGCCAGGCTACGCTCGCCCTCATGAAGAAGGCCTTTGCCGAGTAAGCGTTACCGGCCGTCCTTCTCGGCATTCCATCATCGGAGGAACGGGAACAGGCGGCAGCGCGTTCAGGAGATACCTGTATGCCCAAGCTCAATGCCGGGGTCTTTCTGGGAAATCTTGCGTTCTTCATCACCGCGTTGCCATGCGCCCACGCCGCCGACGATCTGCTGTGGTATGCGCAACCCGCCGGCGAATGGACAAGCGCGTTGCCGTTGGGCAATGGGCGCATGGGGGCCATGGTGTTCGGCGGGATTGCCAACGAGCGCGTGCCGTTGAACGAGGAGAGCCTCTGGGCGGGCGCGCCCGTCGATACGTATCCGGAGGATTTTCGCCAGCATCTCGAGGAGGTCCGGCGCCTGACGCTTGCCGGAGATACCCAAGGCGCACTCTCGTTGGGCAAGCGCACAATGACGAAGTCTCCCACCTCGTTCCGTTCCTACGAACCGCTGGCCGACCTTTGGATTGAAACGGATCACACTGGGGCGACGGAGGCGTATCGCCGGGAGCTCTCGCTCAATGCCGGTGTGAACACGACGCGCTACACGGTGGATGGCGTCGAGTACGTGCGCGAGGCGTTCCTGTCGGCGGTGGACGATGTGCTGGTCTTGCGGATTTCGGCCTCGGCGCCGGGACGCGTGAACGCGCGCATTGCCCTTCGTCGCGAGAAGGACATGACCGTTGAGGCGGCGGGCAACGGGCTGCGTATGGACGGCCGGATTGTCGATGTCGCCGCGCCCGAGGGCTATGACGACAATCCCGGCGGCTCGGGGCCCGGCGGTGAGCACATGCGATTCGCGGGATGTCTCCTGGCCAAGGTGAAGAATGGCACCGTGCGCGCCGAGCAAGACACGCTCATCATCAACGGCGCGGATGAAGCCGTAGTTCTATTCACGGCCGCGACGGACTATTCGCTCGAACAGATGAGCTTCGACCGAGGAATCGATCCGGCGGCGATTGCGGAGACAATTGTGGGCGCGGCCGCGCGGAAATCCTGGACGCAATTGCGCGCGGACCACGAGGCGGATCACCGCGCCCTGTATGAGCGGGTATCCCTTTCATTCGGTGACGAGACGTTGGACCGTCTTCCCACGGACGCCCGGCTCGGGCGCGTCCAGGACGGCGCACCGGATCCCGGCTTGGCGGCGCTCTACTTCCAATATGGTCGGTACTTGCTGATGGGCAGTTCCCGTGCGCCGGGACATCTCCCGGCCAACCTCCAGGGCATCTGGAACGAGGCGATGTGGGCGCCGTGGGAGTCCGATTACCACCTGAACATCAACCTCCAAATGAACTACTGGCCCGCGGACCTCTGCAATCTCTCGGAGACCATCGGCCCGCTCTCCGCGTGGCTCGGCGAACTCAGCCAACGCGGCCGGCAATCCGCGGATAGGCTCTATGGCATGCACGGCTGGGTCGCCTTTCACGCAACCAACCCTTTCGGCCGAACGACACCCTCGGGCTCGAACGCCGGGTCGCAGTTTGAGAACGGCGTACTCGATCCGCTGGCGGGCGCGTGGATGGCCTTGACGCTGTGGCGCCACTACACGTTCACGCTGGACGAGGGCTTCCTCGAGCGCGAGGCCTATCCGGTGTTGAGTGGCGCGGCGCAGTTCATCAGGGACTACCTTGTCGAGCACGACGGCCTGCTGGTCATCGTGCCGTCCACATCGCCGGAGAACACGTACATTCATCCGCAGAGCGGGCAGCCGGCTCGGATCACATGGGCTTCGACCTTCCATACGATGATTGTGAAGGCCGTGTTCGGTGCCGTCATTGAAGCGGCGCAGGTGTTGAATAGGGACGAATCCCTTTGCAACGAATTGCGCGTTGCTCTGGACAAGCTGCCACCGATTACGATTGGTGCGGATGGCACCATTCAGGAATGGATAGAGGACTACAAGGAACAAGAGCCGGGACATCGCCACATGTCACATCTCGTCGGTCTGCATCCCTTCGCGTTGATTACGGAGAAGGACACCGCCCTCTTCGACGCGGCGCGGAAGACCATCGAACGCCGCCTGGCACACGGCGGCGGCCACACGGGCTGGAGCCGCGCCTGGATCGTGAACTTCTGGGCGCGTCTCAAGGACGGCGATCAGGCCTGGAGCAACATGCAGGCGCTCCTGGCGAAATCCACGCTGCCGAATCTCTTCGATACGCACCCTCCGTTTCAGATTGACGGGAACTTCGGAGGGACTGCGGGGCTCGCGGAGATGTTGTTGCAGAGCCACGCCGGCGTCGTCGATCTGCTTCCCGCATTGCCCGCGGCCTTGCCCGACGGCCGAGTCACGGGCTTGCGCGCACGGGGAGCGTTCGAAGTCGATATCGCGTGGCGCGATGGCGCGCTGTGCTCGGCAAGGATTACCTCGGATCGGGGCCGGCCGCTACGCATTCGCTACCGCGATGTCGAGCGAGCGTACGAGACCGCCGCCGGGCAGACACTCGATCTGGACGCCAACCTGCGTACGGCAAAGGCCGGATAACCTCCGTTTCGCGCCGGTGGCACTTACCGGCGCCCGCGCGTACCAGAAGGCCACCCGCTCCGGCATTTCGGAACCCTTGTCTTCGAAAGCCGAGAGGCACCATTCGTCTCGTGCGCGTGCGGTGAGCTTCGCAGGCACGTGACGCGGTATCATGTGCGGGGCGATGCATTCGAAAACCGGAGGGGATGAAATGCAATGGCTTGCTTTCGGCGCTCTACTTGGCGGCGCCCTGCTCACGTCTCTTGGAGCGAACGCGGCCGAGGACACAGCGGAGGCCTCCGCGATTACGCCCAACGAGTTCACGGGCTCCGACACGGAACGGATCAACCAGGCTATCGCGGCCGCTGCGGAAACCGGGCAACGAGTGATCATCCCGAAACGCAATCGCGCGGCGGAAGGCCTCCGGAACGTCTGGCTGCTGGATTCCGCCATCCTCGTGCAGAGCGGCACGACGCTCGAACTCGAGAATTGCCACCTGAAACTGTCGGATCGGTGCCGCGACAATTTCATCCGTAGCGGCAACTGCGGCGTGGGTATCAGCGATATCGCGCCGATGTCGGACATTCATATCAAGGGCGTGGGGAGCGTGTTGCTCGAAGGCGCCGATCATCCCAGGGCCACCGGCGATAGCGCTAAGACGCTCGGCGAGCGAACCTACGGCACGGATGCCGGCGCGGCCGGCGAGAGCCAGACCGGCGACTGGCGCAACATCGGCATTTTGTTGGCCTTCGTCGAGCGCTTCAGCATCGAGAACCTGCGCATCAAGGATTCCCACTGTTGGGCCATCTCGCTCGAACGGTGCGCCTTCGGACGGGTGCGCGATATCGATTTCGCCTCGACGGGCCACAAGATGATCGACGGCGTCTCCGAGACCATCCTTAATCAGGACGGCCTGGATTTGCGCCAGGGCTGCCACGATATCACCATCGAGAACATCACCGGCTACACCGGCGACGACCTCGTGGCGTTCACCGACATCCTGCGCGCCGACGGTGTCGCCGGCAGCACCGAATCTACCATGGTCAGCGCGCCTGTCAACCGGGGCGATGGAGCGGACGATATCCGCTACATCACGTTGCGCAACGTGCGAGGATACTGCGCCGGCGGACACCACATCGTCCGATTCCTCAATGCGAGCGGCCTCAAGATCCACGACGTGATCTTCGACGGACTCATCGACACCTCGGGCTCGGCCACGCGATGCCGCGCCGCCCTCAAGATCGGCGACAGCAATCCGAAATGGGGCGGCCCCACACCACTCGGCGACACCTACCGCATCTTGATCAGCAACATCATGAGCCGGTCCGAGCACACGATTCTCATTGCCGGTTCCCTGTCCGAGTCGGTGATCGCCAACGTGATCAAATGCGACGCCCCGGGCGATCCCATCACCTACGAATCAGGTACCGAGAACATCCGGCAGGTCGAAATCTCGAACGTCCGCACCATGAACGCTCCAGCGCCGTGAGCGCGCGTGCGCCGTCTCCCCGCATGCGGAGAGGATGGAGAGGGTGGCCTTCTCGCCACGCCATGGCCAGCCACCTACGAAAGCACCCGACTGACCGAGGGGGATTGCGTGTCGTCACGTGGGTGTTGCAGAATCGCGTGGAGGAGGAGCCTATGAACACCTGGACAAGGAATGCGGTGGTCGCTGTTCTGGTGGTTTCGACTCTCGGGGCGGCGTGCGCCGAAACGGAAGAACATGCGGCGGCACTCAAGCAGTCCGTCGCCCGCCCTTCCGAGCCTGATTTCGCCTATGGGAGAGGGTATGAGTCGGGTGTTACGCATTACCTCAACAACGGCATCTTCTGGTCGATTCTGTCGGAACGGTGGCATCCCGACAAGCGGGACACCGAGGCGGATATCGTGCCACTGGCCGATGGATCCCTCCTGGCGGCCTGGAGCGACTTCTATACGGACGGCTGGCAGGACGACGACCCATGCCGGATCTCCATGCGGCGATCGTCGGACGGGGGCCGCACGTGGGGATCCATCGAGGTTCTCCAGGAACGGATCGGTTCGAACGTCATGAGCGTGAGTCTCCTCCGCACCGCCAAGGGCACGGTGTTGCTCACGTTCGTGGCAAAAGATACCCCCGACGGCACCGTCCACTACGTACGGCGCTCCACCGACGGCGGTAAGGCCTTCGGCGCCCCGATCCTAGCCCGTGCCGGCCACAACCGACGCGTCGCCAACAACGACCGGTTCCTCGAACTCCGCGATCCGGAGGGGCGTCACGGCGACCGCGGGAGAATTGTGCTGGCGTGCCGCGACTATCCCGGCCGGACGGGCGTCATGGTCTACTCAGACGACGACGGCTTGACCTGGCAGGCAGGGAGCAATGTCCCCGTCGTGCCCGAGTGGGGCTCCCAGAACTTCAACGAGCCGGGTATCGTCGAGTTGGACGA
The DNA here is from genome assembly GCA_036769985.1 of Candidatus Hydrogenedentota bacterium. Taxonomy (GTDB): domain Bacteria; phylum Hydrogenedentota; class Hydrogenedentia; order Hydrogenedentales; family SLHB01; genus DAIPKA01. The sequence goes on along the minus strand of DAIPKA010000003.1, from coordinate 174,306 downwards.
CGGGCGGCTGTGGATGTACGGTCGAACAACCATGGGATTCCACGCCCAGGCCTGGTCCCTCGATCGCGGTATGACATGGTCTACGCCCGAGCCCATGGCCCTGCGCGGCCCCTGCTCGCCGCTCACGGGTGAACGCATCCCCGACACACCCTACACGACGAAGATGGGCTGGGCCAACGACATCCTGTTCACCTTCCCGAATCATGATTTCGAGGCGTATCCGCGCGACCACACGTATACCGCGCGGACACCGCTCGATGCCGCCATCTCGACGGACGATGCACGGACCTGGACTCGCGTCCGCACCATTGAGGAAGACCCCACCATGCAGTACGGCTACACGAGCATCACCTTCGTGCCGGACGACGCCGTCGGGATGCGGGTGCTGCTCACCACGCACGTGCAGCCCATCCCTACCGCCGTTCACCGACCGCACGACCTCAAGCTCATTTCCATCCCTCTGTCTTGGTTCTACGAAACGGCGGCGGACCCTCGGCGCGGCATCGATTTCGCCGACGAGGCCCGGCACGAACGCTGGGACGCTTCCAACCCGCCGGAAGGACACGCGGAGCGCTAGACGAGGGTGTCCATGGCCTCGCGGAGCCAGGCCAGGCAGACCTTGCTGGCGCCCTCACGGCCTTCGCCGGTGAGGTAATGTCCGTACTTCGCCTGCATGTCCTCCGGAAACCGATCCGGGTTGACATGGGTTTCGAGTGAGACGTAGCCGTCGAACCCATCGTGCCGGAAGGCCTCCAGTTGCTGCGCCCAGCAGCACAAACCTTGGCCCAAGAAGACGTTGGGCCGCGTACCATCTTCCTCGATGATGGCGTCTTTCACATGGACATGAACGAGGTCGTCCTTGACCAATTCGTAGCCATCGGGAAACACCGGCTCGGTGTCGCTGTCGGGATCCTGAACGTGGTTGGCGGGATCCCACAGCGCCTTCACGTTTGGACTCCGCAACAAGTCGAGGAAACAGCGCGTGTGGCCCGCGGTGCCAACGTAACAGGCGGCCTCGTTCTCGAGGCCGAGAATGACGCCCTTCTCTTCGAGGATGGCCGGCACCGGTTCGTAGGCGCGGAGCATGTCGCTCCACGGTTTCTCGCGGCGGCCGTGGCCCCAGAAGGCAAACCCGCGCACCAGCGAACAGCCAAGTTCAAGGCCGATGTCCGCGCACCGGCGCAGGATGTCCATATGGCGTGCTACCTGGTCAGGCTGATCCAATTCGCACTTGCCGAAGGGCGATCCCATGCTGGCCACCTTCAGGCCGTGATCGGCCACGATCCTCTTGATATCCGCCACCTGCGCGTCGGAGAGGTCTTGGCATCCCGTATGCCAAACGCCACGGATCTCGACACCCTCGGCACCGAATTCCTCGAGGACGGCGCAGGCCCTGTCGAGATCGTGGGAGATTTCATCCGTAAACGCCGCAAGTCTGAACATGGCGAGATTCCTCTGGCCCGGGAGGCCGGTTGCTTTCGAGAGAGTAGCGGATTGCATGTCGGCACGCAAGCGCGACGCGCGGCCGAACGCCGAACAGTTCATCTTCATCTCGTCAATCTGCTACCACGGCGTCCTCGAACAGCGCGGTGCCGAGTTCATGCCGCGATTCCTGCCCTTCGACGAGACGCATCCCGCGCTCTCCGTAAACTACTACGGCGGCGGCAAAGCCCAGGCCGAACACCGGTGCCGCATGTATGTCCGCCGATACGGAAAGCCCGTCGTCGCGTTCCGGCCGGCCTGGATTGTCCCGACGGACCAGGAAGATATCCTCGAGCCGAGGCCCGCGCCCGATCATCCGGCGCTGCTCGACTACGTCGCGTGCACGGATCTCGTCGACGCCATTGCCCGCGCCCTCGATTACAGCCCCCCGGACGGATTCGACCGGTTCCTCGCCCACGCGCCCGACCAACGGTCGAGCACGCCCACCCTCGAACTCCTCGATACGCATTTCCGAGGCGTCCCTGCCGACCGCGAGAAACTCGCCAGCCACGGCGGATTCGCCGCCTTCGTCGACTGCACCCATGCCCACGACGCCCTCGGCTGGCAGCCCCGCCTTCGCCGCCCCACCGCGTGAAGGCGAGACAACAGCGCGGATGTTGGCGCGCGATGATCGTGCGCTGGCTTGAGTTTGGCGATGCCAGGAAGACCGCGCAGAACAAGTCTGCGCCAACTCACCACGGTCTTCTCCACCGTCGTTCCCACGGTCTCCGTGGGAATGCATGCGTTTCCGGGGACGTGGTAGGACCGAAATCATTTCCGCCCCACCGGCCGCGCAAGCTCGATTCCCCCGTTCCCGACCGCGTCGGTCATTCCGTCGTGTTCGTGGTGGCCGTGGCGGTTCAGTCCGCAATCCGAGCCACGACGAACACAACGAACACAACGCCGGCGGGAACGCTCGCCTGACACGAGATCATGGCCAAAGAGTGCTATTATGGGTGCCAAACGGATTACCGGGGAGCATAGCCCATCACCCGATTTCCTCGGCAGTGCCGGGTTCCCAAAGAGCCGAGAACTGCATGAAAGGTCCGGAGATGCGCAAACAGAGTGTCAGTCGACGTGATTTCTTCAGGAGCGGACTTGCCGCGTCGGCCGCATTAGGCTTTCCGATGATAGTCCCCAGCACGGCTCTTGGCGCGGATGCTCCAGGCAACCGTGTAAACGTGGGCCTAATCGGCTGCGGCAACATCGGCCATTATCACAAGAATTGGCTCATTCAATGGGATGACGTCCGCATTGTGGCGGTGTGCGATGCGTATGCAAGCCGCCGCATGGCCATGGCCGAAGAACTCAACGCGAAGTATGGACCCGATACGGTCAAGGTCTATGACGATTTTCGTGAAGTGATTTCAAGCTCGGACGTGGATGCCATTTGCATTGGCGCGCATGACAATTGGCATACGCCGATGGCGATTGCGGCGGCGCGGGCCGGCAAAGACGTCTATTGCCAGAAACCGCTTTCCCTGGACTTGCAGCAGACCAAGCTACTGAGAAGCGCCGTGAATGATAACACGCGCATATTTCAGTTCGGAACTCAGTACCGGTCGGAGTCGTTGTTCCCCAAGATGGTTGAATTGGTACGAAACGGATACGTCGGGGAACTGAAACGGATTGACGTCTGGTGCCGTAGCGTGCGCCACAATACGGATCAATACCGTGTTCCGCCCTACGGCTCGACCGAGGAGGTTCCGGTGCCCGAGGATCTCGATTTCGACGCCTGGCAAGGCCCTTCGCCCATGGTCCCGTACACGGTGGACCGGTGCACACCTTGGGGCGGATATCATTGCCCGGAGACGTCGTTGGGATTTGTGGCCGGCTGCGCCATCCACCCGCTGGGAGTCGCACAGTGGGGCAACAAAACCGACCACACCAGCCCGGTGCGTTACGAGGGAACCGGAAGCGTGCCAACGGAGGGCATCTACCGGACGCTCGAGCGCTGGGATGTCATGTGCGATTACGAAAACGGCGTGAAACTTCGCATGATGGACATGGATACGGCCAAGCCTGTCGTCATGGAGTACTACCCGCAACAATGGCATGATGGCGACGGCGTCGTCTTTCACGGAACCGAGGGATGGATCGGCGATTTCAATATGGGGTCGTTCTTCGCCAGCGACCAGAGACTGTGGAAACAGGAACTCAAGCCAAGCGACGAACGGGTGTACGAATCCAAGGGACATGTCCGCAACTTCATCGATTGCGTCAAATCTCGGAAAGAAACCGTATGCCCAGTGGAGATGGCGATTCGCTGCGACACCATCGCGCACATGACCAACGTTGCCGCGCAGACCAAGAGAGTCATCACCTGGGATCCCAAAACCGAGCAGATCGTCGGTGACGCGGAAGCCGCCAAGATGATCACTCGGCCCTATCGTGAAGAATGGCGGATCTGGTAGGTCGGACTTCGTAGCCGTCCGGCGAACACGACATCTTCAACGGATTCTGAGGGGACGGGGAATCGGACATGCTCTCTTCGCTTTGGATCGTTGGCATCATAATGCACGGTCCAGCGCAGACACCCACCGACATCTCGCTGGCGGGTTTAGGGCGGGATTTAGGGGGATTTTGGGGATACCTTAGTTGATTCTCTTCTGATGGTGTCTTAGGTCCGGGCTCACGCTTGCGGAGAAAACGCCCAAGCTGGTTCTCCAGGCGTTCGAGAAAGCCCTGTCCGCCCAATGGACGGCCCGTACGTTCGTGACGCCGTAGGGCGGTCGATTCCCCTTCGCCTACCTACGCGACGTGGCGAAGGCCAGAACGCGGATGCGATCCCGCGCCCCTCGCTACACGGTCTCGTCCCCAACCGAGGCAATCCAGTCACGCGTGAATTCGACCGTCTCCAACTCGATATCGCACACGTTACTCGCGAGGAAGATCATGCCCTCAATCCGGCCCTCACGCATCCATGCTCGCCCAAGCGCGCATTGCTTCTTCATCAAGTCCAGCGGCATCGGCGCACGGTTGCCGTAGTCCCAAAGGTAGCAGCCGAGAAGTTTGCCCTGTTTCGGCGCAACGCGCTCCAACCGATCGAGATTGCCTTCGAGGGCGTCAAGATCCTCCGATTTCCAGGTCCAGAACGTGACCTTGTCGCAGTAGTCCAGGTGCGACTGGATCGGTAGATCCAGTTGGTGCTGATAAAGCACCACGTAGAGGTCGCGCTTGACGGAATCGACGGTGAGCTGAGAGCGGAGTTCGCGAAGCTGTTCGGGGGCGAGTGCGCCTCGGCCGTCGCCTTGGAAGAAGTCGTCCATGACGAACCCGACGATGTTCGGAAACCGACGCGCCAAGTCGAGCACGTGCGTCCGTTCTTCTTCACTGGTCTCGGCGCTCGCACCTGTCAGCGACCATACGACCCGCTTCAACGGTCGAAACGATATGGCGTAGGAATCGAAGGGCATGGCAGGTTCGCTCTGGTATCGGATCATGAGGAGGTTGGGCACGCCGAGGTAGAACGCGCCTTCGGCCGGCGTCATGCGCGATGGCCGAGGCAGGTTCCACTCCTTATTATGAGCGCCCGCCGCATGCGTCCAGATCCACAGCTTGTCGCGCACCGTTTGCTCGGTCGCGTTCGCGGGGCGCGCGGCTACTGCGGCGCTGGACGCGGTCGCGGCCGCTACAACGCTGGTCATCTTGAGAAACCCCCTCCGGCTTGACGATGATGATTCCATTCTATTGCTCCCAAACGAGTCTTCAGGAACCGTGGTAGGCTCTCCTCGCTCTACGCGGTCGGAGCGAGGCTGGGCGATCCGGGTTTCTGGTACGGCTTCAGGGCCTCGAACCGGTACTCGATCTCGGCGATTTCCTCCTCGCTCAGCTCCAATTTGGACAAGATGGGCGCGTCGGGAACGGTTCCGTCGGGCCCGTAGCTCCGCGAGATCATGTTCCGAAACACGCCGCGCTTCTTCCAGAGATACAACTGGATGCCGCGCAAGGAGTCGCCGGGATGCGTCGTACTGAGGTTCGTCATGAGGAGGAACTTGCTGTACGCGTCCCTCATGGCTGCGGGATCCGCTCCGCTCCGGTGCAGTTCCCAGATGCGGGTGAGGACATCCGCGTATATCGCGCGCTCGGTGATGAGGCCTTCGGCGCCAAGGCGCAACTCGTAGAGCCAGCCGAGGCCGCCACGGGCGCCGAACACGCGCCGGATCGGCGGCCGCGCCGCGAGCAAGGTGCGCATACGAAAGATGACCGCGCCCGCTTCCTCTTTGACATAGCCGAAGTTCGCGAAGTCCTTGCCGAGCTCGATCAGCAGTTCCGGCGAGGGGACCGGACCCTTGTACGCGACGCCGCCGGTGGTCTGGAGAATGACGGGCCGCTTCGTGACGGCGGCGAGCGCATGCCAGTACTGGCGCAGGTCATCTTCCGTCGTGCCCGAGTCCGGCGGACGCGAGATGATCGCCGTCGGCGCCAACTTCTCGGCGTGCTCTGCGAATGCGAGCATCTCGGCCGTGTCCTTGCCCTGTACGCCGAGGCAGAGCCCTGTGCGGAGGCTACGAGAGGCTTCGGCCAACACCTCCATGCCCTCGAGCTTCTCCTCGGTGGTCAGCAGATCGACACTGTCCCCGGACTGCGGCCAGATCATGCCCGGGCACCCACACCAATCGACATAGCGCGCCTCGTTGGCGAGCACCTCGAAGTCCACGGCACCCGCTTCGGTGAAGGGCGTCGACAGAATCAGGAACGGCCCTTGGACCCTCGGATCCACGTCGCCCGTGTCGGCCGGCGGGGCCGTGGCGTCCTGGGGTTCCTGTGCGCTCGCCCCGGCGACGACGCCCGACACGCCGGCCACCGTCAGCCCGATCATCTGCCTCCTCGTCATGTGCCTATCTCCCGACATGAAGTACCTCCGCTGGTAAGGGATGGGGAACACGCGTTCCTATCCGAAGTCTAGCGCGTTGACCAGGAATGCGCAAGGCTACGGCAAGGCCAATGGGTGATCTCGCGGCCCCCACAACTCGCCTGCCTTCATGACGGCGGGCAAAACTGATAGGATAGAGGCAGACAGTGAATCTGGTGCGCTTGCGGCCGGGTGTTGGGCCACAGTGCACTATGAAGATCGGGAACCGCATGCCAAAGCATGTAAGGAGCGACTACCCATGAAGAGGATGACGACGTGTTGTCTGTTGGGATTGTCACTGATGGTTGGGGCCTATGCGGCCTCTGGCGACGAACCGCTGACGCATCCCGAATCGACGGCGGATTGGGAAGACCTGTTCGCGCCGGATCTCTCGAATGCCGATTACCCGAAAGGTGTGTGGAGCTTCGAGAATGGCGAATTGACCGCGACGGAAGATCAGGCCATTTGGACCAAGGCGGATTTCGAGAATTGCATCATCGATCTCGAATTCAGGAATGCGCCGGCGACGAACAGCGGCATCTTCCTCTATTGCAGCGACATGGACAAGTGGGTCACGAGCTGCATCGAAGTGCAAATCCTCGACGATTATGCGGACAAGTGGGCCGACGTTGCGGCGACATGGCGTTGTGGCGGGATCTTCGGGCGGCTGGCCCCCGAGAAACAGGCCGTCAAGCACGCGGGAGAATGGAACCGGTGCACGATCCGTTGCCTGGGCAAACAGGTTGACGTCGTGCTAAACGGTGAGCATGTCGCTTCGATGGATATGAACAAGTGGACTTCCGGCAAGACCAATCCGGACGGTTCCGAAGTACCTCCGTGGTTGGGCGGTCCGCTGAATGACAAAGCGACGAAAGGCCGAATCGGCCTGCAAGGTAAGCACGCCGACGCCCCGATCTGCTTTCGCAACCTGAAGGTCAAACGGCTCTAGTTCTCTCGCCGAGATGTGGGGCCTTCTCCTTCTGACAGCCCACCGGGTCAAGGGATTGGAGTTTGACCATGTGGCCGTGCTTGATGGCACGTGGGATGAACAGGATGCCGGAGAAGACCCGGACGCGGCGTGCCGACTCCTCTATGTCGCCATGACTCGCGCGCGTAAGACATTAACCCTCGCCAGAATGAACGGCCGGAATAGGTTTCTTGATCGATTGCTCGATCTGCCGTCGACCTTCCGACGCGACGCGCCTAGGGCCAGCGGCCTCGCGGCCGACTTGGACCATCGCTACGAGATTCTGACGCCCGGGGACGTGGACCTGGGCTTTGCCGGTAGGGTCTCGCCAAACGCCCCGGTCCATCAAGTGCTTGGCGGACTCCAGCCCGGCGACTCACTCGAATTCGCGCGGAGGAATGACCGTTGGTTCCTCAAGAAAGGAGGCCAACCTATTGGCCGCCTCGCGAGCGGTTATACCCCGCCTCAGGAAATGCGCTGCATCGATGCTCGTGTACATGCAGTACTGGTCCGGTTCCGCCACGACGGCGAGCAGTCCTATGCCGACTCAGTGCGTTGCGATCGCTGGGAGGTCGTTCTCCCAGAACTCGTCTTTGCTCCCAACTCTGGGCAAACGTGAGTATCGATTTCGGTGGCCAATCGGGGCGTAGGTCGCGACAACACCGTCTTGGACGAGAGCTTCGTGCCACTGAACGAAGGAGCCTTTCGACGCCAGGAGCCCCTCGCCGTCATCATCGCCAGGGACGAACGCGATGCCCCATAGTCCGAATCCCTCCAATCCACGGCATGCGCCCGATGGAGACCCGCGTCGCCATGCCCCGACGTTGCCTCCCAGCGATTCCACCGCCATCGTCATCCTCGTTCTTCGACCAATCAGGGCGTAGCGTTGGGCTCCTCGATGACGAGGAAGCGTTTGACGCCCAGCGCGCCTTCGCTCTCGACGAAGATGGCGTAGTATCCTGGCAAGGCGTCGACCGGGATTTGGAGGATGGTCTGGCCGGGAACGGCGACGTCGGGCGTTGGGACGTCGAGGCCGTGTGCCGTGATGTGGACGGAGCGCGGTGGAGCGGCGGAGTCCGATTGCGGCGAGATGAGTCCAATCTGGAAGGAAACAGTGTCTCCCGGCCGCCGGGCCGGCAACGGATCGAATCCGATGATCTGGGGGCCGCCGACGCGGCGCAGGATGATCAGCGCCCAGTTGGTCTCGAGGCGGACGCGCGCGTCGGCGCCGTCGCGCTCCATGGCTAGCGGGGCCCAGGTCAGCGTCTCGACATCGCAGTAGACGGCATCCTCGACCAGCGATCCGAGGTCCTCGAATGTCAACGTGTACGCGGCGTGCGTGTCGGAAATGGTGGTACCGCGCGGCCACACCAAGGGATCCTGACACGCCGGGCGCGCCGCCACAACGGCCCAATACCCATCGCCTTCGAACCGGCGGCTGACAATCTCCGGATCGGAGGACGTGGGATCCACATCGGCGACATCGCCCCAGATCAGCGCTTCGTGGGCCGTAGCCTCGGCGAGCATCCAGTTCCAGTCAAGCCCTTCGGCCTTGGTGCCGCCGCATCCGCCTCCGGCGAATCCGGCCAGGGATCCCCACAAAGCGCCCGACGCGTAGACGTACGGCCGAAAGGGCCCGACGGCCAGGCGCATCATGGACAAGTCGCGCGGACACCGGCTGGTGAGCGCGCCATGAAACCACTGGCCGAACCAGTCGGCCGAACCCTCCGTGAGGAGGAGGACATCGGGATTGACCTGGATGGCCGCGGCGCGCACCTTGGCCAGGAGTTGCTTTATCCATTCGTTGTATCCGAAAGGACTCTCGTGATGGTGCTCGGGGTTGTAGCAGGGAAGGTAGTAGAAGCCGAGCGAATCCAGACGCACGCCGTCCGCCCCAGTCTCGCGTAGCAACCGCGCGACGGACTCGGCGAGGTGGTCTTGCCACTCGACGCAGCCGGGACACATGTGCGCGAAGCCCTGATTCACGTAGGGCCCGGTGCGGGTGCCGTCCTTCTGCATCACGGCCCAGCGCTCGGCCTTGCCGGTCTTGGCAAGATCGCTTTCCCGGCTGACGATGTACCCTTCGACATACAGGGTCGTGTGGAGGCCAAGCCGCCGCGAGCCCGCGATGCCATCGCGCATGGCCTCCGCGCCGCCCATATCCTCGCGCACGATATTGTCGCCATCGGTGTGCACCCCGGGAATCATGCAGCGGTGGCTGTAGAACGCATATTCCCAGTTGTCGAGCGGCGATAGGATGCGGGCTCGAGGCAGCTCGCGGAACGTTTCCAAGGCATACTGGCCCACGTAATCGGACGCGATGCCCGCGCCGCCCTTCTTGAAATGCCGGCCCACGAGACCGTTCGATGCCCGGAACCATGCCGGCGGCTCGACTTCCGCATAGGCCGTCTCGTACCACGCGCGATAGTGACGGGCCGCTGGACGCCAGTCACCTTGGTACACGACGATGCGCGCGGGCGGCAGATCGAGTGTCTCGCCAGGCGCGATCCGTGAAGGCGGGAAATGGTGCAGCGCGATGGATGGCTCGCGCAAGACAAGGCGTTTTGGATGGACATCGGGATCCATGAAGATCACGGCGAGGGCGCTGTGGCTCGCCGGGTCGAAGATCGCATGCCATTGCATGGACATCTGATTGCTCTCGCCTAGAACGCCGCCGGCCCGTTCCCATGCCGGCACCGTCACGCCGCCCTGATCCATGGCGGTGGCCAGGTTCGTGGCAGCGTCCGGCCCGAGCCGCACGCCGTCGAGGTACGGAAAGCACGACAACACCTCGCGCGTCGCGTCGCCGAGGTTGGTGATCCGCAGCGACCAGTCGGACACGCCAGGAGAACCCGCCCATCGGACTCGGAGGCCAATATCGAGACCGCCACCGCGATAGCGCAAGGTGATGCCGCCATCTTCGTTGGCCTCCAAGAGTTCGCAGCGCTCCGGCGTCAGCAAGGTACGGGTTATAGATTCCGGCTCAGCGAAAACCAACTGAAACTGCTCGTTGAGGCCGATCTCGAACTCCTCGGTGAGATCCGCGCCGATCCGGAACGGCATCGCGTCGGTGCGCCCGCCTTTCAGACATGCGTCGCCGGTGATGCGATTGACGATGCCTCGAAGGCCGCCGGTAGCACGGTCAAACTCGATTCGACACGCGTTGTCCTGCATCGCCATCACGTCGGACTCCTCCTCAGTGTCCGCACGACTCGAACACGCGACCAGCGCGAGCGCACACATCAGTACAACCGATAGAGCGAGTGTCCTTTGTCTAACCACAATGTCGACACCTCGAATGCCTGAGGCCAACGGCCGCGCCATCGCGCGCGGCCAAGTCGATACTACCACACAGGACCGCAACAAAGCGGGTGCTAACGACGATCACCCAATGCAAGAACCCTTCGTCCGTCATCGCGAGCGAAGCGAAGCAATCTCCCCTAGAAATGGGCACGCCATATGTTTCAGATTGCTTCGCTTCGCTCACAAGGACGAGATAGACGTCACAAGGACGAGACGGACACTCGCATTGCCTGCCGCGGCGATCAATAGCGGACGAGAGGGATGGTCGTCGAGAAGCCGCTGTTTCTCTTCCCGTTGGCCGACGCATAGCGGGCCAGACACTCGGAGCACCTTCAGGCGCGTCACCTTCAGGCGCGTCTTGATTCCGCAACATGAATGCATCCATGCTACACGCTGGATGGGCCTATGGCGCGGCGTGTACGCGCGAAGACGGGCCCCGGGGAGTGCACATCCATGACCAGTCGCGAACGCGTGGAGGCCGCCCTTCGCCATGAGGAGCCGGACCGCACGCCGGTGTTCGAGTACGTGCTCCTGTCGCCGGTGGCCGACGCGTTGCTGGGAAGGCCCTACGCCGTCGACGCCAGCCATTGGCCTGCCGTGCTCGATGCCCTGGGCTGGGAACGCGCCGTTCGGCAGCAAGCCATCGATTCCCTCGACCTCGCGTGCCTCCTCGGCCATGACATGATGTACGTGTGTCCGAATCCCATGCCGGCGCGACCCCGGATCGGCATCGAGGCGCCCCCCGCCGAGATCATCGACGATCCGGTGGCTGCCCTTATCAAACGAAACGAGGACGCGCGCGCGACGCCGGCCGCGCCGCCCGATGAGAGCCTGCTGATCTACGCGTTCCTCGCCGAGGAAATGGCCCGTCGCGGCGTGGACTTGCCGGTTCTTGCGCCGGCCTACGCTCACGGCGTCTGGACGGATGTGGATCTGATGCAGACGATGCTCATCGCACCCGACGTGGCCCATGACCACTTCGAACTGGCGACGCGGACGGCCTTCGGCCGGATCGACAAGTACGTGGCGCTCGGCGTGGATCAGATCGGCGTCGGCGGAGACTTCGCGGGAACGCGGCCCCTGATCGCGCCGGAGAGCTACCGGGCGTTCATCATGCCCGAGGTGCGCGCGTGCTCGCGGCGCGTTCACGAGGCCGGCCGCTGGGCCGTGAACGCGAGCGACGGCGATCTCTGGTCGGTGATCGACGATTTTCTGATCGGCTGTGAGGTGGATGGTTACCTCGAAATCGACCTCTTCGCCGGCATGGACTTGGCGCGGCTGAAACAGGCCTACGGCGGCCGCATCGCGCTCTACGGCAATCTCGACTGCGGCAACATGCTCACCTTCGGCACGCCCGATGAGATTCGCCAGGCTACCATCCGGTGCCTCGAGGCGGGCCAAGGCGCCGGCGGCCACATCCTATGCGCCAGCAACGCCATCACGGCCAGCGTGTCCGTTGACAACTACCTGGCCGTGGTTCACGCGTACCGCGACTACTTCGGCCTGCCGCGGATCGTCTTACCGTGAAGCGGCGAAGGAGGGAAAGGACATGGGGAACCATTCGAACGCCAAGGCGCGGCGCGCCCGGCTTGTCGAGATGCTCTACGACCTGATCGCCGAGATTGTGGCGGCGATCATTTTGGGAATCGTGGGGTGCGCCATTGTGCTCTACGGCCTCACACGCTATGGCCCGCCGATTTACGGAGAAGAACTCGGATATGCGCTCATGCTGATCCCGATCTTCGGCTTCTTCGTGGGTTTGGTGATTCTCGTTGGATACCGGCGTGAGATGAAGAGAGGCAAGGGCACCCTCGCCGAGACCAAGGAACGCAGCAAGCGATACGTCCGGAAGTAGTCCGTTCCGCGTAGCCCGAAACGGATGAACGGGAACGGCCTTCGAGCCCATGAACCAAGGAACGATGACTCTGCCGCGTCGAATGCCAGGGCACGGTTGGACGCACCATCGAGGAAGAAAAGCGTGGTTCCGGAGACCGCACATCACCGTAAGAACCAGATTCAAGGGCAATGGAAACCGCCACGGGTCGAGGTTTGGCCGATAGGCGCTACGCGCTATACTTGACATGCGCGGGCGGACTCACGCGTGCCGGGAATCAGGAGGGAGATCATGATCACCAGACCCCTAACCGTCGTTGCGCCACTCGTGGCGCTGCTAGCCGCGTCATTGGGTGCGGCCGCCGTCGTGCCGCTCGTGCAGGTGGGCAAAGGCCCGGCGCCGACGGTCGACGGGCAACTCGATGAACCGATCTGGCAGTCGTGCGCGCAGTTGTTTCCATTCATTCAGATGGACGCGGCGCGCACGGCCCAGACACCGACGAGGGCCTGGGTGTTCTACGATGATGCCGCCCTTTACATGGCGTTCCGTTGCGATGAGCCGGCGATGGACCAGCTCGCAGCCGAGTGCACGATGCATGACGACAGTCTCTGGCGCGACGACTGCGTCGAGATCATGCTGCAGCGTCCGGGCGACGACGCCTTCGCCCAGGTCATCGTCAACACGAACGGCGCAACGTATGACGCGCGCGACGAGTTGCACAGTTGGGAGCCGGCGATCGAGGCGGCGGTGTCAAAGGGCGACGATGCGTGGATCGTCGAATTGAGCGTGCCATGGGCGGATCTCGGCGCCCCTCCGGCGCCGGACTCGGTGTGGCGCGGGAACTTCTGTCGCGAACGGAAGGTCGAGAGTGAATTGTCGAGCTGGAGCGCGAGCGCTGGCCAATTTGTCAATCCGGTGCACTTCGGCGAGTTGCGCTTCTCCGAGCGCGCGGTTCGCCTCGAGGCGTTGGCGTTCACCGCGCCGCTCCCGGGTGCGAACGGGGTGACGGTCGACCTGGCGCTGCCGGAGTCGGTGAGTGCCGATCTTCACGTAACCGGCGCGGCGTCGAGACCCGTGGCGGCCAGCGCCATGGACATCGTGTTTCCGCTGGGCGTAACCGCCGAGCCGACTGTGCTCGAGGCGCGCACCGGTGATGGGCCGGTTTGGCGTGCGGCGATGCCGTCGGTGATCACGCCGCCACCCCAGCTCGAGCGTCTTGAGCGCAGCATCGCCGCATTCGATGAATTCAGAGGCCGGTTGGCCTCCAGCAGTCCGCTCCTAGACGCGGTCAAGACGGCGTTGACGCCGGCGGTCGGGGCGGCGGCCGCGCTACGCCAAGCCATCGAGCGTAGCCTAGCCGAGCACGCGCCGATGGATCCCGACGAGTACCTTCGGCTGAACGATGAGGCTGGAGGCCAGGCGCGCGCGCTCGGCCTGTTGTGGTGGCCGGTATGGACGAAGAACCATTGGGAGGACGTGAAGCGCGATGAAATGCCGCCCAGTCTTGTCGACCTCGGCGGCATTACCCTCGCCCCACTCGTGAACGAATACGAATCGTCGAGCTTCATCATCACCAACCTGGATCGTGAGGCGTTGCGGCTCCGCATCACCGCGTCCGATATGACCTGGTTTCCCGAACCGGACGCGCCCCGCCGGGACTTGCTGGCCAACGGGAACCTGGACAGCGACGAGAACCATGATGGCACTCCGGACGCGTGGAGCTTTGTTTCGGGCGATCGCGCGGCGTGCCAGTTGGTCGAGGAACCCAACCGCGGGCGCGTCGCGGCGATCGCCGGCTCGGCATCGGGCGGCAAGCTCACCGTGCGACAGGATGTCGCCCTCGAGGGTGGCCGAGCGTACATGCTCGAATTCCGCGCGCGTTCGGAGCGCGCCACGGCCACCGTTCGCGTGGGTGTTATCAACAGCGGCTGGACTTGGTCGCGTTTCTCGACACCGCTCTCCGGATCGAGCGATTGGAGCACCGTCCGCGTGCCCGTTACGCCCCCGGAGAGTCCGACCTATCAGGTGGTGATCTGGATGGCCTCGGGCGGTTCGGGCACCGTCTGGCTGGATGACATCGCCCTGTACGAAGGCGGTGTATCCTCACGGACGTTCGCCGGAACGGCCCCGGAGTTGCTCGTGGCCGATTGGCAGGAGTTGCGAGGCGGATCGGTGGTGGCGGATCCCTTGATCCCGCTAAATCGGGCCGGCCGGCTGGACGTGCCCCCCGGCGAGAGCCGGCAGATCTGGATGACGCTACCGCGGCGCGACATGCCCCCGGGCGAATATGCGTGCGGCATCACGGCGCAGCCATTGGCGACGGTGGCGCTCGAGGGCGCCCCGCCCGGTAAGCGAATCACGCTACATGTCGACGTGCAGCCGCTTCACATGCCCACGCATCCCGACTTCGCCGTGTACAATTGGGACTATGCTTTGAACGGTGGCCACGATCTCGGAGCGTCCTACGTCCAGGATCTCGCCGAGCACAAGGTCACATGCTTCCTCGTCGCCACCGGTATGGGACTGCCGGCCTTCGACGACCAGGGCCGTCCGCTGGGCGCACTGGACTTGGCCACGCGCGACTACGAGATCCGCGTCAAGCGGGTGTACGCGCGCGAGGCCGGCGGCCAGATCCTCTTCTCATACGGCATCGTCCGCGATTTCGACCGAACGGTCCACAAACGGTACGGCTGGGAATTCATGAGCGAGCCGTGGATCACCGCGTTCCGCTGGGCGTATGCCCAATGGATCGACCACGTGAAGGCCCTGGGCCTGGACTATGATGATTTCTGTGTGCAGGTGTGGGATGAGGCCACGGGGCCGGAAGCCCGGCGCGTGGTCGAGTGCGGCCCGCTGCTCCGCGAGGTCGATCCACGCGTCCGCCTCGTGATGGATGGCGCGCAGAACGTCGACGAAGTACGTGCGATGGATCCCTACATCGACGTGTGGATACCCCACTTGACCCAACTCGAGAATCCGCAAAACGGGCCGGCTTTGCTCAAAACGTACAAGGGCCTCGGCAAGCCGGTGTACACCTACACGTGCTCGGTACAGATGAAGGCGTTATCGCCGTACACCTATCACCGGCTCAAGCCGTGGCAGGCCGCCCGGCTCGGCCTCAACGGCGTCTTCTACTGGGACTACAACTCGTGGCGCGGCGATCCCTGGAACGATTTCGACGGCGAGATCGCGGATTGCGGCGTGGTATACACGGGCGTCGACGGGCCGATCACGTCGCGCCGTTGGGAGGCCTCGCGCGAGGGTATCGAGGACTGGCAAATCATGGGCTTGCTCGAGGGCCTGGCCGCCAGCGATGAGGCATCGGCCGCCGAGGCCAAGACGATCGTCGACGAGGCCCTCGAAACGGTGCTCGCGCGCAAGAACGAGCCCGATCTCGCGGATCGTTACCGCGCCACGCTCGTCGAGGCGGCGGTGACCTTGGGCCAGGCCCGGCCCCTCGAAATCATTGCGCCCGTCGAATCGCTGCAGGACGGCGCCCTGCACCTATCCTTCACGACCACCTGGCCCGCGCAAGGACAGGTGCTGTTTCGCATCCAAGGCGAGCGCGAATGGAACCGCGCCGACGTGGCCGAAGAGACGATGCACAAGGTTGCGATCCCATTGCCGCCGCACGCCGAGGCCGACTGGGTACTCGTCCTCTGGGATTCCCTCGGCCGCGTGGCCAGCGCCGCGCACCGGATCGGGTAACGTTCCACTACGCGATCACGGGCGCTGCAACGCGGGATGGTCGAGAATGTCCAGCATGCCGCGCACGTCTCGATGGGGCGAGATATAGTCGGCGACGTCCTTGAGGGCATCGCAGGCATTGGCCGGACAGGCGAAGAAACCCACCGCCTCGCGCAACGGCAGATCGCCCACGCTATCGCCGATGCCAACGACCTCGTCGCGCGTCGCGTCGAGTTCCCCGAGCAGGGCACTCAGCGTGGCGCCCTTATTGACGCCCGCCAACGAAACGTTGAGGTAGTAGACACTGATGTCGAGGACGAACTCGGGCCCGCCGCGCTCGGCGATGAAGGTCTCGACGCGCTGCTTAATCGGTTCAAGGGCCTCGGGGCGCGGCGAGTACACGGACACCTGGGCGTGTTTCCCAAATTGCAGCAGCACCTCCGGCGCCGAAGGCAGGATCTCGGTCTCGAGGAAGCCGCGCACGGCCTGCACACCGAGGATCTTCTCGGGCGTCACGCCGGGGCCATACCGCGACCAGTTATCGTGAAGCGAGTAGAGCACGGCGCCGTTCTCACAGATCATGGTGGCGCGAATATCGAGCGCCTTGGCCAACACCTCGAGATAAGGCTGCGGCCGTCCCGAGCATAGGGTAAGCGGCAGTTGCGGCCCTCGGCCGTCGGCATTCCGCCGCACGCGCCGCGCGAATTCGCCAAAGGCCTCCAGATCCCACGCCACGGACTCCTCCGGGCTCAAACAGCCGTCGATGTCCGAGATAATCCACTTCATCGCCATGCACACGCCTCCGTATCAGCTCCGCGCACGGCATCGAGCCGTGCCAACAAGTCCGCAAAGGTACCCCATTCCAGGGCCTGGGCACGCACATAATCGAAGGTCATGTCGATCATCGCCATGGCCGGGTCGAAGGCGTGCAGGCTCCACGGATGCCAGACGAAACTCACCTGCGGCATGCCGTCCGCAATACCGCGATCGAGAAACGGCTTGCCGTTGTAACGGAACTCCTCTTCCGGTGTCTTGACGTAGTCCGTCGGCACGGCCTCGGGCATCGGTTGCGGAAACAGGAGGAGGAGCACGGGCCCAATCTTGTTATTGCCTTTCAGCAGGTTTTCATGCCAGCCGCACGGCGGAAGCTCCCACATCTTCGGAAATCCCTGCTCGGCGTAAGTGAAGGGACGCGTCAGCGGCGCCGGCAATGAGTAATCCGGGCCCCACGCCACCGAACTCACGTAGCGGTAACCGGCCTCACTCAGCACCCGCAGGGCCTCGGGCGCCGTCGTGAGGCCGTCGGGAGCACTCACCGGCGGACGAAACCCAATGACGGCACGCCCGAAAACATCCTCGATGCGCTTCTTGCTCTCGACGAGCTCGCGGCCATAGCGCTCGACAGGACCCGCCTTGCCGTACCGCGGCGTATCCACGAGCGGCATGTGGGTGTACGTGTGGCACGCCACCTCGAAGAGGGGATTGTCGCCGAGAAGGGCCTTGTACTCGGCCTCATGTTCGTCGAGTAGCCGCGCGACGAGGAAGAAGGTGGCAGGCATGGCCCACTTCTCATGAACCTTCACGATCTCCCGGACGCCCTCGAGGCAGCCCGGTCCTTCGGTATCGTACGCGGCAATGTACATCGTCATGGTGTGTCTCGCTTTCCGATTCGCGTCTCGTCGGCGTGGAGTGTAACCCCTTGGGAACATCGTGTAAAGGTCCCGACCAACGAGATTTGTCGGAGAGTCCCGGATGGTTCATAATGGACGCCGGCGAAACGAACCTCCGCACTCTATGGGTGGCGCGCACAGGAGAGGATACACGATGGAGACGAACCGAATCACTCGACGCACGGCCGTCGGCATGGTGGCCGGGGCAGCGGGCGCAGCCTTGATGAGCAGCGGCCGTGCCGCCGCGGAAGAGACGCTATTGAAAGGCCATCTCAAGCAGTCCGTATGCAAGTGGTGCTACCAGATGAGTCTCGACGACTTGTGCATGCACGCGGCCGCGATCGGATTGAAGGGCATCGACTTGCTGAATCCCGATGAGTGGCCCGTGGCCAAAGCCCACGGCCTGATCTGCGCCATGGCCAACGGCCCGAGCGGCATCGCCCGAGGCTGGAACCGGCCGCAAGATCACGACACGCTGGTGGCGAAGTCCGAAGAGCTCCTGCCCAAGGTGGCCGAGGCTGGGCTGCCGAACATGATCGTCTTGTCCGGCAATCGCGACGGACTGCCGGACGACGAAGGTGTCCGAAACTGCGCCAAGGGGCTCAAACGGATCATGCCACTCGCCGAGAAGCTCGGCGTGACGGTCTGCATGGAACTCCTGAACAGCAAGCGCGATCACAAGGATTACCAATGCGATCACACGGCATGGGGTGTTGAGCTGGTCAAGCAAATCGGATCGGATCGGTTCAAGTTGCTTTACGACATCTACCACATGCAGCTCATGGAAGGCGATATCATCGCCACTATCCAGGAGAACATCCAGTATATCGGCCACTTCCATACGGGCGGCGCGCCCGGCCGCAACGAGATTGATGATTCGCAGGAACTGAACTACCGCCGCATCGCCCAGGCCATTGTTGACACCGGTTTCACCGGCTACTTGGCCCAGGAGTTCATCCCGAAGCGCGATCCCGTCGAGTCGTTGCGTCAGGCGGCGCAGATCTGCGACGTGTGAGCGATCCCGGCGCCCGATCTCAGAAGCGGTACTTCAGGCCGGTAACGAGCGTGTTGGTGTAGAGGTCGTCGCCGCCACGGGTGTGGCTGTCATATTCCATCTTCCAGTTGATTTGGAGACTCAGCTTCTCGGAAAGCGGCGTTTCGAGAGCCATGTCCGACAACAGGCGGTACTCGCCGAACGCATCGACATTCGGCAGGAGCGCGAGACGCTCCGAGAACGCGCTTCGCTCGAAGACGCGCTGTTTGTAGGCGCCTTCGATGCGTATGCTGACGGGATGCTCGATCGCGGTTTCCTGGTCTACGTCGGCGGTGAGCGCATCCAAGGCCCGCTTCAGGCCCTCAAACACATCACCCATGCTCCGTGCCCGCGTCGGAAGCGCCGTGACGAAACTCCACACGTTGTTCCTCGTCTGCGAGCGCGCGAGCGCCTTCGCGTGCTCCAGTTCTTTCGGCGCGTAGCGCAGCCATTCTTCGTAGGCATAGTCCAAGCCGACGTCGCCCGAGAAGGCGCGCCGCTCGTTTGCGACGAAGTCGTAGCCAACGCCGCCACCGATCTCGAACCGCGACTCGAGCCGGTGGATGCGGTCATGCTCAGCCGCGCCGCGCGCATAGGTGTAGCACCTTTCCGTAAGGTAGTACTGCCATTTCGCATCGCCGCGAATCCGGCGCGTGTCGACCTCGGAATCCACTTCGCCGTAACCGCCGGTGACCCCCAGACTCAGCACGTGCCTCGGCCAACGCCGTTCGAGTGACAGGCCCACATTCGCATGCGCCGTGTCCGTGTCGCCGGAATGGAGTGTCAGGCCGGCGTCGACGGACCCGCTCCACCGCTCTTCCTTGGCCGAGTCTCCCGACGTCGGAATCGGCGCCAGCGCGGCGCCGTCCTCGGCAACGGCATCCATGTTCTCGAGCGACAGCAAGATGGACGCCCCGTCCATCAAGATCATCTGGGCGCCATCCTTCCGGCAGAGCCGCCCCATCAGGACGGTACGGTCCGGGAGACGCACCGCGACAGGCTCGTCCGTCGTTACGGCCTCGACGTACTCGATCGCAATCGAGAGTGTTCCGGCGTACTCCGTCGCAAATACCACGACGCCCTGTGAAACGGACTCCAAAGTCCCGGAAAGGACATCGCCGTTGACAAGATCCAGACGGTCGGCAACGGCCATCGTCGCGAACGCCGTGCAGAGACCGACGGCGATCAAGAGTCGCCCTATACATGCACGATAGGTCATGGTTTTCCCTCGTGTTACCGGTGGCGCCCAAGAGTCTCCGTGGATCGCTCTCTCCCAGAAACCACCAAGTGAATGGGCCGACAAGCAACCGACCAAAGATCCCGATAACCGATCCGGAATCCCGCCGCCTACGGCGCGTAGTCTTCGCCGTTGAGACTGCGGACGACCGATCCAAGCCACATATCGAGGGCAACTCGCATGGCCTTCGCACGTTCGGACTCGCCCGCCACGAGGTTCGTCGCCTCCCCGGGATCCTCGGTGAGGTTGTAGAGCTCGGTGATGACGTCGTCCTTGGACTTCTCGATGCGGTGGAGTTTCCACGGCCACTCGATCCAGGCCGCGTGCCCGGGAAAGAAGTCTTCGGGATACTGCGTGCTGATCACCGCCGCGTCGCGGACCAGGCGCGTCTCATCGGAGACCTCCTTGCCCGCCTTCTGGGCCTCGAGCAGTTCCGGCATCCACTCGGCCGTCGGTGTCCGGATCCCTTCGACCGGATAGTCCCAGAACCCAATCGGCTTGGGCCGGGTATTCATCCGGCCCTCGAGCAACGGCACAAGGCTGATGCCATCGAGGGGTGGTTGACTCGGCGTGCTCATGCCGGCGATCTCGAGAAGCGTCGGATAGATGTCCTCCGTCACGCACGGCACGGCCGTCGCGCGCGGCTCCGAGAGGCGGGCCGGCCACTCGAGCAAGGCGGGTACCCGCAGGCCACCTTCGTAGATCTGGCCTTTGTGGCCGCGACCGCCTGTGACACCGAGTTTCGGCAGTCCGCCGTTATCGCTGCAATACCAGAGGATCGTGTTGTCGCGGATGCCAAGCGTGCGGAGTTCACCGCGCAATTTGCCGAAGGCGCGATCCATGCCGCTGATTTCACCGTAGAAGTGCTGGAGATTCACCGGCTCCCCGGCGTAGGCGGCCCGTTCTTCCTCGATGGCGAGATGGGGATTGTGCGGCGAGCCAAACCACACCACCGCGAGGAACGGCCGCGGCCCATCGGCGTGCTGCCGGATGAAATCGAGGGCCGCGTCAACGGTGACCATCGAGCTCTCCCCGTGTGTCTGCACGGCCACGCCTTCGCGGCTCAGAATCGCATCGTTGTCGAAGTAGTTCGGCGCCGAGAACCACGTATCGAACCCGCTTGCGCCCGGATTCACCGGACTACCCTTCTCGACGGAGCCCAAATGCCACTTTCCAAAATGGCCCGTGACATAGCCCGCCCGCTGGAGCGCCTCGGCCACGGTAATCTCTTGCGGCCGAAGCGAGAAACCCCATTTGAAACATCCGAATCGGTTCGGATGGCGCCCTGTCATGACGCTGCCGCGCGTCGGCGAGCACACGGGCGCGGCGGCGTAGAACCGATCGAACCGCACGCCCGCCTTCGCCATGGCGTCGAAGTTTGGCGTCTTCAACACCGGATGGCCGTTGTAGCCCATGTCACCCCAGCCTTGATCATCGGCCATGCAGAGGATGATGTTCGGCAGGGCCGGTTTCTCGGCCGCGTGCGTGCCCCGCGTCGCGGCGACGGCCGCGCCAACGCCGGAGATTCTCAAGAACGCGCGACGGTTTAGTCTCATGATCTCATTTCCTCCCGCCCTCTGCGGCCCGACCGGCGGCGTCACTGGAGATAACCCAGGGACTTTAGGTGCTCGATGGTCTCCGGATCCAGCTCGACCTTTGGCCGAGGCCCGGCGTCCGTGATCTCGAAACCGAGCCGTTGGAGCTCTTCCAAGAGCGATCGTGGGATATCGGCCGAGCCTTTGAGACCACATTGATTGCGGTGCCTGACGTTGGCGATCCGGTGCGCGTCGAGAAGCTTGTCGAGGCGTCGGACGTCGCCTTGGTTGTCTCGGGCGAGGTTATGAACCTCGTGCGGATCGGCGGCGAGATCGTAGAGCTCGTACTGGTTCTCGATGTACTTCCGAACCAACTGGGTGTCGCCATCCACCACGGTATCGGTATGCAGCCGGAATCGAGGGAAGGTGCTGTACGTCGCCGAGAATAGCGGCTCGACGGCGCGCCCGGCATCCAGTAGATCATGGCCTTGCCACGCCTCGCGCGGTCGAAGGCCAAGACGTCCCGCCACCGTCGGCAGAACATCGATCGTACTCACGCGGCGATCGACGGCGGCCGGCGCGATGCCGGGGCCCTGGAGAAAGAGCGGAACGGACAGTTGCTCGTCGTACATCGACGTGCCGTGCCCCATGCCGCCGTGCTCCCAGAACTCCTCGCCGTGATCGGCCAGGAAAACGATGACCGTGTCTCCGGCCTCGCGATCGATGCAGTCGAAGAGGCGGGCGAGTTCCGTGTCGGCGAACCGGCACTCGGCATCGTACAGGATCCGCACGGCCTCCTTGCCCTGGGCGGACAACTCCGGCCAGTGGCGCACGTCGCGCATGCCGAAAACCGAGTAGACCCGATCCAGCAGGTAGTCGATCGAATTGTCGAGGACCTTCTGCTCGTCGGGCGCGAGTTTCGGCAACGGCCCGAAGGCCGACCGGTACGGCTCGGGCGGATCGTAGGGCGCGTGGGGTTCCATATAGTGCAGATAGAGGAAAAACGGCCGAGGCAACCGCCGAATTCGGGCGATGCCCTGCTCGGTCATCCAATCGGCCCGGGCGTCATGCTGGAAGGCATACTCGTCGAACCCTTGGCCAAAACCCGTTTGGGCGACGAGGTTACCGTTGGCCTGGATGCCCGCCGTGGCGTAGCCGGCTGATTTCAGGTAGCTCGCCATCGTCTCGATGGCCTCCGGCAACACGTCCGCCGTGGGCGCGTCGGGCTGTTCCGGATCCACCGCATAGAACACCTGATGGGTGTCGACGTACATGGACGTGAAGATCGAGGCCATGGCTGGCTTCGTCCAGGTGCACGGCGTCATGGCGCCCGTAAAACGCAATCCCCGCTCCATGCGCGCGTTGAGGTTGGGCATCACGAGCTCGCCATTACGCTCGGCGGAGACTCGATCGGCGCGCAACGCGTCCACCACAATGAAGATCACGTTTGGGCCTGCCGGCGCCGGAGCGGGATTCGGGTGCCGCGCCGACACGCCCATAAGGACGACTAGCGTCACAAAGGCCGCCAACGCGGCGAGATACAGGTTTCGGTTGGATAGTGCCATCGGCCTCACAACCCGAGTTATCGCCTTGCACCAATCGCATTGTATAGGAAACAGCCGATGCGAGGCCAAGCCGAGGGGAAAGCCCCTTTGCGCCGGCGCCGGCCCGAGTGAGATACTCGCCCCTCGGAGGAATCGTCATGAGTCTGATGGGAATCGACGTGGGCACCACGGGATGCAAGGCAGCGGTATTCTCGACATCGGGCGGATGCCTGGCCGTGAGCTATCGCGAGTACGATGTCCAGCGGCCTTTGCCCGGCCACGCCGAGTTGGATACGGCACACGTATGGACGCTGATCCGGGAAGTCATTCGGGAAGCTGCGGCGGCGGTGGATGCCGATCCGGTATCAGCGTTGTGCGTGTCGTCGCTGGGCGAGGCATTCGTGCCGGTGACGCGCGATCGCCGGATTCTCGGGCCATCCCTGCTCAACTTCGACGAGCGCGGCGCCGAGTACCTCGAGGGGCTCGGTACGGCGCGCGACAACGAGGCGCTCTACGCCATCAACGGTAACACCTGGGGCAATCATTACAGCCTGCCCAAAATCCTCTGGCTCCGCGATCATCAGCCGGAGGTCTATGAGGCGGCGGATCAGGTGCTCCTCTGGGCCGGTTTTGCATCGTTTATGCTCGGCGCCGAGGCCGTGACGGACTACACGTTGGCTAACCGTACGCTGCTGTTCGACGTCGACCGTGTAGCGTGGTCCGACGATTTGGTGCAGGCGGCGGGTATCGACCCCGCCAAACTACCGGCCACCGTACCCTCGGGAACCGTGATCGGAACCGTATCCGATGCCATGGCCGACAGTCTCGGACTCGCGCGAGGCGTGGCCATCGTCTCGGGTGCCCACGATCAGTGCGCCAACGCCGTGGGTTGCGGCGCGGTGGTCGAAGGCCGGGCCATGTTCGGCATGGGAACCTACATCTGCATCGTGCCGGTGTTCTCGGAACGACAGCCCGCCTCAACGATGATTGCGCATGGTTTCAATACCGAACACCACGCCGCGCCCGGCAAGTACGTCTGTTTCATCTACAATCACGGCGGCAGCCTGCTCAAGTGGTATCGCGACACCTTCGCCGCGGCCGAGCGCGACGCCGCCAAGGCCGCCGGCACCGGCATCTACCCTCCGCTCATCGCGGAGATGCCGTCCGGGCCCAGCCGCGTGTTGGTGCTACCGCATTTCGCGCCGACGGGGCCGCCCGAGTTCGTGTCGGACTCGAGCGGCGTCATGCTCGGACTCCGGTTGGAGACGCCGCGCGGCGAGATTCTGAAAGGCATTCTCGAGGGTGCCGTGTTCTACCTGCGCGAGTGCGTCGCGCCGCTCTCCGAGACCAGCATTCGCATTGATGAATTCCGCGCCGTCGGCGGCGGCAGCCACAGCGATGCGTGGCTCCGGATCAGCGCGGACATCCTCGGCCGGCCCTTGATGCGCGTCGATGCGCCCGAGGCAGGCGCCCTGGGCGGCGCTATTCTCGCCGGCACGGCCACGGGCGTGTTCGGCTCGATCGACGAGGGCGTGGAGGCCATGGTGAGAGCGGGCGACACCTTCGAGCCGGACCCAGGGCGTCAAGCAGCGTATGATGCGCGGTTCGAACGGTATCGCGAGCTGTGGCCATTGATGGGCGACTACCTGAGACGTGTGTAAATCCACAGGCGGCGGTTCGAAGCGGACTATCCTGGAAAGCAAACACTTCGATGCGGGGTGATGAAGAGAAGAAACGGCGTCCACCCGCGAAACGCGGCCCGAGGGTGAAGCCGGCCGGTGCGAGTGCGGAGGCATTCTTGCCGATGTCCCGCGACGAGATGGATCGCCGCAACTGGTCGGAACTCGATGTCCTCATCATCACCGGCGACGCGTACGTGGACCATCCCACCTTCGGTGCGGCATTGCTCGGGCGATGGCTGGCCGCCCACGGGTTCCGGGTCGGCATCGTGGCACAGCCACGATGGGGCGATACGGCCGACATCGCCCGAATGGGCCGCCCAAGGCTGTTCGCCGGCGTGACTGCCGGCACGATGGACTCGATGCTGGCCCACTATACGGCGTTCCGCAAACTCCGGACGGACGATGCGTATACGCCCGGCGGCCGGCACGGGGCGCGGCCCAACCGCGCGTCGATCGTGTACACGAACCTCGTGCGTCAGGCCTTTCCCGGGCTGCCGGTCGTGCTTGGCGGCATCGAGGCGTCCCTGCGCCGCGCGAGCCACTATGACTTCTGGACGGACAAGATCCGGCGTTCAATCCTCCTCGACAGCAAAGCCGACCTCCTCGTGTATGGCATGGGCGAGCGCGCCATCCTCGAGACCGCTCGGCACCTCGAGGCCGGCGCGCCGAATCCGCTGCGCGGCATTGCCGGCACGGCCTTCGTCACACCCGCGATCGAGGCGCTCTGCGCGCTACCGCAAGGCCCGGATGCCGACCACCTCATCCTGCTCCCGTCGCACGAGGCCATCCTGGCCGATCCCGAGGCGCTCATGGAGGCGACGCTGGCCATCGAGCGACAGGTGCACCAGGGCGTTCACTGGGCCGCGCAGGAGAGCGGGGGCCGCTGCGTCGCGTTCACGCCTCCGGCCGAGCCACTGACATCGGACGATCTCGATGCGCTCTACGCGTTGCCGTTCACGCGGAAAGCGCATCCCTCGTACCGCGAGCCGATACCGGCCGCGGCGATGATCCAGTTCAGCGTCACCTCGCATCGCGGCTGCGCCGGCGGCTGCACGTTCTGCTCGCTCGGCCTGCACCAAGGCCGACAGATCCGATCAAGGAGTGCCCGGTCCATCGAGGACGAGGTGCGCGCGATGACGCATCATCCGGACTGGGCCGGCAGCGTTTCGGATGTAGGTGGGCCAACGGCCAACATGTGGGGCGCGCGCTGCACGGCCGATCCGTCGACGTGCCGGCGCACCGACTGCCTGACGCCTCGGCTGTGCCGCCATTTCGCCACGCGCGACGCCGAGTTGGCCGACTTGCTGCGGACGCTCCGCGCCCTCGAAGGCGTGAAACACGTGCGCGTGGCCAGCGGCGTGCGCTACGACCTCGGCGGCGACGAATCGCCGTACCTGCGCGCGCTCGTGGCCGAGTTCGTCGGAGGCCAACTGAAGGTGGCGCCGGAACACTGCAGCGATCGCGTGCTGGAGCTCATGCGCAAGCCGCGCTTCGACACCTTCGAGGCGTTTCTTCGCCTCTTCGAGCGCGAGTCGCGTCGTGCCGGCAAGGAGCAGTACGTGATTCCGTACTTGATCAGTGCCTTTCCCGGCTGCACCGACGAGGATATGCGCTTGCTTGCTCGCTGGCTCAAGGATCGTGGCTGGAAACCGCGCCAAGTCCAGTGCTTCATTCCGACGCCCGGCACGGTGGCCACGGCCATGTACCACGCCGGCATGGACACGGAGGGTCAGGCGATCTACGTGGCCAAGACCGACGCCGAACGCCTGCGGCAGCATCACATATTGATTCCGGCCGCGGAAGGCCGTAGGCGGCGCGGCTAGGGCGCGGCTTGTGTCACCCATCGGCCGTTGCCATAATTGGGCCGAGGGAGTTCGGCCTTGGCGAATCAGGGAATTCATATCGCGGGCGCGGGTATCTGCTGCTTGGACTACATCGTCGTCGCGCCGCAGGTGGCGTGGGGCGATACCGCCGATATCCACGACTACTGCGTGCAAGGCGGGGGCCTCGTGGCCACGGCGCTGGTCGCGTGTGCGCGGCTTGGCGCGCCAACCGAGTTGGTTAGCGTGCTGGGCGACGACGCTGTAGGCCGGGATATTCTCGACGGGCTCGAGGCCGAGGGGGTGTCGACGGCGGGCGTGGTACGGGTGCCGGGGGCGCCAAGTCCGTTCAGCGTCATCCACGTGGCCCAGGAGTCCGGCGAGCGCACAATATTCCACCGGCGTACGGCGGGTTTCGCGTGGCCGGAAATCCGGCTCGACGCTATCGCGACGGCCTCGGTGGTTCTTGTCGATGGCTACTACCCTGACCTGGCCCGGCGCGCGGTGGCCATGGCGCGCGCGAATGGCGTGCCGATTATCGCCGATGCCTCTCCCGAGGCCGAGGACTTTGACTGGCTTCGGCACGTGGACGTGCTGATCGCGCCAAGGCAGTGCCTCCGAGACGGCGGATTCGGCGGCGATATCGACAAGGCCCTCGACGTGATTCACCGCATCGGCCCGACGACGGCGATCATCACCCTCGGCGCCGATGGATGGGTCTCGTCGTGCGCCGAGGGCCGCGCCCGCGGCGAGGCGTTCCGCGTGGACGTGGTCGATACCGTTGGCGCGGGCGACGTGTTCCATGGCGCGTACGCCTTCGCCCTCGCGCACGGCTGGACGACGGCCCGCTGCGCCGAGTTCGCCTCCGCCGTGGCGGCCATCAAGTGCACGCGCGTCGGCGGCCGCACCGGCATTCCGGATCTTGCCGGGACGCTGGCCTTCTTGCGCGAGCGCAGTCCGAACGACTGGTCGCGGGTTGACGCGTCGTGATCGGCTGAACGCTAAGCCGTTCCGGCTGTCTGTGGTACCATCGCCGTGGAGGTTGGTGTATGCACATCCTGTTAGCGAAGCCTCGCGGATTCTGTGCCGGCGTCGAACGCGCGGTGCGGTGTGTCGAGCGCGCCATTGAACGATTCGGCGCGCCGGTCTACGTCCTGAACCATATCGTTCACAACGCGGTGGTGGTGAACGACTTGGCCGGCGCCGGCGCGGTCTTCGTGCGGAGTCTCGACGAGGTGCCGCGGGGCGCGCTGGTGCTGTTCAGCGCTCACGGTGTCGATCCGGGCCAGTGGGCCCAGGCCCAGGCACGTGAGTTGCGCGTCATCGACGCCACGTGTCCTCTCGTGGAGAAGGTGCACCGCGAGGCCAAGCGGTTTGGCGAGGCCCACTACACCGTCGTGCTGATCGGCAAGGCGGGCCACGATGAGGTGCGCGGCACGATGGGTTGGGCGCCCGGCCACATCGAGGTGGTGTTCTCCGAAGAGGACGTAGCGGCGCTGGAGGTGCCCGATCCGCGCCGGGTGGCCTATGTCACGCAGACTACGCTGAGCGTGATGGATTGCGAGCGGATTGTCGCCGCGCTCAATACGCGGTTTCCCGGTATCGAGGGTCCGCCCTCGGGCGATATCTGCTATGCGACGCAGAATCGCCAAGGGGCCGTCAGGACGCTCGCCGTCGAAGCGGATCTCGTGCTGGTTGTCGGCGATGAGGCCAGCGCCAATTCGGCGAGGCTGGCCGAGATCTGCCGCTCAATGGGCAAGGCGAGCTACCTCATTCGCTCGGCGGACACCATCGATGACGCATGGTTCGACGGCGTCGAGACGGTGTTGGTTACGTCGGGCGCGTCGGCGCCGGAATCGCTGGTGCGGGGCGTGGTCGCGCACCTCCGGACCTTAGGGCCGTGCGAGGTGGAAGAGCGCGAGATTGTCCACGAGGATGTCCATTTTGCCTTGCCGGAAGCGGTTCAATAGCGGCCGCGGGGCGTTCCGTCATGGTAAGATCCTTCCGACGCGGCGGCGAGGATGCGTGAGCAACAAGCAGCGACGGAGCGTGCGCCCATGAACGATTTTCCGCGAACCGACGTTGGCGGTGTTTCGGTGTCTCGAATGCTGATCGGGACGAACTGGTTTCTCGGCTGGAGTCACTGCACGCCGGCCAAGGATGACTACATCAAGACCGTGGTCCGCGATCGGCGGAAGATGGCCGATGTGATCGAGGTTTTCTTGCGCGCCGGCGTGGATACGCTGATGGGCATGGTGAATTGTCCGCCGCTGGGCGAGGCCATCGAAGAGGCCGAGGATCGCGTCGGCCGCAAGGTGATCGTGATCGCCACGCCGGCGTTTCCGGTATCGCCGAGGACGCCCGAGGATGGATTTGATTCGGCCGAGACCGATCGCATTCTCGATGAGACGGCGGCCCTTGGCTCGACGTTTTGCATGCCGCACCAGTCGACAACGGACGCCATGCTGGACCGCTGCACGCGGACATTGCGCCGGATGGATGGGTTGTGTGCTAAGATCCGTGAGCGCGGCATGGTGCCCGGGCTGAGCACGCACATGCCGGAGAGTATCATCTACGCCGACGAGAGCGGCCTCGACATCGAGACCTACATCGCCATTTACAACGCGATGGGTTTCCTGATGCAGCTCGAGGTGGATTGGGTCCAGCGGATCATCCTCGAGGCCAAGAAGCCGGTGATGACGATCAAACCGATGGCAGCGGGCCAATTGCGCCCGTTTCAAGCCATGACCTTCGTGTGGAACTCACTACGCGATTGCGACATGGTCACCGTCGGCACGATGTCGCCCAGGGAAGCGGCCGAGCTGGTCGAATTGGCTATGGCCATTCTTGAATGCCGCCGGTCGACGATGGAACTGCAAGAGACCCGATCCAAGGCCTCCGTCACCCGGCAGCCGTAACGGACGGAACGAAGAGGAGTAGCGATGACGAACGCGCAGCAACGCGCTTTGACTGCGGCGAAGTGCGAGATCCGAACGGACGCCTTGACACGGCAGCTCTACGCGACGGATGCGTCGATCTACCAGATGGAGCCGCAGGCCGTGGCCTTTCCCAAGAACGGGGCCGAGGCGGCCGAGGCGGTGATGCTGGCGGCCGGCGCCGACTGGGCCGTCACGCCGCGTGGGGCCGGCACGGGCCTGGCCGGCGGCGCGGTAGGCGATGGCCTCGTCATCGACATGGCCCGCTACGGCCGGCAAATCTCGGAACTCGATATCGATCGGCGTTCGGTGCGCGTCGGCCCCGGGATCGTCCTCGACCAACTCAATGCGTTTCTCCGGCCGCACGGCCTGTGCTTCGGCCCAGACGTGGCCACGAGCTCGCGGGCCACCCTAGGCGGTATGATCGCCAACAACTCGTCCGGCGCCCGAGCGCCGTTGTACAGGACCACGGCCGATCATCTGGTCAGCCTGGATATCGTACTGGCCGACGGCCGTACGGTCACCGTCGGAGGGAAGAACGGCGGCCTGCGCGAGGAGGCGAGCGCGATTGCGGGCCTGGTGAATCCGCACGCGACCGAAGTGCGACGGCGGTTTCACCGCGATCTCGTGAAGCGGTGGCCGGGCTACGGCCTTGATCGCTACCTCGAAACGGGCGGCGACCTGACGCGGATCTTCTCCGGCAGCGAAGGGACGCTGGCCGTGGTGACATCGGGCGTGCTCAATCTGGTGCCGGTGCCGCGGAAGAAGGGCCTCGGCGTCGTGTTCTTTGCGTCGGTGGACGAGGCCATGCAGGCCACCGTCGAGTATCTCGATCTGAAGCCGGTCGCCATCGAGCACGTGGATCGCGTGCTCTTCGACCAGACGCGAGGCCAGTTGGCCTTCCGCGCGGCGCGGGAGTTGCTCAAACTCGACGACGAGCCCTGCGAGTCCTTCCTCATGGTCGAGTTCTACGATGACGTAGACGAGCGGTTGGCGGCCTTTGCCGAGCGGCACGTGGGACTGCGCCGCTACGTCTGCGCCAATCAGCGCGAGATGGACCTGGTCTGGGCGCTCCGGAAGGCAGGCCTGTCGCTGCTCGTCGGGCGCAAGGGCGCCGCGAAACCAACGGCAGGCCTCGAGGATGTGTGCGTACGACCGGCCCAGTTGCCCGAGTACATACGGCGGCTCGAGGCCGTGATCGCCCCGCTCGGCCTCGCGGCGTCGTTCTACGGCCATGCCGCGTCCGGCCTCGTCCACGTGCGGCCGCTGGTCGATCTCCATTCGGCGGAGGATATCGCCAAGTACCGGAAGGTGGCCGATGCGTGTTCGAACCTGACCTCCGAATTCCAGGGTTCTTTCGCCGGCGAACACGGCGTCGGCATTGCGCGAACCGAGTACATGGAAGAGCAAGTCGGGGCCGAGTTACTAGGTCTTATGCGCGAGATCAAGGCGCTGCTGGATCCGGAGAACCGATTGAATCCCGGCAAGATCCTGCCGAGCGGCCGGTTTCGTATCGACGGCGACTTGCGCTTCGGCGCCGGGCACTTGATTCCGGTGCCGTTCACGCCGGTCCTGGCCTATGCGAAGAAGGATGAGTCCTTCATCGCGCATCTCGAACAATGCAACGGCTGCGGCGACTGCCGGAAGGACGCCGTCGTCATGTGCCCGACGTTCACGGCCACCGGCGAAGAGATCATGTGCACACGCGGCCGGGCCAACACAATCCGGGCGGCGCTCGAGGGCCGTCTTGGCAACGCCGCAAACGTGCTATCGCTGCCGGAACTGGAGCAGGCGCTGGGCAACTGCCTATCGTGCAAGGCCTGCCAGAAAGAATGCCCGTCCAACGTGGATATGGGTCTGCTCAAGTCCGAGCTCCTGCACGCGCGGCACCAAGCCGAGGGTATGTCGTTGCGCGAGCGCGTGTTCAGCCGCGTGGACGTGCTGGGTGCGCTCGCCTGCATCACGCCGGGCATCTCGAACTTCATGATTCGGAACGGCCTGGTGCGCGCCATCATGGAGTCCGTCCTCGGCGTCTCGAGGAAGCGGCCGCTGCCTCCCTACACGAAACACCCGTTCCATCGCTGGTTCGCCCGGCGCGGGGCATCGCCGAAGGCCCATCGCGGCCGCGTCTTCCTTTGGGACGACTGCTTTGTGCGATACAACGAGCCCAACATCGGCATCGCCGCGACGAAAGTACTCGAGGCGGCGGGATTCGAGGTGGTGTTGCCCAAGGGCCGCGTCTGCTGCGGCCGGCCCGCTTTCAGTATGGGCTGTCTCGATACGGCCGCCGGTTTCGGCCGCCACAACATCGAGTGGTTCATGCGCCAAGCCGGCAACGAGCCAATCCTCTTCCTCGAGGCATCGTGCTACTCCATGTTCGCCCAGGACTACCGCGAACTCGGCATTCCGGACGCGCAACGCGTCGCCGAGCGTTGCGTCCTGTTCGAGGCGTTCATACACGACCTACTCGAGCGCGAGCCGGACGCCCTCGCTTTCGCCGAGCGGCCGCGCAAGACCGCCATCCACGGCCATTGCCACGCCAAGGCACTCATGGACGTCTCGATCATGGGCAAACTGGCCGCGCGCGTGCCCGGCAACGACGTCAAGATGCTGGAGTCCGGATGTTGCGGCATGGCTGGCGCGTTCGGCGCATTGGCAAGCAAGTACGAACTGTCCTTGGCGGTGGCCGAGCCACTCGTCAAAATGATCGACGCGTTGGATAAGGGAACGGAGGTCGTGGCCTCAGGCACCAGTTGCCGCCACCAGATCGGCCACCTCACCACCGCCCGGCCGCTCCACATGGCCGAACTCCTCGCCTCGGCCCTCGACGGCGGCGCGAAGGAGTAGGGTGCGTGCAGCGGAACGGAACGCACCGTTCCCTCGATCCGTCCCATCGGTCGGATCGGTCCCATTCCTCCCATTTTTCCCATATTCTGCGTCCCATTACTTCACCGAAAACAGCCCCAGCGCGGAAAATTTCCGGTATACTAAACCTGCCGACGAATGGCGAAGAAACAGGCATCCAGGAGGAAGCACAGCATGAAGACAGTCCGCGTTTCCGGTGTCCAGATGATGGTTTCGCCCAAACTCGAGGAGAATCTGCCGAAAATCCTTTCCTGCATTGAGAAAAGCGACACGGATTTCATTCTGTTTCCGGAAATGAGCCTGACGGGCTATCACGGCGATTTCAGCCAGAAGGCGGCCGCGGCGGCGTGGCGCCAGGTTGCCGCAGCTTGTCGGCAGGCCTATGTGACAGCCCTCATCGGCACGGGCGTGCACACCGCCGAGGGCACGTTCATCCAGCAGCGTATCAAGACGGATGAGGGTAAGCTACTCGGCACGCACGAGAAACTTGTGCCGACGGAAGGCGATCGCAAGTTCTGCCGGCCCGGCGAGGAGCTGCGCCTGTTCACGCACCACGGCATTCGGTTCGGCTGCCTCATCTGCAATGACCTGTGGGTGACGCCGGGCTGCGGGCCGTATCCGGATCCGCGCCTGGCCTATCAGCTCGGCAAGCGAGGCGCGCAGATCATCTTTCACGCCATCAACTCCGGATTCGACCAAGACTTCACCGCGTTCCATGAGGCGAACCTGGCGCTCCGTGCGCGCGAGAGCAAGGTGTACATTGTGACCGCCAACGCGGCGGATCCCGAGCGGCCCGTCAACGCGGCGAGCGGCGTGGTGTCGCCCGAGGGCAAGTGGCTCGTTCAGTGTCCGCGCCTGGGTGAACAGAAGTTCGCGATCGACATCGAACTCGAGGAGTAGCCTCGGCGCAGGCGGAGGCAATAAGGTGATGCGCATGACAAAACCCGTTCATACGCGACGCACGTTTCTATCAAGCGCGGCCGCCCTCGGCGTGGCGGGCGCAGTCAACGTCTCGGCCTTGGGTCAAGCCGAGACGCCCGCCGACGGGTTCACCGTGCCGGCGTGGTACTACCGGCATCATGACGCCGACTACTCGCTCGACGTGCCCGAGGAAGGTTTCGGCGGCTGGATTCGAGAGCCCCTAACCTTCTCGAAGAACCACACCGCCGTCGTCGTCATGCACGCATGGGACGCCGGCACGCGCGATCAGTTTCCCGGCTGGCACCGCGTCGTGCCGTACATTCCGCGCGCCGACGCCATCTGCCGCGACGTGTTCCCCCGATTGCTCGCCGCCGTACGCGCCTCGGACTTGACGCTCTTCCACGTCGTAGGCGGCGGCGACTACTACAAGCACCTGCCCGGCTATCAGCATGCCGTCGAGATCGCCGGCCCGGCGCCGGAGGCGTTGCCGACGGTGGCCTCGGATCCCATCCGCGACGCCCTCGCCGCACACAAGCAGACGTACGGCTATCCGGCGACGCACAACCTCGATGATATCGCTCGCGGATTCGCCCGGCTCGATTTCGCGCCGAACACGAAGCCCCTCGACGGCGAGGGCGTTGCCGAGAACGGCCACCAACTCCACGCCCTGTGCCGCGAGAAGGGCATCAACCATCTGATCTACTCGGGGTTCGCCATCAACTGGTGCCTGCTGCTATCGCCGGGCGGTATGGCCGAGATGCAGAAGTACGGCCTCATGTGCTCGGCCATCCGTCAGGCGACGACCGCCGTCGAGAACAAGGCCTCGGCCCGGAACGAGTGGTGCAAGGAGCTGGCCCTCTGGCGCGTGGCACTGGCCTTCGGTTTCGTGTTCGACGTCGACGACTTCGTCGGCGCCTTGCCAAGCACCGCCGGCTGATCAGGCCGCGCGGTCGTGGCTTCGGTAGTACGCGAGACCTTCGATCAGGGCGTCCAGGTTCTCCCACGGCACGCCCGGCGTGATCGAGCTGCTTCCGCCGAGGAAGAGGCCTGTCTTCGGCCCGAAATCGACGAGCCGACGCAGCTCGCTACGCACATCCTCCGGACGCCCGTGCGGCAGCGTCGTCGTCACCGACACGCCGGCCCAGATCATGAGCGGGCCGCCGTCGCGATCGCGCATTGCGCACAGCCGCGCGTAGTCCATGCCGTCCTCGTACTGGAATCCCTGGAATCCGCCGATGCCGGCCTCGATCAACCGCGGTACCATAGCCATCAGATTGCCGTCGCAATGCCAGAGCAAGCGGATCCCGGCGTCGAGATGCGGCTGGATGGCGCGGCCGAAATGGGGAAACCAGACCTGATCGAGGGCACGCACGTCGACGAGCGTGCCGCGCGAATCCGCCATGTCGTGATCGAGCCGGATGACCTTCGGCAGGCCGCCGTCGACGATGGCGCGCGCCGCGATGGCGTTGCGCCGCACGGCGAGGTCGGCCTGAAGCCGGAAATCCCTCTCCATCAACTCGGGAAACATGACGAAAGCCATGAGGTAATTCGCATAGCCGTATTGCGTATAGCGAAGGTAAGGGAAGTATTGGAAGCCGTCGTAGGGCGCCTTGAGAATGGACGCGCCGAACAGCGCTTGCGTCGCGGCCTCCTGTTGGACGAGCGCGTCGACGGCCTCATCGCCCTCGGCCTCTGCGCCGGCGATGGCAGTCTCGAGCGCCGGAAACACGACGCGTTCGAGGTGATCGGCGACGGCCTCGGCCGAGTTGATGGCAATGCCGTCGAGGACGATGTCGGTGGCGCCGGTCGTGGCGGTGTGCGGCGTGGACGACTCGTAGCCGCACGCGCCCATGGACAGGGGATTTTCCGGAATGAACTGGTCGATCATGCCGCAGCCGACGGCGCGCTGGAACTCGAGATAGACCTCGCGAGCGTTGTCGCGGAACGCGCCGACGGCGTGGCCCGAACGCGCCTCAATGAACCGCACGTCCATGACGTGAAGCATCCAGCTCGGAATGCCGTCGACGCGGCGCATGGCGAGGGCGTCCATAGCTAGTCGCGCGCATTCGCCCGCATCCTCATAGCGCAACGCGCTAGAACAAGACCTCGACACGATGGCCTCCTTTCCCGTATCGAAGATTCAGCAATCGGGCTCGATCGGGGCTCGCGGCATGGGTCGTATAGGTCCTACTAGTCGTATAGGTCCTATTCCTCCCATCCTTTCCTCCATAGCTTGGGCGCGAGCATCCAGCCAACCCAACACGCGCCCATCCTACCCCGACCGCCGGCAACGGTTCGAGTTCCGAGGCGATGCACTCACGTTGACGCACCTCTGTTGACAGTCTTCGTTGCTTGACCTATGATTGGGCGCGTTCAGCGGCGGTTGAATCCGGCAGGAGAAACCGGGAAAGGGTAGCGTGCTGCAATGGGATTGATTGCACTGCTGGTCGTGTCGGTCTTGTTCATTGTGCTCGCCACAGTGAAACTGAAACTGCATCCGTTTCTGGCGCTCCTGTTGGCGGCCTTTGGTTTCGGCATCGCGGCGCGCATGCCGCTGGCGGAGGTCGTGAAGTCGGTGAACGACGGCTTCGGCGGTACCATCGGTAACATCGGCATCGTTATCCTGGCGGGATGCATCATCGGCACCTTTCTCGAGAAGTCGGGAGGCGCCTACCGGGTCGCCGAGGGGGCCTTGCGACTCACCGGGCGAAAGAATGTCCCCATGGCCATGGCGATCGTCGGCTACATCGTCTCGATACCGGTGTTTTGCGATTCCGGATTCGTGCTGCTCTCTCCGTTGAACAAGGCGCTGGCGCGGAAGGCCAAGGTCTCGTTGGCGATGTGCGCGGTGGCGCTGAGCGCCGGCCTCTATGCGACGCATACCATGGTGCCGCCGACGCCCGGGCCCGTCGCGGCCGCGGGAATCCTCGAGGCAGACGTAGGTCTCGTCATCCTTTGGGGCTTGCTGGTGAGCGTCGTGGCGGCCTTTGCCGGCTGGCTGTTCGCGGTCAACGTGGCCGGCAAGGTGACCCTCGCTTCCCAGGATGACGCCGTCGAGGTCGAGCCGGCTGCGGGAGACAAGGACGCCCCCTCGGTGCCGAAAGCGCTGGTTCCGATCTTGCTGCCTATCGTGCTGATCGTCCTCCGCTCGATTGCGGAACTCCCCAGCAAGCCATTGGGCGAAGGACAAGCCATCGTGCTGCTGGGCTTCCTCGGACAGCCAGTCGTGGCCCTTCTCCTCGGCGTGTGCATCTCGTTCCTGCTGCCGAAGAAGTTCGATCGCGAGATGCTGTCCACCACGGGATGGGTGGGCGAGGCCATGATCGGCGCGGCGACCATCATCATCATCACGGGCGCGGGCGGCGCCTTCGGAAAGGTGTTGCAGAACTCGGGCATCGCGGATGTGATCGGAACGGCCCTCAAAGGCCGGGAAGGTATCGGCATTCTACTACCCGTCATCATCGCGGCGAGTCTGAAGACGGCACAGGGATCGTCTACGGTTGCGCTCATAACAACCGCCGGGCTCGTGCTGCCGCTGCTGCCCTCGCTGGGCCTCGAGAGCGAAACGGCCAAGGCGCTCGTGGTCGTCGCCATTGGCGCCGGCTCGATGGTCGTCTCGCACGCCAACGACAGCTATTTCTGGGTCGTGACGCAGTTTTCCGGAATGAGCGTGAATCAGGGCTACCGGCTCCAGAGCCTCGGCACGCTCGTCACCGGCGGCGCCGCTGCCTTGACCGTGTGGATCCTGAGCGTGATCGTCCTGTAGGCGCTACGCCTATGTCCTCGGGTGCCCACGGCTCGGCACACGCCGCCCAACGCCACACCCGCCCATTCTGCGCCGACCGCCGCCACCGGTTCGAGTTCCGGCGCGCTCTACTCCTCTCGGTGTTCCCCGTTCTTGCCAATGCACAACCATTGCAATCGCGCGACGCCACCTCGATGTATTCCTACGCGGAGGGTGGGGACGGAGAAGCTCTACCGCAACCGATTCCGGTGACTCGGCAATTGATGGCCTGAGGCCGTGGTGATATCATCGACGCATGGACAGAACCCGCACAGCCTTGTACCGGATGGGTGATCGCGAAGACTACGCGTACGTTCCCGGTACTCCGAGTTACCGCATCGGTCTTGTATGGCCCTTGACGTGCGAAGCCGTGTCTTTGAGCAAACGCTACGATGCTGAACGAAGACTACAGAGAGATGTTGTCCGAATTGTCCGCCGAGAAGGCTAAGTTCCTTCTCGTCGGCGCGTACGCGCTGGCGGCCCACGGCTACCCACGCGCGACGGTAGACCTAGGCATCTGGGTGATGCCGTCGCCGGAGAACGCGAAGGCCGTCTTGCGCGCACTCACGCGTTTTGGCGCGCCCGTCTCCGAACTGACCCAAAAGGATCTCGAGACGGAGGAAACCGTCTTTCAGATCGGCGTGGCGCCGAGACGAATCGACATCATCACCACGGCATCGGGCCTACGATTTGAGGACGCGTTCAGGGATTCGGTCTCCATGGACATTGAGGGAATTCCGGTTCGCGTGCCGTCCATCGATGACCTCATTCGGAACAAGAGGGCCACAGGACGGACCCGTGATCTCGCCGACGTAGAAGCCCTGGAAGCCCTGAAGGCCGCCGAGTAGGCACCGCGGTCCCGTCTGCGTCTGCGGCCACACCAGCCGCGCCTGACTTATGGCTGTTCGCTCCCGCCCGATGGTTGGTCGGCCTGGCTTTGGATGAATCCCTCGACCGTCTTGACGAACTCCTCCTTCTCGGCGGCGCTTTGGAAGGCGGAGTGAGGCACCATGAAGGCATCTCCGGAAGAGTAGTAGACGTAGATTCTCCCACGATCCTCCTCCGTCTCGTTCAGCGCAGGCCACCCGATGAGCGTCGAAGAATGCGCTGTTTCATCATGAATTCCTTCTGAAGATACGGTGAGAACGTGCTTCGTGAACAGAGCCCTGCTCGGACCTTCCGAATACACCTTGCGAGCCGCGGACTTGGCCGAGTGTTTATAGAAGGGAGGTATGACCAAGATCCAGACCAGGCTTACGATGAGTATGGCATAGTTGGCGGATGTAAGGCGGCCGGAGCTAACAAAAGAAACAGCTGTGAGAATGATGAAGAGGTATGGGAAAACGAACCGGAGCAGCATCTGCGTGCGGCGCAGATACGGAGAATGCTCAAGATGAAAGGCGTGGAATGCAGCAATGTCATCTATCGTGTTCGTGTATTCGATCCTCACGGCGTATCCCCTCCGTTGGCCAATACCGACGAGGCCGGCGCGTTCATACCCCGCTATGTGCATGCTGGACTAAATGGGAGTTTAGTACAAACCGCCTTACCATGCAATTGCCACGGCGATGGATCGGGCACTTACGAAGGCGCGGTGTGACAACCAAAGAAGGCTCTATTCCGCTGCTTCGTCCTGTAGAAACGCCTCAAGCGAGGACAAGAGCTCCGGCAAATCTTGTTGAACGGTGCTCCAGATGATGTCCAGATTGAGGTCGAAATAGACGTGGACAAGCCGATTGCGGAGATCGATCATATCGCGCCACGGAATCTCGGGATACTGTTGCCGACACTCGGGCGAGAGACGCGAAGCGGCTTCCCCCAAGATCTCCAGGTTGCGGAGCACCAAGTGCTGTATCGGCCGCTCGCAGAGCAGCGACTGCTGATCGCGGCCGTGGACAAACTCTAGAATCTCCCGAATGGCCTCAACCATGTGCCGCAACCGCGTGATGTCCGCGTCACGCAACATACTGCACCAGAGCCTTGCGCACGACCTCGTCGCGGAAATAGCGGCTCAGATCC
Source organism: Candidatus Hydrogenedentota bacterium (assembly GCA_036769985.1). Taxonomy (GTDB): domain Bacteria; phylum Hydrogenedentota; class Hydrogenedentia; order Hydrogenedentales; family SLHB01; genus DAIPKA01. The sequence goes on along the minus strand of DAIPKA010000003.1, from coordinate 135,132 downwards.
TGTGCTGTCCGCATGTCCGCCTTGCGGCCCAGGATCTCGGACAGTTCCCGTTCCATCCGCACGACGTCGAAAAGAGAAGGCACGTGTTCCGGGTCGTACTCGAACAGGATATCCACGTCGCTGTCCGGACCGAAACGTTCCGTCAGAACGGAACCGAACAACGCGAGTTTCGTGAGATGATGTTCGCGGCAAAATGTCGCGAGCCTTTCCTGGTCAATGTCGAGCGGCAAATCCATCCGTCGGTCTCCTTCGGCGCCATCAGAAGTATAGCAGGCTGCACGCCCGGCGTCACGCCCCTCACTTCGTTGTCACGTGGTTCCTGCCTTCTGGCAGGCAAATCCCGACCACGCCACGGCGACGACCGTAGGTCTCCATTTCCATGCGCCTGTCTGTCTGTTGAACGGTGTGCCGGGTCCCCCTACAATGAACCGAGCCACTAGCCGAGGCCGGGCGTGTCGTCGCGGCCTCGAGTATCTCTCGCAACGTTGGAAGGAATTCGGACAATGAGTGATGGGATTCGCGTGACGGTTTGGAACGAGGGCGTCCACGAGAAGGAGAACGCCGAGATCCGTAAGTTGTATCCGAAAGGCATGGGGCGTCAAATTGCCCAGTATCTCCGCAAGCAGCCGGGCATCGCGTCCGTCCGCGTGTCGGAACTGGACATGGCGGATCAGGGTCTCAGCGAGCGGATCCTCAAGAATACGGACGTCATGACGTGGTGGGGCCACATGGCGCACGACAAGGTCACTGACGAGAACGCGGCGCGGGTGCAGCAGCGCGTGCTCGAGGGCATGGGCCTGGTCGTGCTGCATTCGGGCCACATGTCGAAGCCGTTCATGCGACTGATGGGGACGAACTGCAACCTCAAGTGGCGCGAGATCGGCGAGCGCGAGCGGATCTGGGTGGTAGATCCCAGCCACCCCATCGCGGACGGTCTGCCGGAGTACTTCGAGATCGACCACGTCGAGATGTACGGCGAGTATTTCGGCATTCCGCAGCCGGATCAGCAGGTGTTCATCAGTTGGTTCGAGGGCGGCGAGGTGTTCCGGAGCGGCTGCTGCTGGCACCGCGAGCGCGGCAAGGTGTTCTACTTCCGGCCGGGCCACGAGACGCTGCCGATCTACTACCACGAAACGGTGCTCAAGGTGATCTACAACGGCATCCGGTGGGCGGCGCCGTCAGGCGTCAAGATGATCACCCAGGGCCACTGGCAGCCCATCGAGAAAGTCGAGCCACACGCGTAGGCGACGACACGAGGAGAGGCGTATGCGATGCATCTTGGGCGGGTTGGCTGTGGTGATGGCCGCGACCGCCTCGGCCGACGGCGCGTTGACGTTGGCCGGAAAGGCCGAGCTGTTCGATCAAGACATGCAGCGCCGGTTCCTACTGGACGGCCAAGCGCTGTGCAAGCTCATGGTGCCGACGGAGTCACGAACCTTCATCGCCTACAATATGCCGGACAACGCGTACATGACCGGCATCTACCTTGGCACGCTCTCGATGCGATACGCGGCCACCCAGGATCCGGCCGTGAAGGCCCAGGCGAGCCGGTCCATCGCGGCACTCAACCTGCTATGCACCGTGAGCGGCAAGAAAGGCCTCTTGGCGCGTGCCGCATGGCCGGCCGAGCAGCCCATGGCGGATGACGGCGGCTGGCGCCTATCCGACGACGGCAAGTACAAATGGCGCGGCGATGTCAGTAGCGATCAAATGGACGGGGTCTACTACGGATTCGCGTTGGCCTACGACCTCGTGGCTTCCGAGGATGAGCGCGCGGTGATTGCGGCCCGCATCGCCGAGATGACGGATCACATTCTCGACAACGGGCTTCAGATCATCGGCTACGACGGCAACGTGACGACGTGGGGCAAGTACTATCCCCGCTATGCGAAAGGCATCGAGAAGCAGAACGCGTTGCTGCTACTCCAGTTGCTGAAGGTGGCGCACCACATCACCGGCGAGGCGCGCTTCGATGAGGCCTACCGCCGCTACGCCGTGGACGAAGGTTACGCCGAGGCGGCCGTCAAGGCGAGGCGGCTCAAAGACCCCGTGCGCGGCTCGGTGAACCACTCGGACGACGTGCTTATCTTCCTCGCATACTATCCGCTGTTGACCTACGAGAAGGACGAGGACGTGCGGCGCCTCTACCTCGAAAGCCTGGATCGCGCGTGGAATGGCGATGGCCGGTTTCCGGGCGTCAAGCCCGAGGCCAATCCGTACTACGCCTTCATGGTGCAGCGCTTCACCGGAGACGACTCCGGTACGGCGGCCGGTATCGATACGCTGCGGTGGTTTCCGCTCGATATGAAGTGGAATCGGGCCTCGATTGCAGCCTACGAGAAGGAGTTCGGATTCACCTTCGATCCGGCGCCGAAGAGTCCCGCGCCCGAAGCCGACCAGCCGGTTCCAGTGGATCGCCGTGCAAAGTCGTGGTCGGCCTGGGTGATGGATCCCTACCAGCCGGGCGCGGACCGAAACGTGGACGACACGATGGAGTTCAACGGCCACGACTATCTGATGGCCTACTGGCTGGGCCGATACGCCGGATACCTCACGCCGGACCTATAAGGCGCTGCGGCGCCTCGAGGGTGAAGAAGGGCCATGCGCCTGATCAACATTGGCGACGCGCAGCCGGGCATGATGCTGGCGCGCGAGATCGTAGATCGCGATGGCAGTACGCTCCTTCGCGAACGCGTGGTGCTCACCAAGGCCTATATCCGCACCTTGCGCATGAAGGGGTACACGCGCTTCTTCATCCGGGAGGAAGATGATGCGATCGCCGTGGCCGGCGAGCATGACGTGAGTCCGGCCGTCCGCGCCATGGCCATCGAGACGCTCCAGACCGCGTACGAATCCATCGAGGAGGAAGTGGGCTCGCTTCGCGTGCAGTCCGCCCGCGAGATCGAGATCGCCCTCGATGCCAAGGGTGTGCAGGACCTCGTGAGTGAGGATGGCCCGCTCGCGGAGATCGGCAGCGTGGTGGATAGGATTCTGGACGAAGTCTTGTCGCGCCGGACGCTGGCGGGCCTCACGTCGATCAAATCGGCGAGTTCCAGTGTGCTGAACCATTCCATCGACGTCTGTGCCGTCTCGGTGATGATCGGTCATCTGATAGACCTGCCCAAGAGCCGTATCGAGCCCTTGGCGATGGGTGCGCTCTTGCACGATATCGGGGTGATCTTTCTCGATACGCAGGTGATCGGCGATCAACGAATCATCCAACACACGCAGTTGGGCTATGAACTGCTCCGGCAGAGCGATCAAGCCAACGCGCTTGCGCCGCACGCCGCCTACGAGCATCACGAATGCCCGGACGGCACGGGCCTGCCACGCGGCCTTCGCGGCAGCAACACGATCCGCCGGGACCGCGCGTTGCCGCCGCCCGTTCCCACACTCATTGGCGAGATCGTGGCCGTGGCCAACGTCTATGACAATCTCCTGACCGGCACCGACGCCCACGAGCCTATGGCCACTGACGAGGCCTTGCGCACCATCAAGACCATGGCCGGATCGAAACTCAACCGCGAGATTGTGCAAACGCTGATGCGGGCGGTTCCCGTGTTCCCGCTCGGGACGGAGGTCGTGATTCGGAATGGCCCCTTGCGCAGCTACACGGCCGTCGTGACACGCGTGCATCGGGATGCCCTGGACCGCCCGGTCATTACGCTCACCCACGACATGCAGCGACGCCGGGTGCCGCCAGAGGAGATCGACCTGAGCCAATCCGAGGACATCGAAATCCGTGGAAAGGGCTTGGATGCGTAACGGTCTCATCGCGTTGGCCGTGCTGGGAGCGGCCGGCATTGCCCACGGCGCCCCGGATGCGATCACGCTCTACTACTGGGGCAACGAGTGGGTCTCGCAGGACCTCATCCAAGACTTCGAATCATTGCACAACGGTTGCGACGGCGGACCGACCATCAAGGTGATCTGCGGCCAGAGCGCCTCGATCGACATGTCCGGCGATCCGCAGCGTCTCCTCTGTTCCATCGCGGGCGGCGATCCGCCGGACGTGGTGTACTTCGCCCGGCACGCGGTGGGCGAGTGGGCCGCACGTGACGCCTTCCAGTGTCTCCAGCCGCTTGTCGACCGCGATCTCCGCGAGCGCCCCGACGATCCCTATACGCTTCGGCCGGAGCTGTTCTACGCCCCGTGTTGGAAGGAGGCGTCATACGATGGCCGCTTGTTCGCCGTGCCGACCAACACGGATAACCGCGCGCTCTACTACAACCTTGATATCCTCGAGAAACACGCCGAGGCACTTGTCGCGGCCGGCTGCGTAGATCCCAACGATCCGGCCAAAGTCGGCCCGCCCACAACGTGGGATCAGTTGCGCAAGGCAGCCGAGATCCTCACCGAATACGATGACGCCGGCAACCTGATGCGCGTCGGATTCATCCCGAACTACGGCAATTCGTGGCTGTATATCTACGGCTGGCTCAATGGCGGGAAGTTCCTGAGTGAGGATGGCCGGACGTGTACGCTCAACGCGCCCGAGATCGTGGAGGCCCTGGTCTTCATGACGGAAATGTACGACAGCATGGGCGGCGCCGAGCGCGTCAACGCCTTCCAGATCGCGTTGGCCGGCGGCGACCTCGATCCGTTCATGAGCGGCAAAGTAGCGATGAAGATCGACGGGGACTGGTTCCTGCCGTGGATATCCGACGCGAGACGGGATCTGCGCTTCGGCGTGACGCTGGCGCCGGCACCCGAGGGCAAGAAGCGGTTAGGCTGGTGCGGCGGATGGTCGTACGTCATCCCGCGCGGCGCCAAGCATCCCGACGAGGCCTGGGCGCTCATCAAGTATCTGGTGTCACGACGGGCCAACGGCCTCGAGGCCGAGGCCTTGGCCCAGCGTGCCCACGCGCGCGGCAATATCTACATTCCACGACTCTACGCCCGGCGCGATTTCACCGAGTGGGCCATGGCGCACTACGTCTACTCGGATCCCGCCGTTCCACAGCGATTCAAGGATGGTGCGCGCGTCTTCGTCGACTCGCTCGACTACTCCGAGTACCGCCCGGTGTCGCCTGCCGGCCAGCTCTTGTGGAACGAACACGTGCGCGCCATGGAAGCCGGCATCTACAAGCGATACGACCCCTCAGACGTGAGGCGCAATGCCCAGATCGCGCTCGACATGGGCACGCGGACGGTACAGAAAGACCTGGATCGGATCTTCGCGCCGAAGTCGTATCGCGAGGTGAGTTGGACACCCATCGTCGCCACCTACGCGATCCTCCTCGTGGTCGGCGCGTTGGCAGCGTACGCCTACTTCGGTCGAAAGGCCCGGGCGCGCGGTTTCTTTCGTAGCGAGCATCGCGCCGGCCTGCTGTTCGCCTCGCCGTGGCTCCTCGGTTTCATCGTGTTCGGCGGCGGCCCGATCGTGTTCTCCCTGTTCATGAGTCTGTGCGAATACGATGTGTTCTCCCCGGCGCGGTTCATCGGTCTCAAGAACTTCAACACGATGATCGCGGGCGATCCGCTCTTCTACAAATCGCTGGGCAACACACTGTACATGGGCCTGGGTATACCGCTGGGCATGGGCGTGGGCCTGGCCATCGCGCTTCTGCTGAACTACGAGATCAAGGGCATGGCCGTGTACCGCACCTTCTTCTATCTACCGGCCATCATGCCCGCCGTCGCCGCGTCGATCCTCTGGATATGGATCTTCAATCCCGAGCAGGGCATTCTCAACACGCTGCTGGAAAAGATCGGCATCGACGGTCCCGCGTGGCTCCAGAATCAGCACTGGTCGAAGCCGGCCCTAATCCTCATGGGCCTCTGGGGCGCCGGCGCCGGCATGATCGTCTGGCTCGCCGGCCTCAAAGGCATTCCGAACCACCTCTACGAGGCGGCCGAGATCGATGGCGCCGGACCGCTCCGCCGGTTCTGGAGTATCACGCTGCCGATGCTGAGTCCGTACATCTTCTTCAACCTCATCATGGGCCTGATCGGCACCTTCCAGATCTTCACGCAGGCCTTCATCATGACCCAGGGCGGGCCGGTGGACTCGACGCTGTTCTACGCCTTCTATCTGTTCAATAACGCCTTCCGCTACATGCGCATGGGCTACGCCTCCGCTATGGCCTGGATCCTCTTCGCGCTTGTCCTCGCGCTGACGGTTATCCAGCTCAAGCTCGCCCCACTGTGGGTGCACTACGAGGCCGACGAGTAGCGCTCACGGCCGCCAGGTGACGGGAGGCGCGCCGTTGGTGTAGCCTGAGCCGGGAGGAGATGGCTGAGTCGGTCTCGGAAGGAGGAACGCATGGATCGCCCGGGCTTCACACGATCCAGCAGGACGTTTGCGGCGCTGGCCATGGTCGCGGTGCTCATGGCGGGATGTGCGCCGCCGTCCCGGCCAACGTATATCCACGACGAAGATGGCCGGATTGTCATCTACCATGGCGTCAACGTCGCGAGTCATGCCAAGAGCGCGCCGGATCACCTCTCGTGGCACACGCGCGAGGACTTGGCGCGGCTGCGCGATTGGGGGTTCAACCACGTGCGATACCTCGTCTTCTGGGAGGCCATCGAGCCCGAGGACGGCGTGTTCGACGAGACCTACATCGCCAACACCCTCGAGCGCCTACGCTGGCTCGACGAACTCGGCATCGACGTCATCGTCGACCTGCACCAGGACCTCTACGGCCAGCGCTTCGGTAGCCACGGATTTCCCGACTGGGCCACGGATGATGGCGGCCGCGAGTACGTGCCCAAGCATCCGTGGAACGTGAACTACTTCCAGACGTCGATGTGGGGCACCTTCGACAACTTCTGGCGGAGTGACGAGATCAAAGCGCGCTACGTCGCCATGGTCGAGTACCTCATGGGCAAGATCGAGGGCGTGCCGGGCGTCGTCGGCCTCGACATCATGAACGAGCCATGGCCATCCTACGGCCTTCTCTTCGAGCGGAAGTTCCTCTCCGGATTCTACGAAGACATTCAGGCGATGCGCCGGCGAAACGGGTTCACCACGCCGCTCTTCTTCGAACCCATCGTTACCGACACCATGGTCTTGCCGTCAACGCTGGTCTTCAAACCAGATCCGGGCTCCGTGTACTACCCCCACTACTACGACCCCTTCGGCCATGAAGGCCTGCCCTACGGACCCCTCGGACGCGTCCTCTTGGGCGCCACCGTCAAACAGCGCGTCCGCGACGCCCATCGCTTCGGGACGGCCCTCATGTTCGGCGAATTCGGCATCGCCGACACCACCTCGGGGTCCGGCGCTTTCCTGGAAGACTTCATAGCGCTCATGAATGAATACCACCTCGGTTGGACCTACTGGTCGTACGACAAAGGCGGACCGAGCAGCTTCTGCCTCGTTCAGGAAGACGGCACACCCAATCCGAAGCTCTCGCACCTCGTATATGTATACCCCCAGCGAATAGCCGGGCGGAATCCGGACATCGAGTACGACGACACGACGTTCACGCTACGATACGATCCCATCGATACGAGCGCGCCGACGGTCGTGTTTGTGCCGCCATCGCTCACGAACGTGCGCGTGACCGTCAACGGCGCCGCCACCGATTACCATGCGACCGCCCCGCTCATCGTTCATGCCCACGGTGCGGACTCGAGCCGGCAGGAGCTATCGGTTCAATGGCAGTGACCGAATCCAGGAGGAGATGAAAATGGCACGGAATGTTATTAGCAGACGGGTGTTCATGGCGGCGGCCGGGGCGGCGGCAGTGATGGCGCCGCGGGCCCGGGCTCACGATGCGGCCGAGGACGTCAAGCCGGTGCGCGTCGCGTTCATCGGCGTCGGCAATCGCGGCACCGGCCTGCTCAAGGTGTTACTGAGCATGCCGAACACGCAGGTAACCGCCATCTGCGATATCAACGAGGATCACCTCAACCGAGGCATCGAGATCGTCCGCCGGCTCCGCGGCAATACACCCGCCGGGTTCAAGGAGGGCGAGTACGACTATCGCCGCATGCTCGAGCGCGACGACTTCGAGGCCGTCCTCATTGCCACGCCGATCCCGTGGCATGCCGTCATGGCCGTGGACGCCATGAACGCCGGTAAGCACGTCGGTTCGGAAGTGCCGGGCGCGTATACGGTTGACGACTGCTGGAGCTTGGTGGACACCAAGGAGAAGACCGGCAAGCGCTACATGCTCCTCGAGAATTACCTCTACGAACGGAGCCGCCTCATGGTGCTCAACATGGTGCGGGCCGGCGTTTTCGGCGATATCTACTACGCCGAATGCTCGTACATCCACGACTGCCGGGCACTGCGCTTCGAGTCCGACGGCGCCCTCACGTGGCGCGGCGAGGTAAAGAGGACCATGTTCGGCAACTTGTATCCCACGCATTCCCTCGGGCCGGTCAGCAAGTGGATGAATCTCAACCGAGGCGACCGCATCGAATCGCTCGTTTCCCGGATGAGTCCGCCGGTAGCGCTCCACGTCTACGCGGCGAAGCAGTTCGGCGCCGACAGTCTGCCCGCGATGACGCAGTTCGCCGGCGGCGATATGTCGGTGACGCTCCTTACGACGGCAAAGGGCCGCCTGGTCACCGTCTACTACGACTCGGACTCGCCGCGGCCCGCGTCGCTGTTTCACGTGTGCCAAGGGCCCAACGGCTGCTACGACTCGCGCGAAGGCATCTACATCGACGGCGTCAGTCCGGCCCATGAGTGGGAGGCCGTGGACGCCTACCGCGAGAAGTACGATCATGAGCACTGGAGGACTCGAGGCGAGGAGGCCGCAAAGACGGGCCACGGCGGTGGCGACTACTTCTCAATCTCGGACTTCGTCGAGATGGCCCGCCAGGATTGCGAGCCGCTCGTTGATGTCTACGACAGCGCCGCATGGAGTTCGCTGGTCGAGCTGTCCCGAAAATCCATCGAATCCGGGGGCCGCAGTGTCGAAGTGCCCGATTTCACACGAGGCAAGTGGGACAAATCGTGAGTGTTCTTCATGACCGTATGTTGCAGACTCGGAGCGAGTTGGCTCTTCAGTGGCCTGCTCCTGTGCTCGATTCCTCTCGCGGCGCCCGGCGACGAGCCGGGTAAGGTTCGTATCGAATTCCACATTCAGCAAGACACGGACCTGATCCTGTTCTCGGACTTCGGCGAACCCGCCCAGTGCGCGATCTGGCTCGAGGATCCCGAAACGCACGCCACGCAGGACGTCTTCGTCACGCGGCGCGCCGGCCGCGGCGAGTGGGACGGCAAGGCCGAGTGCCCGGCGGCGCTTCCGAGGTGGTTTCACGTTTTCGCTCTCGCCTCCGGAACGAAAGGTCCGCCAACGCGCGAGCATCCCGTCCCGGACGGGATTTCCCAGGCGACGCCGAAAGGAGATCGGTTCTCGTGTAGTGTCGAGGTGGCCGCCGGTCGGCGACAGATCATCTGGGTTGAGGTGAACCTTTCCGGCGACTACAACGCGACGTTTCCGGCCGCGGACGAGACAAGCGGAGGGATCGATACCGATTGCTCGGGTCAGCCGTCGCTGGTGTACCGGACCGAGTTCGAGGCCGTGCCCGGCTTCCGGGTTGTGCCGGAGCTCTACGCGTACACCGTTCCGCGGACGCGCAAGGGCGAGCTCTGCCGGGATCTTGCACCCATCACTACGGCGAAGGAAGTCTATCCGTCCATCGAGATCCGCGTCGAACGGCCCGAGAACTGAAAACCGGCCCGCACTCGAATCCGAGCGCGGGCCGGCCCTTTCCTCGAGGTCCCCCATATCGGAGAACCGTCCTTATCTATGCACAGCGCCCCATCGGGCGCGAGGCGTTACGGCTAAACACGAGAAGCGATGTACTTGATCGCATCTCCCACCGTCTCGATCTTGGTCGCTTCGTCGTCGATATCGATCTGAAACTCTTCCTCGAGCAAGATCAGAAGCTCGGTGACATCCAGCGAGTCTGCACCCAGGTCCCCAATGAACTTCGCGTCGAGCGTGACCTGTTCCGGTTTACGATCCAGCCGCTCGCACACAATCCGTTTGACGACCTCCTCGACATTGACATCGGCCATCCGCTTCACCTCCTTTCCGCGTGAAATCCGTCCGCATGGACGCACCCGCCCAACGGGACAGAAGCATGTAGTATAGCAAGAAAACCCCGCAGATTCTAGGGGTGAGCCACGCCATCCGACGCGCATCCGCCACGCCCCCAGGGCCCCCTCTCTCCGGTGCCGGAGCACTTTCCTGCTTGCCCGGCGTTTGGAGACCGTTTCGCGGCGGCCGGACGGTTTCCGCGCCCTTCGGATGCACGAGGCGGGCCTTTCATATCGTCATTATAGTGCAAATGCGCAGATCTTGTGAGGATGCGTCCAAAATAATCGCCGAAAGGATGAAACCTTTGCGCGAGATACGGGATCTAATAGATCATACGAACGGAGCATGGGGCTTCGTAGCGGAAGGGGGGGGCGGAACTCAGACGCTCCCAACGATGGAGATAAGGGCTCCCAAAGACACGTTGATTTCATTTACCCACTAACGCGAGAGCCTCTCTCGCGACACCACCTCACTCCGGCGCCCGGTTCCTCACCGGGCGCCACCTTTTTGCGGTTGACGGCCGCAGGGAGGGGTTGTGTACCAAGATATGGTACACACCGGGTGCACATGGCGCCGGGCCAGGAAATACAAACCGGACCGGCCCGTGCCGAGTTGAAACCGACGGTCCACCTGGCTATAGTGCCGCTGCTCAGGCGGTAATCTGTGCCCGGATGGCTGGCGCGAGGCGCCGCCTTGTCCGTCTGAAGCGCCGCAAGGGCCGTTTCCCGGGTCCATCCGTGGTCCGCGGCTGCGCGGCCGTTCGCAACCACATCCAAACAGTAAGGAGTAGTCGAGACGATGAGCGATCTTTGCCTGAGGCGACTTGCGGGCCACGCGCCGTTCCAGGGCCCTGTCGTATTCGTCATCATGGATGGCGTCGGGATTGGGAAACGGGATGAGTCGGACGGCGTTCACATGGCGTATACGCCGGTGCTCGACGCCCTTTTCCAGGAGCCGCTGTACGCGCAACTCAAGGCCCACGGCACGGCCGTAGGCTTGCCGTCGGACGAAGATATGGGCAACTCCGAGGTGGGCCATAATGCCTTGGGTGCCGGCCGCGTGTTTGCCCAAGGGGCCAAACTGGTGAATCACGCCATCGCGTCGGGCGCGTTGTTCGACGGCGCGGCGTGGCAGCAGGTCCTCGGCCGTGCGAAGAGCGGCGGCACGGTGCATTTCGTCGGATTGCTGTCGGACGGCAATGTCCACAGCCACATCAAGCACCTCTTCGCCTTGCTCGAGCGGTGTGCCGCCGAGAACGTCGCCTCCGTCCGCGTGCACGCCTTGCTCGATGGCCGCGACGTTGGCGAGAAGAGCGCCTTGCAGTACATCGGGGCCCTCGAGGACAAGCTCGGGGCGTTGTCCTCGGGCGAGCGCGACTATCGAGTCGCGTCCGGCGGCGGCCGCATGATCACGACCATGGATCGCTACGAGGCCGACTGGCGGATCGTCGAGCGGGGCTGGAAGGCCCATGTCCTCGGCGAGGCGCGCGCTTTCGCCTCGGCGGCCGAGGCGGTTCAGACGTATTACGACGAAGACCCGACCATGACGGACCAGTACATGGAGAGTTTCGTAGTCGCTGAGGACGGCCGGCCGGTAGGCGCCGTCGAGGACGGCGACGCCGTCGTCTTCTTCAACTTCCGAGGCGATCGCGCCATCGAGATATCGAGGGCTTTCGACGATGACGAGTTCCCGTATTTCGATCGGAAGCGCCGCCCGGACGTGTTTTACGCCGGCATGATGCAGTACGACGGCGACGCCCTCATTCCGGCGAGTTTCCTCGTCGAGCCGCCGGCCATCGAGCGGACGATAGGCGAGTATCTCTGCTCGGCCGAGGTCACCTCCTTCGCTGTTTCCGAGACGCAGAAATACGGCCACGTGACGTACTTCTGGAACGGCAACAACTCGGGTTATATCGACGATCGTCTCGAGAAGTACCTCAACATTCCGTCGGATCTTGTGCCCTTCGACCAGCGGCCGTGGATGAAAGGCGCCGATATCACCGACGCCGTCATCGAGGCCATCCGAAGCGGCCGGTACAAGTTCATCCGCCTCAACTATCCGAACGGCGACATGGTGGGCCACACCGGCGTGCCGGCCGCCGTACGCGTTGCCGTCGAGACGGTGGATCTCGGCCTGAGCCGGCTACTGCCGGTGATCCGCGAGGCCAAAGGAATCCTCGTGGTCTCGGCGGACCACGGCAACGCGGACTGCATGTTCACCGAGAAGAAGGGCAAGCGCGAGCCGATGGTGGCCCACACGTTGAATCCGGTGCCGTTCATTATCAAGGACTACTCCGGCGCGAACGCATTCCGCATGGCCGATGTCGCCGAGCCCGGTTTGGCGAACGTGGCCGCCACCTTGATGATGCTTCTCGGATTCGAGCCGCCCGAGGATTACCTTCCCTCGCTCATCCGCCTCGCGTGACGAGCCGATGCCGCTGCGCATAGCGCGCCGGTTTGACTCGTGGCGGCCGGCGAACTAGAATCCGCATAGACTCCATCTGAGGGCGGTACTGGGCGGATGAAACGGTTCGATTTTTCCACGTTCGAGGTGTCTCCGGGCAACCAGCGGGCCCTTGCTTTGTGCCGGAGGGTGGCGAACATCCAGCCGGTCAGCCCGCTGCCGGTTCTCCTTCTTGGGCCTTCCGGCTCCGGCAAGACACACCTGCTCTACGCGATCGTGAACGCCGTCCGGGCCAGCGTATCGAAGACCGGCCTCGCTTATGTGACGGCCCACGAGTTCCCCGAACAGGTGCGCGCGCTCATCGCCGATCCGACGCCGCTCACCCGCGCCGAATCGGCCATTCTCCTCGTCGATCAGCTCGAGGCGTTCACGCAAGACCTGGATGAACTCGAGGCCGTGTGCCGCCTCTTCCTCGACCATGGTTACCACGTTGTCCTCGCATCGAACATCCATCCGGCCCGGCTGCCGCAACTGGGCCCCAGTTTCCGGGCGTGGATCGAGTCCGGCGAGACCATCGACATCCGTCGTCGGGGCGACGCGCCGGAGTCCGCGCTCGAACGGGTGCTCGAAAGCGAGCCCACCACGGCGATCCGGAAGAGGACGCGGGTTCCGGATGTCGTGGAGTTCGACAAGCTCGACGCGTTGCGCGATCGCATGACCGCCATCGAGCGCAGCCGGGACGAGGAGATGGCGGCGGCTCTCGATACCGCTCGGCGCGAGAAGGAGGAACTCGAGCGAACCCTCGAGGGCCTGCGGCAGGAAACCGACACGTTGCGCGAGCAATTCGAGGAAATCCGCGAGAAGGCCGCACAGTCCGAGACGCTACTGTCCGACAAGACGGCCCTCGAGGCGCAAGTGGCCGTGCTCAAAGAGGAGCTCATTGCGGCGCAGAAAGAGGGTGTCATTGCGCAGCAAGAGGCCAATCAACTCGTCCAGCGCGCCGAGAAGCTGCTGGCCCACGTGGAGAACGGACGGACGCAGTTCGAGGAGTCCGAGCGCGCGTACCAGGCGCGCATCGAAGAGCTCGAAGCGCGGCTGGATGCGTTCGAGGCCGGCGCCGCGGAATTCGAGCGAATGCAGGACGAGGCTAAGGCCGCCCAAGGCGCGTTGGCGGCCCTGCGCGACGAGTCCGTCTCGACACGGACGCGGCTCGAAATGGAACTGGACCTCGCTCGACGCGAGGCCCGCAAAGAGCACGACGCGCAGGAAGGACTCCAGGCACGCTATGCCGCCGAGGCCGCGGGCCTCGCACCCGACCAGGAAACCTGGGCGAAGTCGTGGCGCGGCGGTGCCGATCGCGCTTCGCTCGAACTCGAAGTCGGTCAGTTGCGCGAGGAACTGGACGCGCAGGTGCGTGAGGTAGCTCGCCTCGAGAAAGAGGCCGGCGATCACGAGGCACGGGTACAGGCCCTCTACTCGACCTTCGACCTGACCCGCCAAACCGCCCGTGTCGTCGGCGTTGGCCTCGAGGGCATCCGCGAGGATCTCCTCGGCGCGGTTGAGGCCCTGTCGAAACTGGCGAAGCGCTTGGCGCAAGCCGCCGAGATCCCCGCCGACGCACTGGAGGGCGGGCGACGACCGCGCGACGCCTCCGCAACGAAACCGAGGGAAGGCCGTGGGGGCGTGTTCGATGCCGCACCACCGGCGGAACCCATTGAGCTGCCGGATGTCGGCATCAAGTTTCCCAAGCCTGAATTGTGACCGGTAGTCGGGCCATCAAGGACGCCGCTGGAAAGAGGTATGCACACGTTTTCGGATCGGATTCTCGCGCTATTCCACACCTTGCATCCGCTGGATAGAGTCCGGCGCGCCGGTTACGTCCTGCGCGGCGTAGCCGATCCGGAATCCGTGCCGGCCCACAGCCACTACGTCTCGCTGCTCACGCTGCTCTTCGTCGAGGAGTATCCGGACCAGTTTGATCGGGAGAAGGCCGTGGCCATGGCCCTCATCCACGACCTCTCCGAGGTGAAGCTGATGGACATTCCTATGCCCTACGCCGACGCCTACCTCGCCGAGGCCAAGGATCGCGCAGAACAGGCCATCTTCGAGGAGCTATTCGAGGAATTCGACGCCAAGTTCGCGCAATACCATCGCGAGCTCATCGAGCGGAGCTCACCCGAGGCCCGGCTCGTGCGCGCGCTCGACAAAGCCCAAATGATGATCAAGGTCCTTGGCTACGAGCGCGAACGGCGGGGCTGGCTCGACGAGTTCTGGCAGAATCCCAAAAACTTCAACGATTACGGATGCGCGCCGGCCTCGGAGCTCTTCGACGCTATCTGCAAAATCGCCGGGCGCCCGAGGCCAAGGTAGGTCCGGAAGCACCGCGAAGACCGAGGACTGCCCCCCAAGTCTTCGAGGCGGGCTGTCCCATTGCCCGTCAGGCTTCGGCGGATGTCTTCTGGAGAGCGCCCTTACGCGGCACACGGATCGCTGTGGCCGAGATGGCCAGCGCGAGAAATGCCGCCGCGAGGAACACGCGCTCGTAGCCGAAACGCTCCCACACGGCCCCCGCGACGGCAGGGATCGTCATCGACGCGATGTGGTTGATCGAGACGCCCAGGGTCAGGGTCGAGGTAAGATCCTCGGCCGAGGTGGCGATGCGCGACAGGTAGACCTCGCGGCCCGTGCCGAGGGCGAACAGGAGGTTGTCGCAAATGAAACACACGCGCGCTATGGTGAGCGCCGTCTTGGCGTCCGGCGCGATGCGCATGGCATAGCCGTAGCCGAGGCAGACCGCAGCCAGGAGGATTCCGTCGAGCACCATCACGGTGTGTTCGCCGAAATGGTCGATGGCTATACCCACGAGCGGTTTGAATACCGTGCCGATGAGAGCGGCGATGATGAGCAACTGGGCGATACCGGTGGCCGGCTGGCCGTAGACATCGATAAGCACCCACACGCCGAAAGTGATGAAGATCTGTTTGCGCGCGCCGAACAGCGCCTCGAGTGCGTAGTACAGGCTGTATCGCCGATGCAGAACCAGGCGCGCCCTCGGCCGGCGGATGTCCGGCACGTGCATCAGACTGTAGATGACGGCCGCCAGTGCCGCCATACCGCCCGCGCACGCGAACCCGAGCGCGTACTCCGGCGCGGTCTTGTCGAACACAAACCACACGAATCCCGCGCCGATAACCGTGCCGAGCGTGCCGACCGCGCCAACCTGACCCATGCGCCGGCCTCGGTGCGAATCGCCGCTGAGGCCGAGCGCCAGCGAGGATACCGTCGGTTGCACGAGGTGGAGGCCCGCGCTCGCCACCATCATCATGCCGACCATGGGCCAGAATCGCTCGCCGACGAGGACAATGCCGACCATCCCTGCCGCGAAGGTCATCGTGCCGACCATGCCGAGGTGCGACACGGCCAGCATGCAAAGAAGTCCTGCGAACACCACCACGAGAAATCCCGGTAGCTCTCGCGGAAACTCGAGCCAACCCCGCTGGCCCGCCGACAGGCCGAAGGTGTCCCACAAGTAGTTGTTGAAGACCGACTCGTGGATGCCCATGGCGATGGCGAACGACACCACGGCACAGAATAACAAGAGCATTTGAGAACGGTGCGACACGGAATCCTCGCCTTTGGAACTCCTACGGAAGGAACGGCCACGCGCGCCACGCAGGGATCATACCGGTGCAGGAATCATCGTATCAATGCCCATGTCGGTGTTGACATTGCAGGCGCGGCGGCGAGGAAGGTATTCGTGGAAGTCCGGGGATCACGCACGTCTCCGAACAGGCAAAGGGCGGCGCTCGGACCGCCGAGGCCCCCTGCTGCGGCAGTTGTACCGCCACGTACCGCTGGGCGGAAGAATGCAGGAAGATCAAGCGATCCGACCTGCCGCCGTGACGAATCCGGACACGGGCATCACCGCTGCAAGTCCTTGCGCATCAACCGGGACAAACCCTCAGGAGCCACATCCTGAGGGACGACTGCGCCTGATACTCCTTCTGAGTCACATTGACAGATGGAGGCCCCAGGCGGATAATCCGCATGGCTCCGGAGATGAACCGTCGTGCGCCCAAGGCCGTGGCGGTTGCATTGGCGCCACGCAGTCGACGTGGAGCACGGTATTTGCGGAGAGACCGTACGGGCTCGTGGGGAACGTAACAGGAGGATGACTATTGGGAACGAGGATCGAAGACGCGAGAGCGGGATTTCTGCGCGCCGCAGCCGGCCTGGCGGCAATCCTGGGATGCATTCTGGCACCGCATGCCGCCGTTGCCTATGCCACCGGCGGCCCCGAAGACACGGGCTATGTCATCAGTAATGAGGACAGGGCGAAGATCATGGAGGCCCTGCCGGACGAGGCCCCCGCGTCTCCCAAGAAGCCGAGGAAGCTACTGCTTTTCGATCTCAATGTTGTCTACGGCGGCCATCCCTCGCGGTTCTACGCGAATCTCGCCTTCCAGGAGATGGGCAAGAAGACCGGCGCCTTCGACGTGGTCATCAGTCGTGACCCCACGGTCTTCGAGAAAGGGAATCTGGCCGAATTCGATGCCGTGTTCCTGAACAACACCGTGGGCAACCAGTTCGAGGATCCCACGCTTCGACAGAACCTGCTGGAATTTGTGTATGGCGGCGGCGGCCTGATGGGGATGCACGGGACGTCGGTTGCCTTCTGGAACTGGGGCGCGGGCGGTGGCGACGACTGGCCAGAGTTCGGGCGGATGCTCGGCGGCCGGGGCGCGAATCATCGCGAAGCCGAGGAACACGTTCATATGAAGATCGATTCGCCCGGTCACCCGCTCGTGGCACCGTTTCCGACAGAGGGCTTCGATCTCCGCGACGAGTTCTTTCGGGTAGGCGATCCCTACTCGCGTGAACGGGTGCGTGTCCTTTTCAGCATCGACACCGAGAAGACCGATCTCAGCGCGAAGCCCCCTGAACGCGACGACGGCGACTACGCCATGGCATGGGTGCGCCACTATGGCCGTGGCCGGGTGTTCTACTCGACCGTGGGCCATAACCCCTACCAGTTCTGGGACCCGACGATGTTGAAGTTCTACTTGGGCGCGGCGCAATTCGTGCTGGGCGATCTGGCCGCGCCAACCATTCCCAGCGGGCGGCTGACACCCGCCATCGAAGCCCAGGAGAAGCTCGGGTGGCCGCTGGGCATCACGGCGTACACGTTCCACAAGTACACGTTGTTTGAGACCATCGAGAAGACGGAGCAGTTGGGCCTCGCCTACCTGGGAGGACTGGACTTCCAGAAGGTCAGCAGGGACATCGACAGGAACTTCAACGCCGACCTGAGCGACGAGGAATTGAAGGCGATTCGGTTGAAGCTGGACGACTCGGGCGTGCGCATGGTGACGTGCTTCTATTCCGTCATTCCCGGCGATGAGGAAGGGTGTCGCGCCGTCTTCGAGTTTGCCCGCAAGATGGGAATCGAGACCCTCATCTCCGAGCCGCCGCTGGAGGCGCTGGATACCATCGAGCGGTTCTGCGACGAGTACGACATCAATCTGGCCATTCACAACCACGATCAGAAGGCGTCGCCGAACTACTGGAGTCCCGAGGCCGTGATGAAGGTCTGTGGAAGCCGCGGCCCACACATCGGTGTGTGCGCGGACATCGGCTACTGGATGCGTAGCGGCATCGATCTCGTTGCCGCCGTCGGTTTGGTCGGGCACCGCCTCTTCGTGGTCCAGACACATGATCTTCACGAATTGAGCCCCGAAGGTCACGACGTGCCCTGGGGCACCGGCGCCGGACGGCTCCAAGCGTTCCTCGAGGAAATCCATCGCCAAGGCATCAAGCCCAAGAAGTTCGGGCTCGAATACTCCTATGACTGGGAAGACTCGATGCCGGAGGTCGAGCAATCGGCGCGGTTCTTCGACCAAGTCACGCTGGATCTGGCGAAGTAGGGGGACGGACGCCGTAGAGATTCGCAAGCTGCTTGCCGTGGACATTGTTCGGGCGGAAGTCGTGCAATTGGCCGCATCATGAAGACGAACGCTCGATTTCGTTCAGCAACCCCGTGAGTGACATGCTCTCTCGGGTTTCTTCGCTCTTACTCGACCCAAGAGGATGCGTGCCTGCTCCAGTACTCCATCCCGGCCCACACGTTCAGGGGGAGGCGAACCGGCTATGAATCATGAGGCGTCACCAAGGGAGGGGAGGGACGGTCGAGCCCAAATAAGGCTTGACTTCCAGACCGGTTTGTGGTACAAACTTGTTGTGGGCGATGAAAAGCCCCGGGTGTTCGGTATAGTTGAACGATTGGGTTTGAAAGGTTTGCAGACCGCTCGAGGGAGCGGTGAGCCCGCGAGGGCCATAGATGCAATCTTTCACGACAGGAGGAGGTGAAACAGAATGAAGAAATTGGCTTTGATCATGTGCCTTGCAGTGGGCGGCTTTGCGTTGGCTCACTCCTTGAGCGTACCGTGGTTCATCGACAATGCGGCAAAGAACACAGGTCTTGCCCCGGCTTCGGGAACGTGCGGTATCGTGGCGTTGCACAACAACATGCAGGTTCCCATGGAGTGCTGGATCGAGTATTTCGCTCCGGACGGCACGCCGTTGGACTACAAAGACACGGTGGGCGATGTCCACACCGACTGGGAGGATTCCGGGCGTTTCCCAACGCTCGAGAGCTACCTGCCCGCGCGCAAGTTCATCTGGTCGCCGACGTTTTACACGTTCGTGCTGAAGCCGAATGAGACCGTCGGGTTCCGCCCGGTGTCGTTTGACCCCGAGCCCAGTGCTTTGGGTGCTACGGCCAATGGCGAGACCGTGACAGAAGCAGACGCTTCGACGTCCTTCAACGGTCAGGAAGGCTTCACGGGTGTAGTGGTCCCGAACCGTCCTCGTTACGGTATCGAGAACACCTACTCGGGTAGCGGTGCTGCCGCGTTCAGCGAAGGCCCGGCCGGCACGCAGACGATCAAGTTGAACGGCTCGATCAAGATTTCGTGGTCGCAGGGCGGCGCGAGCTCGATCCAAGGCCGTTACATCGAGTACGGCGCGAGCTGCGAGGCGGCTTACCTGTTGCCTGAAATCAGCGACCTCGGTGAATAAGGCATAGGGCCGTATTCGCTTAGACTGCTAAGAGCATCTGAAGGCGAGCATGTCGGAAGACATACTCGCCTTCTTCGTTTTCAGCGAAAACGATGCCCGCCTCTCGCCCGGCGCCGTCTCCTCAGTGGGGGAGGGAAAGACCTCCGCGCTTCGACTCGGGCGCCGTGGAGAGGCCGCTGCCGGACCGGTGGCGCAGCAAGTTGTACTCGATGCTGTCGACCAACGCCTCGTACGACGCGGTGATGATGTTCTCCGAAACACCGACGGTGTCCCACGAGGCCGTGTTGTCGGAGGACTCGATGAGAACGCGCGTGGTGGCTTTGGTCGCAGCTTGGCTGTTTAGAATGCGCACCTTGTAGTCCTCGAGATGCACCGCACTGAGCTCGGGATACGTTGCCTCAAGTGCCTTGCGGAGCGCATTGTTGAGCGCGTCCACCGGGCCGTCGCCCTCGGCGGCGGTGTGCATCGGCGTCCCGTCAGGCAACTCGACGTTGACGGCGGCCAGCGAGAACGTGGGGGCATCCGTGCCATGGCGGGTAACGGTCACATGGAATCCCCGGAGCACAAAGAAGGGCCGCCACGTCTCTGCGGCGCGCCGCAGGAGCAGCTCAAGCGATGCATCGGCCGCTTCGAACTCGAATCCCTCGCTCTCGAGCTGTTTGACCCGCTGGAGTAGGTGCGAGGTCTTGGGACTGTTCCGATCGAGCACAATACCCAGTTCCTGCGCCTTTTCGAGAAGACTCGACCGGCCGGACATCTCACTGACGGGGATCCGCGTCCGATTGCCGACCAACGCCGGGTCCGCATGTTCATAACTCGCTTTGCACTTGCGCACTGCGTCGGCATGCATACCGCCCTTGTGGGCGAAGGCATTCCGGCCGACGAAGGGGGCGGAATCCTGGGGGGCCACATTGGCCAACTCGGCCACGAAGTGGGAGAGCTGGGTAAGCGTGGCAAGTTGGTCGGCGGATACCAGGGGAATTCCCATCTTGAGCTGAATCAAGGGGATGATCGTGGAAAGGTTGGCGTTTCCGGTGCGTTCGCCGTAGCCGTTGATGGTCCCCTGAACGTGCGTCACGCCCTCGGCCACGGCACTGATCGTACTCGCCGCGGCGCAGCCAATATCGTTGTGGGCGTGAATGCCCAGCTCGGCCTTGGGAAACGCCGCGTGCACCGCCCGCGTGACCTCCGCGATCTCGCTCGGTAGGCGACCCCCGTTGGTATCGCACAGCACAACGATCTCGGCCCCGGCCGCCAGGCCAACCTGAAGCGCCGCCATGGCATAGTCGGCATCGTCATGGTATCCGTCGAAGAAATGCTCGGCATCCAGGAAGACGCGACGCCCCTGCGCCTTCAGGTAGGCTACGCTCTCGTCGATAAGGGTCAGGTTGTCATCGAGCGAGATCCGTAACACCTCGGTCACGTGCAACGGTGCAAACTTGGCGAAGATGGTCACGACCGGCGTGGCGGCGGCGAGGAGATCGCGGATGTTCGGATCGTCTTCAACGGCGCATTTGAAGTGGCGCGTGCTGCCGAAAGCCGCCAGGACCGCTTGCTTGAGCTCGATGTCTTTCGCGCGGCGGAACAATTCCATCGCTTTGGGATTGGAGGCCGGCTGGCCCCCCTCGACACAGGCGATGCCGAAGGCATCGAGCGCCCGAACGATGCGGAGTTGGTCTTCCGGCGAGAACTTGACGCCGGAGCCTTGCGCCCCATCCCTTAGTGTAACATCATAAATATGGGTACGGTACTGCATCTGTCCATCTCCTGGGGTTTTCGTCGGCGGTCGGCGCGCATGGGCGACGGGCCGCGGCCGGCGGGAATGCCGCTACGCCTGATCATGCGAATGGATAGTGTTACACTTCTGGAGGCGCTTTTTCAAGGTAGCGGCCGTCACCGCCTTCGTCTCGATAAGGTACGGGACGAGCGCATAGCCAGGCACGATGGCGAGGTCCGCGCTGAGGGCCGCCGCTTCCGAGTAGATGCGGGCGCCATCGGGGGTTACGCCCGCGCCGCAAAGTGCAAAGGGTACCAGACCGTGCGCATGAGTTCGGCTGGCCAGGGAAGTCACGTGGTCGGGGGCTACAAGAAGGCGGGTATCGCCTCGGGCGGTGATGGCCTCGAAACAGGGGGTCACAACGCGACGGTCGAAGTCCTCGATAGCGCGAACCTTCCGGTCGAAATCGCCTTCGTGGGACGTCTCGTCCGGGGCCTCGATGTGCACGAAGACGAAGTCGACGTCGTTGAGCGCGGCCAAGGCCGCGGCCACCTTGCCTTCATAGTTGGTGTCCAGATAGCCCGTGGCACCCGGAACAGTCACGATGTTGAGCCCGGCGCATACCCCAATACCATTCACGAGGTCGACGGCGGAGATGACGGAACCCCGAATGCCGAAGCGGTCGGGGTAGGTGGTCATCGAAGGAGAACGGCCTTGTCCCCAGAGCCAAACCGAGTTGGCGGGAAGCCTACCGGCCGCTCTGCGTCTGGCATTGACGGGATGACCCGGAAGAATAGCCTGGGATCGGCGCATGATCTCGAGAAGGGTGTCCGCGCCGGGACCGGAAGGAAGAGTCGGACCAACGGGCTGTCCGGTAATGTCGTGGGGCGGGGTGCAATTCAGCCGCTGCAGCGCGGCGACGTCGGTCGGTTCCCGTTCGAGAATGGCCAGATGCCGGTAGCTAACACCGGCATGGAAACGAGCCCGAAGACCCACCCCAAGCTCCGCATCGAGCATATCAATGAGCGCGCGGGCCTCCTCCGTAGTGATGTGGCCCGCCGTGAAATCGCGCATGTATCCGTCTTCGAGGGTCACGAGATTGCATCGAAAGGCAATATCATTCGCGCCAAGCACCATGCCTTGATTGGCTGCCTCGAGCGGGGCACGACCGGTGAACGTGACACGCGGGTCATACCCAAAGAGAGACAGATTCCCGACGTCGCTCCCGGGAGGCAAGTCGTCGGGGATGGTCTCGAAGAGGCCCAGAATCCCGGCTTGAACGACCGCATCGAGTGCCGGCGTCGCGGCAACCTCGAGCGGCGTGACATTGCCGCGGTCGGCATTGGGGAAATCCGCCATACCGTCACCAATGAGAACGAGATGCTTAACGACGGACCTTTCCATCGGCGGTGTCGTCATAGGTATCTTCCTGTCGCCTCACCTGCGCAGGACTCGCACGGAACGGCTCCTTTATCCTATAATGAAGCCGGTCCTCACAAGATCACGGCAGGCGGTAAGCCCTGCTCGGGACGCCATCTCGGCATGGAGAAAATAGCATAGGTGCTTGGGAATATCAAGATCCGGCGCGAAGAGACAGCGCTCGACGAGACGACCGTGAGGGAAGCCTGTATCGAGTTACTCGAGACCGAGGGGATTCCTTTGCTTCCCGAGCGGTTGGCCTTGCTCGACCGCCACGCGGCTTTGGTACGCGAGTGGAATGCGCACACGTCGCTCGTTTCGCGCGGCGATGTCGATCATATCTGGCGGGCGCATCTTGCCGACTCCCTCAGCCTGGCTGGGGCCGTTCTGAGAACGGCCGGCCCGACCGCACGATACGTGGACATTGGGTCGGGGGCCGGCTTCCCTGGGATTACCTTGAAGGCAGTGCTCCCGGGGCTTCAGGTGACGCTGATCGAACGGTCCGTGAAGCGGTCGGCTTTTCTCCGGAAGGTCCTGGGCGCATTGCGTTTGGGCGATGTGCGCCTGGTGACGGCCGAATTTCCCCGGGAGGTGGGCTTGGAAGACGCCGAGGTGATCACGGCACGGGCCGTCGAGAACCCGACCCGCGTCGTGAGGGCGATTGCGGTGGCCATACCTCGGGAGGCGGTGTACCTGTGCCAGTCTGGAAATCCGCGTGACAGGGTACCGACTACGTTCCACGTGGAACAGATCGAGGACACGTGGACCAGACGGGGAATACGCCGAGGCTCGCTGTTCCTCGTCCGCCAGCCCTGACCTCAACCCGGCCAAGAAGCGTTCCACGTGGAACATTCGACCGCGCGCCGAGTCTCCGATTCAGGATTCGATACCTCAAATATTGTACTATTATATCTTCTGCCTTCCGCTCGCCCTGATTTTCGGTTTGTCATGAGACTTGACATCGGAACGTTCAGGTGATATTCTATGGCATTGATTATGCGAAGGGGAGATCTGTCCCCGTGCGAGACGCCGTAACGTTCGTGTCAAGAACCATGTCTATTGAGCCCTGCGTTTGTCATGTAACCTAGAGGGGTCCCTTTATGGCTGTTGCTCCGAAACGTTTCACCGACCGTCCATCGTTGGGCATGATCCCGGATCCCACGGACCTTCCCGACCTCATCGAGATCCAAACGAAGTCCTACTCGGATTTCCTCCAGTGGGACGTTCCGCCGGACCAGCGCGAGCGCGTGGGTCTTCAGGAGGTCTTCCTCGATGTGTTCCCAATCGCGTCCCCGGACAACCTCACGCGCCTCGAGTTCGTGTACTACTCCTTCACACCCCCGAAGTACAGCGTCCAGGAGTGCCAGGAGCGCGGCGTCACCTATGCCGCGTCGCTCAAAGCCCTTCTCCGCCTAGTTCAGTACGAGGAGGTCGGCCCTTCCAACGAGTTGCGCGAGCG
The DNA here is from genome assembly GCA_036769985.1 of Candidatus Hydrogenedentota bacterium. Classification (GTDB taxonomy): domain Bacteria; phylum Hydrogenedentota; class Hydrogenedentia; order Hydrogenedentales; family SLHB01; genus DAIPKA01. The sequence continues at coordinate 111,050 of DAIPKA010000003.1, read as the reverse complement.
CGGCATGCTCGAGCAAGAGGTCTTTCTCGGCGAACTGCCGATCATGACGCCTACAGGGACGTTCATCATCAATGGCGCCGAACGCGTCATCGTCAGCCAGCTTCACAAGTCGCCCGGCGTCTCCTTCGAGCGCAAGACCCACCCAAACGGCAAGCCGTTGCTTTCCGCCCGCATCATCCCTTACCGCGGCGCCTGGCTCGAGTTCGAATACGACGTGAACGACATTCTCTGGCTCACCATCGACCGCCGCTCCCGCGTCCTGGCCACCACCTTCCTGCGCGCCTTCGGTTATGAGGAGGCCGAGGACATCCTCGGCCTTTTCCACACGTTCAACACGGCGGTCTTGGGCCGTACCAAGATCAAGGTCGACGGAAAGCCTTACGATCCCGAGGAAGTCGAGGGCCGTTATCTTGCCCGCGACGTGATCGACCCCGAAACCGGCGAGGTGCTGGCCGACGCCGGAACCGCCCTCACACTCCCCACGCTCGAGCGCATCATGGCCTCCCCTATCAAGGAGGTCTTCTTGGTCAGCGCCGAGGAGGTCAAGGAAGACTCGTCGATCCTCGATACCCTCGCGCAGGACAAGACCGAAACGGTTGACGACGCCCTCCGCGAGATCTATGCGCGGATTCGCCCCGGCGATCCCGCCACGGATGCAACTACCCGCAATTTCTTCCAGCGCATGTTCTTCGATGCCAGCCGCTACGACTTCGCGCCGGTGGGCCGATACAAGATCAACCGCAAGCTCGGCCTCGACATTTCCCAAGAGACCAAGACACTCACCCGTGAGGACATCGTCGCGACGCTTCGCTATCTCGTGAACCTCCGCAACAACGAGGGCGTGCTGGACGACATCGACCATCTCGGCAACCGTCGCGTCCGTGCCGTAGGCGAACTCCTCGCGAACCAGGTGCGCATCGGCCTCGTTCGGATGGAGCGCACCGTCCGCGAGCGCATGAATTTCCAAGACGATACGCAACTGACGCCCCAGACCCTCGTGAACCCCAAGCCCGTCAGCGCGGTAATCAAGGACTTCTTCGGCCGCAGCCAGCTTTCCCATTTCATGGACCAGATCAACCCCTTGGCGGAGTTGACCCACAAGCGCCGCCTGAGCGCCTTGGGTCCCGGCGGGCTGAGCCGTGAACGCGCCGGCTTCGAGGTCCGGGACGTCCATCCGACACACTACGGCCGCATCTGTCCCATCGAGACGCCTGAAGGCCCCAACATCGGCCTCATGGCCTCGCTGTCCACCTACGCCCGCATCAACCGTTACGGATTCCTCGAGACACCCTATCTCAAGGTCACGAACGGTCGCGTCGGCGAGGACGTCGAATTCCTCTCCGCTTACGATGAAGACAACTACATCATCGCCCAGGCCAATGCACCACTCGACAAGCGCCGCCGCTTCGTGCGCGATCGGGTGCTTTCGCGTCATCGCGGCGATTTCCCGCAGGTGCCCCCGACGCAAGTCGACTACATGGACATCTCGCCCAAGCAGCTCGTGAGCGTCGCGGCGGCGCTCATCCCCTTCCTGGAACACGACGACGCCAACCGCGCCCTCATGGGATCGAACATGCAGCGTCAGGCCGTGCCCCTACTGGCCACGCAAGCCCCACTCGTAGGCACCGGCCTGGAACATGTCACGGCCAAGAACGCCGGCAGCGTCGTCCGCGCCGACCGCTCGGGCATCGTCGAGTACGCCGACAGCGAGATCATCCGCGTTCGCCACACCAAACGCCCCATGAAGGATGACAATCCCTTCCGGGCGGATGAAGACGAGTACCGCCTGAAGAAGTATATGCGTTCGAACCAGAACACCTGTATCAATCAGCGCCCCATCGTCCACAAGGGCGACAAGGTCGAATCCGGCGAGATTATCGCCGACGGTCCCGCCACGGCCTCCGGCGAGCTCGCCTTGGGCCGCAACGTTCTGTGCGCCTTCCTGCCTTGGGAAGGGTACAACTTCGAGGACGCGATCCTGATCAGTGAAGATCTCGTGAAGGAGGATGCCTTCACGTCGGTTCACGTCCAGGTCTTCGAGATCGAGGCCCGCGACACGAAGCTTGGCCCCGAAGAGGTGACGCGCGACATTCCGAACGTCAGCGAGGACGCGTTGCGCAATCTCGACGAGTCGGGCATCGTCCGGATCGGCGCCAAGGTTCGCCCGGGCGACATCCTCGTGGGCAAGGTAACACCCAAGGGCGAGACCGAACTCGCGCCCGAAGAAAAGCTCCTGCGCGCCATCTTCGGTGAGAAGGCCGAGGACGTCCGCGACGCCTCATTGACCGTGTCTCCCGGCGTCGAGGGCGTGGTCGTCGACGTCAAGGTATGCAGCCGCCGCGACAAGGCTTCGGACCAGGCGTCGAAGTCCGCGCTGAACACCGAAGTCGCTCGGATCAAGCGCCAATACCAGGATCGCATCAACGAAATCCGCGACACCTTCGTCGCCCTGGTCCGCGACGACATCATCGGCCTGAAGATCCTCGACGACGTGGTGGATCACAAGACCGACGAGCTGGTTCTCGAAAAGGGCAAGCGCGTCAAAGTGGCCCATCTCGAGAAGGCGGACTACAGCGTGTTGGCCCGGTTGCACATCGAGCAGCCCAAGGTTCAACAGCGCTTGACCCGCCTGGTCAATATGGCCGCCATGGAAGAGGCCAAACTCGTGGCCTTCCGCGACAGCAAGATCGAGACCCTTCGCAAGGGTGACGAGTTGCCGCCGGGCGTCATCAAGTTGGTGAAGGTGTTCGTCGCCACCAAGCGCCGGATGTCGGTGGGCGACAAGATGGCCGGCCGCCACGGCAACAAGGGCGTCATCGCAAAGATCCTCCCTGTCGAAGACATGCCCTTCCTGCCCGACGGAACGCCCATCCAGATCGTCTTGAATCCGCTCGGCGTACCGTCCCGCATGAACGTTGGCCAGATCCTCGAGACCCACTTGGGTTGGGCCGCCCATGCCCTGGGCATGACCGTGGCCACGCCCGTGTTCAACGGCGCCTCAGAGGAAGTGATCCGCGAGTATCTCCAGAAGGCGGGCTTGCCTCCTTCCGGGAAGATTTCCTTGCGCGACGGACGGACGGGACGCGCCTTCGATCAGGAAGTCACGGTTGGGTTCATCTACATGATGAAGCTCAACCACCTCGTCGACGACAAGATTCACGCCCGCGCCATCGGCCCGTACTCGCTCGTGACCCAGCAGCCCTTGGGCGGCAAAGCGCAGTTTGGTGGCCAGCGTTTCGGCGAAATGGAGGTGTGGGCGCTGCAGGCCTATGGTGCCGCGTACACGCTGCAAGAACTGCTGACGATTAAGTCGGATGACATCCAGGGACGCACGAAGGCCTACGAGGCCATCGTAAAGGGCGAACGCGATGTGGAAGCGGGAACCCCTGAGTCCTTCAATGTGCTGGTCCGCGAGATGCAGAGCCTGTGTCTCGACGTGATCAAGCTCGTGCGCACCGAAGGCGCCGCCGAGGCCGAAGAGGAAGAAGAACCGTTGGAGGAGATCGATCTTGGCTAAATATGTCGCCACCACGGGAGAGCGTTTTGACGCAATCTCGATTCGCCTGGCCGCCCCGGAGGAGATCCTACGGTGGTCTCGAGGCGAAGTGCGCAAACCGGAGACTATCAACTACCGGACCTTCAAGCCGGAGAAAGACGGCTTGTTCTGCGAACGCATTTTCGGGCCCGTCAAAGACTGGGAGTGCGGCTGCGGCAAATACAAGAAGGTGAAGCATCGCGGCATCACGTGCGACCGCTGCGGCGTGGAAATCACCGAAGCGAAAGTGCGCCGCGAGCGGATGGGCTGCATCAAGCTCGCCGTTCCGGTCACGCACATCTGGTTTTTCAAGACGACGCCCAGCTGTATCGGCAATCTCCTGGACATGCCGATCCGCAAGCTCGAACGCGTCATCTACTTCGAGAACTACGTGGTCATCGACCCCGGCGATACGGATCTCGAGAAGATGCAGACGCTGACCGAGGATGAGTATCAAGATGCGCGGGCCGAGTTCGGCGACCGATTCTCCGCCAAGATGGGTGCCGAAGCCATCAAGATGCTCCTCGATGACGTGAATATCGAGGCCTTGTGCGCCGAACTCCAGGCCGAGTTCAAGAGCACCACGTCCATCCAAGGCCGCACCAAGGCCATCAAGCGACTCAAGGTCGCCGAGGCCTTGCGCAAGTCGGGCAACAACCCGGCGTGGATGGTGCTTGATGTGATCCCGGTGATCCCGCCGGACCTGCGTCCACTCGTGCCTCTTGAAGGCGGCCGTTACGCAACCAGCGACCTCAACGATCTGTACCGCCGCGTCATCAACCGGAACAACCGGCTCAAGCGCCTGATCGAGCTCCGCGCCCCCGAGGTCATCCTCCGCAATGAGAAGCGGATGCTTCAGGAGGCCGTGGACGCCCTGTTCGACAACGGCCGCCACGGTCGCACAGTGCTCGGCGCGGGCAACCGCCCACTGAAATCGCTGAGCGATATGCTCAAGGGCAAGCAAGGTCGCTTCCGGCAGAACCTGCTGGGCAAGCGCGTAGACTACTCCGGGCGCTCGGTGATCGTTGTCGGTCCCGAACTGAAGCTGCATCAGTGCGGCCTTCCCAAGAAGATGGCCCTGGAGTTGTTCGAGCCTTTCATCATCAACCAGCTCAAGGAGCGCGGCATCGCGACAACCATCAAAGCCGCCAAACGCGCCATCGCCCAGGGCCGCGAAGAGGTATGGGATATCCTCGAGGACGTCATCAAGGATCATCCGGTCATGCTGAACCGCGCGCCCACCCTTCACCGCTTGGGCATTCAGGCCTTCGAACCCGTGCTGATTGAAGGCAAGGCCATCCGGATCCATCCGCTGGTCTGCAAGGCTTTCAACGCTGACTTCGACGGCGACCAAATGGCCGTTCACGTACCGCTCATGTCGGCCGCCCAAATCGAGGCGCGCCTGCTCATGATGTCATCAACCAACATCTTCTCGCCGTCGGACGGACGCCCGATCGTCACCCCGAGCCAAGACATCGTCCTCGGCATCTCATACATGACGCGCATGCGCAAGGGCGTCCGAGGCGAGTGGAAAGCGGAATGGTCTGGGCCGAACGGCGAGATCCTCAACCCCGGCAAGGTGTATCCTTCGAGAGAAGCCGTCGTCATGGCCTACGAGATGCACACCGTCGACATGCACGCCCGCATCAAAGTGTATTCGGATGGCAGCATCGTGGACACAACGGTCGGCCGCGTATTGCTGTGCGAGGCCCTGCCCAGAGAGATCACGCTTTCGGACGTGAACCGCGAACACGACCAGTCTTCCATCGGCGATGTCATCGCCGCGGCCTACGCCAAGCACGGCCACAAAAAAACGGTCGAGCTCCTGGACGCGCTCAAGCGCGTGGGCTTCAAGAACGCGACCCTTGCGGGAATCTCGATCGCCGTCGCCGACATGGTCGTTCCGCCCGAGAAACAGGCGTTGATCGACAAAGCCAAGAGTGAAGTGGCACATATCGACGAGATGTACCAGAACGGTCTGATCACCGAAGGCGAGCGGTACAACAAGATCATCGACCAATGGACCACGACCACCGAAGCCGTGTCGCGCGTCATGTTGGACTCCATGGCCGAGAACGAGCAAGGATTCACGGGCATTCACCTGATGTTCTCGTCGCGCGCGCGCGGTACGAAGGACCAAATCCGTCAGTTGGCCGCCATGCGCGGCCTGATGGCCAAGCCGTCCGGCGACATCATCGAAACGCCGATCACGTCCAACTTCCGCGAAGGGCTCTCCGTGGTGGAGTACTTCATCTCCTCTCATGGGGCCCGCAAGGGCCTGGCCGACACCGCCCTGAAGACAGCCGACGCGGGTTACCTGACCCGCCGTCTCGTGGACGTGGCTCAGGACGTCACCATCGAGGAGACCGACTGCGGCACCCTCAACGGCGTCTGGGTCGAGGCGCTGATGGACGGCACGACCGAGGTGGCCCCGCTCAAAGAACGTATCGTTGGTCGTTACGCGGTAGACGATATCACCGTGCCCGGTCGCGACGAACCGATTGTGCGCGCCAGTGAAGAGATCGATGAAATCAAGGCGGAGGCCGTCGCGGCTGTGGGCCTTCCCGGCATCCGGATTCGTTCGGTGTTGACCTGCGAAGCCAAGCGCGGCGTGTGCGCAAAGTGCTACGGCCGGAACCTGGCCACGGGCGAACTCGTCGAGCTCGGGGAAGCGGTGGGCATCATCGCCGCACAGTCGATCGGTGAACCCGGAACGCAATTGACCATGCGTACGTTCCATATCGGCGGCGCGGCGAGCCGTCAGGTCGAAGCCAGCGAGATCAAGATGATCGAGACCGGCCTGATCGCCATGCGCAACGTCCGCACCGCCATCAATCGCGACAACAAGCTCGTCGTGGTCAACCGAGGCGGCGAGATCGGTATCCTGGACACGGAAGGTAAGGAACTCCGCCGCTATCCGGTGCCGTCCGGTTGCGTATTGCACTGCAAAGACGGGCAGAAGCTCCGCAAAGGGCAGCCCATCCTCGAATGGGATCCCTACAACGTGTCGATCGTGGCCGAGGCGACGGGCCGTGTGCATCTCGAGGGCATGGTCGAAGGGGTAACGATGCGCAAAGACATCAACCCGGACACCGGCCTCGAAGAACGCGTGATCACGGACCACAAACAGGATCTCCATCCGCAGATCACGATCCTGGGCGAAGAGAACGAGGTCCTCGCCTATGCCACGATCCCGGCCGAGACCCACGTCGTTATCGAAGATGGCGTGCTTGTCCAGGCCGGCGATTTGATGGCGAAGACGCCACGGAAATTCAGCAAAACGACGGACATCACCGGCGGTTTGCCCCGCGTGGCCGAGTTGTTCGAGGCCCGGCAGCCCAAGGATCCCGCCATCATCAGCCACATCGACGGCACCGTGGAACTGGGCGGTGCCACCAAAGGCATGCGCCGCGTTCGGATCATCCCGCGCGTCGGTAAGGAACGCGAGTACACCATCCCGCCCGGAAAACACCTCAACGTCCAAGCGGGCGACCGGGTATACGCCGGCCAGCGGCTGACGGACGGACCCGTGATCCCTCAGGACATTCTGGAGGTTCAGGGCGAGGATGCCTTGCGGCGCTACTTGTTGGATGAGATTCAGCAGGTGTACCGACTGCAAGGCGTTCGGACGAATGACAAACACATCGAAGTTATCATTCGACAGATGCTGCGCAAGGTCCGCATCAAGGACGATCCCGGCGACACGCCCTTCCTCGCCCACGAGGAGGTGGACAAAGGCCGGTTCCGGGAGATCAACGAGCAGGTCCAGCGCCGGCAGGGCCAACCCGCGGAGGCCGAGCCCATGCTCCAGGGCATCACGAAAGCCGCCTTGAGCACGGAAAGCTTCGTTGCGGCCGCCTCCTTCCAGCAGACGACCCGCGTTCTGACCGAGGCGGCTCTTTCGGGCAAGCGCGACAACCTGCGCGGTCTCAAAGAGAACGTGATCATCGGACATCTGATCCCCGCCGGCACGGGAAGTCCCTTCTATCAGAACACCCAGCCCATCTTGAAAGAGGTGGCCATGCAGGATTTCTCGGACGATCTCGAGGTCGGCCCGGGAACCGCGACAGAGCAGGAAGACGAAGAGGACGTCGTTGCATAAGGTGCCGCTCGCTCGCCGCCGACGCGTGAGCGAGGGCGGAGGACGGCCTGTGGATTCGACTCGGGAGAGGTATGTGCGCGTGAAACGGATACTGACGGGGGTCATGGTGACAGCCTGCGGTCTCTGGGGCGGTATCGCTGGCCCCGGCTACGCTGCAGAACTCGTCGACGGCGTTCTGGCCACGGTGGACAAAGAGGTGATCCTCCGCAGCGATATCATGCAGGAAATCGCCCCCTACATCCTCGAACTGCGTCAGCAGAACTTGAGCCGAGAGGCGATCAATCGCGAGGTCGAGTCCCGAATGCGCGCCACCCTCGATCAGGCCATCGAGAGCAAGATCCTCCTGAGGGAAGCTACGCTCGCCGGTCTCGAGATATCCGACGAACAGGTCGAGGCGCGAATCGAGGAGATCCGAAAACGGTATCCCTCGAATGAGGCCTTCCTCAAGGACCTCGAAGAGGCCGGCGAAACCATGAGCGATTTCCGAACGCGCGCCCGCAAGCAGATGCAGGCCATCTCGATGGGGATGATGAAGCGCCGCGACTTCGAGAAGGAAGTCGCCATCTCCGAGGCCGACATCGCCCAGTATTACGCCGACCACCAAGATGAATTCGTTCGCCCCGAACGCGTCCGATTCAGCCGAATCTTCCTGGCGGCAGGCGAAGACTCCACCGAACGCGGCAACGTTCGCAAACGGGCTGAGGATCTCCGCGCCCAACTGCTCTCGGGCGCGGACTTCGCCGGCCTGGCCAAGGAGCACTCCGACGGCCCGGAGGCCGAAAACGGCGGGGCTGTTGGATGGACGGCGCGCGGCGACTTGGTCGAGAGCCTCGACGCCGCTATCTTCTCGCTGCCGGTTGGCGAGATCACCCAAGTCGTCGAGACCGAGTTCGGGTTCCACCTCTTGAAGGTCGACGAGATCCAGGCCGCCGAAAACGCCGCGCTAGAAGACATGCGGACCAAGATCGAGCCAATGCTGCGCGCGGAACGGGCCGATGAACGCTATCGGAAGTGGATGGCCGAGCTACGCAAGCGGAGCCGGGTCCGCGTCTTCCTGTGAGCCCATGGCCGATCCGCAGCAACCAGCGTAGGCCGAACGTATGCTCGGGCGAGCGCTCAAAATGGCCTTCTGGGCCACCTACGACCATGTCGGCAAGCTCATGGTCGCCAATCTGATCGCCTCCCTGGCCGTGTTTGCACTGTTGGGCGCAGCATGGGCACTGACCCTGGCAGGCCATCCGGTAGCCATCGCCGCGGGCGTGGCCTTGGCCGTCCTGGTTCTAGGTGTCATAGCCCCGGCCTTCGCTGCCGGCCTCGCCCACATGGCCAAGGTGATCGTGGACACACGCGAAGGCGCTATTGCCGACTTCTTCGCCGGCGTCCGATTCTACGGCCGGCGCGCCGCGTATTTGGGCATGGCCTTCCTCGTGGCAGCGATATGCCTGGTCACCAGTGGTTGGTTCTACATGAATGCCCTGCGCGATAAGGCCCCTTGGTTGGGCTTCGGTTTGAGCGCCCTCGCCCTGTGGTGTCTATGCTTCCTGAGCCTCACCTACGTGATGGCGATTCCGGCCCTCGTTCAGAAGAAGGCGACGGCCCGCGAAACCACCAAACTGGCCGCCGTCCTCGTGCTCGACAATCCCCTGTTCATCCTTGGCCTAGCCCTCCAACTAATGGCATGGGCTGCGCTCTCGGTTGTCCTCATGCCCCTCGTTCTGTTTCTATCCTGGGCCGTCGCGACGATGCTGCTCGTGACCGCCTACGAACAGCTTGCGCGCAAATACACGCTCATCGAGGTCGAACGCGGCGGCGTCCCGGCCTCAAGAGAGGGGCAACTCTTCGAGGGCGCCACTCCAGGCATCCGCGTAATCAGTCGTGATGGTTCCTGGGTGATCGATGAAGAAAACGACGATTATCTTAACCGCGGTTTCCGCGATTTTCTTTTTCCTTGGAAAGGATAGACCATGCCGCGAGCGTCTTCGGCGGCGAACGTCGGATCGGAATGTTGCCCCAAAGGCCTCACTGGAGTACACTAGAGCCAGGGACAGGCGACGGCCCGACGTGAGAAGACGACGTCGTCAGGAGCATCGATATGTTTGGGCATCGGTTGAAAAAGCGGTTCGAGTCCGGCAGGCGGGCAGCGCGGCTGGGTTACGTTCTTCTCCTTATTCTTTCAGGAGTGGCCGCAGTCGGCTACTACCATTTCCGGGACCTCCGGGGTCGATACGAGTCCATGCGCGCGAAATCGACGATGGCCGATGCGGAACAGCAGCGGTGCGACGAGATGGAGGCGATCAACGGCCGTTCTCGCGAGCGCGTCAAGTCGCTTGGCGAGGATCCCCTCGAGTGGGAAGCGGATATTCGACACAACAAAGTCCTCGTCCGCGATGGGGAGACAATCTATCGCCTCCAGCCTGAGGAAGAAGGGAGCGCGCACGAAGAGCCGGCCCCGGCCGAACAGCCCTAGGAACGGCTAGCCTCGTTCGCGGCGCGGTGGCGCCCCTGGTGGAGGAAACACAGCAATCGCACACGGTTTTGAGAACACATTAGCCAACCCGCATCAGCATTCCGACGGAGGCTCCCCGCTGGAAATTCAGCTCTCCGGCCAAGAAGAGGCTATCCTGTTGTTGGGTCGCAACGGTGAACTGCGCAAACGCATCGAGGCGGCCACCCATGTCCGCATCGTAGATCGTGGCGTTCGGCTCCTCATTCTCGCCGATCCGCCGGCGGCTTCGCCCGACGACGACCGCTCGGCGATTCGGGTAGCAGAGGATGTGCTTCGCGAACTCCTGACCGCCGTACGTCGCGGACATGCGCCCTCCATGGCCGACTTGAACTACGCCCTTCAAGAAGCGCGTGGTGTGTCGACCGCTGCTCCTTCGCCGGCCGAAAGGAAGAACGGATTGACCGGCTGGGGTGCGGAGCTCACGGAGGGGTGGCATGGCCTCCGGCCGGACATTCGTATCCGGCCGCGCACCTCCGGTCAAAAACGCTACCTCAAGGCCATCCAGGAAGACCCGCTCACCTTGGTGATTGGGCCGGCCGGCACCGGCAAGACCTATCTGGCCATGGCCGCTGCGGTTTCGGCTTTGCTCAGCAAATCCGCCAAACGCCTGATCCTGACGCGCCCGGCCGTCGAAGCTGGGGAAAGCCTCGGATTTCTTCCGGGCGACCTCGAGCAGAAAGTCAATCCGTATCTGCGACCGCTCCATGACGCCTTGTATTCGATGGTGGACGCGGATCGCGCGCGCCGGTTCATCGAGCGCGAGCAGATCGAGGTGGCCCCGTTGGCCTACATGCGCGGTCGAACCCTCGACAATGCCTTCGTCATCCTGGACGAGGCCCAGAACACCACCACGGAGCAGATGCTGATGTTCCTTACCCGTCTTGGCGAAGGCTCGCGGGCGGTGGTCACGGGCGACATCACGCAGATTGACTTGCCCAAGAGCACGGTGTCCGGCCTCGTTCGAGCGCAGCAGGTCTTGCGGCACGTCGAGGGAGTGAGTATCATTCATCTCTCCAAGTGGGACGTCGTTCGCCACCCCCTGGTACAACGTATCGTGGACGCCTATGAAAAAGCCGCAGCCGAAGAGGCCGACGCGACGGTGATTTCGTCGTCCCCAGCGTCGGCGCTCCGCTCGCTCGAGGATGACCGGCCATGATGTTCGGCAAGAGCGGCCGGAAACGGGGCCGTCCGGGAAGCGCGTTCCACGGCGGTGCCCCACCATCGCCGGCATCAAAGAAACACCGCCTTCTCCAATGGCTTGTCACGGCGCTGGCGTTTGTCACCCTCGTGGCCGCCATCACCAAGTTCCCCTATGCGGATGGCGCCCTCTACGACCAGGACATCGACAACGAATCCGTCGCCCAGGACACCATTCGAGCGCAGTTCTACTTCGAAACGGAGAACATCCAGGCCACCGAAGAAAAACGCATCGCCGCCGCCAACGCCGTACCCGACCGGTACCGCGTCAACCGCAGCCGGGTCAGCCAACAACTCGAGGCACTCGCTCAGCGCATCGAAGCCTTAGCGTCGGCTCGGCAGGAACTGGACGGCATCATTCGGGCCACGCTCATGGAGAGCAGCTCGGCGGATGAGGCGGCCGACCTTGTCGCCAAATCCGCGACGGCATTCGCGACGCAACTGCGTGAGCGGCCATCATTCCAAGGATTTCCCGAGGCACCGTTCCTCGCCGTGTGGCTCACGCCCGACACCGCCGCTCTTCCCGAACGTGTGTTCAAACCCATTCCCTCTGCCGAGCAAGGCACGGTGGCTTCCCTGCTGCCAAGGCCCGTCGAGGGGCTCGAAGATCCCCCGGTCGCACCCGGGGGATTGACCCGGTTCGACCAACTGGCCTCGCTCGCCCAGGATGGCCTCGAATTCGTGCTGAACCAAGGGATCATCGCCCGCAGCGCCGATGCCGCCCCCGCCGAGCAGCCGGTCGTCATTGTGCGAGACAATCCCTTGGCCGATCAGAAGCTGACCGAAGAGATACTGCTGCGCGATGTTCCCGGTCCGGAAGAGGCCATGGAACTACTCAAAGTACGGATCGTCGAGCAGGCGAAGCGCCTCGTCAAGAACGCCCCTCAGGACTCCGCCGATTGGGCTGAGCTCCAGGAGGCCGCCTTCGAGATGGCAAGCCTTGGCGTCACCGACACCCTGTTCTTCGACCGCGTCTACACCGAGGGCGCCCGCGAACTAGCGGCCGCCGCCGTCGCGCCCGTCATGAAGGAGATTCAACCGGGCGAAGTCATCCGTCGTGCGGGGGAGCGTTGGTCCCGTCAGTCTCGATCCGACTTCAAAACGTACCAAGAACTCCTCCGTACCGGCCGGGAACCCGCGGCCCGTGTCCTCGGCACGGTGGTCGCACACATGATCTTCGTAACCCTGGTCTTGTTGAGCCTGCACCGCTCGCTCCCTTTGCTCTTTGCCTCGGATCGCAAGGACTACCGCCTGACCGCCGAAGACTCGTTTCCCTATGAGACGCTGGTGCTCTTGCTGGTGTGCGCTATCGTCATTGCGAGTCGCATCATCTCCTACTTCGAGCCGACGGGATTCATCGTGCCCGTCACCGCCATTGCCGTCCTCTTGGCCATTCTGGTCCAAGCCCGATTGGCCACCATCACCAGCTTTCTGACGGCCGCCCTCGTTTCAATCCAGTACAACTACGACTGGCGCTTGCTCGTCGTTGCCTGCGCCATGTCCCTGACCAGCGTGTTCAGCATCTACATCGTCCGGCGCCGCACGGACATGACCCGGGCCGCTGTCAACGCGACGATCGTCGGTCTCCTAACCATGTTCGCCATCACCTTGGCCACGGACGCGCTCTTCTCGCAGGTGGCGTTGCACCGTTTTGCCTTAGTCGCAATGAACGGTGGTCTGTGCCTGCTTATCGTTCCGGGTCTGCTCGCGCCGCTCGAGCGCCTTTTCGGTATCACGACGGACATCCAGCTCCTCGAGTACTCCGATCTCAACAACGAGGTCTTGAGCCGTCTTGCCATCGAGGTGCCCGCCACCTACGCCCACGGACTCATGCTCGGCCAGATTGCGGAGGCTGCCGCCGATGCCATCGGCGCCAACGGACTGCTCGCCCGCGTCTGTGCCTATTACCACGATATCGGCAAGCTCCGCAGGCCCGAGTACTTCAGCGAGAACCAGACCGGAACCAACATCCACGACGGGCTATCGCCACGCCTCAGCGCCCGCGCGATCGCGGCCCACGTCACCCAGGGGATCGAACTCGCTCGTGAATACCATCTGCCGAAACCCATTATCGACGCCATCCGCGAGCACCACGGAACCACACTCATCAGTTTCTTCTATCAGCAGGCGCTCGAGCAGCAGAAGCACGGCGGTATTCGCGAGGAGGACTTCCGCTATTCCGGCCCCAAACCTCAGCGCCGCGAGACGGCCATCCTCATGATCTGCGACGCCGTCGAGTCCGGCGTCCGCTCGATCAAGAATCCAAACGAGGAACGCGTGCGCGAGTTCATCGACCGAATCATCTCGGCGCGCGCCGCCGACCACCAGTTCGATGAGTGTCACCTGACCTTGAAAGACCTCAACACGATCGCGCAGGTGATCACCCGGCGCATGCTCACCACGGCGCACACCCGTATCGCATATCCGGACATGTCGCGCGGCCAGCAATCGGCGCCCAACGTGATCCGGTTATCGGGAGGTCCCGAATGAATATTCTCCTGTCCGTGCGCAACGAGTCGGAACAGAAAGGTCTCTATCGAAGCGACGCGCTGAGGCGGCTGGCCGCTCGCATATGCGCGGGAGAAGGGGTCGAGACCGACGTCGAATTGAGCGTCCTGTTTTGCGATGACCCCTGTATCCAGGATTTGAACCGGCGATTTCGTAGCAAGGACCGGCCCACGGATGTCTTGTCCTTTGCACAGACACCACCGGCCGGATGGGTCGGGCCCCGGCTCTTGGGAGACATCGTGATTTCCCTCGAGACGGTGGCGCGGAACTGTACGGAACGCGGGGGAACTGGCGGCGACCTGACAGCGGCGATGCGCGACGAGGTGCGCTTGTTGGTGTGTCACGGCCTGCTCCACTTATTGGGCGCGGATCACGCGACGGCGCAGGCGCGCGCGGCCATGACCGCGAAGCAAGCAGCGTATTTGGGTGTGACGACGGCGGCTGCTTGGCCCCCCAAGGGCCGACGCTAGGAGCTGCCTTCGGGATCGGGGCACACGAACAGGAGCAGGAGGCCACTTTGGACGACGACAGTAACCCGTCGGGGCATGAAGGCCCTGACATACGAAGGAACATGGGCTCGCCTTCCGGGCGGAAGGCATGGTGGCGGCGCAGCCTGGGGTTGGCGGTGCCGGTGGGCTTGTTCCTGCTTCTCGGGGTGCTCGGCACGGCGCACGTCGAAGCCGGTGGTGGCAGCGTGGTGGGAGAACCGCCGGCCGCGTTTCTATCCCTGTCCGTCATTGGGGTGAGCTTGTGCCTATTGTCTCTGTCGGCGTTCTTCTCCGGTTCCGAGACGGCCTTCCTATCCATTCAGCGGCACCGGATTCGCACGATGCGCGATGAGACTCGGCTCACCTCGCGCCTCGTCGTAAACATGCTCGATCATCCCGGCCACATGCTCACCACGATTCTCGTCGGCAACATGATTGTGAACACCATCATCGGTGTCGTGCTGGGAACACGCCTGAAGGATCTGTTTGCACTTCGCTACGGCATGTCCACGGTGACCGCATACTGCCTGGCCGTCACCCTTTGTACGGCGCTGCTCCTCGTGTTCGGCGAGATCACGCCCAAGGTATTCGCCGTGCGGGCCGGCGAGTCGCTGGCGCACGCGGTCGTCATCCCCTTGCGCATGGTGAGCCGACTGCTGGGCCCCGTGTGCGGCGCGCTGCTGGCGATCACGCGACTGCTGTTCCGTGTCAGCCGCCTTCAAGAACTCCGCGCGGCGCCCTACGTTACGGACGAAGAGATCAAGGCCGTCTTGTCCAACGGCAGCAGTCGAGATCCCGTCGAAGAGAAGGGCCGCGAGATGATCCGGCGCATCCTCGAGTTCCGCGACGTCATGCTCCGCGAGATCCTTGTGCCGCGCCCTGACGTGATCGCCCTTCCGGAGGATGCCACGGTCGAGGAGGCGCGCGCCTTGTTCCGTGAACACGGCTTCTCACGCATTCCGGTCTTCCACGAAGACCTCGATCACATCCAAGGGGCCCTGTATGCCAAGGATCTCCTTCCCAGCCTCGCCAAGGGTGACATGGCCCGCCCCATCAAGAACCTGCTCCGCAAAGCCTACTACGTTCCCGAGACGATGAGCGTCCAGGAGTTCGTCAAGCAGGCGCAACGACTGCGGACTCATCTCGCCATCGTCGTCGACGAGTATGGCGGCACGGAGGGCATCGTGACGCTCGATGACGCCATGGAAGAAGTGGTCGGCGACATTCAAGACGAACATGAGCACGAAGAGGCCGGTTATAGTCCCCTCGGAGAGGGCGTCTACCGACTCGACGGGAGCCTTCCCCTGGATGCGCTCGCCGAACTCACCGGATTCGCCATCGAGGACGACGAGCATGAGACCTTAGCGGGGTTCCTCATGAGCCAGATCGACAAGGTGCTGGAGGAAGGCGACGAAATACCCTTCGGCGGCGTTCACTTCATCGTCGAGACCGTCGACGGCAAGCGGGCGAGTACCGTCCGCATGGAGAGAGTGGCGCCAAGCGCGCCCGATGCGTTGGACGGGGGGGCAGCCACATGAGCGCGATCCTACCCCTCGTCGTTTTTCTGATCACCCTGGTGCTCCAGGCGCTGTTCGCCGGCTACGAAGCGGGGTTCATCTCGGCGAGTCCCATCCGGATCCGTTACCTGGCCGAAGAGGAGCATTCGTCTCGGGCCAAGCGTCTGCTGCACTTCATGAACCGGCCGGACTTCGTGCTCACCTCTCTGCTCATAGGCACGAACCTCGCCGTGGTGATCGGCACCGTCACGGTCGCATCAATGGTCGACCGTCTGGGCTTCTCCGTGTTGGTGCACGATATCATCTCGACTGTCATTGTGGCGCCCGTGCTGCTCATCTTCGCCGAAATCATGCCCAAGAGCGTATTCCGGATGCACCCGAACCGTCTCTCGTTAGCCCTGCTACCCGTGATCCAGTTCTTCTACGCAATCCTGGCGCCCGTGGCGGTGCCCATCACCCGGGCCACCAGGGCGCTGCTGCGAGTGAAAGGCACCGAAGGCGAGTTTCTGAGCCCCTTCATGAGCTCGCTCGAGGACCTCAGGGTGTTGGTCGATGAGGGCGCCGACGGCGGTGCCATCGAGCCCGAAGAACAGGAAATGATCCACAGCATCATTGACCTGCAAACCACCCAAGCGAACGAGATCATGGTGCCCCGGATCCACATCGAGGCCTTGCCCGAAACGGCCACGCGCGAGGAACTCGTGCGATCCTTCGAGCGGACCGGCTGGACCCGGATCCCCATCTACCGTGATACCGTCGACACCATCGTCGGTGTGGTTCGCGCGCACGACCTCATCATGGACGAAGACCCCGAGAATCCGGATATCAAACGGTTCATTCGCGACGTCATGCATGTGCCCGACACGATCAAGGTCGATGACCTCTTCCAAGTACTGAAAGCCTCGAAACAGCATTTGGCCATCGTCACGGATGAGTACGGCGGCACGGATGGACTCGTCACCATCGAGGACATTCTCGAGGAAATCTTCGGCGAGATCCACGACGAGTTTGACCGCGAAGAAAGCCGCATCCAGAAAGTCGGCCCCGGGGCCTACGTCATCCACGCCCTCACACCGCTTGATGAGGTAGCCGAAGTCATCGGTATGTCCATAACCGACGATGAGGTCGAAACGCTGGGCGGATGGGTCATCCACATCGCCGGGTTTATCCCGGCGCCAGGTCAGGTCATCACCCACGGGCCTTTCCGAATCACCGTGTTGGACGGCACCCCGAGCCGCGTGGTCAAGCTGCGACTCGAAATGGCCCAGGAACCCAAGGGCGCGGATGGCCCGCGCCCGTAACAGGTCCGGAAATCATGAACTCCGACGACACGCCCAAGAACAACCGAAGCGAGGAACGCGCCCGACCCAAAGGCTCCCTAACGCTCCTCGGCACCATGCCCGCATATCTTGGAGATGAACCGCCCAGGGGACTCAAAGGCTGGATCCGCCGGTTCTGGCGCCAGTTCTTGCGATACCTTGTCACCGGCACCATGGTGTGGGTGCCGTTGATCGTGACGCTTTGGGTGGTCTGGCTTGTCGTCAGTCGGCTGGTCTTCGGAATCGAAGGGCTCATTCGAGGTCTCGTGCTCTTCCTGAACAACCTGGGCGGCCGTGTCCCCTTCCTGCGCTTCCTGACCCATCTCGCTTACATGCCCGGATTCGGCTTCCTGGTCATCCTCGCCGTGTTCCTGTTCACGGGCCTCGTGACCCGATACCTCGTCGCCCGCAAGATCATTCGATTCGGCGAGGGAATCCTCGAACGGATTCCCATTGTCAACCGGGTCTACCGGGCGGTCACACAGATCCGTGACGTCTTTGTCCGGCGCGACGGCACCGTATTCCAGCGCGTCTGCATGACCGAATACCCGAAGGAGGGTTCCTGGGTCATCGGATTCGTCACCTCCACCGAGCGCAGTGTGATCCAGGAGGCCATGGGCCGGGACTGTGTGGCCCTCTTTGTGCCGACGACCCCAAACCCAACCTCGGGATTTCTCCTGTACGTTCCGCCCGATTCCATCGTCAACATCGACATCTCCGTCGAGGACGCCATGAAGGTGATCATCTCCGGTGGCGCCTACCTCCCCGAGCAAAAGCCCTTCGCCAAGCGTCCCCGGTAGCGCTTTCGAGTACCATTCGCGTATGATGCGGAACGGACATGAAACGCGGTGTAACGCGACGAAGGGGCACCGATGATCAACGAATCGGAGAGTATGCTGGGGCCCGACCTTTCCGGCGGCGGCGACTATCATCACGTTCCTGACGAGCCGCTGATGCGGACGCTCAAGCAGATCATACGAACGTCGGTACGCGGATTGGCCGTATTGATGACGGCCGTCATCGTGTGGGGAGTGTTGGACGTGCTCTTCGTGCTGTATGAGAAGCTGCTGGAACCTCCATACATGCTTCTCAAGATCGACGACATCCTAGCGACCTTCGGCGCCTTCATGGCGGTCTTAATCGCTATCGAGATCTTCGTAAACATCACCGTGTACCTTCGGGACGATGTGATCCACGTGAAGATCGTTATGGCCACCGCGCTCATGGCCATTGCCCGGAAGGTCATCATCCTGAACACCTCGGAAGTGCCCCCCGAAATGGTCCTGGCAATTGCCGCAGCCGTGTTGGCCATGAGCACCGGCTACTATCTCGTCGTGGTGAAAGACACACGCCACGAACGACGGGACACAAGGGGCAAAGGCAACGCCAGCAACAGCCCCTGAGCGGCCTCTATCCGATAGTCCGGAAGGGGGTTGTCCCCTCCCTCCAGGAAGAACAGGAAGAGAACCGTCAACCACATCAGGAATCGGCTACGCCATCCGAGTCGGCATCGGTGAAGTCCAGCACGAAGATCTGGACGAAGTCGTGGCCGTTGTAGGCGGTGGCGCGGTTTCCGCGCGCATCGAAGGTGGGCACGGCCTTGTTGAACGCCAATTGTGTGCCGTCTGGCGAGATGGTCAGCGCAAACCGCTGGGTTCCCGTGTCTTGCGGAGTCAGGAAGACCGTCTGCCCGAACTCGGGACCGGGCCGGACGCAGGTAGCGGCCACGCCGTTTCCAGCAATGCAGAACACCGTATTCCCGGAAGGGTGCCAGCGAAGGCCCGATCCAGCGCCTTCCGGGAAATGCGTAACCTGAATCGGCCGCTTGGCGGGATTCGCATCCTGGTCGGAGCCATCGGATGCGATGATGAACACCTGCTGCCGGCCCTCGGTATCGGGCGCAAAATAGGCAATCCGGCTGCCATCGAGGCTACCTCGGACGATCCCGGCAGCCGGGCCGTGGGTCAGCCGCCGGACGGTGACGCCCCGGGGCGGCTTGGGATACCGCGTCGCGTCGCCGGAATCCGCCGTCGTGATGTCGGTATCCGGTGGAATCTCGGCGACGAACAAGGAGTCCTCGTACTGGACACCGTCCTCGGCACGCACCGTGCCGATGAAGGCCCGCAAACGGCCATCGGCCCCGACCCACGAGTCGCCGGCGGCGTACTCGATTTCACCGGGTTTGGATGAACCCGCCGGGACAACGGGCACCAGGATGGCGAAATAGCACGCCGCTCCGGCCGGGGCATCGGGATGGGGATCCATATAGCCGATGGTTCTCCCGTAATCCGGGAGCAACCAGTCGTCATAGGTGAATCCGATGCGGTTGCCCGAGGCCGTGAACTCATGGCGATGGGTACCGCCGCGATGGGCGCCGGGCACGGTGGGCCGCTCCCGGGCCACATCCCGCGCATCAAGCCAGCGCCCGCGACCGCTTCCATCGGCCTCAACCTCCATGCCGCAGCGGTTCGGCTTGGCATAGTAGCCTCGTGCCGGCACCTCCTTGAGGTCGGGCCCGTGGATGAAGACCACACGGTCGCCCACGGGACAATACGACACCGCGCCCACGCCGGGCGCCGCCTGTTCGCCGGTAACGCTGGCCTCGGGCGCATATAGGAGCGTCTCGCGACCCGTGGCGATCTCGACTTTCTCGATGGATTGGCTATTCTCGATACCGGGCCCAAGGACCTCACGCGAGTCGTAACAGAGGAACCGGCCATCGCGCGAGAAACTGTCATTGTTGTCCAGGTGATGGTTTTTGATGGAAAACGTGACTTGCCGCTCCTCGGCATCCGCTACGCCCGATATGACCACGGCACATGCCAACGCCATGCCAAACGCACCCTTCTTCATCAGAGCCCTTCCTCTCTTCGTCCGGCGAATGCCGGCTCCCGCGCAGGCACGCCGCGCCGCCGCTCCTAGCCCTTACAGGCGCTCTCGAACGCATCAATCGCGCCCGCCGCAAGTGCATACCCCGCCTCGTCGTACAACACCACCCATTGTCCGGGCGCCACGGAGCGCAGCGGCACATCGAATACGACCTCAATGCCTTCGCCCTGAGGCACGACCAGGGCCGGCGTGGCCTTGTGTCGGTAGCGGATCTGCGCCAGACTCCGGATCGGCCCCTCGGGCCGCGCGATGCTGCACCAGTTCACACTTCGCGCCCAGAGTCGCTGGCAGTACGTGTCGGCTTCGCCGCCGACAACGAGGGCGTTCCGCGCCGCATCCACTCGGACGACATAGTACGGCCGTGGCGCCGCGATACCCAGCCCGCGACGCTGACCGACCGTGTAGTGAATAAGCCCGTGGTGCTGCCCGAGGATCTCGCCGGCCATGGAGAAGATCGGCCCGGGCTCGCAGGCTCCCGTGCGCGTGGCCACGAACCGGCCATAATCATCATCGGCAACGAAACAGACTTCCTGACTCTCTGCCCGGCCTGCGGCCTCCAATCCCAGCTCCGCTGCCCGCGCACGCACTTCCGCCTTCGTCAGATCCCCCAAAGGAAACCGCGCCGACCCAAGCTGCTCTTGGTCCAATCCCGCCAGGAAGTAACTCTGGTCTTTCTCGCCATGGGCAGCTCGTCGCAACACGCGACGTCCGCCGCGCACGTCGAGTCGCGCGTAGTGGCCGGTGGCGAGACCCTCGGCGCCAAGCCGACGCGCGGCATCCACGAGGATGCCGAACTTGACGGCGATGTTGCACCGAATGCAGGGATTCGGTGTCCGGCCGCGCCGGTACTCCTCAAGGAACTCGTTGATGACGAGGCGCTCAAAATCGCTCTCTATATGAAATGCGTGAAAAGGCAGGCCCAGTTGGCGCGCTACGGCGGTTGCCGCACCCAGGGTCTCGCTGGACTCCGGCCCCTCCGATACGACCATTGTCCCGGCAACGACATCGAATCCCGCGTCCACGAGAAGCGCGGCGGCCACTGCGCTATCGACACCGCCACTGATGGCGACGAGTAGCTTGGGTTTCCGCAGGGAAGACATGGCCTCCTCCGGGCGCCCGGTCGATCCGCGCGCTCTTCTCAGGCCGGAGGCATGGGTCTCGGCGCGGTGGGGGCGGGAGCCGGCGCGGGCCCGGCCGGGGGAACACCGGCTTGGCCGGGCGCCTTCATGGTGCATTTCCCCTCGAACAGGACCCCCTCGGCGATACTCACCCGTGGCGCCGTAATATCGCCGATGAGCTTGGCGTTAGCGGTAATCTCGATGCGGTCGTGGGCGAACACGTTGCCGGTCACTTGACCATTGATGACGACCTGCCCGGCGACCAATTCGGCTTTGACCTGGCCGGAATCGTGAACCACAATGGTATCGTCGCTGTGAACCCGGCCGTTCAGTACACCCTCGATACGGATGGTTCCCTTGGAGCGGATGTCGCCGGTTACCGTGGTGCCCGGACCGA
The DNA here is from genome assembly GCA_036769985.1 of Candidatus Hydrogenedentota bacterium. Classification (GTDB taxonomy): domain Bacteria; phylum Hydrogenedentota; class Hydrogenedentia; order Hydrogenedentales; family SLHB01; genus DAIPKA01. The sequence continues at coordinate 89,474 of DAIPKA010000003.1, read as the reverse complement.
TGATAGTCATCACTTTGGTCTCGCCGTAGGTCTTCTTCTTGGTTGAATCCAGCATGTCTATTCTCGAAGATACTTGCCTGAGTCCACGGGTTTACCGTTCACGTGAACTTCATAGTGAATGTGCGCCCCCGTGCTCCGCCCTGTGTTGCCCAACTCCCCGATGACGTCTCCCCGCTGGACCGGGTCGCCGCGCTTGACCTTGCACGACTTCAGGTGGCCATACCACGTCTCGACGCCGTCGCCGTGATCAATCTTCACCACCTGGCCCAGGTACTTGTCCCAGTCGGCGAAAAGGACCAGGCCCCGGGCCGTCGCCAGGACCGGCGATCCATAGGTCGCGCTGATATCCGTGCCGTCGTGATGGCGCACGCGCCGCGAGAAGGGATCCTTCCGATAGCCGAACCGGGAAGTGATTCGGCGGTTGGAACTGCGGGTAGGCCATATGGACGGCGTCCGCTCGATGAGGTCCCGCTTGGCGTTCAAGTCTTGAACAAAGGAACGCAGGCTGGACTTGCGCAGACGGATCTCTTGGACGATGAGGTCCGCCGACGGGCGAGAGAGTCCGTAAATCAACTGCGGGGGCCGGTTCATGACAGCGCTCTGGGCGTGCACACTACTGTCCAGACTGCCGGGCCCGCCGCCTTTTCCGCTGTCCGCGTCGCCCAACGGCTCGACGCTCGTGGGCTTTCGCGGCACGAGCCCGGTCATGTCGCGGGCTTCGGCCTCGACCTCGTACAGCTCGGCTAACTCCGCCGTGATCGCGGCCACGCTCCCTTCATATTCGGCTCGTATGCGATCCAGTTCTTCCTGGTTCACCGACTCGGCCGGAGCTTGCTCGGCGAACACGGGCCTATTGGCTTCCGCCCGCGCGCGCGCCACTACCTCCTGCCGCAGATTCTCCGCCTCCAGACCCAGCATATGGCTTCTCCGGAGGAGAAACGTCGTCGAGAAGGTCAGAACGACCACAAGTATGGCGACGGTCCAAAGCTGATAGGCGGCTAGATTGACGTTTCGCGTTTCCCCACGGTCATGGGGAATCAGCATCACGGTCCAGCGCTTCATTATATGAGAATGCTCCTGAATCGTTCAGGGCGAACTGCCAACAGACCCTTGGGCTCGGGAGAAGCCCTTCCTCCTTGGGACACGCAATAACCTGCCGTGAGGTTCGATCCCTGGGGCGCCCAAAAGGTTCCCCACGGCGCGTCAGACTATAGCATGACCCCCTCCGCAAGTCAACCCAGACAAGAGCCCGTTCTCCCATTTGCGGACTACCCACCGCGGCACGGATCGCCTTCCCTATACCGGCCGGGACAGCCCCTCGATCGGTGGTTGGACCCGCCCCACCAGCCCTACGCCTCGGTTGCCGAAGACGGGCACGGGGCTTCTTGGACAAACATGCCAATGAAGTCCTCCGGCCGCTTGTCCGCATACCGTTTCCGATTAAACACGGCCACGAGCGTATCGTAGTCCTCCTGATGCAGGCAATCCTCGAGCCAAAGGGCATACACGGGGGCACACTCCATCGTGCCGTCCCGATGCCTCGGGCATCCGACGCCGTTGCCGTGCACCGAGAATGCCCTGAATTCGCCCGATCGCGACTCATGGAGCTTGAGCGGGTAGAGTCGGCATAGGATGGGCCGATGCTCGTACACGGCGCATCGTTTGGTCCGCCGGTCGCGGAAGTAGCACCCGGTCCTGATGTCGCGCCTGATCGCCATGAGGTAGCGCCGGTCACCGAACTCGAGCCACGTCGGATCGGACTTGTCGACTCCGGTGATCTCGTCCGGCGTCAGAAACTCGAGGAAGATGCTCGGGTGCAATCCGGTCGCTCGGGCGATCCGAATAACGTCCCAGGGCGTCGGTAAGCACACGACGTCGGTACAACAGTGACCACAATGATGACAACTGAAACGAACGGTTTTTTTTCCCATGGCCCGCATACGATACGGATTCCGGCATCGGTCTGCAAGCGTGCGGCATGCCCGCCGACCATCCGGCATTGCATTCGAAACGAACCTACCGTATACTTGTAGATATAGAGCAACCATCGAGGCGCGCGGAGTCTTCCGCCGCCCCCAAGACTCTCAATGGAGGATCCGGTATGCATATTAAAGCCGTCTCGCAGATTCGTCGTCCAGCGCCCGCCGCCGACATCGCCCAAATCCTCAGCACCCTCGTCGAGGTGTTGACGATCCTGGGAACGGTACTGAGCGCCATTTCCAGCATTCAGGGATTGGCCAAGGAATAGCGCGGGATGGTCGCGCTTGGCGTCCGATGCCCGTCGGCGCGGGCGTCTTTGTTCAGGAGCACACGCCTCATGCACATTCGGGTTGTGTCAGGAAGCGCCCCGCGCTTGGCTCAAACGAGCAGCATAACGTGGGCTTCCATTTGCGATGCTATCGAGACGCTCGTGAACATATACATATCCCTGATGAGTATCGAGGACTTCATTCGGAAGGAGTAGCTCCATCAGGCAGGATCTTGCAATCCCGTAGGGGCTCGGCTATACTCGTTGATGCGTCCGGATATGAAAAAGATGACGGGCCGGGGCGGGTGTTTCCCGCCGTCCGCAATGCGTTGGAGGGAGATACATGCACGTTCGTAAGCTTACCAAGCCGCGTCCCGCTTCCGGCGGCGATGTCACCTTCATCCTGGATACATTGGCTCAGCTCTTGAGCGTTATCCAGGCGATCCAGGCCGTTCTAGAAAAGGACTAGCCCTCCGCGTTTCGGGCCACGATGGGCGTACAAGCCATGCCCGGGCGTGCATGATGGTGCCTTTCGTGTGAGGGGGGTTACGATAGGGAATGACTGCCACGCGCTCCTGTAAGAGGGGGCCGGGGTTCCGCTTTTTGTGGGCGTTTTGGGTGAGGAAGATCTCATCAATCGGATGCCGTGGCCGATCGGTGTCGGCAATCCGTCAGGTTCCATAAAGAAGGGTTCATCGTTCCGGAGGAAGACGGGGGGTGATGGCCACGATGGGTTTCAGTCTCTCGGAGGATTGTGCGAGGAAGCCCTCGCGCAACGGGGAGGGCGTTTCGTCCGACCATAGCCGCCGGATGAGGCGGGGGGTAATTGCCCTCATGGCGATTGCCGCCACATTCCAACTCGTCGGCCAATACGGCTTCCGCGCGGGATACTGGGGTAGCGCGACGGAGCAATGGTTGGGTTTCCTGGCGTTGGTGGCCCTGTGTGCCTCGGCCATGTACGGCCTCGAGCGGGCTTACGGGAACCGGCAGATCACGCGGATGGTCTTGGTGGCCTCACTCCTCCTGATGACCGCGCAGGCGATTGGCGCGGTCGCGCTCACCCCGGCACTCGGGGGACGGTTCGGTTTCACGGCAGACCCGTCGCTGAGAACCGTACTCGAGGATGCCGCCTTCATCGTGGGCATGGCCCTGCTCATCTGGAGCTTCTACTTGTCCATCTTCGCCGCCCATGAGGCCCGGCAACGCGCGGAACGCGACGCACTGTGCTTGGCAAATGAAGTGGCCCAACGGCAGTGCGCCGAACAGGCTCTGCGCGATTCCCATGATACAATCGAGCGCAAGGTGTCCGAACGAACCGCCGACCTCGAGCAGGCCAATGCCCTCTTGGAACTAGAGATCCGGGAACGCGGACGCATCGAGAGCGCCCTTCGAGAGAGTGAAGCGAACTTCCGCGCCCTGGCGGAGAATGCTCCGGATGGCATCCTCATCGGATCCGGCCAAGGGACTCACCTATACGCCAACGCACAGACAGCGAAGCTCTTTGGATGCACACTCGAGGAGTTCTATCGGAAGAGCCTTCGCGACGTGGTTCATCCCGACGAGGTGGCCGTCATGGAAGATCGCTTGCGTCACCGGATCGCCGGCGAATCCATCGAGGGAACGTACGAGACCCGCTTGGTCCGCCGTGACGGACGCACGTTCACGGCCGAGTTGAACGTATCGAGAACCTTGTGGCGCGGCGAGCCGGGCATCCTCGTCTTCCTCCGGGACATCACCGAGCGCAAACACGCGGAGCGCACAATTCAGAAACAACGCCTCAGGATGCTGGCCTCAGCCCGGCTCTCGTCGCTGGGCGTCACGGCGAGCGGCATTGCCCACGAGGTGAGCAACCCACTGGCCGCCATCACGATGGCCGCCGAACAACTGCGCCAAGAGGCCGACAAGGAAACGCTCGACCCCGCGCTCGCGGCGAGGATCGCGGCCATCGTCATCCGCAACACCAAGCGCATCGAAAAGATCGCCAATGGCCTGCGCAACCTGGCCCGTCAAGGCGCCGGCGATCCCTTCGAAGTGGCTCCGATCGGGGCCATCGTCGACGATTGTATGAGCCTGTGCCGGGCACGATTCTCGACTCACGGCGTTCGCATCGAGGTACCCGACATCCCTTCAGGGCTCGCCATCGAGTGTCGGCCCACGCAGATTGCCCAGGTCCTACTCAACTTGCTCAACAACGCCCACGACGCGGTGGCCTCCCTGGACAACAAATGGGTGCGGCTTGAGGTGGCCGACGGCCCGGGTGTGGTCGAGCTGAGCGTGACCGACAGCGGCCTTGGTCTGCTGCCCGAGGTGAGGAAGCGGGCCTTCGAGTCGTTCTTCACCACCAAGCCCGTCGGCCAGGGCACCGGCCTCGGGCTCAGCGTCTCAAGGCAGATTGTGATCGACCACGGGGGCCGGATCTACTTCGATCCCGAGGCCTCCCACACACGCGTCGTCGTCCGACTGCCCGTCCGGCAGCTCGAGGAATAGCACGTTCCGGCTACTCGATGGCGAATGCCCCCAGCGCGACCGGCAGCGTTGTACTCGCGTTGAATTGCACAACGCGGTTGTTGTTCTCATCCGCCACCAAGAGATAACCGGCATCGCCGTCGACGGCCATTTGATCGGGCGTCCACAGTCGGCCCTGTGTCGTGTCGCCTTCCCAGCTCGTGAAATCGGTCTGGCCCAGCACGGAATCAGCGTTGGCGCCGTTGCCCTTGCCGACGGCACCCTCGAAAATCAGGATCCGGTTGTTGTCCGTGTCCGCCACGTACAAACGCCCCGCGCCATCCGCCTCGACCAACCGAGGACCGTACAGGATGCTCTGCGTCGCACCGCCCGTGGCTGTCACGAAGTCCGGTTGGCCGAGGACGCCATCAGCGGCGGCGCCGTCGGCCTTCGACAGATAGGCGTCGTACCGCAGCACGCGGTGGTTGCCTTTGTCGGCCACGAAGAGCGCCGACCCAACAGCCACGACGCCATCGGGTTGGTACAGCGTGTTTGCCGCGGCGCTCCCGCCTCGATTCTGCGCATTGCTCACGAAATCCGCCTGGCCCAGCACCGCGTCGGCCGCCGCGCCATTACTCAAGGACGAGGCATCGTCGAATCGCAGCACGCGGTGGTTGTCGAAGTCCGTCACGAGCAAATTGCCCCATGGATCGATGTAAACGCCGTAGGGATGGTTCATGCTATCGGCCGCCACACTGCCGCCACCATTGGTATCGGCACTTGTAAAATCCACCTGGCCCAACACGCCGTCAGCCGCGGCGCCATCGCTCGATATCGCGTACGCATCGTCGAACCACAACACACGATTGTTGGACGCATCTCCAATCCAGAGCCGCCCACTCGAATCCACGGCACAAGCGGCTGCCCCATTCATGGTGTTCGCACCGACCGCCCCGCCGCGATTGGCGCTTCCGCTCGTGAAATCCGCTTGCCCGAGCACAAGCTCCGCAGAGGGCTGATTACCCGACAACGGATAGGCGTAGCGCAGCACCCGATGGTTACCGTAGTCGGCGACGTACATCTTCCCGTGGGGCTTGTCGATGGCCAAACCGCTGGGATTCTTCAGGCCGGTGGCCGTCGTCGCCGACGCCCACGAGATGAAATCGGGCTGGCCTACGACATACTGCGCGTCTTGGCCGTCCGTCCATTGCGCCTGAGCCGAAACGGCCAAGACCATGCCCAAGAAGACCACACTCAGCACGCGCATGCCCCGGCCCACGTTCCGCTTCTTCATCATCACTATACCTCGCCGCCTCGAGCGCCGTCCGCTCGCCGCCGCTATTTCTTGTGATTCATCATCTGGGTATTGTGACAGCTTCTCGGCCACTTGACAAGACCAAACCTAAAGAGGCGACCACATACCGTCACTGCGCGAGAATGTTGGCCAATAGTCGCAGGGCCGCCGGATCGATTCGAGAGAGCCCCTCCCCAAAGGGTATCGAACACAGCACGTAGACGCCCTTCTCATGTGCTGCCACAAGCACCGCCGCCGCGCCGAGCGCATGTCCCTGCGCGTCGACATACTCGACCGCCGGCGCGAACGCTGCGTCCCATGAGGTCATGGATCGCCACGGCTCCGACAGCGGCCAATCCTGCCACTCAGAGGCCCCGATCGCGTTCGGTTCCGACGCCACCGGATGCGGCGGTGCGACGGCCCGCAAGGTTCCACGAGACGTGTCGGCCGCTTCGTTGCCGAACTCCACACCGGGCACTGCCAAGCCATCTTGCCATGGACCAGGCCCCTTTGCCACGATCAAGACTGTGCCGCCACCGGACACGTAGCGATCCAGAACATCCCCTGTGCCGCCCAGGGCGTCGCCTACGAGCACGACGAGCGCCAAGGCCTTGAGCCGCTCTTGCGTGCAGTCGCTCGAGGCCAGCGCCGTTGCGCTGACCCCAAGCCTCGCGAATGCCGCCAGCCAGACCTCCGCGTCGCCGATCACGCCCGCCGCCAGACCCTCGGGGCAATCGACCTGGACCACACGCAACGGCGCATGGGCGACAGCAGACGTTCCGTCCAGGCCCGCCGTGATGTAGTAGTCCCAGGGCTGAGTGCCCCCGGGAACATCCACGGAGAACTCGACGACCTGCCGGCCAGCGCCGGGTACGGAGACCGGGAATCGCGGATTCTCGAGCGTCACGCCGCTCGACAGCGACACGACGAGCGTCCCCTGGAATGCCTCCACGGCGGCACGCACGGCCACCCGGCCGATCACGCTCGACTCGCGCCCCGCGTGGGCGGAGTAGGGCGCATCGAGGAACTCGATCGCCGGCTCGGCACCCATGCTCGCCACCACCAGAATACCCGCCAAGACTGTCATGACGCCTCCCTGAAGCTGCCCGGCTCTGGTTATCGGGCCGCCGTAATGCGGAACGGCAGACACACCGTTCGGAGTTCCGGGTTCGTATATGATTGCAGTCGGAGTCGGTAACTCGCGGCGTCGGGAAGACCCGCAGGAACGCGCCAGAGGAATTCACCATCGTTCGCCGTCTTGCGGACAATCCAGTCGAGGAATGTTCCGCCTCGATGCAGGCCGATCCGTACGTCCGGGCCCACGGCCGGCTCGCCGCACATCCACGATACCGCACAAGTCTCCCCGGCGACCACAGTGGCGCCCGGCGCCGGCGCCGTAATAGCCAGGCACGCGGCGGTGATCGAGAACGGCGCATCACTCAGGTCGGCGGTCGTCCGCAATGTATAGGACTGGACACGGATCTTGTAACGATCCCCGGCGGCGAGATCCGCCGGAATGGTCCAGCGGTAACTCCCATCGTTCGCCGTCTTGCGCACTATCCAATCCACGAACCGCGTGCCGTCGTGGAGGCCGATGCGCACCTCCTCGGGCAGCGGCGTACCTTCGCGCGCCCATCGGATCTCGTGAACATCGCCGGCCCGCCAGGACTCGCCCCCGTTCGGGACCTCGACGCCGACAGACTCATCCACGTCGACGCGATCCTCCATGTAAGAGAACGCCGTTCCCTCGTCGCGCACCTGCACGCACTGGATCGTCATCTCCTGATCGTTGGATTCGGGCCAACGCGTGTCGTACCACGGCTCGTCCGTGACGAGCACCCGGTAGAGGTAGTCCTCGGACAAAGGCACCAGCCACGGCCAGTTCTCGTGAACGTGCCCGGCGTAGTTCACCGCCACCGCGTTCTTGTACGACGTAATGAAGGTCGTGATTTGCGCCATCTCGTCGTCCGAAAACAGGTATGGGTCGGATACCGGCGAGCCGGTATTGAACATACCAATGTGCGTCATCATCAGGATGTTCTCGGCCTTCGGCTTGGCGCAGGTTTCGATGTCGGCCGTGAACCAGGGCCACGTGCCGCCGACGAAGTCATGCAGGTTGCCGCCCTCGTCGCCGGCTTCACGAGGATTGAAGTCCGGACAGACGAAGTGACAGCCCTTGTAGTCGAACGAGATGTTCTCGAGATACAGGCCCTCGTTCGGAAACGGCGCCTTCGTCCAATGGTCGAACATCGCGGCCAAGCGCGTGTAGTGCGGCCCAAACACCGCATCGAACTCCTCCTCGCAGCCCCGGTTGACTTCGTTGTCGCCCATGAGCGGTATGTACGGAATCCCCGCATCGGCCAGCGCGTCGAGCATCGCCTTGGCCCGATCGAGGTACCGTTCCCCACCTGTTCCGCCCCAGGCGATGTCGCCGAGCACAAAAACGAACTCGATACGTTTCTCGGGGCCGTTCGCCATCAGCCAGTCCAACACCGCCTGAAACTTGGCCTCGCGATCCGCGTTGCCGTCCATATGCGGATCCGCGATGATGGCAAACGAGAACGATTCACCCTGGGCGACAGAACCCAGGGATCCCATCAACGAGAGGCCACCCAGCATCGACGCGACGAGGATCGTGAACCGTTTCATTCGCCGGACTCCCTTGTTGTTACGAAGGTACTCCATTATAGGGACGCACACGGCGCGGGATCACGTCGAGGCCGAGACGTTCCAAGTGCGACGGAGGCCTTCTTCGAGCGGCGTGAATACGAACTCGGGCATGACGCGCAGCAGGCCGGACTCGGCGAAGCTGAGGTCGGCTTGGCGCGCGTCCGTCGCTTGGTGGACGATCTCGACAGGCCGGCCCACGATGCGAGAGACGATACCGGCCATCTCGTTAAGACTGTGGCTGCGGCCCGTGACAGCATTGAAGACGCCCTCGATGCGCTGCCGGCAAACCGTCTCGACGATTCGGGACAGGTCGTCGATGAAGAGGAGATCGCGCCGCTGACGGCCGTCGCCGTAGATCCGGATCGGGGCGCCGGCACGCGCGGCATCGAGGAAGGTCCGGATCGGGCCGTGATGGGTGTCGCCCTGTCCGTAGACACCCGGCAATCGCAGGACGGCTAAGGGAATTCGGGCTTCCCCGCACGCCACGGCCAGGAGGCGTTCGGTGGCGAACTTGGAGATGGCGTAAGGGGAATCGGGCCGAATCGTGCTGGCCTCGCTTAGCGGAAGCGCCAGGTCGTAGCGGCCGTAGACGTCGATGGAACTGAGGTAGGTCACGTGCGCCGGACGCGTCGCCCGGACGAGCTCCGCCATGTTTGGCGCCATGGACATGTTGGCGATCATCACGCCCATCGAGGGGATGTCGCGATCCGGCTGCGCGGCGGCGGCGAAGAGGAGCGTCGGAGCGGACGGAAGCGAGGAGGCTACTGCGGCCGTTTGGTTGGCGTTCGTCAGATCAACGTCTGCCGACGAATAGCCGCGTACGGCGAATCCGGTTGCCGAGCGGAGGGCGCGCGCGATATAGCCCCCAATGAATCCGCGCGCCCCAAAGATGACAAGCGATACCGTGAGGCTCCTCATCGACTCGCCTCCTGCCGCGGTGGTCACACGAAATCCAGATGCTCGCGATCGGCGTCGAGGTACTCGAGAATACGTTGGTTGATGGCATTCGCGCCACAATGGTGGTTACAGTCGCGCGAGGGCCTGACACGGAAGAACTTGTCTTTGCCGTTCATCCAGAAGTCGCGGAAGCCCTCCGTTTCGAGGGAGCCGACGAGTCCCGTCTCGAGGTTGTAGGCCTTGTCGCGGCACGTATACACGCGTAGGTCGGCGCCGATCACGGGCAGAATTTGGACGTACGGGCACCATGCATAGGATTTCTCGAAGGTCTCCTGAAGTCGGTGGTACGCGTTGAAGATCTCGAAGCGGTCGCTCTGAAACTCGACCTGGGCGCGCGTGATCTGCGCATCGACGTCGGCGAAGAAAGGGGCGTGGTACCGGTTGTTTTCGGCGCCGTTGTTGCTGACGATACACGGCGAGAGCTTGATGCTATCCACGCCGAGATCTCGGACGCGGCGGATGAAAGCGAACACGTGCGGCGCGTTCTCGCGGCCGACAACGTAGTTCACGCCGAGGTAACACGGGCCGCCGATAGCCTTGAACCGCTCCATGTTGTTCAGCACGCGGTCGAACTCACCCTCGTCGACGCCGCGAAAAGCGGCATAACTCGGGCCGTCCCACCCGTCCATGGACACCCGGATCCACGTGCCATGGCGGGCGAAGACCTCGGCCACCGACCCGGCCAGGCGCGATCCGTTGGTCAACGAGGCGAAGCGGACGGGCGAGTCCGCGAGACGCCCCGCAGTCTCTTCGAGATAAGGATAGCAGAAGGGCTCGCCGCCGCCGGTGAACGTGACGGCCTTGACACCCATGGCGATGATATCTTCGACAATGGCCCTCATCTTGTCGCGCGGAATCGAGTCGGCCCGGCTCATATCTTGGCCGAGCTGAAGGTTGTCGGCGGTGTAGGCACAATACCGGCACCGGTGGTTGCAGGCGTTGGTCGGCTTGAGCCGGATATGGATCGGCGGCAGGATCTCTCCGGACTCGCGCCGCAGCGATGCCAACTTCTCGGGAAAGTGGAAGATCTTCGTCTGCGTGTACAACAGTCCCATGCGGGGCCTTCTCCTATTCGAAAAAGATGAATTCGTAGTCGCCCGAGTAGCCGAACACGTTGAACAACCAAACCCATTCGCGAGGCCGGAAGAATGCCTCGCACGTGAGCGCCCAGCACTGGAGGTTGAAGAGCTCCTGCACCGAACGGTAGCTCTCGACGACGACGTAGGCGCGCTTTCCAACGCGCTCGATTTCATCAAGGGCCGCCTTCAGCTCGGGCAGTTCGAGGTTGTGGAGCGTCGTGAGCGACACGACGAGGTCGAAGGTCTTGTCCGCGAACGGGAAGGTCGTCTCGGCCTGATGGCGGAACAGGCGGTCGCTGATCTCGGGCTTGGCGTTCTTGATGGCGTACTCGGACGCGTCAAAGCCGGTGACTTCGGCCTGCGGCAGGAGCTGCTTCAATTCGTACAGGAGAAACGCCTTACCACAGCCCACATCGAGGATGCGCGCGCCGTCGGCGAGGCCGTACGTCTGGATGAGACGCTCGGCCACGGCCCGCCATCGTCCGTCATACCGATACCCGCCGTAGCCATAGCGCCGGTCGCCATCCCAATAGTCGCGACCATAGCGGCGCGCGATTTCGCTGCACTCGACCTTGGCGTCCTGCATACGGTGGAGGTAGTCCCGCGGGGTGCTGCGATGGAGCGGTGTGATCACGTTGAGGAGTCTGCCCATAGCGGCCTCCGATGCTTTCTACGATCTTCTGAGTTCCTTGGCCACCGCGACCACGCGCGCCGGCGTCACGCCGTAGTACTCGAGGAGCTCCGCCTGAGAACCGTACCGATCGGGAAATTCGTCGGGCAGCGCGATCCGCCGGAACGCCTTCGGTCGGGCCGACATCGTCTCGGCGAGGGCCTCGGCCACGGCCGAACCGAGGCCGCCGGTGAGAACGTGCTCCTCGATGGTGATGACGGCCCGCGCCTCGGCGGCCAATGCCGCGAACGTGTCGAGGTCAAGCGGCTTCACTGTGGGCATGTGCAGCACGGCGGCCTGGAGGCCGTCGCGCGCGAGGGTCTCGGCCGCCTCGAGGGCGATGCCCAGCGTGATGCCCGTCGTCACGAGCAAGACGGGACCGCCGCGCCGGACGATAATGGCTTTTCCGATGGCAAAGTCCTCGTCGGCCGGCGTGACGATAGGATCGTACCCTTTAGCCACGCGGATGTACATGGGGCCGGCGTGGTCGAGCGTGAGCGGCATGAGCCGTTCCATCTCGGTCTTGTCGGCAGGCGCCACAATCGTCATGTGTTCGAGCGGCCGCAAGAGCGCTATGTCGTCCGTGGCCATGTGCGTCGGGCCGAGCGGCGCATAGACCAGGCCGCCGCCGTTGCCGATCAGACGCACGTTGAGATTGTGCAGGCACACATCGAGGGCCACCTGTTCGAGGGCGCGTCGCGTGAGGAACACGGCCAGCGTGTTTACGTAGACGATGTAGCCTTCCTTAGCGAGTCCGGCGCTAAGCCCGATGACGGCCGCCTCGCTCACGCCTTCCATGAAGAAGCGGTCGGGTAGCTCGCGGCGGAACTCGTCCAGCGTGCCGGCGCCGAGGTCCGAGCCGACGAACACGACTCGCTCGTCGCGCTTGGCAAGCTCATAGACCATCTTCAGGCAGGCCTGTCGCATCCGTACTCCTCAATCGCCCGCTTGAGCATGTCGACATCGGCGTCGCTCAACTTGCTCTTGTGATGCCAGGCGGCGTTGTGTTCGACGGGCGCGGCCCCTTTGCCCTTCACGGTATGGCCGATTATGGCGCTGGGCTTGCCCGCGTGGAAGGGCAGCCGCGCGAACGTCTCGCGGAGGGCTTCGACGTCATGCCCATCGACCTGATCGACGGCGAAACCGAAACTCCGCCACTTATCCATGAACGGTTCCAGATCCTGGACTAAGCGGGTCGGGCCGTAGGACTGCATCTTGTTATAGTCGACAATGGCGGTCAGGTTGGCGAGGGCGTGTTTGGACGCGCACAACGCTGCCTCCCACACAGCGCCCTCGTCGCACTCGCCGTCGCCGAGAACCACAAACACGCGGTTGGGCCGATGGCGCATCCGGGCCGCCAAGGCCATACCGACACCGACGGCCAGGCCGTGGCCGAGGCTGCCCGTCGATGTCTCAACACCAGGCGTCTTCCGCGCATCGGGATGACCCCCGAGAATGGTATCGCGCCGGCAGAAGGTCATGAGCTCGGCCTCGGAGAAAAAGTTGTGGTCCGCAAGAATAGCGTAAAGGGCAAGACACCCGTGCCCCTTGCTGAGGATACATCGGTCGCGGTCCGGCCAGTCCGGTTGGTCGGGCCGGTACTTGAGCACATCGTCGTACAGGACGCGCAGGATCTCCACAAGCGAGAAGGCCGCCCCGACGTGGCCCCGCCGGGCGGCATCCAGGACCTCGACGATACGCCGCCGCAGGGCGTATGATCGCGCATCAAGCGCCGGGGGATGGGCGGGACGCTCAGCCATCATAGGGAAAGTCCCTGTGTGCCTCCGCGACGTGGTCGAGCATGCGTGCGGCTTTCTCCAACTGGCGCGCCTGCGCCGTGGCCAGATCCGGCGCCCCGCCTGCAAACCGCCGCCGCGCAAGCCGTTCGGGATCGAATTCATTCAGCAGAATCAGGCACCACTTTATGCCAAAGAGAGCATACGCTACGGGCAATCGCGTTTCAAGACGGGCCGACGCCGGAAGTCCCTCCCGCATGCTTGAAACGAAGCGCCGTTTCTGCGCGTCGGTCATGGTCATCCCCGGGTGAAGAACAAAATCCGCCACCATCTTCGCGGCATCGTCCCATCCGAAGTACTCGAAGTCCACGAACACGAGTCCGCCGCCGGGGCGCCGAATGGCGTTATGGAATCCAAAATCAGACGGACTCAGCACTCGCCGGCCAGTGTCGAGCGGCTCGTCCAATCCGACACCCGCCGTAGCGAGCCGTTCGCCGGACCAGGCAACGACTCGGTCCAGCAGAGGGCTCAGGCGCTCGACCAGGAAGGCCCGCAGTGCCTCGTAGAGCTCGCCATCGCCCTCGACGCGCTCAAGCTCGCGTTTCCGAACCCGGATACCACGGATGGAATCCCCGAAGGAGATGCACGCCTCGGAAGCCATTGCGCTCCAATGAGTTCCAGAGGTGTTTCCGATCTCGTGCAATGCCATGAGAAATGCCGAGGCGGCATCAATATCCCCGTCGGTGACATTTGAAGAAACACACGGCCCGCCCTCGACAAACTCGTACACGGCAAGATTCCGATCACGATCGCAGGCCATGGGAGCGGGCACTTGACGGATGCCGTTCCCATGCAGCAGCTCGAGGGCGCCGTACTCGATGCCGAGCCGGTCGCGTGTGTCCGATATCCTTGCTAAATAAGACTTTACAGCGACGCGACGCCCGGAGGCCATCGTGACACAATACACCCGGTTGTTGCGGCCTTGGGACAGCGCCACGGCCTCGCGCACGTCCTCTCCCACAAGCCGTGCCACGACCTCCATGATGTCCGGGGTCTCAACCATGACGACTCTCTGGAAAGAGGTACCCCTCGATGGCCCGCCAGGAATCCAGCCGCAAACAGTCGGCTTGGGAACGAGGATCCGCAGGCGCCAGGAGGATCTTCCGGACACCGTTCGGGAAGCTCGATTCGAGGAAGGTTTCCTCGAGGTCATCGATGAAATGAGAACAACCTAAGTAATTTATACGCAATATCTTAGCATCGCGAGAGTCTTCGAAGAAGACCTGTTCTCGCGTTAGCCCCAAGCCCTCGGCCAAGAAGAAGCCGTGAGTCGCCATCCACTGCAGAGCGGCGGCACGCAGATCCGTGATTCCATCGCCTCGGGCGGCGAGTCGAGTCTTGTGGCTGACGATGTAGACAGGAACGCCCTCGAGGCGGCAGCGCTGGAAGAACGCCTTGACCCCCGGCATGGGTTCCGCTGCCGAAATACCTGGGCCATAAGCCCTTGCTTGGAGCTCCTGCCACCGAAGCTCCCCATCCGGCAACCGGCGAACTGTCTCTCTCACGGCCGGTTTCGTGGCCACGATGCTTGCCGCCACGAGGCCACGCTCGACCGCCACCGCATATAGGACACGATCGTAGGAAACAATCGTGTTGTCGAAATCTACCCCGACAATCACGCCGCGGAATGCCCTCCCTTTCGGTCCTAACCGTGGGGCCGTCCGTCCTGTCCAGCACCCACCCAGGGAACCGTTGCCGTGGAGATACACCGATCACGGGCCCTCAACGTGCCTCTTAGGCAGCGTTCTGGTCCGGCGGCGCCTCGGCCGCAGGTGGCGCCTGGTCAGGGGGCGTCGTCTCGGCCGGTGGCGCCTGATCAGGGGGCGTCGTCTCGGCCGGTGGCGCCTGATCAGGGGGCGTCGCCTCGGCCGGTGGCGCCTGATCAGGGGGCGTCGCCTCGGCCGGTGGCGCCTGGTCGGCGGGTGCTATCTCGGCTGGCGGCGCGGGCGCGGGGCCGGCCGGCACTTGTTCGGGCGCAAGCGCTTGGGCGGCCTCCTTCGTAGCCAGAACGACCTCATCGTACTTGTACACGACCTCAATGCCCGTGAAGGTCTTCTGGAAGGTGTCCTCGAGCAGTTGAAGAAGGGTAGTTCCCGGGGCCATCTCGAAGGTCCACAACCGCTGCTCGGCGGGAAGCTGCTGGAGGGATTCGTCCACAGTAATAGCGATACCGAGCCGACCGGCAAATCCCGTTATGACCTCAACGAAATCCGCGTTCTCATACTTCGAGGGCGGTTCGGAAATGTCCTGGTTGAGCTTCTGATGCAACGCCGCACTCACCTTCCGGCCGACGATGAGGTCTTCTTTGGCGCCCTCGCCTTCGCCTTGACTGGCATGAATCTGAGACATCAGGCTTAGGTTGTCGTACCGGACGTTCTTGACCTGCTTGCGGGGGATCTTCAACGTAACACCGGGAACCAGCTCGACCTCGATCTCGCGGGGTGTGCGCCGGATCACCTGGCCGATGATCCGCCCCCCACTCTTCAGGAAGACGACGTCCCCCTTCTCGGGCAGCGGCTCCTCGGCCGGTTCCACCGCCGACTCCGCCGGTGGCACGTCGCCTGTAGCTTCCGCCGCTTCGGGAGCCGTCTCGGACGCCGGAGCGTCGGCCGCACCGGTCTCCTGGCCAACCGCGACCACGGCGGCGACCAAGATGAGGGCCAAGAGCACGTGTACAACTCTCATGCGTACGCTCCTCACGCGGGAATTCGGCCGAACACACAACACCGCCCGGCGCCCCAACGACACGAGGCGTCGCCCAGTCCTGTCCACCACTCCCGCACGTTCATTCTAGTCCCGGTTCCGTACCAAGTCAAGGCAAGTGCGATTGCGCCGATTCGTCTGATATCATCTCCGTAGGCCCAAGACCAGGAGGAGCACGCTCGATGGCACGGATACTGGTTGCCGGAGAAGACATGGCGGCCGTCCAGGCCCTCGCGGCCGAACTGGCCGGTGAAGGCCATATCGTCGCCGAAGCCGCCACGGGGCAGGAAGCCTATGATCTCGCCTTGGCGGAACCGCTCGACCTGGTGTTCCTTGAGGTGGTTATGCCAGTATTCAACGGCTACGAAACGTGCAGGCTCTTGCGGGAGGATCCCGACATCTCGGCGACGCTGCCCATCGTGTTCCTGGTCTCGGATGACTACGATGCACGTAGACTCGAGACGATCCGCGCCACGGACACGTTGCCGAAGGTCCACGAGGCGTACGAAGTGCGCGAGCTTCTCGCCCGCTACCTGGCGCCCGAGGCCCTGTAGCCTCACGCCCGACTTCGGCTCACTTCTTCTCGATAGCCGCCTCTCCGATATCGCTTCCGCCGCCATGACCCGAGGAGCGTTCCGGAACGGACCATCGCAGTTCGGCTACAAAGGGCCGGTGATCGGACGCCACTGCGGTGTCCGGGCTCGACAGCACGTCCGCCGACACCGCCTCGAATGCGTCGGAGGCGAGAATGAAGTCTATCCGCTTCTTGGGCGTGGCGGCAGGGAAGGTCGCAACGCCCGGCGCAGCCGTGTCGCGGAGAACCCTCGTCAACATTCCCAAGGCGGGATCCGTGATCGCTTCGTTAAGGTCGCCGGCAAGAACCGTCGGCCGATCCGAGAGACGTTCCAGGATGACGGCTGCCTGCTCCTGGCGTTCGGCCGATTCGAGGCCGAGGTGGGTGTTGAGCACGTCGATCTCGCGTTCGGAGACGCGGAGCACCGTGCGCAGGCAACCGCGCGGCTCCCGGCCCTCAGGACCGGGCAATCGCAGGTTCTCGACGGACACGATCTCGAGGTTGGTCAGTGTCATGTTGCCGTAGTCGCCGCCGTCGAACTGCAGGTTCGGCTCGAACACGGCGCGCATACCGAGGCAATCGGCCAACAGGGCCGGGAAGTCGAGTTTGTCGGTACGCGGCAGGCCGCGATCTACTTCCTGCAAACACACGATATCGGCTCGGGCTTCCCGGATAACGCGGGCGATTCGATCGAGGTCGAGGCGACCGTCGGTTCCCTCGCCGTGATGGATGTTGTATGTGATGATTCGGATCGTGTCATCGGCCGATGCGGCGCGCCACGAAAGCACCACGGCCAACAGGGCAAGCGACGATCTCACCATCGAAGATATCCTCCTTGCAGACAAGCGTATCAGGCCGACGCCCGGCTGCGCCACACGCCGGCGCACGCACGTGATATCGCCCGGTGCGCATGTGCTATCGTTACCGCGCGTCTCGCAACCCCCAATGGCTTCATCAACCTGAGAGGTAGAGGACATGGCAAGACTCGTATCCGTAGCATGCGCAATTGCACTCATCTCACTGGCGGCCGCGCCGGCTTGGGCGGCTGAGAATACGACGGCCGCCAGCTTCGAGGAGGTCGAACACCTTTTCAACGGCCGCGATCTCGATGGCTTCTACACATTCCTCCGCGATCACGGCCGCGACAACGATCCGAAGGCCGTGTTCACCGTCGAGGATGGCATATTGCGCGTGTCTGGCGAGGAGTGGGGTTGCGTGACCACCGACCGCGAGTTCGAGAACTACCATCTCATCGTCGAGTATCGTTGGGGCGAAGCTACGCACGCGCCGCGCGTCGAGCGCGCCCGCGATAGCGGCGTCCTCATCCATTCCACGGGCGAGGATGGCGCGTACGGCGGCGTGTGGCAGCACTCCATCGAGTGCCAGCTCATCGAGGGCGGCACCGGCGACTTGCTCGTCGTCGGCGATGATAGCGATCGGTTCGCCATCACGTGTCCTGTGGCCAAGGCACGTCAAGGCGCGAGCCCCGTGTTCGATCCCGAAGGTGAGCCGGTGACGATTCACGGCGGGCGCATCAACTGGTGGGGCCGCGATCCGGAATGGGAAGACGTGAAAGGATTTCGCGGCAAGCAGGACGTCGAGAAGCCCATCGGTGAGTGGAACCGCCTCGAGTGCATCGCCGACGGCGCTACGATCACGGTGATCCTGAACGGCGTCGTGATGAACAAGAGTCTCGATACAACGCCCCACAAGGGTCGCATCCAACTCCAGTCCGAAGGGGCCGAGATCTTCTTCCGGACCGTGGACGTGATCCCGCTCGCGCCGAAACCGTAACGAGGCCGCTCAGTACACAGAGAAATGATCGCCTCTTGGCAGCGCCGAAGGCGCGCGCTGTGGAGTGCGCAAGCTTGCTTGCGCTTTGGCTTGGAGCGGGGCGTTGTCTGCCCAGCGAGGCAGCAACCTGCCCCGAAGAAGAGCGGTCGCAAGCCACCGCTCTCCACATGGCTTCCGTGTTTGGCGCAGGATCCTCCTCCCAATGGGACGTTGCTTGGCAGCGACGTGAAGAGCGCCTTCCTCGCCATCACGAGCGGTCAGCGATGCTGTGCGCCGCTGAGTGGATAGAGAAACAGCGTTGCGCGTACGCGTGAGGAATCGCCCTCGTGTCATTCCAAACGCACGTGAGGAATCGCCTTCCTGTCATTCCGAACGAATGTGAGGAATCTCGGAAACGGAGATCTCTCGCTACGCTCGAGATGACAGGAAGGGGGGCGCTTCGCTACGCTCGCAATGACGGAGTGGGGTCGCCCGCGTTGGGAAAGGACGGATAGGCCTTTTCCTTGGCCGCAGGAACCGCGACTGAGTTCGCCCGATAGAAAGGCATCCTCCCGATGAGTCTTTTCGAAGCGTTGATGTTGATTTGCTTCGGCATCAGTTGGCCGATCTCGATTGCGAAATCGATTCGCACGAAAGTGGTGGTCGGTAAAAGTCCGCTTTTCATGGCGATCCTGTGCGCCGGCTACTCGAGCGGCCTCGTCCACAAGATCCTGTATTCGCGCGATTGGATCATCTGCCTCTACGCACTGAACCTCGTGATGGTGGCCATCGACCTCGCGCTGTATTACACCTACGCGCCCAAGCCGCCCCGCCCGAGCACCGCGCGCTAGCGGCCACAGGAACTCTCCCAAAATCCGCCTCCCTTGGTGTACCATGCCTCCACAAATCATGGCACAAGCGTCCCGCGGGCAGGGACACAAATGGGGAGTAACGCACCATGCTCACGCCAATCGTGTTGTGCTGGCTCGCGGCGGTCGGTGCGCCGGCAGCCGTATCCGGATGGGATGTCGTGGCGGCGGGCGCGTGTCGCGATGGCACGGCTGATGCCACAGCGGTGTTCCAACAACTGCTCGATGAGGCCGGCGCGGCCGGTGGCGGTGTGGTCACGGTACCGGCGGGCCGCTATCGGATCGACAGCCGGCTCCGGATTCCGGAAGGCGTCACGCTCGAGGGCACCTTCCGCACGGCGCCCACCGGCATGGAAACGGGCGCCATCGGTCAGAATGGCTCGATCCTTCTTGTATCCGCCGGCCGAGGCGAACCGGACGGCGAGGCCGTCATCACCTTGGCCGGGAACATGGCCGTCCTCGACGGTTTCATCATCACGTATCCCGACTGGCGTCAGGCCGACGTGCCGCCGATACCCTACTCGACCACGGTCGCCTCGACGGACACGCTAAACGTCGGCGTTATGAACTGCTGCTTTCTGGGCAGCTACGAGGCCATCCGCCTGATCCGCGCCCATCGCCATCTCGTGCGCAACGTGAACGGCTATCCGAGCAAGCGCGGCCTCTATGTCGACGAGTGCTACGATATCGGCCGCGTCGAGAACATCCATTTCTGGCCCTTCGGCGTGTCGTATCAGCACGATGATCCGTACTGCAAATGGGTGAACACGGAAGGCGTGGCCTTCGAGTTTGCGCGA
The DNA here is from genome assembly GCA_036769985.1 of Candidatus Hydrogenedentota bacterium. Lineage (GTDB taxonomy): Bacteria > Hydrogenedentota > Hydrogenedentia > Hydrogenedentales > SLHB01 > DAIPKA01. The sequence continues at coordinate 69,599 of DAIPKA010000003.1, read as the reverse complement.
ACCGATTGGCAATACGTCGTGAACACGTTCTGTTTCGGCTACGGCGCCGGCTACAAGTTTTCCGAATCGTCTCACGGTTCCTGCAATGGCAACTTCCTGGGCCTCGGCGCCGATTCGTGCCGGCGTGCGGTGCTCGTCGAACAGGGCCAGTGGCCGGGCCTGCTGATCACGAACGGCGAGTTCGTCGGCCGGTGGGGCAGCACGGACTCGGTGTGCATCGAGATCGCCCCCACCTCGGAACGCAGCAAAGTCAGCCTGACGAACTGCTCGTTCTGGGGGCCCATCGACCGGTGCATCTGGGCTCGGAGTGTCGAGACGCAACTCACGGTGAACGCGTGTAACCTCTGCGACTGGGACAACACCAACAGCGGATCGCCCGCGATTCAGATCGACGCAGGCAAGGCTATCATCCAGGGCAACACCTTCGGCAACGGCGACACGCACGTCGCCGTCGGCGAGGGCGCATCCTCGGTCATTATCATGGGGAACCAGGCCGACGATGGTTTCCGAATCGTGAACGATGCCGGCGATCGCGTGCAACTGCTGGCCAACGAAAGCGACTCGATCGCGTGGACGAAACGCGCCAAGGAATACTACCGCGTCGACATCGGCGCGCCGGGCGACCGCCGGTACATCCGGAGTTGGCATGGCCGCGAACCGTTCCCAGAATCGGGAATCGAGGGCGCCACGAAGCGATGGTCTGGCGCCGACTCGATACTCAAGCTACCGGTGCGCGTCGGTAAGACATACGCGCTGACGCTCGATGTGTGGATACCCGAACCGGCCGTTGCCGATGAGAACGGCCTCTACCTCGGCGAAACGCGTGTCGTCGATCTGCCTGCCCAGGCCGGATTCCACACCGTCGAGGCCGAGCTGCCGCGCACAACCGATGAGGTCGTCGTGCTCACACTGCGCGTGAAAGCTTGGCGGCCGGCCGACGTGAACAGCGCCTCGACGGACATGCGCATGCTCGGTGTGGGTGTAGGCTCGTTGACCCTGCGCGCGAAAGGTGCGCGTAGCGCCGTGTTCGACGCGAATACCGGCCAATGGATCGACGGAGAGAGAGACCGCTTTTCACCAAAGTCGATCACGGACAACATTCGAACGAGGAGCCGCAATTCATGACAAACCCGAGATCCGCCCGGCGTTTCCCGTTTCTGCTGGTCGCCGTCGTGGCCACGCTTGCGATCGCATCGGCACCTGCCGAGTGGCGCAGTGCCTTGTATCCCAAGGAGTGGTATCCGGGCTATCAGGACGCCGAAGGCCGCTCGCTTCAGGACTTCTCGTACGCCGGCTACCACTACGGCGAAGAGGATCCGCCCGACTCGCCGCCTGGCGCCGTCTTCAACGTCGTCACCGCGTTCGGCGCGAACAACAAGGGCAACGCCGACGCGACCTCGGCTATCCAGGCGGCCATCGACGCCGCCTCGGCGGCCAACGGTGGCGTGGTCTATCTGCCGGCAGGCCTGTACCGCTGCAACGGCGTTCTCCGCGTGTACCACTCCTACGTCGCCCTCCGGGGCGATGGCCCGGATCGCACGCGCCTGTATTTCCCAACCTTCGACGCCGTGCCGGGCAATACGCACATCCTGTTCAGCGGCAACGTCGCGCAAGAAGCCGAGATCGCCCTCGCCGACGACGGCGAGTACCTATCGCACGAGGTCTTCGTGGCCAACCGCGGCGCGCTGGCCGTCGGCAATGAAGTGAGCGTAGGTTGCGTGATCACCGAGGCGTTCGTCGCCGATCACGGCATGACGGATGTGTGGGTCGACACCAATATTCTCGATCACTGGCGGCCTTTCTTCCGTCGCACGATCATGGCCATCGAGGCGGCCGCCGATCTCTACCGTATCGAGCTCGACGTGCCGCTGCGGTATCCGCTCCTCGTCCGCGATAAGGCCAGCCTGCGCCGCGAGTCCGGCTACCTCGAGGAGTGCGGCGTCGAGTTGCTCTCCCTCGCGAACGCCGTCGCCTACGAAGACGCATGGACGCAGATCGGGCTGCGCGCGCTTGCCTTCTCGGACGCGAAGGACTGTTGGATCCGCGACGTCCACTCGTTCGTGTCGCCCGCCGATCCCGCCGGCAAGTACCATTTCCAGAACTGCGGCATCAACATCGCGTACTCGAAGCGCATGACCGTGCGCGATTGCCGCCTCGAGAAGGCGCAGAACCGTGGGGGCGGCGGCTGCGGCTACCTGTACCTCACCAGCGGCGCCAACGAGGTCCTGTTCCAGCGCTGCACCGGCATCGACGGGCGTCATAACTTCATCGACGGCTCGCGGTTCGGCACGTCCGGCTGCGTCTATCTCGATTGTTACAGCGCTGGCAGCGAGACCTGGCCCGGCGTCGAGATTCCTTTCGGCGTGCCGAGCACATGCGACTACCACGCGATGCTGGCCATGGGCTGCCTCGTCGACCGCTGCACGCTCAAGGATGGCTGGTACGGCGGCAACCGGCGCGACTACAGCAGCGGCGCCGGCCACACCTGCACACAGAACGCCTACTGGAACACGCGCGGCGGCGGCACCCTCGGCTCGTGGGCCTACGGCTGGGGCTACGTCATCGGCACGCGCAACATGATTGTCCGAACCGGCCTCAACGATTCGCCAACCGCCTTCGGCACCGAGCCCGAGGACTACACCGAAGGCGTCGACGCCGACGAGGCGCCCACACCGCATTCGCTATACCTCGATCAGTTGGCGCGCCGCCTGGGCTTGCCGGGCGAAGGGGAAGGCGAAGGGGAAGGCGAGGGCGAGGGCGAAGGCGAAGGGGAGGGCGAGGGCGAAGGCGAGGGGGAAGGCGAACCGATCCTTGTCGATTTTGATCAGATCCTGTCGGACCTCGACAATAATTACGTCCTGGATCTCATGACTCAAGGCTACTACGAAATCGATCTGCATCCACATCGCGCCGACATCAACGGCGGCGTCGATCTCATCCACTTCGAGACCTTCCCGAACGGCATGTTGGATAGTTGCGAACTAGGCGTCATCGCCGAGATCCTCGCCAATCCCGCGTACGACGCCCGGCTGACGGGCGGGGTCCACCATCAGATGGTGCGCACCGCATGGTTCACCAACCTGGCCCAAATCCGCCGCGATCTCGCTGCCGGGCCCCTCGATCAATTGCCCGGCATGGATATGGTCCTCGCCGGCATGATGATCATGGGCGACGAGGCGTCCATCGGCGTTGTTGTGCAGTTGGTGCAACTTGCCAAAGACTCCTTCGCCAACCTCAACATTCCCGACCCCGAAGACTACCTCTCGATGCCCCAGTTCCTCGCAAAGGACGGCGACGCTGATGGCGACGGCTTCACGAATTGGGAAGAGTACGACTACTTCGTCCGGATCGCCGGCAAGTCCGGTTATCTCGATGCCGCCCTGAATCCACGCCGCAACCCGGATCATCCGGACGGTGAGGGCGAAGGTGAGGGCGAGGGTGAGGGCGAAGGTGAGGGCGAAGGTGAGGGCGAAGGCGAAGGTGAGGGCGAGGGTGAGGGCGAGGGCGAAGGCGAGGGCGAGGGCGAAGGCGAGGGCGAAGGCGAGGGTGAGGGCGAGGGTGAGGGCGAAGGCGAGGGTGAAGGTGAGCCCGGCGTGGACTACTTCACCGAGTTCTTTGACAAGTCCGACCAGGACGTATCGTTTCTCCGCCTCACGCTCATACCGTCCGACAACGTCAACGGATACACCTCCTGCGTCCATACGGCCACGGCGTTCCCCACCGATCCCACCGGCGGTACACCGGTGGCGCTCGGCGACGATGCCAGCGCTGCCATCGCGCTCACCGGCGGCCACGCCGTTATGCTCTACGGCGTTCCCTACACCTCGCTCTTCATCGGCAGCAACGGCTACATCACCTTCGGTTGGGGCGACGTGAACCCCAGCGTCTCGTTGCAGGCTCATTTCGCGACGCCGCGTGTGTCGGCGTTCTTCTGTGACCTGAATCCCGCGCTGGGCGGCACGATCTCGTGGCAGGCGTTTCCGAATCGCGTTGTCATCACCTTCGCGCGGGTCAAGCCGGCCGCCGGCGCTGGTGCCGTCAATGCGCAAGTCGAGTTGTTCTTCAGCGGCATGATCCGGATCACGTGGTTGAGCACCACGACGCTCAACGGCCTCGTAGGCCTCTCGCGCGGAGTAGGCGTCCCGGCCGACTTCGTCGAGAGCGACATCAGCGTCTACGCCACGTGCACCGGTGGCGAGGGCGAGGGTGAAGGCGAGGGCGAGGGTGAAGGCGAGGGTGAAGGTGAAGGTGAAGGCGAGGGTGAAGGCGAGGGCGAAGGTGAAGGTGAGGGTGAGGGCGAAGGCGAAGGTGAGGGCGAGGGCGAGCCGACGCCACCGGACGCCCCAACCGGCGTGTCCGCGTCCGATGGCACCGAGGCCGGCGCGATCCGCATCACGTGGAATCCGGTAGCCAACGCGACGGGCTATCGCGTGTATCGCGCAGCCAGTTCGAGCTTCGCGTCCGCGACGGCCTTGGGATCGTGGCAGGCCGCCACGGCGTTCACCGACTCGAATGTACAGCCGCCGACCACCATCCAGGGCCAGGGCTGTTTCGCGACGCCGACGACGGAATATACCTACTATTACTACTGGGTGGTCGCGCGCGACGCCGATGGCCGCGAGAGCGAACCGAGCGCACCCGCGGAGATGGGTTATGCCGGCACCGCCGCGCGAAAGGCCGCGCAACTCGCGCCGGTCCTTGTCGCGCTGGCGTTCCTGGCCACGCGGCGATCACGGACACCAAAACGCGAATAGTTTCGCGTTCCGTAGCGCGAACCGCAGCGCGACAGGCTCGTCGAGTCTCGCCGGCGCATCGCCTGTCCACGCGACCGGAATATCGAGTCCGTCTTGCCTGATCGGCTCGGACTCAGCCACGACGGCGCCTTCCTTGTCGAGCAGGGTCACACGGATCTCGCCGAAGTCAGCCTTTGCGTTCACATGCACCGCGGCGCTTGGCAGCATCACCGGCGGCGTAGTCACCGTCCCGCCGTCAAAGGAGGCCTCGAGCGAGACGAATCGATCGCGCTGGATCGAGGCGAAGCCGATGTAGCCGCCCGAATCGCCCTTGTCATCACCCTCATACGGACTGTGGCGATAGGTACGCCCGCCGTAGTAGAACCGGAGTTCGTCGCCGATCTCGATGGGCGGATTGTTGGCGGCCGAGTTGTTGAACCGATCCCAGCTCGAAACCGGTCCGCAGGGAATGAAGGGCGCGCGATCGGCCACGCGCGTAAAGGCAACCCCGTCGGGACTCGCGGCAAGTTGGAGTTCGAGCAGCGTGCCCTCGGGCCGGCTCAGAAACGCCTGAACGAGGCCGATGTACGCGCCCTCGTAGGGAAACACCTGCATGCTGTAAATCTCCGTGGCGGGTGCATCGGCCGGATCGACGGTCATCACCACCGGCGCGCTCGCGGGATCCTTGAAGTCCCAATCGAGGAAATCGGGCGACTCGGTACGCGCGACCGAACGGCCCCAGAAGTTGGCCTGGGCCCACGCGTCACCAGCCCACGCCTCCTTCACCTCGGGCGCGATGTACTTCGTGCGGCCGTAGAGCACGTACTTGTCGCGCGCCGGATCGAACATCCAATGCGTCGCGCCGTCGCAGATGGCCTCTGTCGACCACGAATCGATCAGTGTCCAGTGGATGCCGTCCGGGCTACCGGCCACGGCGAGGCCGCGCCGCTGATTGCCGTGAAACGGATCCTGCCTCGGCCCGGTGTAGTCGCGCTCGATGCTGAGGAAGCCCATCTTGTAGCGCCGCTCGGGATCCGCCTCGCGATCATCGTTTGATACGCCGAAGACTTCGTAGAAATGCGGCAACGCGTTCGGCGAATCCGGCGCCGCGTCGCGGTCGATAAGGATGTTTGTCGGCGCACCGTCCACGAGGATCACGTCGAGCCGAGGCTTCGTCCACGTGATGCCGTCCTCGCTCTCGGCATAGCAGACACCCGGCCCGGCGTGGTACCACGCGCGATAGCGATCACCGTCCCGGAGGATCGATCCGTAGACGATGACGACATCACCCTCCCACGGCTCCGTGGGCCGCAAGACGGGATTTCCGGCGAATTTCGTGGCCGGTTGGACACACCGCGTCACGTTCTCCATCGATGCGACCAGCGTATCATCCAGGAACAACTGATGCCGCGCGTCGATCACGATGGGGTCACCCGCCGCGAACAGTCCGGACGCGATCATGAATATTGGAATGATGGCCATGGTTCCTCCTCTCGGCAGCACGGCGCCGATTTGTGCGTGGCCTTCATGCTATCATCGCTCGAGGCTAAGGGCAATGGAGGGAAGGGACCCAAACGACGTGAAGGGCCTAAACGACGGGATGCTTCATGTGGGCCGTCCCTGTCCACATTGTCCACAGTATCCACATCGTCCATTAGTGAAACGAGAGGAAACCGCCATGGACTTCTCAGAAGTTGTATTGGGCATTGCCGCACTCGCGCTGGTGTGCGCGGCATCTGCGGTGGCGGAAGCGCCGTTTCCGAAGGCGCTGGATCGCGCGGCCGTGACGTTGGCCACGCTCGATGAGCCGATCAACGACGCGCTGATCCTCGGCAACGGCGATCTCAACGGCCTGCTCTTCGCCGAGGGCGACGACCTCGTCGTGCGCGTCACGAAGAACGACGTATGGGACGCCCGCCTCGACGCGCCGCTCAATCCGCCACTGCCGACGCTCGCGCGTCTCAAGGAACTCGGGGCAGGGCCATGGCCGGATCGGAACTGGATCCTGCCCGAGGGCACCGACACGTGGGGCCTCGACGCCTACCACGCCCACGCGTATCCGTGTCCGCGCGCCTGCGCCGTCATCCGCATTTCCGGGGCAGCCCGCGCGCCGCTGGTGGCCAAGCTCGATCTCGCCCGCGCCCGTGCCGACGTGTATGCGGATGCCGGACGCACCGGCGTGTTCGCCGCAGCCGACGCCAACGTCTTCATCCTCGACGGCCCGGCCGCGGCCGCCATCGAGCCGATTCTATCGAGCGATATCCCTGAACCCACCACCGGCGCCGACGCCGGCTGCTCGTGGATTCTCCAAGAGATTCCCGGCGATCCGGACTGGCCGGGCCTGTCTTTCGCCGTGGCGTGCCGCAGTGTATCGAACCGCTCGGCGGTGGCGGTGGTCACGTCGCTCGAGGCGGCCGATCCGCGCGCCGAGGCCGTTGCCCTCGCGACGCGCGCCGTCGAGCGCGATCCGGCGGAAGTCGAGCAGGCACACATCGCAGGGTGGGGCCAGTTCTGGTCGCGCAGCGGCATCGCCATCGCGGACGAACTCCTCGAACGCACGTGGTACCGCAACCTCTACTTCCTGCGCTGCGTGAGCAAGCCGGGCGTCGTGAGCACAGGCCTGTTTGCCGGCCTCCTCGACGACAAGCCCGCCTGGCACGGCGATTACCACACGAATTACAACATCCAGCAGACCTACTGGGGCGCCTACGCCTCCAACCACGCCGATCTCACCGAGCCGTACGACCGCTTGATCACCGAGTATTTGCCACGCGCGCGGTGGCTGGCCAAAGCGGTCTTCGATTGCGGTGGCGCGTATTTTCCCCACGTCCTGTTCGCCTACGAGCCGCCCGATCCCGAGGCGTGCGCCGGCCCTCACGGCCGCCAGTACATCCACCACGTCTGGGGCATGACTCTCGGCGTCAACGCGTTTACCGTCCAGCCGCTCTGGTGGCACTACAAGTTTGAGCCGGATCGCGACTACCTCGAACACGTGGCCTATCCGGCCGTGCGCGACGTGGCCGTCTTCTACGCGGACTTCGCCGACACGTGCGAGCGACGCGACGGCCGCATCGTGCTCGCGCCGACGGTGTCCCCCGAGCATCACGGCTGGACGCCGAACTTCGAGCGCAATCGCAACGACGCTTTCTGTATCGCCTACTTCCATTTCGCATTCGACGCGGCCATCGAGGCCGCCGCGCGCCTCGAGGTCGACCCCGACCTCGTCGAGCGCTGGCGCGCCGCCAAGGCGCTGCTGCCGGACTATCCGCTTTTCGAGACGCCGGACGGGTCGATTTTAGTCGACGTCGAAGGCGCGCCGCCCATCACGTACAACATTCCGGTGCCGACGACGCCGGTGTTTCCGGCCGACCAGATCGCCTTTGACTCCGCCGAAGCGACGCGCGACCTGTTCGCGCGCACGTTGCAGCACCTCGAGCACAACGGCAACAACGCGCCGATCATGTTGGCCATGGCGCGCGCACGCCTCGACGCGCCCGACGCCCACGACTGGCTACGCACCGAACTCGAGCGGCGCGAACGACGCAATGGCACGCTGAGTTTCAACCGGCTCGATCCGCGTTTCCGATTCAACGACTTCGGCCACTACACCGAGATGTTCGGCGCGGTGTGGCCCATCACCGAGCTGCTCGTGCAGAGCGTCGGCGACACCATCCGCCTGTTCCCATCCTGGCCGCAGTGGCTCGATGCCCGCTTCGAGCGGCTCCGCGCCCAGGGCGGCTTCCTCGTCTCGGCGGAATACAGCGGCGGCACCGTGAAAAACGTGACCGTCGAGAGTCCCTTCGGCGGCACGCTGCGCCTCGTGCTCCCCATGCCCGCGTGCGAGCTTCGTTCCGGCGACGCCGGGCCCTGGCGCTCCATCGAGGTCGATGATCGCGGGATCGTCGCCTTCGAGATGGCGCCCGGCGGCACGCTCGCGTTCCGCGCGCGGCCCATCTGGCGATCCATCCGCGCCCAAGGCCGCCTCAACGCCTTCGAGCGCACGGACGACGCTTCGGCGATGCGCATCGCGGGCAATGCCGAGGCCTCGACGGGCTACGCAATGGACGGCATCGACGTGGCGAATGCAACGGCTCTCGAGTTCGAATTAAGAGGAACGCCCAACGCTCGCTACTTCGTCGAAGCCTGCACGTCGAACGGCACGAGCGTCACCGGCTGGCGGCCCTCGCCGGAGGCGCCGACGCGCGATTCGCTCGAGTTGCCGGCCAACGCGGAACTGTTCTCCGTGACCCTGTACACGATGACGGTTGACGGCGCCGAAGCCGTGAACCTATTTCGCTCGCTGACGGCCGTCGCCGACCAAGAACGCCACGAAATCGACCTGACCACGCTCAAACCGTGACAGAGGAACCGCCAAGAAGTCGCGCAGCGGCCCCCGCTTCGCGTAGGATCGCGCGAAAGGCCAATTCGACGGTCGGGCACCCATGAAAAACGCGCAGACTATGGACGACACGGACAGAACGGACCCGATGGACCCAAGAAGGGCATGTCCGGACCGCCTTATTCATCCTGTCCGTATTGTCCATTCCGTGCATAGCCGGAGCGCCCTAGGCGGCGCCAACGGATCCCATCGACCCTTTGGAGAGTACGACTCATGACAGCCATGGACGACGACCTTCTAAGGCCGAGATCGCCCTTTCCCGTCAGTTTCTGGACGGCCCTCGGCGGCGTGCTGCTCGCCGTGACGGTGGGCATTCCCTTGTGCTTGTGGATCGACAACGCGTTTGGCCTCGTCATGTCGTGCGCGCTCTGTGTCGCCGTGAGCGCGTTGACGACAGGCCTCATCGAGTGGCGCGATCGGCCGGCAAAGATCGGCGTGTTGTTCGGCCTTGCCGGCATCATCGCGAGCCTGCTGCTCTTCTCGAGAATCTCCGAGACGCCGGCCGAGAGCGCGTTCACCTATCAAACCGCCACCGCGCTCGGCATCATTGCGGGGCTTATGGCCGTGGGCCGCAAAGACGAATGGCTGAAGGGCGCCGCGCCACTCGCGATCCTCTGGATTGCGGCCCTCGTGTTTGCCGCCTCGCACGTGCTTACATTCAACTCGGCGTACGTGTCGGGCGGCCAGGCCATCAACGCCTCGTGGGCACTCGTGACGGGCCCCTGGACAACACAGGTCCTACGCATCGTGCATTTCCCGAACGCAGGCGCGTTCTTCAATCCACCGCTGGCTTTCTGTCTCACCGGCTTGGTCGCCTCGGCCACGGCCGTGACGCTGTTGGTTCACGAACGGCGCGTGGCCGCCCTGGCGCTCATCCTGTTCGCGCCGCTGATTCTCGTGTGGACGCTCATCGGCTGGCACCAGGTGTTGGCGTGTGTCGGTTAGCGCACCCCATTGCGCTCGGCGTAGGCCTCTGTTAGAATCGCGCGCATCGTGCGGGCTGCGTTCTTCCGGGTGGGCCACTGTGGAGAGACGGATATGAAGGATCTCTTGCGGGGTGTCGTCAATGGGGCGCTCCGTTCGCTGGGCTACGAAGTCCGCCGAATCGAGCCGTTGCGTGTGAACCCCAAGTACTATCTCCGGCTCATTGACGAGTATTTCGGGCACCTCTCCCAAACCGGTTTTCTGGATTTGCCTGACGTGCCGAACCGCACGGAACAACTGGCCCGTCTCGACGGTACGGCCATCACCGAGGCCGCGTACGTGCTGAAGTATCTGCATCTCTCGCTCGTGCGCGACGGCGACGTCTGCGAGTTCGGTGTAGGAACGGGGGCCACATCCGCCCTTGTGGCCAACGAAATCGCCGGAACCGGCAAGCACCTATGGTTGTTCGACTCCTTCGAGGGCCTTCCCAAGCCCACGGAAAAAGATACGCTCGTGGACGACATTCACAGTGTCGGCAGCATCGAGGCCTACGAAGGCCGCATGAGCTACCCGATGCGGATGGTCCGCTCCAGACTCTCGCGCATCGCCTTTCCGACCAATCGCCTCCACATCGTCCCAGGCTTCATCGAAGAGACCATCAAAAAGGCCGAACTGCCCCGTACCGTGGCCTTCGCGTATGTGGACTTCGATTTCTACGAGCCCATCAAGATCGCCTTGGAGTTCCTCGATACGGTCATGCCGGCCGACGCCCATATTGTCGTCGACGATTACGGCCATTTCTCGTCCGGCGCCCAGACCGCCGTGGACGAGTTCGTCAACGCCGGTGCAGGCCGCTACGAGTGCCTACTTCCCCCGCGTTATGCGGGCGCGTTCGCCGTATTGCACAAGCGCGCCTGACGGCAAACCCCGCCGGCGGTGCGTCACTCCGCCGGCAGCGCGCGCGCCTCACGAACCGCCTCGGCGAAGGCCGCCGGTGCATCGGCCACAAACCAACGAACTCCGAGATCGAGCAGCTTGCGCAGTGAGGCCGCGTCGAAGTCGAAAGGCCGCAGTTGGAGTGCAACGTTGGCTGCGTCGAGCCGCTGTTTCACCTCGCGCAAATACGCCTCGTCAAACACGTACTCGATTTCCGTATCTCGGCGTTTCGTCTGCAAGTGGAACTGGAGTTGGGATACGCCTTTGAAATCGCTCTGCGCCAGTTTGTCGAAGCCTTGCTTGATCTGGAACGGCATGCCGCTCAGCCATGTCATCGTCCGCGCGCCCGGAAAACGCTCTTGGGCGGCGATGCAGGTTTCCTGAGTGCCGGCGACGAAGATAACCTGGCCCCCGACCCCATACTCGTCGATAAGGGCCTTGAGCTGATCGAGGTCGACGCCCTTCAGATCGAGATACACCTGCCGTTCAGGCCGGCCCCGCATCTCCTCGAATACCTCTCGCAACGCCGCCACGCGCTCGCCGGCAAACCGCTCATCGAAGGAGGAACCGGCATCCCATTGGCGCAGTTGATCGAAGGCGATCTTGGACACGTCGGTGTCTTTGAACGATGCGGGCGCGTCCGTCGTGCGGCCCGGGGTTGCATCGTGGAGGCAAATCAACACCCCATCACTGGTCGTACGAATGTCCATCTCCGGAACGGCGCCCTCGACGGTCCATGCGTGTTGGAACGCGGCCATGGTGTTCTCGGGCGCTTCCTCGACGGCGCCCCGGTGCGCCTGGATGTACACGGTGTCATTTCCGGTCCAATTCCGCACACACGCCGCAAATCGGTTCGGATGGTCCGTCGCATACCAACGAACACCGAGGTCCAGCAGATGGTGAATGGACGCCTCGTCGAAACGAAACGGGAGGACCTCGAGATCGATACCGTGCCGCTGCGTTGTCCGGAGCGCAGCCGTGATCCGATCGGCAGGTAGTAGGTACGCCACCGGATCGACGCCCTCCTCGGGATGGAGATGAAGCTGCACCTGCGCCAACCGATTGAATCCATTGGCCGCGGCCGCGTCAAACGCGGCTAGGATCTCGTCGGGTCTGCCGCCAATCCAAAGCATCGTTCGCAGACCCGGCAGCCGTTCGGCTATGGCAATGCACGTCTCCTGCCGGTTGTGGCAATAGATGATTTGCCCCATCACGCCATAGCGGTTAATGAGCGAGCTCAGCTTATCGAGATCTGCCGTCTTGAAGTCGAGATAGATCTCGCGTTCCGGATGCCCCTGCATCGAGGCGAGGACCTCCTCAAGCGTTGGAACCCGTTCGCCGGCATAGGCACCGGCGAAACGAACCCCCGCGTCCCATCGGCGAATCTCGTCGAGTGTGAGCGCCGACACGTCAACATCCTTCATCGCCTCGTCGGCATCGGTCGTGCGCGCCAGGGTTGCATCGTGCAGACAGATGAATACGTCGTCCTTCGTCGTGCGCAGGTCGAGTTCGGGTATGGCACCGAGGCGCCATGATGCCTGAAACGCCGCCATGGTGTTCTCGGGATACTCGCCCAGGCCGCCGCGATGCGCCTGAAATCGGATTCCCGCCTCGGCACGCACCCGCGCCGTGAGCACACACAGGATCAACGCACTCAGGAGAATCAGCATTCCTCGCATAGAGATCCCTTCGCTTATTCGGCCGGAAACAGTCTCTCGAAGTTCTCATGATACACCTTGCGCAGGATACTGTCCGGCAGCGCAAGACCCCTCAACCGGCCGTAGATGTTGGGGCTGCCGGGGGCCGCGTATGGAGAACCGCGCGCCGCCATAAAGAAGTGGTAGGTATCCTTCTCGAGCACATCGCGGCACGCGCGCAGCACCGCCTCGACCCACTCCTCCGTCTTCTCCTTGTTGCCGGTCACGACCATGTCCGTGCCCCAAAAGATCCGATCCTGATACTTCTCGAAAAAGGCGCGGAAAACATCGGGATACTGGCTCACGACTTCGAGCCCGGCAACGAGAATGTCCCGCGTGCCGAAACTGGTGTCGGTGTAGAGGCCCGGGTAGTTGTCGAGCAACTTCTGAAGAACGGCCCACTCGCTCCCGGTCGGCCGGTAGAACGTCACGCCGAAGTGCGGTACGATGACAATCAACCTCGGAAACTTGAGCATGACACGGCTGAATTCATCGGCGTACCGCAACAGATTCACGTGCCAGCAGATCGGCAACTGGGTGCGTTCGCAGTACTCGTACACCGGCAGCATCTCCGGCGCGTCAAGCGGCCGATCCCAAAAGCTACCGTGGCCGGTATACAGCTTGAGGCCCTTGCCGCCCTCGGCCACATACGCCTCCAGCGTCTGAACTTTGTCTTCATCATCGGGATGGAGCGTGCAAAAGGGCACGATCTTCCCAGGGAACTCGGCCGCCGCATCGAGTATTACACGATTGTTCTCATCATTGCCCGTCTTCGGACTGTGACCGGCGCCTTTGAGCGTGAAATCCGGACTACCAACAAACAGCGTCTGGACTACACCGAGCCGGTCGCAGGCACTGAGGTACTTGTCGAGATGGCTGCGCATAAAGAGGTGTTCGTGGGCATTGATCACCGGAATAGCGCGCAGCGCATCGAGGGGTACCGAAGCATCCGAGGCCGACGCGACGGCGTGGCGCTCGCTCGCTTCGGCCTCCCGTATGCGGACGCGAAAGGCACAGAACAGGCCTACCAGGGCAAGAAGCAGTACGACAACCAGCGTGCCCAAAACGATCTTGGCAGCGTCTGGCCCACTTGGGCGCTCCTCGTCCGCACGCGGTGGGTCTTTCTGCACCGCTGTTTCCTGGCCCGTAGTCTTCTTTCTCTTCGACTTGCTCGCCATGTCCCTTTCCATCGTGTCTGGGCCAGTCATCATAGCGGATTGATGAGGGCTGCGCCAATTGCCATTTCTCGGAATGCCCTCTATAATGCCGCTACGTCAATCTTGGCGCTCACCCCTGGAGGAGAACCGGAATGACCACGAATCGCATGCCATCCATCTATCGGATTCCTGCAAGGGCCGAAAGTGGGATTCTCGGTGGTTTCAAAAAGCTTCTCGGATCGAAGGATAGCGAATCGTACGAGAGCCACCACAGTCGATTGGGCCAAACGCTCCTTGCCATGGAGGCTGTCACCCTCTCCGAACTTAAGGAGGCACTCCACGATCAGAACCGAACCGGGGGAAACCTTGGGGAAATCCTACTCCAGAAGGGCTACGTCACTCATGAAGTCCTGGCGCGAGCCCTCAGCAAGCAAAGCGGCCTCGATTTCATGCCCCTCGACCAAACGCCCAGTGAGAATTGCGCCCTCGACGCCGTTTCCGAAGGCATCGCCGTCAAGTATCGCCTCTTGCCGACGAAAATGCAGGACGGCAAATTGATTGTGTTGATCGAATCGCCTCGCGATCGACAAGCCCTCAAGGATGTCAGCGTCCTGCTTGGTATGGAGCTGACCCCGGCGCTCACGGCAACCGAGGATATCGTGGAGGAAATCAAAAGCCGGTACCATGCTATCAAGATGAAGAAGCGGCGTCCTCAGAGTTTGATCATGTCCTCCGAAGAACGCGCGGAATTGGCTGACGAGGCCGCCAAGTTGCGCCACGAACTCGAGAGTCCAAGCAAGGAACCGGAGGCTCCCGAGTCCAAGATCACCGAAATCGCGGAAGAAGAACCGAAGAAGGAACGCAAAGAACCTGCGCTGAGCGCGACAACTATAGGCCGTTTTCGCCAGTTGGCCGAGCAGGTGTCCGGCATGCCGGTCGTGAACTTAGTCTCTGCGATTATCGAAGGCGCACTTACTGCAGGGGCTACCGATATCCACCTTGATCCGGAAGACCCGGAAATGCGCGTTCGTTATCGTGTCGACGGTGTCTTGCACGATGTCATGAATATCCCTCAGGAGATTGAGCCCGCTGTCATCTCACGCATCAAGATCATGGCCGACGTGGATATCACAGAGACTCGTCACCCGCAGGACGGTCACATCAGCCTTCAGATGGGCGATCGAGAGTGCGACGTTCGTGTGGCTACCTTGCCGACCTTCCTCGGAGAACGTGTTGTACTGCGTCTCTTGGATCAGTCATCTGTTTTGTCCGGTATCTCTGAACTTGGGCTCGATGATAACGAAGAGGACGCCCTTCGCAAGATGGTCGGGGAACCTTACGGGATGATCCTTGTCACAGGTCCCACGGGGAGTGGAAAGACCACTACGTTATACGCTGCACTTAATCAGAAAAACGTCAACACCGAAAGCATTGTTACCCTCGAGGACCCCGTCGAGTATCAACTGTCAGGAATCAACCAAGTACAGATTGACTCCGATATCGGACTCACCTTCGCCAGTACGTTGCGCGCGGCGCTTCGCCAAGATATCGATGTTCTTCTCATCGGTGAGATTCGCGATGTTGAGACAGCACAGATAGCGGTACGTGCGGCAATGACCGGCCATCTTGTATTCAGCACCCTCCACACAAACGACGCGCTTGAAGCCATTAGTACCTTGATTAACATGGGGATTCCGTCCTACCTTCTGGCGAGCGCTCTAACGGCTATCATTAGCCAACGTCTCGTCAAAAAGATCTGTCCACACTGCAAAGCCGATTTCAAGCCCACCAAAGCTCTCCTGAAAACACTCGGGCTGCCCGAGTCTGTGACGAAGCTTTATCGTGGTGAAGGTTGTGATAAGTGCTATCACACAGGATGTCGTGGGCGTACAGGCGTGTTTGAAATCCTGACAATTACGCCACGCATTCGCCAGATGATTACGGAAAACGAGGGCCGCCAGGCTATCCTCGCCGAGTCAAAACTCAAGCTCCTCTCAGAATCGTGCCGCACGAAAGTGCGGCTTGGGATTATACCTCCTGAGGAGTACGTTCGCGTAATCCGTGCCTAGTCGTAAACACGATCATACTGATCAAGACTTACCACCTGTGGATAACTTGTGGATAGAGCTCCAATCCTAACCCCAGCGTTTTCCAAGCTTCTAACTCCGGAAGAAACACAAAGCATTTTGTCTAAACACCTTACACTTCAGAAACCCACGCACTCATTGACTTTCGAGATTCATTCTAAAACACTGATATATAACACTTTACATGATCACTTCGTGTACAGGGATCGCGTCCGTAGACATCTGTTCCACGGGCCCTTAAGATCATGGCAGACTACCGTCGGATTCGCCATAACATGACCATACAAAGGCTTGTGGAAAACTCAAGAGGCAGGCGTGGAACAAACCATTGCAGGGGATGTGGATAACCAGGAGCGGAACTCTTAATTAATCCGGTTGGTTATCCACAGGGAGCGCATCACTGCTGACAGAGCGGGCGCACCTATGATACGATGTGTTCACGAGAGGCAAAAAAGGTTAAGAAGAATTCACAAGATGCCAACAGCTTAAGTCCCTACGCGAATTGAACCTAACGGTGTTTTCCACCGAATCAACACCACCTACTACGAAGACTACGTTGCTTTCATATAAAAAGGTAGCTATCATAAACCTGGACAAACTTTCCACCTCACGCACCAAACCGAGGGGTTACCCGGAGATTATGTTATGAAGATAACCATTCCCAGACAGGACTTGCTCGATGCGGTAAACAAGGTGAAGACCGTTGTGGCTAGCAAGTCGGCGCTTCCAATCCTCTCGCACATTCTATTCGAGGCGTCCGATAATCAAGTCGTTCTATCGGCAACCGACTTAAAGGTTAGCGTTCAGTGCAAGGTTGATTGCTCAGTGGTGCAGTCAGGTTGTATGACTGTAGCTTGTCAACGTCTTGCCTCTATCCTGACTGAGTTGCCCGACGGCGACGTGACCTTGGAACTCACGGAAAGCAATGTGGTGTCTCTTGAGTGTGGGAAGATCCATACCAGGTTATTCAGCATGTCACCTGAAGAGTTTCCGCCGATTCGGGATTTCGATGGTGTAGAACCTTTGGTTCTCCCTCAGGTAGCGCTGAAGAAGCTGTTCACTAAGACATCGTTTGCAATATGTACTGATCATGCAAGGTACAACCTGACCGGGTTGTTGTGTGAGATCATGGGTGGGAAGTTGGCTGTTGTGGCGACGGACGGCCGGCGGATGAGTTTGTGTATTGAGCGTGAGGGAATTCCTGAGGGTATTGAGGTCAAGGTGATTGTACCCGGGAAAATGGTGAGTGAACTTGAGCGGTTGCTGGGGGATGAAGGTGATGTAAGCATCCTGATCGATGAGGCGCAAGCGGCGTTTGCGTTTGGGTCATTGAAGCTTGTGACTGCGCTGATTGAAGGAAGTTTTCCGAACTATGAGATGGTTGTTCCTAAGAAGCATGATAAGGAAATGCTTGTGGAAACAGCTCGGTTGAGTGAGGCCATTCGGCGTACACGCACGATGACCAATGAGAAGTTCAACTCGGTGCGGTTTGTTCTTTCCGACGGGACACTTGCGCTTAAGGTAGTCACGCCGGAGGTAGGTGAATATGAGGAAGAACTCCCGGTTGAGTATGAAGGTGAAGGTGTAGAAATCGCCTTCAATCCCGATTTCGTGCTTGATGTCTTAAGACGAATTGAGGGAGACAAAGTGTGTCTGACTCTCAAGGATGCCGGCAATCCTGGTGTTGTGAAGCCGTTTTCTGAGACCGGTGATGATACATACCTGAACATCATTATGCCGATTCGGATCTAGCCTTTGTGACAGTTCGTGACACTAAGTGCGGCTGGTTCCTCGATACAGTGGATAAGCGGTGGAGAACAAGCCGCACTTCTTGTATTTCCAGAGTGTCACCTTGTTCTTCCGAGGTTTTGGCTAATACGTAAGTTGTTATTTGACAGTTTGTTATGGCTTTGAATCGCTTTATAGTGGTCTTTTAAGAGGATTTCGTCATTTCGTGGGACACCTGTGGATAAGTTCCAACTTAGTGTACGAAAAGTCTGCCAACTTGGCAAACAGTTTGAACACAGTGTAGGCCGTCGTAAATGAGTTGAGGGAAATGGGTTATGGCTCGTAGAAAAGTGGTAGCGGTCATCGTTGCGCATGCCGATGATATGGAGTTCATGGCTGGCGGTACGGTAGCACGCTTCGTGAATGAAATGGGCTATGACGTCTATGAGTACATACTGACTGATAACTCGAAGGGATCATATCGTCTTTCAGGCCAGGAACTTGTGACCATCTCACGAGATGAGGCCGTTTCCGCGGGCAAAGTCCTGGGTCTTAAGGATGTTTGCTTTGGAGACTATCGTGACAGCTTTCTGAATGAAGAGAACCCGAATGTGCTTCGCGGAAAGATCATGGGCTTCCTCCGCGAGGTGAAGGCCGATATCGTGATGAGCTGGGATCCGTTCGCTCCCTACGAAGAGCATCCTGACCACAGAGTTGTTTCCATGGTTACGCTTGAGGCGGCTAGCTTTGCGAATATTGGTCTCTTTTACCCGGAACACACTAGCTCGCCGTACACAGTGAGTGAGGCCTATTGGTTTGCGAAGCATCCGTGGAATGCGGAGACCTTTGTGGATATCTCCGGGGTAATAGATACAAAGATCGATGCTCTGCTCGAGCACGATTGTCAAATGGTTCTGACCGTAGATGGCCTGGTGCTGGAGGCCCGAGCAGCCGGCATCGATCTCCCCATTCTACGCGATGTCGAGGGGAACGGATACCGACAAGTAATTGCCATGGGTATCCGGAATTTTTTCGGGGAGATTGGCCGTCAAGCCGGTATGGAGTACGCGGAGCAGTTCCGATATCAGAAGTTTGGTATGCTCGATATGATTCTCGGAACTGAGTTGATCAAGCCCGACTTCTGACCCGCATTTCTTACGGCCTCGGCATTGTGAATCACAAACACAAACGCATCTTCAAGAATGAAGTTCCCCCCGTCTTTTGGACAGTGGCTAAGTAAAGATTGGCTAACTTGAGTTGGCTGATCGCCGCGCGGACAATGTCCGGAGAGGAGTCCATGAACTGGGTCGGAAACGGAGCAATCATTCGACAGAGACTAAAGCGACAGTATGCCGCGTTAGGGAAACGGGATAAATGAGAGGATGACATCGTGAATGACCTGATGGAAAAACTCAAGGCCTACGACTGGGGCGGCGACCGAGGGTCGCTGGCCAGCATCGACGACTCAATCGTGGCCGCCCAAGGGGATGAGGAGAAACTAGCGGAGATCGAGCAGGCCTTGCTTGAAGTCCTGCAGACGGATGCCAAGCTTCCGGCGAAGGAGTACGTCTGCCGGCAACTCGGCCTCCTCGGCACGGCCCGATGCGTTCCAGCCCTCGCGGCGATACTCGCCGATGCGGAGCTTTCGGATCGCGCACGGTTTGCACTCGAGGCAATCCCCGATGCCTCCGCGGGAGGTGCCTTGCGCGCGGCTCTGGACACGGCCGAAGGCAACACGCGTGTGGGCATCGTCAATAGCTTGGGTGAGCGGCGCGATCGGGATGCGGTCTCCACGCTTTCCGAAATGCGGAACAGCTCGGATGGCGTGTTGTCGAAAGCGGCTGAGGCGGCGCTACGGAAGATTGGGCCGCTGCAATAGGGTAGCCTGGAAAGATCGCATGGGAACGGATTGCGACCACGGAGAACGTGATGTCAAAGACACCAAACACGAAGACGGCCATGGGCAAAGCCATCAGCCGACGCAGTTTCATGGGCAGAACCGCCGTCGCGGTGGGCGCCTTCGCCGCGCCGGTGATCATTCCCGCATCGGCCCGAGGTGCGGATGGACAGGTGGCCCCGAGCAACAGAATCACCTTGGGCCAGATTGGGCACGGCATGGTGGGCAAAGGGCACCTTCGCCGCCTCGCCTATGATCCCGAGGTCGAGGTACTCGCGCTGTGCGAGGTGGACCGGACGCGTCTCGATGACGGGTTGGCGGTTGTGAAGGAGGCCAATGCCGAAAGGACTGCGAGCGGCGAGTACTCGGGTTGCGCGGCCTATCGCGACTACCGCGAGTTGCTGGCGCGCGACGACATCGATGCGGTGGTCATCGCCACTCCCGACCATTGGCACTCGGCCCTATCCATCCATGCCGCACAATCCGGCAAGGATGTGTATTGCGAGAAACCCAATTCCATAACGATCGATGAAGGTCGCCAGCTCGTCAAGGCGATCCAAGGTAACGGCCGCATCTTCCAGAACGGCAGCCAGTACCGAACAAGCCACGCCATCCGCAAGGCATGTGATTTCATCCGCAAGGGCGGCCTGGGGAAGGTGACGTCCGCGTTCACGCTCTGGGGACGGATAGGCGTTGGAGGGGGGCGGTTCGAGCCTTACGCCGCTTCGCTCAACCCCGCCGTGATGGGGCGTTCGTACGTGCCGATGGACTATGCCTTGCCGGGCGAGCCGACGCCGGAGGGTTTGGACTGGGACCTCTGGCTTGGCCCGGCCCTGTGGCGTCCTTACAACTCGCTTTACCACACCAATCCCATGCCCGGCGTTGTGCCGTGGTCCTTCTGCGAGGACTTCGGCGTGGGTCCGTCTACGTGGTACCACTCCCACGCCGCAGATGTCCTCCAGTATGCCCTGGGATACGAAGAGGGCGGGCCCGTTGAGCTTATCCATCCCAGCAGCAACGAGTTTCCCACCCTCACTTGCCGGTACGCCAACGGCGTGCTGCTTCACTTGGTTGAGGGATGGGGTCAGGTCAAAGAACTCTACGGGGCCGTCCCTGAGGATGCACCGTTGGACGGGAATTTCGGCGGCGTGGTTGTGGGCGAGCGGGGCTGGCTCACCACCATGTCCGCCAACGCCGGCGTCACGGGCGGTCCGGAAGAGCTCATGGCGGAGTACAAGGCCCCCGAACACGACGTGGACCTCGGTGGCAAGGATCACCACGCCAACTGGTTCGAGTGCATCAAGACCCGCGGCAAGCCCTATTCCCACGAGGAGATCGGACATCGCGCGGCCTCACTAGGGCACCTGACGATCATTGCCTACAAGCTGGGCCGTTCCCTGAAATGGGACCCTGTGCGTGAGGTATTCCCCGAAGATGAGCAGGCAAACCGTTTGTTGCGTCGCGCCAGACGTGCCCCTTGGCACACCTGAGAAGAACCGAATGCCGCTGTCCATGGACCGGAAGCTATCCCGAGACTGTGAAGGTGCGGCTTCCGTGAACGCAGGCAAGATGCCTGCACCGAGTACGTGCCGTTTCTTGTGGCGCGGCCTGCCAGCCTCCACCTTGTGGCGGTTTCGGGGTAGCTCAGGAGACAAGCGATGCGTATCGGTCGGTGGAACTTGAGACGCGTGCGTTTGGATGGGATCGCCTGGCTGCTCGTGGCGTTCGGCCCGTGTTTGGTCCAGGCCTCGCAAGCCACGCCCACTGTGGCCGAAGTGTCTTGTGAGTATGCCGTCAATCCCCTGGGACTCGACACCCCGCGGCCGCGATTCAGTTGGGTGCTTGATTCCGATCGCCGCGGCATGATCCAGCGGGCCTACCAGGTGCTCGTGGCGAGTCTGCCGGAACGATTGGCCGAGGATTCGGGCGACCTATGGGATAGCGGCAAGGTGCCCAGCGACGAATCCGTGAACGTCGAGTATCGAGGCAAGAAGCTCGCCAGCCGGCAGTCGTGTTGCTGGAAAGTCCGCGTGTGGGACGACGTGGGAGAAGTCAGCCCGTGGAGCGCCCCGGCCACGTTCGAGATGGGCTTGCTCGATCCTTCGGATTGGCATGGCCGGTGGATTGGGCTCGCCGGCGAGGAGGCCGCGGCCGTTTCGCCGCTGCTGCGGAAGGAGTTCGCGGTTGCGGGGCCCGTCAAGCGGGCCAGACTCTACGCGGCGGGCATCGGCTGGTCCGAATACTACCTCAACGGAAAGCGCATCGGCGATCACGTGCTTGATCCGGCCGCTACCGACTACGACAAGCGTATCTTCTATGTTGTTCACGACGTGACGGATCTGCTCCATTCCGGTCCGAATGTCTTGGGCGCGATGCTGGGGAACGGGTGGTTCAGCGAGCCGCCCGGCCCGAACTACGCCGACTCGCCGTGCCTGCTCTTGGAGTTGGTCGTCGAGTTGGCTGACGGCACGATTCAGCAGATTCCCAGCGACGAGCGCTGGCGCGCGTCCACCGGTCCGATCGTGAAGAACAACCTCTTTGGCGGCGAGGTCTACGACGCCCGACTCGAGAAGGCCGGCTGGCTGGAGCCCGGCTATGATGACTCCGCGTGGGCCGCGGCGGCCATCCGCGAGGATCCGGGCGGCCGGCTTGAAGCCCAGAGGATCGAGCCGATGAAGGTCAACGAAATTCTACAGCCGGTGAAGCTGACCTGTCCCGACGCGGGTGTATACGTCTTCGATTTCGGGCGGTTATTCGGCGGCTGGGCGCGACTGCGGGTCCAAGGGCCTGCGGGAACCGAAGTGGCCCTGAAATACGCCGAGAGGACCTTTCCCGATACCGGCCTGGTCGACAAGCGCCGTCATTTGCTCGCCCCTGATGGGGCAACCGATTTCTACATTCTCAAGGGCGATCCGGGCGGCGAGCGCTATGAGCCCCGCTTCACTTTCCATCCCCTCCGATACGTCCAAGTGGAGGGCCTTCCCAGTGAGCCCTCGGCGAGCGATCTCGAAGGCTGCGCGGTGTTCTCGTCGGTGGACATGACCGGCGACTTCCGGTGCTCCAACGCGCTGCTGAATCAAATCCATCGCCATTGCGTGTGGACGTTCGCGAACGCGTTGTACGGAATGGAGCTGGATTGCCTATACCGCGAACATTGGAGCTGGCTTGAACCGGCCAGCGATCCCTCGATCTTGTTCACCCGCAAGCATATCCCCCGTTTTGTGACGAAGCACCTTGGCGACGCCCAGTATGCGCAACACCCCGACGGCGTCATTCCCGACGTCATCCCGGCGTATCCGTTGAAGGGCCGCAAGACGGGCGATCCCGCCTGGGCCGGGAACTACCCGCTGGTCGTCTGGTATGCCTATCAATACTACGGCGACCGACGGCTGTTGGAGGACCACTATCCCTGCATGAAACGTTGGGTGGACTATCTGGGCACGTTGGCCGAGGACAATGTGATCGAAACCGGCGGCTACTACGGCGACCACATGCTCCCTGGCGACGCGCCGGGCCACGAGGAGTTCATCTCGAAGGAGACGCCCCCGCCCCTACTTTGGACGGGCTACTACTACCGGAATGCTTGGATCCTGGCCCAAGCCGCGAAGATCCTGGGCAAGCCGGAGGACGCGGAGGCCTACGGCCGAATGGCCGAGGCCATCCGCACTGCCCTGAATGCGAAATGGCTCGACGCCTCGGGCAACCGCTACGCCACCGGTTCACAGACGTCCACGATATTCCCCCTTGCCCTGGGCATCGTCCCGGAAGCCGACCGTCAAGGCGTCCTGGACGGCTTAGTCGAAGATATCCTGGTGAAGCGCTGCGGTCACCTTCACACGGGCAATCTGGGAACCGCGTGCATCATGGACGCATTGCCGGCCTTGGGCCGGGGCGATATTCTGTATCGCGTGGCCACGGCCACGGATTATCCTGGTTGGGGCTACATGGTCGAACAGGGCGCCACGACCATCTGGGAATGTTGGGGCGGTCTAGCCCCCGGCAAACCTGAGAACATGACGAACGGCGTTGTGGTGAGCGAAGACAGCATGCCCATGTTCGTTTCCATGGAGGAGTTCTTCTACGGTGCCTTGGCCGGCATCGAGGGACCTGCCTATCACGGCCCGCGGGCCGTGGCGCCCGGATTCCGTGAGATCCGCATCCGGCCCTGCGTTCCGGGCGACCTGACCAGCGTCACGGCGCACATCCGTACGGTGCGGGGGATCGTCGGCGTCGACTGGAAACGGGCCGGGGACGGCCTGTCGCTCAACGCGACCATTCCCGCCAACGCCCGCGCGAGAATCAGCATTCCCACGATCGGACTTCGTCAAGTCAGGATCGAAGAGAGCGGCCGGCCGCTATGGGAAGAGGGGACCTATCACGCCGGCGTCCCGGGCATCAGCGCTGCCTCGGAAGACTCGGAGTATGTGACGTTCGACACGGGCTCAGGCACGTATGCCCTCATCCTGAGGGGAGTACCCTGAGTCTGTTCTTCTCCATCGCGATCATTTCTGGAGGGCACGCCTCAATCCGCTGCCCCGGGCTCCTGCTCGTCGGCCGCCGCGACGGTTGGCGGCGCGTTTGAAGCGCGGCGGGACGTTCTTCGCGTTCCACGCATCGTAGGCGGCCTGAAGATCCTTGACCTTCTCCGGTTCTCTTCCCGCGAGGTCCGTCACTTCGCCGAGGTCGTTTCCGAGGTCGTACAACTTTGGCGCGCCGTCTCCTTGGCTCAACAGCTTCCAGTTTCCCTTGCGCGCCGCCCATTGGTCGCCGAACCGCCAGAACAGCCCGTCATGCGGCGCGGCCTCCTTGTCGCCCACGAGAAACGGCAGCAGATTGACCCCGTCAAGATTCTCATCGAGCGAAGGGGCCTGTGCCGCGGCCAGTGCGGTCGGGTGAATATCCAGCGAGATGACCGGCCTGTCGTCGACGTCACCGGCCGGGAGGTGGCCTTTCCATTGGATGATGAAAGGAACGCGGATGCCGCCTTCCAACACCTGGCCTTTGTATCCTCGCAATGGCACGTTGCTCGACGTCGTAGACAATGTCGGCCCGCCGTTGTCACTGATGAAGAAGATCAACGTGTCTTCTTCGAGGCCCAGTTCACGGAGTTTGTTCAGCACTTGGCCGACGCCATCATCCATAGCAGACACCATTGCCGCAAAGGTGTGGCGATTCTTGTCTTCAATCGAGGTGAACCGGGCCACGTACTTCTCGAGCGCCTCGAGGGGAGCGTGAACGGCATTGAACGGGAGATAGACAAAGAACGGTCCGTTTTTGTGGCGATCGATGAATGCAACGGCCTCCCGGGCAAAGGCGTCCGTAGTGTAATCGAGCTCCGTCACCGGTTCCGTACCACGCAGGATGGGATTCCCGGTTCCGTCCGTCACCTTCAGATAGGAGTGCGCCCCGCTGAGAAATCCGTAGAACTCGTCGAAGCCTCGTTTCGGCGGTTGCATCTCGGGCCGATAGCCGAGATGCCATTTGCCGAACAGACCTGTAGCGTAGCCGAGCGCCTTGAGCCGTTCCGCCAGCGTCGCCTGATCGAGCGGAAGCCCAACGTTGGGATCGGCCGCGTCTTCCGGACCGGGATTGAACTCGTGGCCGAACCGTTGCTGGTACCGGCCGGTCATCAGCCCCGCGCGCGTCGGGCTACACACAGGACACGAGACGTAGCCGTGGGTGAATCGAATACCATTCGCGGCAAGCGAGTCGATGTTCGGGGTAGAAATGTCCTTGCACCCTTGTACACCGAGTTCCGCGTAGCCCAAGTCATCCGCAACCATCAGGACGATGTTCGGTCTCCTTTGGGCAATGCTCGTGGCCTCTTCACCAGCCGCTGCATGGCGCCCCAAGGCCAAGATAGCGCCCGTTGCACCCAATGACCTCAGGAAGTCCCGCCGACCCAAACACCTTGCCGGCCGTGTGAGATGCCTTTGTTTCGGACCCATTCGAAGCTTC
Source organism: Candidatus Hydrogenedentota bacterium (assembly GCA_036769985.1). Lineage (GTDB taxonomy): Bacteria > Hydrogenedentota > Hydrogenedentia > Hydrogenedentales > SLHB01 > DAIPKA01. Next base: position 44,083 of record DAIPKA010000003.1, on the reverse strand, counting down.
CTCCCTCTGTGCCGCCGTGATGCGGCTCTTTCATACTGGCCCAACAGTGTAACCCCGCCAAGCGAGATTGGTTCCGAGCTGGTGGCACGTCGGCACCCTGGCTCCCATCAATCTGCTGCACGCCATGGGCAAGTATTCCAAGTTCGCCATCGCCCGGTTGTCCGTGCGGCCAGAAGAGAAGTAGCGTGGTGGCGTGCGCAGCCGGCCTGCGCGTCCCGCAGGCCGGGGGTCCACGACGGTGAGCGGATACGCGACCGTCTCCGGGTCTGGACGCATCGCCTTGGCGTAGCAGTCGGGAACGGCCGGATCGAAATCTGCGATGAGGACGGCGCTCCACGCACTGCTCCACATGGAGCAAAGCCTCTCGAGCGACTGAAGCCGATTCCATGTTCTCGGCATAGTGCCGAGCGCGCGTCGTGGACATATCCAACCAGCGGGCAGCTTGCCCAACATACTATTCGCTGGGGCGTGATTCCACGCGGACGTGCAAATGGGTGGCGGCAGGGACGCCTCCGCTGACACGGGACACCCGCACGATGTAGTCCCCGGGCGCGTCGTACCGATGCTCGAGGCGCGCGTAGCCGTCGGGGGCATGCGGATGGGTGCTCGGGCTGGACTGCGTGTGCCGGACTTCGCTGCCATCGCCCATATCCCAGACCTCCTTGCCATCTTCGCAGCGAAACGCACGCACCGCAAACGTGACGGGATCGCCCGGACGGATGCCGAAGGTCGGTTCGCAGACCGCGTGCAGCGAGGGCGCGTAGCGGTTGTTCGCTGCCGGATCGATGACCTGCACGATGGCAAAATCGTAGTCGACGCGGCCGGCCGCATCGGTGACCTTGAGTATCTCGTTGTACAGGCCGGGCTGTTCGTACACACGGCTGACTACCGGTCCCGTGGCGGTTTCATCGTTTGTGAAACGCCACGTGTACGAGACGATCGCTGCGTCGGCGCTCCACGAGCCCGAACCGTCGAAGACGGCGCTGTCGCCGGGACGCAGGAGATACCGCTGTCGCGCCTTCGCGAGGATCTCGGGCTGGTATTCGCGAATGTAGGCCTCGCGCAACAGCGCATAGGCCGCGAAAGCGCCCCACTTCCCGCTGGGTTGCCGGGCAAGAATCTCGAAATGCAGATGGCTCCAGCCGCCGCTGGCGCCTTCCTTGCCGACCACGCCGAGGGGCGTTCCGATGGATACGACATCGCCCAGATGCACCGTCTCGAAAATGGTGTGGAAATGGCTGTACCGATAGAACCAGCCGCGCCCATCCAAGAGATACAGCACGTCGCCGCGCGGCTCTATGGGTGAATCCTGCTCGAATTCCGCCAGCGTTTCTCCCCGCGCGGACACGACGCGCGCGTCGGCCGCCGCCAGCACTTCCGTGACGCCCTCCATCGCACCGAAGTCCACGCCCGAATGGTAGTAGATGCGTTCGGATATCTCATCGCCACCGTCCACAGGTTCGTTATCGAAGAACGTACTTGATGCGAACAGCCTTTGCCGGATTGGGTACCTGAAGGTCCCGAACTCGGTCAATGGCCCGGCCGCGGGCCAGAAACGCAGGCGCACGTCCTGGTCGATACCCCAGCGGTCGGCACTGCTGCGCACCATGTATCCCTGGGTGACGGGACAATCGACGCGCACGCCGGCAACCGCCACGGGAAGGTTGTATAGCCCAGCCGTCAGTGTGACCGGCTTGTCATTCACCTCGATGGTGACCTCCGCGCGCCGCAAGACCCGCCGTATCGGATCGCGTTCCTCGTTGACGTCCACGGCGGTTACTCTCACCTCCGAGCCATCGGTGAGTGTTGCCGTGACCGTCTTCCCAACGTCCATGTCGATAGTCGTGGCGCTGACCTCAATGCGTGGCAAAGGCCGAGCATCGCCGTCTTCCGGAGTCGACTCGCCTGCCGGTACCGGATACGTCCACACGGACAACGCAGCAAGCGCCCCAATCAACTTCGTAACGATGTTTCGCTTCATCGCAACTCCTGATGCACCGGGCGGAGGTCCGCAACTTCGCTAGGATGAACTTGCGGAAGATCATACCTGAGTTAATCAGACGCGACGCGGTAGTTCAAGCAACGAGGGCCAACGCGACCACAGGACACGGGTGTCCTTGCCGCATTGAACGCGGCGAGGGGTATGGCACAGAATTGGGGGACCTCTCCGGCTGTTGCGGCGAGAGCAGCATGTGGCGGCGGGGCCTTCGGGCCATGTTTTGGGAAAGGACTCAAGCAAGATGGAATACCGAACGAGCCTTGTGAACGCGCTGATCGTTCTCGCAATCTGCCTGACCTGTCGGGCCGGCTACGCCGCCTCGGCGACACCGAGCCCGGTGACATCCCTCGACGGGGAATGGTGGCTGGCCACCGACCCCGGTAACGTTGGGCAGACCGAGACGTGGTGGTCGTCGCCCCGTCCCGACGCGAAACCGACCAAGGTACCGTGGATCATCCAGGACGCATTTCCCGGCTATCACGGAGTGGCCTGGTACTGGAAGGACTTTGTGGCACCCGCCAATCCGCATCCCAATGGCCGCACACTGCTTCGCTTCTGGCAGGTGGATTACAAGGCGGACGTATGGCTCAACGACACGCCCGTGGGCTCGCATGAAGGCGGCGAGTCGGTATTCGCGTTTGACGTGACGGCCATCGTCAAGCCGGGCGAGACGAATCGCCTGGCCGTGCGGGTGCTCAATCCGACGCACGAGCCCATCGACGGGATCGTGCTGGCGGAGACGCCGCACCGGAACAAGGCCCTGCCCTATTCGTCGGGGAGCGCCTGGGATCAGGGCGGCATCTGGGACTCGGTCGAGCTGCTGATCGTCCCACAGGTATGGATTGAGGACCTCTTCGTCCGGCCCGACTGGAAGACCGGCCAGATTCGGATCCAGGCCACCATCCGGAACGCCGGGCCCAATGCCTTGACCCCGCACGTGCAGTTCACCGTGGCACCCGCCGCCAGTGGCGAGACGTTGGCGGTTGGGGATCTCTCGCCCGACGCCGCGATGGGCGACACACTGGTCGAGGGCACATTGGCCGTGTTCAATCCGCACCTCTGGAATCTGGACGATCCGTTCCTGTACCGCGTGACCGCCAGGATTGGCACCGGCCAACCTTCGCAGGGAGACCCGCAACTCGGAATCCACGAACACTCCGTTCGCTGTGGTTTTCGCGACTTCCGACTCGAGGACGGGTACTTCCGACTGAACGGCAAGCGGATCTACCTGCGGTGCTCGCACACCGGCAACTGCTGTCCCATCGGCCTCGAGATGCCGCACGATCCCGATTTCCTGCGCCGGGATCTGATCAACCAGAAGATGCTGCGTTACAACACCATCCGATTCATCTCGGGCGTACCCAAACGGTACCAGCTCGACTTGGCCGACGAGATCGGCCTCATGGTGTATCCGGAGGCCTACGCCGGTTGGTGTCTGGCCGACTCGCCCCACATGGCAGAACGCTACAACGAATCGGTTCTCGGCATGATCCGCCGTGACCGCAATCATCCCTGCATCACGATGTGGGGATTGCTGAACGAGACCCCCGATGGGGCCGTCTTCCGCCACGCCGTCAGCGTTCTGCCGGAAGTCCGAAAGCTGGATGACACCCGTGTGGTGTTGCTCAACAGCGGCAACTGGCAGATGCAGAGCGGAGACACGGCCGGGATCCGCGTGTGGCGTCCAAACGACCGGGATAATCCGTGCGTGACGTTCAACGGAACCGACCACGTGGTCAAGGCCCTCGGCATCACGTGGGCGCCCGGCCAGATGGCTTTCCATCCGGGCCGAGTCGGCGAATATGCCGTGGCACGCTGGACCGCGCCCGACGACGACACGATCGACTTTTCGGCCGTCTACAAGACCATCGCCGAGCATGCGACGACCAGCATCCACGTGCTGCATAACGGCGAGGTCCTGTTCGAGAGCCTGATCAACCTGGAGGGCCAAGGGCCCGAGTGCCACTACACGGCTTCCCTCGACGTACACGCCGGAGATACGATTGACTCGGTCTGCGGCTGGGGAAACGGGGACTACGGCGCGGATACCACCGCGTTGGCCATTACCATCACGTCGGCCTCTGGAAAAGCCTGGAACGCCGACCAGGATTTCTCCATCGAGCAGAATCCGAACGGGGCGTGGAGCTACGGCTTGCTCGCGCCTGCCGAAAAGCCCGACATCGCGAGCTTCGTCCTGTTCCCGTTCGGCAAGACCGAGGAGAGCGTTGGGTGTATCAGCAACCCGGGCTCGGTCGTTTGGGAGGACCTTCTCAGCGATCAGCATCCCTACCGCCGAGTTCCCCACACGGCCGGCGTTATTCAAGAGCTTCGCACGATCGACGGCCACGGCAAGCCCTTGTTCATTTCGGAGTGCGGTATTGGCAGCGCCATGGACCTGCTGCGAACCGTCCGGTGGTACGAACAGGTGGGCAAGACCGAGGTCGAAGACGCCCAACTCTACCGAAGCTGGCGCGACCAGTACATGGCCGATTGGGACCGGTATCGTCTTGCGGAGGTCTTCGACCGGCCGGAGGACTTCTTCCAACAGAGCATCGCGCGGATGGCCGGCCAGCGCTTGCTCAGCGTCAACGCGGTTCGTGCAAACCCGAACTGTATCGGCCACAGCGTGACCGGTACCGTCGACCAAGGCATGACGGGCGAGGGCGTGTGGACGACATTTCGCGAGCTGAAGCCCGGCGCGACCGACGCCTTGTTCGACGCGTGGGCGCCCTTGCGGTGGTGCCTGTTTGTCGAGCCCATGAACATCTATCGCAACACCCCCGTCAAGCTGGAAGCCGTGCTCGCCAATGAAGATGTCCTGGCACCGGGCGAGTACCCGGTTCGACTCCAGGTGGTCGGGCCGGACCTCGCGCGCGTGTTCGAGAAGACGATTGCCATCACGATTGCCGATCCGAACAGCAAACCCGAGCCGCCGATGGTCATGCCGGTCTTCAGCGAAGAGGTGGTGATCGACGGACCTCCGGGAGCGTATCGGTTCTTGGCCACGTTCGAGGAGCGTGCGGCCGCCTGCGGCGAAGAGGTCAGGTTCTTCGTCGACGTGGCGCCGGACGAGATGCCCAAGGTCGATACCGAGATCGTTCTGATGAGCCATGACACCGAGTTGGCCACGTGGCTCACGGATCGCGGCATCAAGAACCGGCCCTACGCGCCGGGCGAGCAGACCGGCCGCGAGGTAATCCTGGCATCGGGCAAGCCCACCGCGGATCCGGCCGTGGTCTTCGAAGACCTCGCCCAGCGCATGGCCCGTGGGTCGACCGTCATCTTCCTAACGACGGACACCTATGCCAAGGACGCGGAGTCCACTGGTTGGCTTCCACTGAAGACCAAAGGCAATGTGTCCGGTATCGCCCGGTGGCTCTACCACTCCGACGAATGGTGCAAGCGCCACCCGATCTTCGAGGCCATGCAAGCGGGCGGAGTGATGGACTACGGCTACTATCGCGAGTTGATACCCGACGTGGTCTTCATGGGAATCGAGTCGGCCACCGATCCCGTCGCCGGCGGGATCAACGCCTCGTGGGGCTATCAGTCCGGCTTGACGGTGGCTGTGTACAAACTGGGCGAGGGCGAGTTCATCCTGAATTCGCTGCTCATCCGCGACAACTTGGGCAAGGTCCCCCAGGCGGAACGATTGCTCCGCAACATGCTCCGCTTCGCCGGCCGCAACATGGCCAAGCCCCTGGCTGACTTGCCGTCCGATTTCGACGAGCAACTCAAGACGGTGGGGTACTGAGAAAGGAGACGAAGCGAAATCTCGGTCTCTCAAAACGACTATCCCGAGCCGGAAAGCAATACGGGATTTCCTGGAAGAGAGAAATGAAAGAGACGAACCTGGATAACGAAGAACAGGAACTGCTTGAATCGTTTGAGCGCGGTGGGTGGAAGCCTGCCAAGAACGCTGCTCGCGAGATGGCCAAGCACCGGAGATACGCGAGAGACACCTTGCGCAAAGACAGGCGCGTCAATATCCGGGTCTCCTCCAAAGACATCGAGCAATTGCAGGCCCTCGCCGTGGAAGATGGCATTCCATACCAAACGCTCATGGCAAGCATTCTGCATCGATACGCGTCGGGGAGTCTCGTCCAGCGGGAACGCCGAAGTGGCGGTTCCAGTTGAGTGATGCTACGCCCGAGTTCTCGGCGTCGGTATTGAGTAGGCTGCCGGACCCGGCCGCAGGCATGCCGTTGGCAAACCTGCCCGCCGATTTCGACGGGCAACTTGGCGGCTGGACGGCAGGAAGCCGCCCCGGATCAGGGCGATGGGCCACTGGGGAAAGGATCATGGCGAGGGAGGTTCGAACCGCGCAAGCGCAATTGCGCGCAGTGTCAAGGTGCTAGAATGGAAACCGCCATCTCAAGACGTGCGATTAAGGTGACCTCGCTGGGCATCCTACTCGCAGCCTGTTTCATCGGCCTCATGTCTTCCGTTTTCTGGCTGCCCACCTGTTGGCGCTATCACAGGCTCAAGAGTGGCCCTCCGGCCAGAGGGCAGAACTTCAGATTCTCCGCCAATTACTTCCTCTACGTAGATGGAGGAGACTCAAGTGGAGGAGGAGTCTTTCCTTTTGAGATTATTACCGACCCGAAAAGACTGGTCTTGCCGATCAGCCAAGAGCAGATTCAGAGGGCTCTAGCCACCGCCGAGTGGATTGTCCCTGAAGGTGTTGAGCTTGTGAGCCGGTGCCTGAGCCTCAAACCTGCCCACCGGAAGATTGGGCTGTACACAAGGCGGCGAATGACCCTTGGGGGGCGCGTCTATGTAACAGAGGACGATGTGGCACCTGGGCTGGACCTTGTGGCGTCTTGTGTGGCTAGAATCACCAGTTCATGTCAAGAAGGCATTTATGAAATCGCGCTGAGTCTTCCCGCACTCAGCGCTTTCGCCGATGGCAACAATGCGATTCTAGAAACCAGCCAGTATGGTTTGGGTCTAGGTACAGTTCTCCGCATCGAAATGGGGCTCGACGCACGCGTAGGGCAGTTCAAGTTAGACAAACTGGGGAGAAGGTTGAGGCCTGACGAGGTGATACTTGCAGAATTCTATGCCCAACCGCTTGAATGAAAATTCTTAACCAAGATCAAGAACCAGAATGCAGGCTAAATCGCTTGAGCAAGCCGGGCCAGCACGGCGGATCGCCGGTTCAGAGAAATCCTGGAACCTGAGCGAACTGCTAGTGGCATGGACCAGCCGAAGGAACGTGCCCAAGGAGACAAAAGCGCTGTTCGTTCTCGTCCCGCTGGTACCAAGCCGTTGGAGCAACGTTATCTCGATCGTCGGAAACAGCCAGCATGCAGCCACAGTGATCACCTATCGGAAGGAACTGGGAATGCACCGGGCGAAATGAGGAGCGAGCCATGAACGCGATGGATCTCTTCGATCTTTCGGGCAAGGTTGCCGTAATCACGGGCGGTGCGAGGACGCTTGGCTACGACATGGCCCTGGCACTCGCCGAGGCGGGCGCCGACGTGGCCATCACGAGCCGTGAACTGGAGGCGGCGCGGAAATCGGCCGAGACTATCGCCCAAGCGACCGGCCGCAGGACGCTCGCGGTCCAGTGCGATGTTCGCTTCGAGGATCAGGTCGAGAAGATGGCCGACGCCGTCCTGGCTGAGTTCGGTCGGATCGACATCTTGGTCAACAACGCCGGCAATGTTACAAGCACGCCCGAGAACAAGCCTATGGAACAGCGCCCGACGGACGCCTGGGAATACACCATCGACGTGAACCTCAAGGGCACCTTCCTGTGCACGAAACACGTCGTGGCGAAGGCGATGAAACCCGCTCGCCAAGGCGTCATCATCAACATCGCCTCGGTGGCCGGGATGCTGGGCAAGGACCATCGGGTGTACCGCGATACCCCGATGGGCGGCGTGACGATCGATTACGCGGCCGCGAAGGGCGGCGTGATCAACATGACCCGGGAGATGGCCTGTTGGTTGGCGCAGTACAACATCCGCGTCAACTCCATCAGTCCGGGCGGATTTTGGCGTAACCACTCCGAGACGTTCACGCGCCAGTACAGCTACCTCGTGCCGATGGGGCGTATGGGCCAGGACGGCAAGGAGGTCAAGGGTGCGGCGCTGTTCTTGGCGTCCGAGGCCTCTTCGTACGTCACGGGCATCAATTTGCCGGTAGACGGAGGGATGACGGCGTGGTAGAGCGAAGGCAGGACATTCGCGTGCTGATCGCCGGTTGCGGAAGCATCGGCAAGCGTCATGCCCGGGTGTTCGCCGGGCTTGGCGTGACGGATCTTCGCGCGTGCGATCCCTCGGCCAAGCAGCGCTGTGCCCTGGCGGAACACGTACCGTCGGTCAGACTCCACGACTCGTACGAGGCGGGATTGGCGGACGGTCCCGACGCCGTGATCATCTGCACGCCGCCCGCCATGCACATCCCCATGGCACGCCAAGCGATCGAGGCCGGCTGCCACGTCCTGACCGAGAAGCCACTCTCGGACTCGACCGACGGCATTGACGATCTGGCCGCGATAGCGGAGCGATGCGGCACGAAGGTTATGGTGGCCTTGTGTTTCCGGTATCACGATGGATTGCTCAAAGCGAAGCAGTACGTCGATGGTGGCCGGATCGGCCGGCTGGTGTCGGTTCGGGCCATGGTCGGCGAGTATCTGCCGGATGCCCGGCCCGACTACCGCACGCTCTTTTCGTCCAGCGTAGTCGGGGCCTTCGATCTCGTGCATGAAATCGACTTGGCCCTCTGGTATGCCGGCCAGTCGGTTCGTTCGGTACAGGCCGTTTATGGAAGCTACAGCGATATCGGTATCGAGGCCCCCGATTTGGTCGAACTCCTAATCGATTTCGAAGACCGTTGCGCAGCCACCGTGCATTTGGACTTCTTTCAACGTCCAAGACGCCGCCAGATCGAGCTTATCGGCACGCAAGGCGTCGTGATAGTGGAGTTCGCGCGCTGGGACCACTGTACCGTGTCGACCTATGAAGCCGCGCATGGCCAATGGAAGATCGAGGAGCTGACCACCGATCGCGACGACATGTTCCGAGCCGAGGATCGAGACTTTCTCGAAGCGATGACCAACAACGCGCCCATCCAATTGACCATCGCTGAAGGACTCCGATCGCTCCAAGTCGTCCTAGCGGCTCAGAGAGAGCGGACTGCGGGCGTCGGATTCCCAATCGGCCGAAGCGGGATTCCGTGATACAACACGAGACTCCACTTGAACTCCCGCGAGCGAGTGCGGATGGCCCTCAACCATGAGGAGCCGGATCGCCTGCCGCTATTCGTCGGGTCGTACGCCGCGACCACGGTGCTCGGACCCGGCCCAGCACCATTGGTGCGTTCCGCTACGCTCCACGTACCCTACGGTTGGCTCGTCATCGCTGTACTACGAGGACGTGGCCGGCCTTGATCGTCAGGGGCCGCAATAGGGTGATGGACCCGTACTCGTCGGCGGTCGCCTCGATACTGCGTGTACCGAGTTGGAGTCGGACGGGCCCGGTGTCGGCGAATCGGGGCAGATCGATCCGGTTGAGCATGATCGTGCCGTCGATTACCGAGATGGACGCGCGACGCGCGGTCTGTGTGTACACGCCCCAGACGCCGTCGAGGGCCCAGAAGCAGCGGAATCGCTTGATGTGGATGCGCGGCGCGAAGCCGATGGTGCCGGCGCCTTTGTCGAAGGTGAAGCCGGACAATGCCAGCAGCAGGCCGTACGAGGACATGGCGCGGGCATAGTGATGGCCGCACTCGAACTCGTCCCACGGATTGCGTTTGACGCCGTCGTGGCGGTTGCGGACGCCGTTGACGATGGCGAGGCCTTCGGCCACTAGGCCTTCCATGATACAGTGACTCGCCACCTGGTATTCGAATCCCGACCAGACTTCGTCGGAGTACGGGAACGGCACGGCAGGCCGGCCACCGTTGGGCCACGTGCACAGGATGAGCCCGGCATCGTCGTTGAGGGCGTAGACGCGTTGCGCGTTGGCGTGTTCGGCCATGTCCGATCGCCAGTTGTGCTTGACGATGGATTCGAGGGCCTTCCTCACGTGGCGCGGATCGAGCACGTAGCCCAATCCGACCAATCGCGCGACCCATTGACCGAGCATCTGATCGGACAGGCAGCCTTCGCCGAACTGGTACTTGGGCGCCTTCTCGGGATCGTACTGCTGGATGTAGAACGCGCCGTTGAACAGGTGCTCGTCCATCCACGCGGCGCCGCGCGCGCCGAGGGCGCGGTATCCATCGGCCGCCGCCGTATCGCTGAGAAACTCGGCCATTTCGGCGCCGGCCTCGAGCGCGCCGAGGTAGAAGGCGCCCATCAACGGATTCGGGCCGTGGAACTCGATGTCGTAGGTGTTGTGCTGGATGCCTTCCATAACGCCGTCCTTGTCGGCGTCCCATTGCAGCCACGCGTATTCGAGGGCGCGTTTGACCTGGGGCCATGCGGCGCGGAGCCAGTGATCATCGCCGCTGATCTTCCAGTCGCGATAGGTCTTGAGGATGCCGCCCATCTGGCCATCGCCGCATGGCAGGAAATCGTTGGGCGGCGCGCCGAGGGGCAGATTGATCCGGAATCCCATGCTGCCGTCGGGCCGCATGTTGTAACGGTAGTCGGCGGAGCGCATCGAACGTTCGAGCGACGGGAACAGGAACGGCAAGGCCTGCTGGTAGTTCCAGACGTGCGTGCACGAACCTTCGCAACAGCCACTGCCGGAACAGCAACCTTCGAAACCGTAGAACGTGCCGTCTTCGAGGCGCAGGCAGGTGGCCGTCTTAAGAATGGCCATCTGGCTCGACACCGCGTCGATGACGTACGGCGGCATTGTGCTCGAGAACAGCGCGTCGTGAAACGCGCGTGTCTTCTCGCAGAGGTTCTTCTCGTTCACGTGGAGTTTCACGGCGATATCGAGGGCGCTCGAGAACTGCGTCGCGTAGTAGTTCTTCCACGTCGGATGGCCTTTGCCGGACTGTCCGCCGCTGCAAGCGCACGTGGCGCCCCAGTGCTTCTCGTAGTTGGGCATGTGCCACGTCAGGTAGAACGTCACCGTTTTGCTCTGGCCGGGGCGTAGGCGTACGCGGATGCCGAGGGCGCCCGCGTCGCTTTGTCCGTCATCGGACGGCCCGTAATCGCGCTCCGGGAATCGGCCGGACTTCGAGAAGGTATCCCAGAAGTCGTGCTTGGCATCGAACCAGCCGGATCGAAGCCAGTGCGTCAACACCGTGACGCGTTTCTCGGGCGTCACGAGGGCGAGTGAGCCGAACCGGGGATGGATCGAGGGCCATTTCTCGGACGTCATCGACAGGCCGCGAAGGCCGCCTTGGTCGACGTAGCAATTCACGTTCTTGCCAAGGCCAAACTCGACAGCGCCGTTCAGGGCCGGATTGCCTTCGACGGCCTGGCCAACGGAGCCCACCGGATTGAACAGGCTCCATGCCACGGTGACATCGACGGCGTTGCGCGTGCGGTTGGTCAGCGTATAGCGCAGGATCGCTGCTGGGAAACCCGAGTCGTCGGCATGGCTCGGAATGAATGGATTGTAGGCTTCGAGACCCACCTTGACCGGTAGCTTTCTCGACGCAAAGTCGATCCACGCGAAGGGAAACTCGCCGCGAAAGGCGCACGAGTCCATGTGCGGGAAGCCCTCGCCGTTCTCGCACGGATCGCCCATGCCGGTGCCTCGGTGCGGTGGCGGTACAGGCCCTTCGAGGACGCGGCACACGGCCTCGCGGCCGGCTTCCTTCGCCCAGATCACCGGGAACGTGCGAGGCAGGCGGCTACCGAAGTTCGGCCGGTTGAAGATTTCCCAATCGCACAGGCCGCCGAGGCCCGTCAAGCCTACCGACCCGGTGCCGATTCCGCCCAGCGGAAACACGATCTCGCGCAGGCTCGACCCTGAGAAGACGCGTTGTGGCCCGAGTGCCAGGAGTTCCTCTTTAGTGTATTTCTTGACCATGATGCGTGAGTCTCCTCGAAGTGGTTACGCTTCGCGCCTGACGCACAGGACGCGCGTAGCGAGTTTTGGCAATTCGAGCGCGCCCGACGGCACGCCGTCGAGTACCGCCGCGGTTTCCGGATCCCACCATTGCCGCGCGCCTTCGGCGGCCACCGATAACGTGCCTTCGATGGGCTCCGGTTGCTCGTTGGCGAACACGTAGATGTCTGCCTCGGCCGTGCGCATGTGCGTGTAACGCAGGCCTTTGCACGGCGGCGTCACAACGACATCCGGCGCAACGAGGCCATCGAGTGCCGCGATCAGCGCCTCGCCCTCGGTGGCGGTTTTCGGCACGCCGTCGATGGCCTCGCCGTAGGCGATGACGCGTCCGGCCTCGATGATCGGCTTGAGCAACGCCAGGGCCTCGCCTGTCGCGTACTGCGCGCCATCGACGATCACGGCCCGGTAGCGCATGTCGTGTACCGCGACGCCCTCCGCCGAGATCGTGCATGCCTTAGCAAGGGTGTCCGTGTCGAGGTAGTTGAAGTCGCGCTGCGTCTCGAAGAGCACGCGCGCGGCGCGCCAGGGCAGGTCGGTGGTCGTGCCGAGGATGGCGATCTCGCAGACATGCGTGCCCTGGGCCAGCAGCCAGCTCATTCGGCGGCAGTAGTCGGCGAACACCTTGTAGTTCGCCCACCACGTGTTGCCCGGCCCGACATCCGGCGGCCGCTCGTCGCGTCGCGGGCCACGTAGCGAGTAGTAGAACGCGTGGGGATACAACATGTTGACGCCGCGCACAAAGAGCCAGTTGACGATGTACTTCATCTCCTCGTACGTGAATTCCCAGCCGTAGGCGCCGAAACACTCATTCGCGTTACGTTCGCGGCCGTAGTGGCGCTGGGCGGACACACTGCATTTGGCCATGGTGGACTGGTTGCCCTCGATGGACTTATCCTGGTACGGCTCGATGTAGCGCCAGACAATGTCCTGGCCGGGAATGTGGAAATGGCGTTCCGTGCCGATGTCGTCGGGCCCGGCCGGATGGCCCGTCAGCGCGACGCCGTGATCGGCGCACCATTGGCTGTAGGGGGCGTAGTAGACCGCCTGGAGCCGCGCGTCGACGGCGCGCGCGAAATTGGCGCGGTGGCGATCGGCGTCCGGATGGTCGTTGTCCCACAGGGCGGCAAGATGGGGCCGGAAATCGTAGCCGAGGCAACTCTCGAGGTGGCTCTCGAAGCCCCAGGTCCACGGCTTCACATCGCCCAGGTGGCCGCGGCCGAGGACGTCCGGCTCGTCGGTGAACACGGCGATGATCGTCGTGCCGAAGTGTTCCTTGAGCCCTTCATAGGGCCGATCGAGGACCAGTCGGCGGAAACAGGCCATGGCCTCGGGACTCAGCAGGTCGGCCGATTGCGGGGCCAGCGGCTCGCCATCGTCTTGGCCGAAGTGGACGCCCCGGATGTGGCCGTTGGAGAGGCGGTTGACGTACGTCCACTGCGCGTCCTCGGCCACGACCTCCCATCCTTCCTCGTGTTCGCCCTTCTTGCGGCGGTCGAGACACCGCGTCGCGTAGCGCGGATTCTCCTTGACCACCTGGCCGCAGCACGAGCCGGATGGGTACATGCCTTCGTCGTAGAGGACGACCGTCATGTCCTTCGCGGCCGCATGATCGACGCAGACCGTGATGAAGTGGAGCCACGCCTCGGACATGTATGGAATGGATGTCGGCAATCCCATGCGGGCGTGGGGAATGAAGCCGTATACGCCGTGGGCCTCGAAATCGTCGATCTGCCGGCGGAGTTCCTCGTCGGCGAGCGCATCGTTCAGGAACCAGAATGGAATCAGGGTGTAGCGGCGGGGCGGGTCGACAAATGTCTCGAAGAGGCCCATGGTCTTCCTCCTGGCGAGGCCCATTGCAGTGGCCCGCACCGGTCCCAGGATGATTTCAGGATGGAAATTGGCGTATCATTAATGCCCATCTTCTTGAGCGCATAACAATCATCATAATGAGGCAAAGGTATGAAGTCACGCAATGGGCGGCTGGGCTTGGCCCACGTCCTCCTGCTCGCCGGGATGGCCGTGGCGGCGGGTCTATCCGTGCTGGCCTATTTCTATGTGGTGTTGCCGTTCTGGGGCTTGCCGTTCAGCCTCCAGCGTCAGGCAAAGGCTACACCGCCCATCACCCCTCCGTGGGCGCTCGAGTCCTGGCTCTGGGAAGACGACCACTGCACGGCGGAGTATGTCCTCGATCTGATCAAGGGCTACGAAAACCACGATTTCCCAGTGCGCACGATCCTCATCGATAGTCCCTGGACCACACGGTACAACGACTATAACGTCGACACGGCCCGGTATCCCGAGCCGGAGCAGTTCTTCCACGATCTCGAGGCGCGCGGCTACCGGGTGGTGCTCTGGTGCAACTCGATGGTCAATAGCGAAAACGACGATACCGCCATCCGCGACGCGTCGGACTGGTACGAGGAGGCGCGCGGCAAGGGATACCTCACCGGCGACGGCCAGCAGGTGAAGTGGTGGAAGGGCCGGGGCGGATTCATCGACTACACGAATCCCGAGGCTATGGCGTGGTGGCACGGGCTCCAGCAACAGGTCTTCGACTGGGGCATCGATGGTTGGAAGCTCGACGGTACGGCGACGTTCTTCACCGGTTCGATCGGGCCTCTGCCGACGTTCTTCCAGAAGACGTACGGCGGTTGGATGACCACGCGCGGCTACATGAACCACTACTACCGCGACGAATACGTGTACGGCCTGACGCAGAATCCCGAGTTCATCTGCCTGTCCCGATCGGTTGATCGGCCCTATGTGCACCCCGAGGGGTTCGCACCGATTGACGCCGCGCCGGTGACCTGGGTCGGCGATAACAAGCACGCGTGGAGTGAGGAGGAGGAAGGTCTCGGCGAGGCCCTGCGCGACATCCTGCACAGCGCGCGCCTCGGCTACTGCGTCATCGGAAGCGACGTGGCCGGTTACCACGGGAGTATGACGATCCCAGCAAATCTGTACATCCGCTGGGCGCAGTTCAGCGCGTTCTGCGGCCTGTTTCTCAACGGTGGCCACGGCGAACGCGCCCTGTGGAAACGCACCCCGCAGGAACTCGAGATCGTCCGCAAGTTCTCCTGGCTGCACACGGAGCTGGTGCCGTACATGTACAGCCACGTTGTCCAGTGCCACGAAGGCGGCAAACCGCTCATGCGGCCGGTGCGCGGCCAGTATCACTACCTGTTCGGCGACGATTTCCTCGTGGCGCCCATTTGCAGGGACGAACTGAAGAACACGGTTGTGTTGCCCAAGGGCCGCTGGCGGTATCTGTTCGATGACGCTCGGGTCATCGAGGGGCCGACCGGAATCACGCGCGATTTCCCGCTGGACCAGTACTCGGTGTACGTGCGCGACGGCGCGGTGATTCCGCTCGCCGTCTGCCGTGAGTACACCGGCTTCGGCGATCGCGATTCGGAAGGGTACGTCACCTGGGCCATCTATCCTTACGGCGAGAATGAGTTCACACTCCACAACCCCGACGGAAGCGGTACGACCACGGTTACCGTTACGTGCGGTGACGGCGACCTCGGGATTCGGTTCGAGGGCGTCGAGAAACCGCATATTCTCCGCGTCTTGCTGCCGGGCAAGCCCGCCGGCGTTACCCTCGACGGCACACCGTTGGCCGAGGGAACGGCCTGGAGCTACAACGAGGGCGATTACCGACTCTGGGTGAAGACGGAAAGCTATGCCCAAGGCCGATACACCATTGCTACCGGCAGCTGAGTTGCACGGAGAGGAACCCCATGGATCTTGAAGCCCTTTTTCGTTTGTTCACCGGCCTGCCGCGCGGAGGCCCGGGCACGGATCGCGCCACACGCGAGGCACTCGACCGCTTGCCGGCGTTGCCGGCCAATCCCCGCGTTCTGGATATCGGCTGCGGACCGGGCAAGCAGACGCTCGTGCTGGCCCATGAACTCCACACCCCCATCATAGCAATGGACATCCACCGGCCGTTCCTGGAGCAGCTCGATGCGGCTGCCCGTGCCGAAGGCGTGGACCATCTCATCACGACCCGGCAAGGGGATATGGCCTCCATTGAGGAACCGGCGGGCTCGGTCGACTTGATCTGGAGCGAAGGCGCGATTTTCATCGTGGGATTCGCCAAGGGTCTGAGCCTGTGGCGGCCCATGTTGCGCGATGGCGGGCTGGTGGTGGTCAGCGAAGCGGCATGGCTCATCGATCCGCCCGCCGAGGAAGCCAAGGTCTTCTGGCATGCTTGCTATCCCGCCATCACGGATATTCCCGGTAACATCGCCATCGCCGAGGCCGCCGGCTACGAGGTCATCGACCATTTCGTGTTGCCCCAGGCCGAGTGGTGGCCCGACTTCTATGCGCCCCTCGAGGAACGCTGCCGCGCGCTCCGGCCCACGGCCGATCCGGCCCTCCTCGAACAGATCGAGGAAAACGAGCACGAGATCGATCTCTTCCGCCGCCATAGCGACAGCTACAGCTACGTCTTCTTCATCCTGCGCAAGGTGTAGCCCAAGCGATCGGGCCCGGGATGGGCTTGACAGATGCGCCGAATGGGTATACCTTGGATCCCAAGGGATTGAGATCTCGATTGGGTGGGATCGCCGTGGGCCGGAGAGGCGCCTCCCCTCAACTATTTCGGATCTGGGAACTGGTTGGACCAGAGCGAGCGAACCCTCGGACTCCGGGGCTCGCCGGGGAGCGGTTCCGAGGGGAGGGATACTGCCGTGTTCACACGGCGCGTCACGAGTGGAGGGGTGTCATGCGTGGCAGGGGTTTCACACTCATCGAGTTGCTGGTCGTCATTGCCATCATTGGAATCCTCGCGGCGATCCTGTTGCCGGCGCTGGCTCGGGCGCGCGAGGCGGCGCGCCGCTCGAGTTGCGCCAACAACCTCAAACAATGGGGGATAATCTTCAAGCTGTATGCGGGCGAGGATGCAGGAGAGCTCTATCCGCCCATGCAGCTCGAAGGCGATCTGTCGGAGTTCTACCTGGCCATGGGGCCGAACGTGAACGCCATTTATCCGGAGTATCTCACGGATCCGTCCATTATCATCTGTCCTTCGGATCCCGTCGACAAGATCGAGGATCTGAAGGACGCGAACGGGAACTGGAACGTCGCCGAGCATATCCCGGACGGTGAATCCGGCGTCCGCACCATCGACTCGAGCTACGGCTACTTCCCGTGGGTGTTCGATCGCCTGGACGACCGGCCCGAGTACAACTGCAAGATCTCGGAGTTTCCCGTGCTTGGTACGCTCATGGTGGTGTCGCCCGAGATCGCGGATATGAATGTCTCCATCCAAATCGCCAAGAGCCTCGAAATCATGGCTACGAGGTATTTCATTGATCAGGACCGTGAGGTCGTCAACCAGCATGTTCCCTTGTGCCAACATCCCGATGGGACGGGGCCCTATTGCGGCAACGGCGGCGGTCCCGTCGTGTATCGCATCTGCGATGGTATCGAGCGATTCACCATCTCCGATGTGGCCAATCCCGGCGCGACCTCGCTGGCCCAGAGCGAGGTCTTCATCATAACCGACGGACTCTCGACGCGCGTCGAGAGCTTCAACCACCCGCCCGGAGGGTGCAACGTGCTCTACATGGACGGGCACGTCGAGTTCATCAAGTATCCGGGCAAAGCCCCGGTGACGGCGACCAACGCCGCCCTCCAGGAGACCTTCTCGTTCATCGCGGACGTGATGTAAGACTTTCCCGAGTTACCATCGACGAGGCTCGTTGCGCTAGACTGCCGCCAGGGAACGATGGAATATTGGTGACGGGCCTTGCGCCCTTCACGTACCATCAGTCCGCAAGCCGAGTTTTCGGTCCAGGCGTGTATGGGTCGTGCCTTCGGCGTTGGCCACGCGAGAGAGTGTATCCCATGGGCGCCATGCAGACCGACAACCAGTGGGGATCATCGCAATGATGTGTTCGAGCAAGGGAAGTTTCTTTGGCATCCTGCTTCTGGCAGCGATGACGGGCGCGCCGTTCCCGGCGCTCTCCGAGGCGCCCGCCGTGGCGGAGCCTCTCTTCGAGGATCTGTGCGTGGTGTCACTGCCGATCGGCCCGTATGGTTACCGAGGCATGCCGGGCGCCATCCTCGAGCGCAACGATGGGTCGCTTGTCCTCGCGTACACGCAGATGCTCCCGGACGGCAAAGGGGGCGACGCCATCGCCACGCGCACGTCGACGGATAAGGGCAAGACCTGGAGCGAAGAATCGGTGCTCGTTGCCAAGCCGTTGCCCCACGGCGAGGACTGCTACTGCCACCCGAGCTTCCTGCGCCTCCAGAACGGCCAGATTCTCCTGTCGTACATCTACCGAGGCAGCATGAATCCGCTCTTCGGCCATAATTACTATCGCCGCTCGACGGATGACGGCAAGACCTGGGGCGACCAACTCATCATGACGCCGCATCGAGGCTACAACCTGATGCACAACGACAAGCTCATCCAGTTGTCGACCGGCCGACTCATCGCGCCCATCGAGTTCGAACTCAAGACGGACGGCGGCGACCACGCGGGCTACGTGAGTTTCACGTTCCAGTCCGACGACAACGGATACACGTGGCATCGGAGCGAGAACATGGTGAACCTGTTGCCGGTCGAGGCGCAGGAGCCGCACGTGGTCGAACTCAAGGATGGCCGGCTCATGATGCTTATGCGCACGTACAGCGGCTACGTGGCGCGCGCCTACTCGACCGACCAGGGCGAGACGTGGTCCGAGGGCGAGGCCGTCAACGAGCTACCGCTGCCGCCGCACAGCACGTCGGCGCTCAACGTCAAGCGGGTTCCGTCAACCGGCGACCTGCTCTTGCTCCGGTGCACCGGTGGGCCGAACGAGCCCTATCGCCGGCGGACGCCCTTCGCGTCGGTCATCTCGAAAGACGACGGCGCGACGTGGGCCAACGAACGGATCATCGCCGGCGATCCCGAGAACGACTATGGCTATCCGGGGCTGACCTTCGTCGACGACATGGCCCTCATCGTGTACCACCAGCGCGACGGATTGCACGTGGCGCGTATCGGAATCGATTGGTTCTACGCCAAGTAGAAAGGAGCGAACCGTGGCCAAGATGGAAGTAGGCGTCATCACCAGTCTGGGCGTGGATAACGATCCCTTCGCGCACGTGGCCGAGTTCGGCCTGAAGACCTGCCAGCTCTGCAACTGGAATCCCGCCGTGTGGTCCGATGCGCGCGCCGCCGAGATCAAAGTCCTCGCCCGGAAGGCCCGCGTTCGCATCGCGGCGGTGTGGGCGGGCTACTCCGGCCCGGCCGTGTGGAACTTCATCGAAGGGCCGTCCACCATCGGCGTGGTGCCGCGCCGGTACCGCAAGAAACGCGTGGCCGAGCTCAAGCAAGGGGCCGACTTCGCGGCGCGCGCCGGCGCCCCGGCCATCATCACCCACGTCGGTTTCATTCCCGAGGATCCGGGCCACCGCGACTACGCGCCGACCGTCGAGGCGCTGCGCGAGGTCGCCGACCACTGCCGCGCCCTCGGTATCGGCTTCTGGTTCGAGACTGGGCAGGAGACGCCCGTCACGCTCCTGCGCGCCATCGAGGACATCGGCCTACCGAACCTTGGTATCAACCTCGACACGGCCAATTGCGTCCTCTACGGCAAGGCCAATCCCGTCGACTCGCTCGACGTGTTCGGCCGCTACGTGCGCTGCCTCCACGCCAAAGACGGGTGCTATCCCACCAACGGCCGCGAACTCGGCCACGAGACCGCCATCGGCCAGGGCAAGGTCGAGTGGCCCAAGCTGATGCGCCGACTCAACGAACTCCGATTCAAAGGCGACGTGATCATCGAGCGCGAGATCGCCGGACCGCAGCAAGCCAAAGATATCCGCAAGGCCGTAGCCTACCTGCGCCGTACCATCGAGCGTCTGTAACCGCGCGTTCCGAACCGTAACGACGTCGGGCCGGTGCCGGCAGTCGGGGCGCCGTCCACAACCGTGGGAGGACGTTACTCATGAGCCTGTTCTCGAAGCTGATGGGCGGATCGGCGGACAAGAAGCCGGTGTCGGCGCGCGAAGCGTTGCCCCTGGCCGAAGCGGCACTCAAGGCGTGGTCGGAAGTCCAGGCAGCCTCCGCCGAGCTATGCTGCGTGTATTCCGGCACCATGGACTCGGAACGCGAGATCCTGCGCGATGGGCGAAGCCGCGCGTGGCATTTCGACTTCCACCTACCCGCCTCGCAATCCTTCTATCTCGTGCGTGTTGTTGACGGGAAGAGCAAGGGTCGCGAACGGACTCGCTCCGAGCATCCCGTCGAGTACGTGTGCGCGTGGTACGGCAGCGACAAACGCGACGGCAGTTTCCCGGAACCCATCCCGTTGCCGGACGGCTGGGCCGACACGACGGCCATCGCCGAGGCCGCCTTCGCCGGACTCCGGCACGAACTCGGCAAAGACGTGGACGTCGAGCGCTACGGGGTCCTGTGCCTGTTCGCCGACGCGCGCTACCTGCGCTACGCCCATCCCGAGGCCGAGCCGAAACTCGTACACGTGCCGCCGCCAGCGTCGCCCTGCTTCACCGCCATCCTCAGCCACGAAGACGTCGACCGCGAGCCGGCTGTCCTGACCCACATCGACGCCGTCACCGCGGACCTCGTCGCCACCCAGCGCATCGAGTTCCCGCCGCTCTTCTTCTTCGGCATCAGCGCGGATTGGTAGGCCCCGCGCTACGCGTTCAAGGCCTTGCGGAGCTTGTCGAGGTAGGCCGGTACGGCGGTCATGGGCTCGTCGTCGGCCTCGTATTCGAGCGCGACGTAGCCTCGGTAGTTGGCGTCGCGCAGGATCTGAGTGATTCGGTCGAAATCGGCCTCGGTCTTGCCGGTGGGCGTACGAACTTCGACCTTCACCTGAACCGTGATGGCTTTGGGCGCGAGCACGGCCATGCCCTCGTACGGATTCTCGGCGAAATTGCCGGTGTCGAGGTTCACGCCGAACCATTCGTGGTTGATCGCATCGACGATCCGCAGCACGTTCTCCGCCGTCTCGGTGAGGTAGCCGTGGTTCTCGATGGCGAGGAACACGCCGCGCGATCCGGCATAGTCGCAGGCCTGCTTCATGCAGTCCGTCACCCAGCCGAACACTTCGTCGCGGTTCATGTTGGCTTCGCCGTGTCCGGCGAACACGCGGATGCACGGCGCGCCGAACTCGACGGCGTGGTCTACCCACCGCTTGACGTAGTCGACCTGGCCGTCGCGCGTCTCGCCCGGCGGCAGGCAGAAGTTGTTGCCGACGGCCGTGCCCGAGATGTCGAGGCCAAGCTTGAATGCCTTCGCCTTGAGCGAGTGGAGGTAGTCCGTCTCTTCGGAATCGAAGTAGTAAGCTGTCGGCTCGAGGGCGTCGAGACGCCATGACGCCGCCAGGTCGAGGAGGTTGTGCAGGGACATGGTGCCCGCCTTCTTGTCGCGCGGCAGGTACTTGCGGAACGAATACGCCGCCAAGCTGAGTTTCATCTGTGAGGATATCGTGCCGGAGACACCTTCGACGGTCTTCGGACACACGGACGCGCACGCCGTGCTCGACAACGCGCCGGCCGCCGCGGCCAGTCCTGCACCCAGCAACTCTCGTCGTGTCGGTTTCATGGGATGACTCTCCAGGTTTTCGTACAGACCTCCGCAAAAAGTGTCGCGTTGTGGCAGGTGGCCGCATCGTGTGGCCGGACTGAATGCCGCGGAACAGGTTCCACGCACCGCCGAGGCCATGTGGAGTGCGGTAGCTTGCTACCGCGTTCCCGGCGGGCAGCTTGCTGCCCGCGGAATACGCGAGCAAGCTCGCTTGAAAAAAGCGCAAGCAAGCTTGCGCACTCCACATAGGTCCTTCCG
This sequence comes from Candidatus Hydrogenedentota bacterium, assembly GCA_036769985.1. Lineage (GTDB taxonomy): Bacteria > Hydrogenedentota > Hydrogenedentia > Hydrogenedentales > SLHB01 > DAIPKA01. The sequence continues at coordinate 22,287 of DAIPKA010000003.1, read as the reverse complement.
CGACTTCAACATCCCTCGCGCTTCTCAGCCACGCGCGCACACGAACGCGTCTGCACATGCGCAAACGTACAACGCGTCCACTATAATGGGAAACCGTTGGTGAAGTCACGAGTGAAACGAGAACATGGCTATCTACCACGTCCTGAATGCGTTCTTCTTCGTGTTTCACAGCGCGTTCATCCTCTTCGTGCTGTTCGGCTGGATTCCCGCCAAGACGCGCAAGGCCCATCTCGCCGCCATCGCCGCCACGGCGTTTTCATGGTTCATCCTCGGCATTTGGTACGGTTTCGGCTATTGCCCGTGCACCGAGTGGCATTGGCGCGTGCGGTACGAGTTGGGCCTCAGCAATATGCCCTATTCATACATCAAGTTCCTCGTCGACCGCATCACGGGCGGCGACCACGACGAGAATCTCGTGAATACCGTCACCGTTTCATTCTTTGTCATTGTGGCGGCCCTTTCGGTATATCTTAACGTGCGCGCGTGGCGGCGAAGGGCGACAAAGGATGGTAACGAAGCGTAGAATTGGACTTGGGATCAGCGCCCGCGATTCGCGATGACCAACCGTGAGGATGGTGTCGATAATGGCAGAGGACACTGACAGGCCGCCCGTGAAAGGGGCGAAAGGAATCGAGAAAGTCGTCGATCTGGTCGACATTGCCGGGTCGTTGCGGCCGTTGACGGCGGCCATGGCCGGTGGCGAACGCGTCGAGGACCTCTTGCTGGTCGAGTCGGCCCGCGATCATGGCATCCTCGATCGCATCGTCCTAATCGGCCGGAAGGAGCGTATCGTCGCGTCGGTAGCCAAGGTCGGCATCGACGTGGCCCCCGAGGATATCGTCGCGGCGGAGAGAGAAGATGAGGCGGCGGCGGCCACGGTCGAGCTGGTCAAGTCCGGCGCCGTCGAGATGGTACTTAAAGGTAGCGTGGCGACGAATGTCCTCAACCGGCACATGTTGCCGCTGGCGACGCGCGCTACCGTGAGCCTCGTCTCGATATTCGACGCGGCGCCCATCGCACAGGGACGCCCCATGATTCTGACGGACGCCGGCATCACGACGGTCTGCAATTTTGGGCGCATTGCCGGCCTGATTCGCAATGCGGTGGACGTCGCGCGCAGCGTGATGCGGATCGAGCGGCCCCGCGTCGCCGTTCTGTCGGCCACCGAGAAACCGATAGCCACGCTGGCGTCAACGCAGCTCGGGGCCGAGTTCGCGCGACGCGGCTGGCCGGACGCCGACGTCTACGGGCCGTTGTCGCTGGATCTCGCCACCGATCCCAAGGCTGTGGCCGTGAAAGGCCTGCCGGACGTTCCGGGCGCGCGCGAGGTTGGCGGCCAGGCCGACATTTTGGTGTGTCCGAACATCGAGAGCGGCAATGTTATCTATAAGATGATCAGCGCGATGATCAAGTACGGCCAAGCCTCGTTGGCGAACATCATCATGGGCTTTCCGATGCCGTATGTTCTGCTCTCGCGATCGGACGCCCTCGAGACGCGCCTGAACTCGGTGGCATTGGGTGCGATCTACGCGCAGTGGGGACTCGGCGAGCAACCGCCACGGCCCGCGGCCACGGTGTCCGTCGACTCGAAGCGCTACCGCGTACTCGCGGTCAATCCCGGATCGACGTCGACGAAGATTGCCGTCTATGAGGGTGAGACGTGCGTCCACCACGTCGAGGCCGAGTACGCGCCGCCGCCGACCAACACCGCACCCGAGCGCCGCGGCCAGGTCGAGGAACTCCTAAGACGCGTCCGCGCGGTGCTGGATCAAGGTGGTTGGAGGCCGGTGGACGCCGTGTCCGTACGCGGCGGATTCCTGCCGCGTACGGGCCGGAAGCTGCCGGGCGGCACCTACGTGATTGCCGAACGGCGCGACGGTAACATCGTGGTCGACGAGGTGCTGGTCAACGCGATACTCGAGAATCCGGAGAAGGAGCACGCAAGCAATCTCGGCGTGCCGGTAGGCGCGGCGCTTGCCGCCGAGCTGAAGGCGCCGGCCTTCGTGGTGGATCCCGTGGTCACGGACGAGTATGCGCCCGAGGCGGAGTTGTCCGGCTACGCGCCGATCACGCGGCGTAGCATCTCGCACGCGCTCAGTGTGCGCGCCGCCGCCCGGAAAGCGGCCAAGGCTATAGGCCGTCCGCTCGAGGATATCACGATGATCGTGGCCCATTTCGGCGGCGGAGCGACCGTGGCGCCGGTGTGCCATGGCCGGATGATGGACAACAACATCTCGTTACTCGGCGGCGGGCCGTTCACATCGCAGCGCGCCGGCCAGTTACCGGCGGCGGAACTCATCGATCTCTGTTACAGTGGCAGGTTCAGTCAGGCGGAGCTCATCGAGGAACTCACTAAGCGCGGCGGTTTGCAGTCGTATCTCGGCGAGCATCGGCTGGACGCGATCGAGAAGCGCATCGCCGCCGGCGATGATCGCGCGCGGCTCGTGGTGGACGCGATGGTGTATCAGATGGCCAAGGAGATCGGCGCCATGTTTGTGGCCGCCGGATGCGATGCCGAGGCCATTGTATTGACGGGCGGCATGATCCGCAGCGAGCGCGTCCGGAACGAGTTGCGCCGGCGCGTGGGCCGGCTCGCGCCGGTCCTGCTGTTCGAGGAATCGCTCGAGATGGAAGCCCTTGCGGCCGGGGCCATCCGGGTGCTCACCGGGGCGGAGCGAGGTCGGCGTTATGAGGACACAGGTGTTGACTCGGAGTAGGAGAGGTCGGCAATGAACGAGACGGAGAAGCGGCACTGGGTGTTTCGCGCTCATGTGCTGGATCGCGCGGGCGCCCTGACGAGCATCGCGTCGGCGTTCAGCAACGAGGGCATCAGCATCGATACCGTGGTTGGTCACGGCCTCGAGGAACGGGCCGGCGTGGACGGAAGCGTCGTGATGACGTTCTGGTGCACCGAGAGCGAGAAGGATGTCATGGTGCGCAAAGTGCGCCGGCTCAGCAAGGTGAGGCAGCTCGAGGAACATCCCTACAACTCGCAGAGCCTCCGCAAGTCGGCCATTGTCACGGCCAACCGGCGCCTCGCGCCGCGCGACGTCGCCGGCGAGCAGACCTTCCTCACGTGCGAGCTCGTCGACACCGCGTCGGGGGTGTGGACCTACTTTCTGGCCGGTTCGCCGAGCGAATTGGACCCGGTAGTCGTGCGACTGGAAACCGACGGCGTCGTCACGGACATTGTGTACTCAGTCGTCGGCCTGTAGGCGGCCCGGCGAGTCCATGCGGATGACCACCATCTATGAGTGCAGGATCTGAACCCGTTCCGGAACTGAGGCGGGCGTGGCGCATCATCACCTGGGCGGGGTTTCTTGGCAGTACGTACTACTTGCTCTGCATCAGCGGGGCGCCGCGCGTCAAGTACCTCACCGAGCTCGATGCGACGCCCTTCGATTTCGGCGTCATCTCCAGTCTTGGCGCGGTTGCCCTGGCTTTCCAGATCCTCGGGAGTACCCTGGGGCATCGCCTTCGCCGCCGCAAACCCCTCTGGATGACGCTCCTCATCGCGCACCGGCTGCTCTTTCTGACGGTACTGTTCGCGCCGGTCCTTCCTTTCAGCGCGCGCGGCCGGATCGTATGGATTCTGACGATCTTCTTCTGCCACGACGCCCTGGCCCAGACGTCTGTGCCGCTGTGGTTCTCGTGGATGGGCGATCTCGTCCCGCGCGAATCGATCTCGCGCCATTGGGCGTCGCGCCAGCGATTCATCACGGAAGCCACCATTGCCGTCATGATCGCCATTGCATTCGTGTTTCACTTCTTCGAAACCACGGGGCACGTCATCCTCGGATTCACAATCCTGGCCTGCATCGGCGTGGGGCTCGGCGTTGTGGATATCCTCCTATTCCTGGCCGTGCCCGAGCCGCCCTACGAACGCGACGAGGGCGTTCACTGGCGCGACGCGCTACTCCAGCCGCTCCGCGACCGCAGTTTCCGGCCCTTCCTGTTGTTCATGGGCTATTGGCACTTCGCCGTGTTCGCAGCGGCGCCCTTCTTCGGACTCTACGTGCTCGAGGAACTCAAGCTGAGCGTGATGACGCTCCAACTGCTCGGTACGGCATCCGCCCTCGGCGTCGTCGTATCCTCGAGGTTCTGGGGCCTGGTCTGCGATAGCTACGGCTACCGGCCCGTGCTCGAGGTGCTCGCGGTGTGCAAGACCATGACGCCGCTGGCCTATTTCATCGCGCCGAGACGGCCCGAGATCTGCATCCCCTACCTGGTCGTGATCTGGTTTGTCGACGGCGTCCTAAACGCCGGCATGGGCCTCGCGATCCAGGGGCCGCTGTTCAAGTTCACGCCGCGCCGCAACCGCACCACTTACATCGCCGCCGCCAACTTCCTCTCCGTAGGCGTTATGGCAAGCATCGCGCCGCTCCTCGCCGGGCGCGCGATCCAGGCATTCGAGACCGTGTCCGTCGCTGGCTCAGAGGCGTGGTCGTTCACCGGCTACCACTGGGCCTTCGCCGCCAGCGCCGCCCTGCGCTTGAGCGCCGTCCTTTTCGCCTCGCGGATCGCCGAACCGCAGGCCGTCCCCGTGCGCACTCTTATCAAACAAGGATTCTCGAAGACGGCCTTGGGCGTCTCGCGCCTCGTCTATCGCTTGCATGAAGGTAAGGACGACGCGGCCCGCGCCGAGGCCGCCGAGGCCCTGGGCCGTCTCAGGCACCCATTGGCCATCGGCGGACTGATCCAGGCGCTTCACGATCCGGCCCTGATCGTGCGACAGGCTGCCGTGGACGCCCTCGGACGCGTCGGCGCCTCCGAGGCCACGGAAGCGCTGGCGACAAGCCTCTTCGACGCCGAGTCAGGCATCCAGGGCCGCGCGGCACGGGCCCTGGGCCGAATTCATGACGTCGACGCCCTGCGCGCCTTGCTCCGGAACGTGCGCGACAAGGAATCCGTCGCCTTGGGCGAAACTATCGATACGCTTGGCGAGATCGGAAATGACATCGCCATTCTCCCGCTCGTTTGGCTTTTCCACGAGGTGAAGGACGAGGCCACGCGCACGCGGATCGCTTCGGCCCTCGGCAAGCTCAGCAAGGTTGACTCGACGGAAGAGGTCTTCGATCTACTACTCGCGCGCAGGCCCCTCGACCGCTCGGTGCCCGTGGTCAAGTAGCCGAGGTGGACGCGCCCTAGGAGCGTTGTCGAAGAGGAATGCCGTCTATTCTTGCGACAATTCCTGGGCATCATCACAATGCCGCATAGTCTTGCCTTTGCTTGAATGCATTCTTGTTCTCGCGCTCGAACGGGCCCAAGTTGCGAAACGCAAAGGAATTGGCGCTGCCACTGCAACAGAGTGGTCCTAGATAATAGGAATGTTTGGTCAATGGCCGTCCGCGCTGTCTGGGTAGGTTCTCACTAGTTCGGGCCGTCATTCTCAAAGAGGCGACACCAAGAGATTCAGAATATGTGGAGAGATCCAAGGGCCGGGGAAAGAAAAGCCGTGAAGAGGAGAGTACACAAACTCGACAAGGGGAGAACCAAGCTCTACTTCGGGGACTGCCTGGATGTTCTTCGCCACATCAAGAGCAGTTCGGTTGACACGGTCCTTGCAGATCCTCCCTATGGAATCAAGTACCACAATAGGAACGGGCAGAGAATCATCAATGACGAGCGTTCGTTCATTTGGTGGCTCTACGATGCCTTTCGGATTACCAAGGAAGAAGGGAGCCTCATGTGTTTTTGTAGATGGGACGTTGAGCAGAATTTCCGGGTAGCCATTGAGCTCGCGGGCTTCATTGTTCGTTCGCAGGTGATTTGGGATAGGCAAATTCATGGAATGGGCGATGTCAACAGGGCTTTTGCGCCTCGTCACGACATCATACTGTTTGCCACCAAGAGAGATTTCGTTTTCCCGGCAAGCCGACCTGCGTCAGTGATTGCCTGTTGTCGCCCAACCGGGACACGATTGCACCCCACCGAGAAGCCCGTGAGTCTTATGGTTCAGTTACTGCGCCCAGTGACGTCCGCTGGTGGCCTTGTGGTTGATCCCTTCATGGGCAGCGGGAGTTCCGCTCTCGCATGCAGAGAGCTGAACCTAAGGTTTGTTGGCATTGAGAAGGATCTGCGCTTTTTCCGAACAGCGCGCGACAGGCTTAGGACGGGGATGTGCTGATTCACCTCGCCTGGGGAAACCCCATGGTGTTGGTCGAGGAACTCGGACTTCAGTCAACGCGGTCCTTCACGTCGGAAACAGGACCAAGACGGACGAAATAGGCAGCCCCGTTGTGGCGTGGTTTCCGGACCACGCCACGGCCACGACCGCAAGGTCTCCAGAGACACTCCGTTGTTGTCCCTGGGTAGCGCGTGCCGCACAACCCAGGGCCGATGCAAATCCCTGTGCGGACGTTTCTATTCGGCCTGTATAATCCGCGTCGTGCAAGAGGAGAGTCATCCATGCCAAGCCTGCGAAGTCGCTTGCTGCTATTCATCATGAGGAACCGCCATCTGCTGCGATTCCGGCTTCGGCCAGAACGCGTTGACTGGAGCAAACCGGAATCCATCCGCCACTTCCGCCAACAGTGTGAAGACGGCGCCAAGCGGTTCGGCAAGGTCCCTGCCGACCTAAGCATCGAGCCCTTCACGATCGACGGTATCCGCGCCGAGTGGATCCTGCCGTGCGGCGCGACGAAGCATCGCGTGATCCTCTTTGTGCATGGCGGCGGCTACGTTTCCGGTTCTTGCTCGGATCACCGCGTTCATGTGGCCAAGTTCGTCAAGGCCACCGGTATTCCCGCGCTGCTCTACGAGTATCGGCTAGCGCCCGAGCACGCATTTCCGGCGGCGCTGGAGGACTCGGTGAAGGCGTACCAGTGGCTGCTGGATCAAGGCACTGCGCCGTCCAAGGTCGTGTTTGCCGGAGATTCCGCCGGCGGCGGCCTGTGTCTGGCCTTGCTCTTGGCCCTGCGAGATCGCGGCTTTCCTTTGCCGGCCGCGGCCGTGGCGCTCTCGCCGTGGACGGATCTCACCTGCTCGGGCGAGTCCTACCGAAGCAATGCCACGAAATGCCTCTCGCCCGAAGGCACATGGACGGCCTTCAGCCAACACTACGTGGCCGACGGTGATCCGCAGACGCCGTGGATTTCGCCGCTCTACGGCGACCTCGACGGCCTTCCGCCGCTGCTCATCTATGTCGGCGGCGATGAGATTCTCCTGGACGACGCGGTGTATTTCGCGGACAAGGCCAAGGTCGCCGGCGTCGACGTTACGCTGCGAATCGGCGAGGGGCTGTTCCACTGCTATCCGGTGTGCGCGCCGCTCTTTCCGGAAGCGACGCAGGCCCTCGACGAGATCGGCCGGTTTCTCAAAGGGCATCTGATGGCATAGAGCGACCGTGGCATCGAGGGAACGCGCCCCCGTGTCGATGCCCGACCGGATTCGAAGTAGAGAACGGGGGCAGGGATCGCCTGCCCCCGTTCTGGCAGCTTCGTTGGCCCGCAGCGCGGCTAGAAGTTCGATACCGTCACGGCGAGCAGCGGGCTCACCGGCCAGATGCCCGGATACTTGATGAACTGGACGTGGCCGTCCATGAACAGCACATTAGCGCCGCCCGGCACGTGGCAGAACTTGTTCTCGTCGCCGGCTTGGTTGGACACATAGTCCGACATGACGGCGATCTCGCTTTGGCCAGTGGATGTGTCCGCGGCGTGGGCCACATCCGTGATCATGAACCGCTCGATGCCTTCGGTCAAACGGAAGATGGTCATGGCCTCATTGACGAGGTTCTGGTCGAGTTGCGGTAGCGTGCCCATCGTCTCGTCGGTGATGAGCGTGACCATGTTGGCGACGGCCGTGGCAAACCCGCTCGTGATGGCGGGGTCCAGTCCCGGCTTGCTCTGGAAATAGGGCACCACCTCGCTGAAACTATTGAAGAGGTGCGTATCGTCCGTGAGACCCGGGGCGTAAAGGGCCCAACTGAAGTAGATGTAGCTCGTGTTGCTGCTGTCCACTTCGCACGGATAGAACTTCTGGTCCGGGGTGGTGCCGTCGTACTCGGTGGAGCCCATGCCCGAACCCGTGAATACGGAAGCCAACGTGTCCGCCTGGTTGAAGACGATGTTGACGGCCTGATAGTCGGGGTCTGACGGGCAGAGGAGCACGGCCGCATCGGTCAGATACTCGGGATAGACCTGGATTGCGTTCACCGCGAAACACCGATTCTGAAGACCCCAGCCCGGATTGCCCGAGTCCTCCTCGCACCGCCAAATGTCGATGGACGGCCACATCATGCCGGCACTCTCGTTCGAGTACATCTTGAACACGATGCCCATTTGTTTGAGGTTGTTCGCACAACTCGATCTGCGCGCCGACTCGCGCGCCCTCGCCAGCGCTGGTAACAGGATGGCTGCCAGAATTCCGATGATGGCGATTACTACAAGCAGTTCGATAAGCGTGAAACCTTTCCGATACATGATACGATTCCTCCACTTCCTTCTACGTAGAGACCACCACTGCCCTTTCCACAACGCAAGACGCCTTTTCCACATAAAACACACACTGCAAGGCCTATTGTAGCAGAAAACGCGACGATTGTGGCGATCATTTTCGAGCCGAGCCTCTCGAATTCTAAGATAAACAATTATTCCCGGGGTAATTCGCTCGGGAATCGTGAGTAGGGGGCTGTCGTCTGTCTGCGACACGAGCACGCCGTGGGAATCCGCCGTGGGCTGGAACGACGTTCTCCCTGGTCCGGGAAGAACCGCCCGATATCGAGAGACACTGAGGTGGTTGTGTCATCCGTCTTGGTGAGCGAAAGGAGGGTTGGGACGCAGACAAAAAACGACGGATCGAACATACACCCGATCCGCCGTGAAGATTGCATGGTAGCGGCGGACGGGGTCGAACCGCCGACAAACGGATTATGATTCCGCTGCTCTACCAACTGAGCTACGCCGCCATTCGCTTCAAATCATACCAGACGCGCGACCCTCTTGTCCACTGCGTCATCCGCACTCCCGCGCTGACGAGCTGCGCGACCGGCTGACCGTGGCGAGAGATTTGTGGACGGAATCCGGCTCCATCTTGGTGCGGATTGGCGATGAGCATGTGCATCGCGTCCGTGCGCTGATGGATGAGGTGTTCGGGGAAGAGGACTTTGTATCGCTTATTTCTTACGCCAAAATGACGGGGTTCTCTGGAAACTACCTTTCTCCGGCCGCCCCCATAACCCTGTTGCTTGGTGGTGACAATTGATTGGATGCCTTTTCCTCTGGTAGATTCCCGGGGTACCGGGCACTCGCGTTGAAGCGTCACGTGTTCCTTCGCTTCGCGGTACCCGCCGCTATCGCCCGGGTTTCAGTGCCGCGCCGGAACCAATGAGGATTTCGAGTCTTGCAGTCTACGCACGGCCGAAGCATTTTCGCATCCGAGGCCGGGGCGCTGTATGTAGTCAGTCTGGCGCTCATGATGTTCGAGATCAACCTCGTTCGTCTTTTCTCCGTTATCATGCAGCATCATCTCGCCTTCTTCGTCCTCGCCATTGCCTTGTTCGGTTTTGGCCTTGGTGGACTCTACGCCCAGCTCAGCCGGCGTCGCGTCGACCACGCTTCCGGTTTCCCGCCTATCCACTTCTATCTGCCGCTCTTTCTGGCCCTTGCGGTGATCGCTGCCCTATTCATCCTGGTCATTCTTCCCTTGCATACCACGGCCAGTCTGCCTCAGGTCCCTAGGATCCGTTGGTTGCTGTGCGCATTCCTCGTGGCGGCGGCGCCGTTCTTTTTCGGCAGCATGTTCATATCCCAGATATTCGCGGCTCGGCCTGAGCGGGCCGGCAAACTCTACTTCGCCGATCTGCTCGGCGCCGGAAGCGGCTGCATGCTGGCTGTACCGGCGCTGCAGTATCTGGGCGGTCTCACTGCGCCCTTCGCCGTGGCCACGATCGCGGCGTTGGCGACTCTCCGGGGGCCCGTTGCAGGTCGGCGGGCTCGGGCAGTCGCCACGGCGGCGATGGTGGTCGCGGCGGTCACGCTCGCGGCCGCGAACGTTCGCACCGATTTCGTTCGTTCTCTTGGGAAGTCCTCGTTATTGGGAACAGACCTGCTCTTCTCGAAATGGAACTTCTACAGTCGTATCGGCGTCTTTCCTTGGCAGTGGAGGGGGTGGCGGTTGAGTGATGTCTACGACGGCCCCATTCCCGACCACCTGGTGATTTCCCAAGACGGACGCGCCCCGGCGTTCATGGTTCACTTCGACGGCGACCACGACAAGGTCCGCTATCTCGAGTATGACGTGACCTCAATGCCGTACCGCATCGCCGATCCGCAATCCGCCCTCATCATCGGTGTGGGGGGAGGCCGTGACATCCTGACGGCCAAGCATTTCGGCGTACCCAACGTGACCGGCGTCGAGCTCAACCCCATTATCGCGAATGAGGTGATGCGCGACGCTTTCCGAGACTATTCGGGGGATGTCTACAATTTGCCGGGAGTCGAGGTTATTGTGGACAGCGGTCGCACCTTTTCCCACCATGTCCACGCCGCCTATGACCTTGTGTTTGCGTCCTTTGCGGACAGTCAGTCGGCCAGCAGCCAAGGCGCTTCCGTGCTCTCCGAGAATCACCTGTACACGAGCCAGGCTTTTCAGTCGTACTGGGATTGCCTGACGCCCAACGGCATCCTCTGCGTGGCCGGCGGCGCGCTGTGGGATGAACACTGGCTGCTGCGCATGGTCAACACGCTCCGCGTGGCCCTCGAGCGTCGGGGCGTCACCGATCCCGAGCGCCACATTCTGGCCGTGGTGACGCCGGAATACGACAGCCCGTTCCGGGGCATCTTCGTGGCGGCGACGCGCAGCCCGTTGCCGGATTCGGTTCTTTCGCGGGCCCGTGTGGCGTGCCAAACGCTCGGCTACGACCTGGCGTGGCCCGCCCCGGCCGAGGCCAATGCTTGGGCTGCAAACCTGACGATGATTTTCGATGACGCGGTTCGTCCGTCCTTCCTCGCCGGTTATGCCTATGACGTGCGGGCCCTCTCCGACGATCGTCCCTACATGTGGTATGCGTTGAAGCCGCGATCCTTTTTGGCGATGTTGGCCAATCCTTACGGGAACACCAGTCTCTTCCCGCTCGAACTCCGCGTGTTGCACATTCTCATGGACTTGTTCCTCGTTGTTTTCGCGTGCGTCTTGACGCTGATGGTCTCTCCCCTGGTGCTCTTGCGTCGCCGAGAGCTGGGCGGCGGCCACGGGCGCGGCGCTTTTCTGGCCCTCTTCTTCCTTCTGGGGGTCGGCTACGTGCTCATCGAGCTGGCGTTGCTTCAGCATTTCTTCTTGTGGCTTGGAAACCCGACGCTCGCTTTCGCCGCAATGCTGTCCGTCATGTTGATCTTCACCGGCATAGGCAGCCTGATCTCTTCGCGTCTCGAGGCCACCGCGCTCGAGGGTCGCATTCCCCTCATGGCCCTCGTCGTTGTTCTGTTGCAAGTGGTCGCGTTGCTCGTCATTCCCGTGCTCGGGCCCCAGATCCTGCGAGCGCCCCTCGCCGCCAAGGCGGCGGCCACGGTGCTCTTGCTGGCCGTGTTGGCTACCCCCATGGGCATGCTGTTCCCGTCGGCGATACGCCTCTTGGGCCATCGGAAAGTCGACATGACGTGTTGGGCCTGGGCGATGAACGGGATCGGCTCGGTGCTCGGCAGCGTGAGCGCGACCATGATCTCGTTGAATCTCGGCATAGCGGCCATCCACGTGGCCGGTATCGCGTGCTATACCTTCGCTATTCTGGCGGCAATCCGGCTACGGCGCGCCTCGCGAAGGGCGACGATGGCGGGATAGCGCGGACTCGAGGTGGGCTCCGGAGACCCGCCGGGCGCTCCGGCCTTCCCGAGGGAAGCACCGAAGCGCCCGGGCTGCACTACCGGATATCCGCCTAGCCGTTCAGGTCGAACAGCACGCCCCGCAGATCGCGAAGCTTGGCCGCGATCTTGAGGAGTTCCTCGGGCGGAATCTGTTTGATGATCTCATGGTTCACGTCCACGATCTGGGCCACAATCCGTCCCGTGGGTTTGTCCACACTCAATCGCGTACCACCGCGTGGCGTTTCGAGGGACTCCTGAGCCGCCTCGTTACGCGCGGCCGCAGGCTCCTGTTCCGGTTTCCGGACCACAGGGCCCGCATGGGTCTGCGGTGGTACGCTCGCCTCCGCTAACGCGCGGAGGTCGAGACCGTTCACACCGCTAACTCCCATGACGCATCTCCTTGAGACTTGTCCTTCCCCTCAACCTTGCTTCACCATAGGTTCTGCCTGTTGAAGGTCCGTCCGTCATGTTAGCCGAGCAGCGTCAGTGCGGTCTGCGGCACAAGGTTCGCCTGTGCCAACACGGACGTCCCTGCCGACACCAAGATCTGGTTTCGCGTGAACTGGATCGTCTCGGTCGCGATGTTCGCGTCGCGGATGGCGCTTTCCGATGCGGCCGAGTTCTCTTCCTGGATCGCCAGCGTGTTGATCGTGAAGTCGAGCCGATTCTGGTACGCGCCCAGATTGCTCCGCAAAGTATTCACGCTCTTGATCGCCGCGTCTACGGTACTGATCGCTGCCACCGCCAAGGACATCGTCGACACATTGACGGCGCTCACGCCCAGGTCATTGGTCTTGGCGCCGGTCACGGCGATCGTCAACGTCTGGTTGGGTTGCGCGCCGGCTTGCAGCGTAACCGTCTGCGAGGCGCTCAACACGCGGATGCCGTTGAACTCGGTGTCCAGCGCCACGTCATCGATCTGCGCCAACAACTGCTGGACCTCGTTGTTCAGGGCCGAGCGGTTGGCATCGCTCTGCGTTCCGTTGGCCGCCTGGACCGCCAACTCGCGGATGCGCTGCAAGATGTTCGTGGTCTCACTCAGCGCGCCTTCTGCGGTCTGCACCATGCTGATGCCGTCTTGCGAATTGCGCTGCGCCACCTGCGTGCCGATGACCACCGACCGAAATCCTTCGGCAATGGCCAGGCCGGCCGCATCGTCTGCCGCGCGGTTGATGCGCAGACCGCTCGACAGCCGCTCGAGCGACTGATTCAACGCCTGCGTCGACCGATTCAAAATTCTCCCCGTGTTCAGCGCGGGGATGTTCTGGTTGATTCTAAGTCCCATTTCTTACCTCCTTGAGCACGCGCGGAGCATCCCTACCCCGCCGGTCTTCATTCCTTGAAACGCTGGTTCATCCCTGCGCCGACAAGCGCCCATACAGCTTGCCGGCGATACCGCTCAAAGCGTATCACCTCCCTTCCGATATCGATTGGCCGGCGCTCCGGGCTCATCCCGGAATCCGGAACGCCGGCACATACACTCACTCCGGCGAGAACCGATCGCCTATCTCAACAAATTCAACGCGGTCTGCGGAACCAGGTTTGCTTGGGCCAGTACCGAAGTGCCCGCGCTCACCAGGATCTGATTGCGCGTGTAATCGATGGTTTCACTGGCAATGTCGGCGTCCCGAATGGCGCTTTCCGATGCGGCCGAGTTCTCTTCCTGGATCGCCAATGTGTTGATGGTGAATTCCAGGCGGTTCTGATACGCGCCCAACGTGCTTCGAAGGGTGTTGACGCTCTTGATCGCCGCGTCTACCGTGCTGATCGCGGCTACCGCCAACGACATCGTCGAAACGGCCACGGCGCTCACGCCCAAATCGTTCGTCTTGGCGCCCGACACCGCGATGGTTAGCGTCTGGCTGACCTGGGCTCCCGCCTGGAGCGTCAGCGTCTGCGCCGTGCTCAGCACCTTGATGCCGTTGAACTCGGTGTCCAGCGCCACGTCGTCGATCTGCGCCAATAACTGCTGGACCTCGTTGTTCAACGCCGAGCGGTTAGCATCGCTCTGGGTTCCGTTGGCGGCCTGCACGGCCAACTCGCGGATACGCTGCAGGATGTTCGTCGTCTCGCTGAGTGCGCCTTCGGTCGTCTGCACGAGACTCACGCCATCCTGCGAGTTGCGCTGTGCTACCTGCGTTCCCAGCACCACCGACCGGAACCCTTCCGCGATGGCCAGGCCTGCCGCATCATCGGCCGCGCGATTGATCCGGAGACCGCTTGACAGCCGCTCGAGCGATTGTGTGAGCGACGCCGTTGACCGGCGCAGCACACGCCCCGTGTTCAACGCGGCGATATTCGTGTTGATTCGTAGTCCCATTTACCTTTTCCTCCGTGAGTGGCCCGAGGGCATCCTTACCCTCGTCCGAATTGTCTGATTGCCCATACGTTTCCGATGAGACCGGGGACTACGCGAAAGCCCACGGTCTCGCTGAGCTGCGTCACCTCCTTCGCTACCGGGCTTGCGCCCGGGGTGCGATTCTGCTCCTCAACTCAAAACCCCATATCATTCACGCACTATCCGAGCAACTGAAGCGCCGTCTGCGGAATCACGTTTGCCTGCGCCAACACGGACGTGCCCGCGCTCACCAAGATCTGATTGCGCGTGAACGAGATCGTCTCTTTGGCGATATCGGCGTCCCGGATCGCGCTTTCCGACGCGGACATGTTCTCTTCCTGAATGGCCAGCGTGTTGATGGTGAACTCCAAGCGGTTCTGGTAGGCGCCGAGGTTGCTCCGCAAGGCATTCACGCTCTTCAGCGCGGCGTCCACTGTGCTGATCGCCGCGACGGCCAGCGACATGGTCGACACGCTCACCGCGCTCACGCCCAGATCGTTCGTCTTGGCGCCGGTCACGTTAATGGTGAGGACCTGACTCACCTGGGCGCCCGCCTGGAGTGTCAACGTCTGCGGCGCGCTCAGGATGAAGATCCCGTTGAACTCGGTGTCCAACGCCACGTCGTCGATCTGCGCCAGAAGCTGCGTCACTTCGGCGTTCAGTGCTTGGCGGTTGCTGTTGCTCTGCGTGCCGTTGGCCGCCTGCACCGCCAGTTCGCGGATGCGCTGCAAGATGTTCGTCGTCTCGCTCAGTGCGCCTTCCGCGGTCTGAACCAGGCTGACGCCATCCTGCGAGTTACGCTGTGCCACCTGCGTGCCGCGGATGACCGAACGGAACCCTTCCGCAATGGCCAGCCCGGCCGCATCATCCGCGGCCCGGTTGATCCGCAGCCCGCTCGAGAGCCGCTCAAGACTCTTGTTGAGCGCGGATGTAGAGCTCCGCAACACGCGACTCGTGTTGATGGCGGCCACATTGGTGTTGATTCGAAGACCCATAGTGCTTTCCTCCGTGAGTGGTTGTCGACCGCACATCCATGCGCGGTCATCGTCCCTGCGTCCATACGAGCTCCGGCGTGCACCGTTGCACCCCGGCTCGCCCATGGTCCACGCCAGTCTCATTCGGAGACCGGCATACCAAACCGTTCAGGGCCTGGCCTTCCCAACATCGCCTATGGCTCCGCCTATCGCCCGGCGCCCATTGATGCCGGGAGGGCGTATCTCGCGACCCATTTACGCGGACACGCCACGGCCGAGCCCATCGCTCTGTCGGGATCGTTCCCGAAGTCCTTATCCCTCGGTCTTCGAGAACGCCTCCAGTAACCGTGGATCTCCCAACGCAAGCCACAGACCACCTGCCCAAGACCTTCCGCCACGGGAAGTTCCTGTGCCACTCGATTCAACTCTCGCTTGGTCTTGTCGAAGACTACCGCGTGTGCCCCACGATTGTGCGGCCACGTTCCTTCCGTGTTTCACCGTGCCTTCGCATCCTTGCGTCGGTTATCACCCGTTCAACTGTTGGCTAAGCCCATTCCGGCTTACCTGCGGTTTTTATCGGCAACTTTAGCCCGAACTTTAGCGATATGGTCGGTTTTTTTTCTCACGGCGCACGCAATACGACCGTGTTGAATCGTAAGTACTTATTCAACAGTGGATTATGGAGTATCATCATCCTGAAAAGAATCGTTCATCGACCCCGTAGCCCCCGCCAGTAAAACCGCGAATTGTGTGTAAGTAGTCGATTGGATCTCGCATCACGAGGCCGGTAGGGGCGCGCCCTGGGCAGCGAAGACGCCAGCAAGGGTTCGGGGCGGTCGTGCGTGACCTGGCACGGTGCATGGGAAACCCGCTCGTCATCAGGAACACGGACGGGCTATCATCCGAAACCGCCTGCGCCGAAGGGAACCAGGCCCTTGCCCCACGCTCCGAGGTCCGCGCTACCCGTCACATATTGCGTAAGCGGCAACATCCCCTGCTGCACATCCCTCGCAACGAACCCCACGCAGGAACGTCGTTCACAGGACGTTTACGAGCCTCGGGCAACGAGCGATGCGAGAGACGTGGCACCGAATCGCGGATGGGCGTCACGTTCGCGGGCGTATTGAGGTGTTGCACGCTTGCGGGGGATGGGCACAGCAAGCCACCACGCGCTGTCATCTCCGCGCAGCCGGGGGGAAATTGGGTGAGTCGAAACCGCACGTTGTTGTCCGGGACCCAAACACGCTAATGGAGGGACGTATGGGTATACGCCCCTCCAATCAGCCTCTTTCCATCAAACCGTGCCCTCGACGCGTAAGGTGCATCGAGAGTTCCACCGCCAGCGCGAATCAGGCAGTTTCGGGTGCGTACATGGCCTCCCGCCGGGCCAGTTCCGCTTTGAGATGCTGATGCTTCGATTCCAGCAAGTACGGGGACAGCCCCGTCAGCGTCACGTCGTTGCGCAGCTCGCCGGTCTGAAAGTCGACCAGATTCGTTTCCTCGACGGGGTCATACTTGAGGCAGTACAACTCCCATTCGTCGGCCTCGACTCCGGTCGGGTCGACATAGTGCACCATCTTCCAGTCGCCCGTGCACAGAGCGCGAACGTTGTTGGGCTGGCAGACGGGCCCGGAAGCCAGGTCGAGTCCCTCGCCTATACGTTGTTCGACGTTCGCGAGGAACAGCTCATATTGCGTCGGCTTGGGGGTGACGGGATTGGCGCCCTTCTCCGTAACCATATCATCGCTCATGAAGAATACGCCGGTTCGCTTCTCGCCATCGGGATCCGTGATGCAGCCTGCGCAACACCCGCGAACATGGTCCGACAGATCCGCGCCGGCCAACGCTTTCACGGTTGTGCCGCGGTCTTCTTCCAGGACGCCCCGGAGCTCCTCCTGGCACAATCCGGCCAGCCCCAGCAGGGTTGGGGCCAAGTCGATAGAGCTGGTGGGTTGATCGATTTCCCTCAGGTTGGTTTCGCTTCGGTTGACCAAGGGGGAGGATATCACCATCGGCACCCGAACCACTTCTTCATAGGCGTTGTGCCACTTCTGAATCATGCCGCCGTGGGACCCGCCGAGTTCGCCATGATCCGATAAGAAAACAACGATGGTGTTGTCGGCCATACCATTCTCGTCAAGAGCCTCGAGGATCTTTCGCAGTTGAAGATCCGCAAGATACTGGCAGTAGAAATAGAACTGGTTGAACCCCAGCGACCACGCTTCGGCATTGTCCCCCTGGAGTTGGAACGGCAGCGGCGATGCGAGTTGCGTGCCCTGAAGCCCGTAATTGGTGCTGGACTCAATCGCGAGCCCCCATTTCAGGGCGTAGTCTTTCTGGCAGCGCGGCTTGTCATCGAGGGATTCGCTGTAGGTGCGCGGCAACGCACTGTTGTTTTGGGGGAAATTATCGGGATTCAGCTCGACCACGTTCTCTTCATGGACGCCGCCCAACCGACTGACGTCGCCTTCGGCCGGGATCGGGGTCACTGGCGGGTAATTCTCCCAGCCGACCACACCACTCTGATTGGGCGTCTGCCAATTTATGGGATAGGCGCTGATGTCATGCGGGTTCACGAGTGACCCCACGGCGAGCCAAGGCCTCTGGGACGCGCCGACCGACTTACCGGAAAGGAAGGTGGTGACTGCATTCGTGAACTCGATATCGCGGAACACGCCCAGATTGTCGGCCATTCCCCCGTGCGGTTCCGGGGCGGACTGCTCCCAATCGTCAAAACCCCACGGATCGAGAAAGTCGGGGGATTCCGCCTCAGAGACGTGCCATTTCCCGAAATAGTGGGTCTCGTAGCCGGCCGCACGGAACCAGTGGCCTATGGTCGGTGTCCCGGCCGGGTCCAGGAAGGACACATCGCAACCCGATTTGAATACGCCGTCGGTCTGGGTGACACCGGTCTCCTTTGGATACTGCCCCGTCATGATGCAGGTCCGGCTCGGCACACAGGCCGCCGCGGCCGTGAAATGCTTGGTCATAACGACCCCGTTCTGCCGCAGTCGCAACAGGCCCGGAAAATACTGCGCGTATTCATTGCCCTCGGAAAGGGGCCGGAATCCGAGCACCTCTTTCAGTCCCGCGGCCGCGCCTTCGTTATCGCCATAACCTTCCGGTGGCGTTCGCATTTGGTCGACCATGAGGACCAGGATATTGGGCCGGACCGAGTTCGGGCACCCCGGCAGTGTACCCAGGGCTCCCGCCAGTGGCGCGGAGGCCAGGATCTTGCCGGTAGTGCTCAGAAACGTCCTGCGGCTGAACTTCTTCACAGGGATATCTCCATCGATTGTGCGTTTGACTTTCCACCACACCCACGTAGAATTATTCGTAATTATGGCCACACAGTACGTTGAGAAGTCAACCACGAACACTCCACAATCCCGCATACATGCCTTGAACGGCCGGAGCCCTTGCCGTGTATATGAACAACCATTTCGGATAAGAAGGCCTGGAACAGCGACGGCTCGGCCGATGTGCGCGGAAGCCAGGGAAACCAGTGCGTTCTTGTTTACGTCCTCCAGTTCGAAGACGGGGGCGAGAAAACCCTGCCGTGGCCTCTGGGTCCCCCACCCCGTCTATTGCAGGACGGCGGCCGGGTTGCGGGAACTGGCCACTTGGCGCTATTGCGGTGACTTGGTTTCGGCGTTGTTTTCACCGCGGCCGGTTCAACAATGCGATCGGGCTTGGCAAGGAACTCTCGGTTTGTTGCAGTCATCCGGAGTGGCGGCAATCGTGGACGCGGATCGGGTTGGATGAGGTTCGGCCTGTGCTTGGCGGGGATTTTCTGTTCGAGTACATCTGTTCGCGGCATGGGTTGGTTCCGCGAGATTAGGGGGAATGGGGAGATAGGGTAACCCCGCCTCCCGGCAATACTCTGCAACCGGCTTGCCCGACGTCTCGCACGCCGCTATCTGATTCTGCCAATACGCTTCACGCCCCGCCGGGTCCATACCGCCAATTCGCCCCATGGTCATGTTCCTCCTGCCATGACCCCATTCTCCCACGGCCCGACAAAAAGCGGAAGACGCCTTTCACCGGACGTTTACCATATTGCCGAGCAGTGTGTCCACATCAACGAGGCGCTCTTTCGGCCTGGAAAGGAAATCGTCGATCACGCGGGGCGCCCGGGCGGGATCCAGGTGAAGCAGTTCGCGAAGCATGCCAAGGGCGAATCGTTTGAGTGCGGGCGATGCCAGCGCGAAATCCTTAGCGTCGCCCAGGAGCACGGCGTAGGTATCGAACACGCGCCGCTCGGCCTCCTCGGCGTCGTCCGCAGGGGCGCCGTCGTAGGGGTAGAGCCCCAACGCGCGCCATTCCTCGATGACGGTTTGGGCACGTTCGGCCGCGCGGCGGTGGAAGTGATCGCGCAAAACGACCTTCGCCGTGTCCACGAGTTGACGCACATCGGGCGCTAGTTCGTCGATTTCGAGCAGGCCTTCCGTTTCGAGGGCGCTCAAGTGGGCGGACTTGAGATACGCCGTGTAACTGAACCCGCGGAACAGGAGCCGCGTTCCGGCGGGGTAGAGGGCGAATCCGTTCTCGTCGCACAAGAGCAGGCCGCGCTTGCCGGGTACGTTCCACTCAACGACGCTCAAGTTGGCGCGGACCCGCTCGCCATTCTCCGTGACCAACTCGCCGAGATCATATTCCACGATCCGATCCTCGGCGTTGGTGGGATCCAGCGGCACGCCATCGTACACGATCCTCACGTCGGGGTATTGCCGCAAGTACGGTGCAAAGAGTTCGGTTACTTCCTGGACGGCCTTGACGCCGCGGAGGAGCCCTATCTTCGCTGGCAAATCGGCGATCTCGACCACCATGCCGTTGGGCGATCCGTTGGGCGACGCCGGCTCGGTGAGTTCGAACTCGCCGGGCTTGCCGGCGTGGCCGCGGATGCGGTAAGCGCGGCGGTCGCCGTCGTAACCGCCCACGGTGCACCACTCGACGCGGTTGCCCAGGGCGAAGGCCCGGAACCGGCCCTTGCCGTACCTGCCGTGCAGCATCCGTTTACGCGTGGTCGTGCGCGGCCCTTGACGTTTCCACGATCCCCCAAGGCTCTCGAAGGCCGCGGCCGCTTCGGCGTAGGCGAGGCCGTGGCCATTGTCAACGATACGGATGGTTTCGAGTCCGCCGAGCGTGTTCTCGCAAAATACGATCCGGACCTCCGTGGCCTCGGCATCGAGGGCGTTCCAGATCAGCTCGGCCATGGCGGCCATCGGCTTGGCCCGCGACAACAGCGCCAAGTGGTCGTCCCGCACCTGTACCGCAATCGTTCTCACGACACACGATCCTCCTCAGAAGATTCAACCCATGACGACGGCCGCGCTTGCCCAAGCGCAGTCGTGTCGCGCACCGTGCAGCCCAAACGGGCCCCCGATCATAGCATCCGGCACGGGAAACGGGCAAACCGACGAAGCGGGCGACCCACCCACACCAATGACCAAGACGACCCCAGGGACCCCAAGGGGCAACGCGGTGGCCCGGCAGGGCGTCCTGCGGGTACGGTGCCAAGCACGAAGAGGGCGCGCGTCGGCGATGGGTTGCCAGCGGAGATCGACGCCCGTGCCGTCCGGTGTGACCTCGATGCCTTGAACCGTGCCCGGCGTCTCGGTGTCGTACGCGGTGGTGTATACGACGAGGGACTCGGGACCGATGGCATCGCGGAGGCATCCTTCGGCCAAGGCGAGCACGTCGGCGGGATCCTGGAGATCGCCGAAGGGATGATACGGCACGTTGGCTGAGTCGTAGCCATACTTCCGGAAGGGCTTTCCGAATGCGTATCCCTCGAGGGAAATCCTGACCGGTACCGTGGCCGGATACCGATTCACGACGGCGATAGACATGGATTCCGTGCCGTGATGGCGCACCGCAGCAGCGCGCAGGCGGGGGTCGCTGGTGCCCACTTCGACGATGGTGGCGGGGCCTCGGAAGAACTTCGTCAGAAGGCCGAATCCGTAGTAGGGGGCTCGCGTGGTGTGTCCCAGTAGGCGCACGTATCACGGTGGATGCCGTGGACGGTGCGGCCGTCCTGCTTGCAGCCGAACTCACCGAGGATGAAGTTCTTGCCCTTGGCTCGCGCGACGCCGGCCGCCCACTTCAGCTTGCCGAAGAACCAAGGATAGAACTCGGGATCATCGAGATCGTAGTTGTTCACATAATGATGGCCGCCGTAGACGCCGGTCACATCGTCCATGTTCTCGGCGGCCCACTCGATGCTGTTCCACCGCTCGACGGGGGACGCGTCCGTGGCGAGCAACCGGATCTCGATGTCGCGCTCGCGGAAGGCCCGGAACAGTTCGGCATGGTAATCCTTGAATTTCGGGAGGTCATTGATGAGGTTCCCCCACTGACCCAGCGACAGCTCGTTGGTCATGCAGTAGGTCTTGATGTTGGTTGCGCCCTTTTCCCGGATCCAGTACACAAGGTATTCGGCCACCTGGCGCGCGTACGCCGCACGTTCGTCGCCACCGGCGGTCTCCTGGGGCGCCTAGGTGGTCATATAGACCTCGGTGCGCGTGTCGTTCTTGAGGCGGAGGAGGTGCTCGGCGACTTGGTCGAGCATGACCCGGTCCCAGTCGCATCGGTCGTTCAGCCGTGCGAAGGACGGATTCAGCTCGCGCCAGCGTTTCGCCACGACCGTGTCCATGTAGTCCTGCGAGGCCGCGAAGGTATGGTAGAACATATGGAATCCGACGCCTCCGAAGCAGGGATGAACCACCGAATCGGGCCGTACGGTTACCGTGCGTTCCGCGCGGCCGTAGTCCGGCATCGGTTCGAGGCGGCCGGTCTGTCGGACCTCGACGTCGTCAAACCAGGCCGTGCCGTGGGCGTGGAGTAGCAGATGGACGGAGGCCTTTGTGGTTTCTTTCGTGGCGCGGCCGTCAATGACGAGTTGCTCCCAGCCCTTGCCTCCGCTGTTGGGGGTGCCGGCGCTGTGGGCAATGCCGACCCGCTGTCCCTGATGGTCTAAAAAGGGGACAGACTACGAATTTCCGAGTCAACCGGGCGAAGAGCAAGCGTCGTCGTCTCTCGATTCAGCCAGCGAAACGGCGTCTCACGAAGCGGTCATCGAAGAAATTCGTAGTCTGTCCCCTTTTTTACCATCATGGATGTTAGCATGCATAGGTTCGAAGTGGATGGGTAAGCTTGGAAAAAAGGGAAGCCA
>DAIPKA010000030.1:17717-80487 GCA_036769985.1 Candidatus Hydrogenedentota bacterium | reverse complement strand
CGTCTCGATGACGATGGCCATTGGTTAACAGGCTAAAAAGGGAGAAACTCCAGGGGCCCCATACGACGTATGGGGCCTACGGGCCGTATAGCGGGAAGCCTTCATGCGGCCTCGCTGAGCCCGCCTTGAGTCGCGGGTCGATTATCTGTCATCGTGATTCCCAACGCGTGGCGGACATGTCAAGGATGGGCGGTCTATGAGCAAGTTCGGGAACGAGTGGGGCGTATCGCGGCGGCGATTCCTCCAGAGCACCATGGGCGCCAGCGCAGCCATGCTTCTCCGTCATTCGGTAGCCGGTTCGGAGGCACTGCCGGGCGGCGCCAGTCGCCTTCTGCAGCAGATCGATTGTACACAGGAGTATGCGCCGGATGAGTACTTCGCGCACGGCGCGGTTCAGGTGATCGAGTCGGGGGCCGGACGGTACCGCGAGGCGGAAGGGCATCCTTTGTCGCGGTTCGGCTATCGGTTTCGGATCGAGCATATCGGCCGGCCGCATGTCGCCATCATCCGATATCCCGACGACAAGCGACGCTATATGTGCATCATGGACGGTACGTGCTACGACCTGACGACGGGTATCTTCACCGGATACGCGCAGCCGTTGAGCGGGAGGATGCTCGAGGTGCGTCAGATCTTCTGGCCGCGTTGGGAGGATTGCAGCATCGTGTTCATGACGTGGAGCGAGGGCGAACCGGCGGCCGCGGCCTCGATCGAGATTCGTGAGCTCGAGGATCTCGCGCCGCTCGAGGTGCCCGGCGATCCGCTGGACGGCTCGCGGCGCGAACTGGGCATCCAATACGAAGATCCGTGTGGGACGGGCGCATCGGAAGGCGCCCAGGCGCGCGAGGAATGGATCGAGCACGTCGTTCAGTACGCGCGCCACAGCGGCCAAGGGCTTCTCATCTATCCGATGGCCTGGTACCACGGGCCGCAGTTTCCCTGTTTCGGCGAGCCTTCGGATGGTTTCGACTGTGTCGTCGCGCGCGATCGGAAGCAGTACAACCGGTGGACGACGCATCCCGCCGACTGGTACGCGCGGCTGCTCGAACGGTTCGGCGAGGAGGGCCTGGCGTTTCAGGGCGCGCTGACGCTCATGCGGCTCGGTAGCCTGATGCAGCAGATGAACATCGATCTCGCCTCGATTCAGGCCGGCGCCGACACGTTCAACAACATGCTCTGGAATGACCAGGTTCAGGCCAGCACGAACGACTGGACGTGGCTATACAACGTCCTCAATTTCGAGGTCATCGCCGAGACGCTCAAGGACAAGCCCTACATCGAGCCGTATGCGGGCCTGTCCGCGCTGGCTTACGGCGAGCGTCTGGGCGGGCCGTATCATACGGGTCCCATGTTCAATCCACTGCATCCGACGGTGCAGCAGGCCATCCTCCACTTCGTGCGCGAGATCGGCACGCGCTATGGCGCCTATCCCGCGTTCCGGGGGATCTCGTTCAACATGTTCGCTGCTGCGATGCCGTGGTTCGGCTCGATCCATGCCGGCTATGACGACCTTAGCGTCCGGCTGTTTCAGGAAGAAACGGGCATCCCGGTACCGGTGGATGCGGCCGCGCCCGATCGGTTCTCGCGGCGCTACGAATACCTCAACTTCGTATGCCGTCCTGCATGGGTGGCGTGGCGTTGCGCCCGGATTCGTCGGCTGTTCGGCGAGATTCACGGAGTCCTCGCCGAGTGCCGACCCGACTTGCGCGTGACGATCACACTATGGGACGAGACCGTCGTGCCGAACACGCTCGGCCTGCCGACGGCGGCCCACCAGGTCTACGCGCGACGCGGCATGCTCGATCTTTACCGCGACGCCGGCATCGATCCGGACCTCTATCGCGACCAGGCCGGCCTTGAGGTGGATCTCGGCATCGGCAACAGCCGGGATCGCGGCGGCCACGGATCGAGTCCCTTCGGCGGCATCGGCTTGCCGCCCGAGGAATGTTGCATGTATCGCGACTTCGATTTTCTCGATCAGCCGTGCCTCGACGCGGTCCACGGGCTGGATCGCCCGGGCGCGTTCATCTTCAACTGTTGGGTTGAGGCTTGGGGAAAGCACATGTGGCTCAAATCGGAACCTGACGATCCGAATCTGGCGGAGATCGGCGTCATGGATGGCGAACCGGCCGATGGCATCGTTCGGATGAACTCCGAGTATCCGAGGGATGGTTTCTGGTGGGATTCGCAACTGCGCATCACGCCGGCATTCCAGGGGGGCGTGCATTTCCTCGAACCGTATGCCCATGCTGTGGCCGAGCTGGACGCGACGCGGATCACGCGCGGCGGCCTCTTCCTTGATAAGGCGCACACCGAGGCGCTCCAGGAGTTTGCGCGGGCGTATCGGGCGCTGCCACGGGAGAAGTTCGAGACGGTCGGAGCGCAGGCGGATCCCGTCGCGATGAGGACATTGTGCAAGGACGGCCGGCGGTACGTCTATGTTGTCAATCGCGACTACTATCCGGTGGAAGTGCGTGTTGAGTTCGACGCCAAGCCGAGCGGCCTCCGCGATCTCGCGTCGGGCGAGCGTATCGACGCGTCGGAATGCTGGGTGATCTCGATGGGGCCTTACGCGCTACGTTCCTTCAGCGTGGACGAGGGCGTTGGCGTCGTCGGTTTCACGGCGTCGGTGCCGCCGGAGATCGCGGCGGGCCTGGCACAGCAGGCCGAGGCGGCATTCGGCCGCTTCGCCGAGGCGCGCTCAAGCGGCAAACACATTCCCGGCATGGATGAACTCGAGCGCGACATGCGCGACGCCTTGGCGCAAGGCCGGTTCGCGTGGCTTCGACGTGCCTTGACGGGCTACATCGTCCGGAAGGTGGGCGGCGCGCCCGAGAACGCGTAGCGCTGCGCTACGGTATCTCGCGGGGCGTGTCCATTCCGTCGCCGAAGCAGAAGAGGCGGACGTCGCGGCTCTCGGGCGGCACACGGCCATCGCCGTAGCTCCAGAACACGCGGAACCGGCCGTCGCTCGCATCCTGATCGAAGACGGTTTTCACGTGGTTGTGAGCGAAGGGTGAGGCGTTGGTGAGCGCGCGCCGCCGCGTCCATGCTCGGCCGTGGTCGGTGGATTGCCATTCCTCGATTTCGCCGCCGTCCACGCGCGGCTGGGAGGCGGCCGTCGGGCCGTAGAGGCGGATATCGTCGTCGGCCAGCACGACAAGTGCGCCGCCGTCGTACATGTGATCGGTTCGCGTGACGTCCGCGAGCGTCCAGAGGCCATCGGCATGCCGCGCCACCTTCCAGGCGCTCTCGTAGGTGTCCGTGTTCGCGTCGATGAACAGAATGATGGGATTCCCGGCGTTGTCGATCTGCATGTCCTTCAACCAGATGCCGTGCTCGCCCGAATCGTAGAGTTTCTCGGCGATATCCTCGGTGATCGGGAGTGTGTAGGCGGTGCCGTCGCTTCGGCGCCACGTGTCGCCGCCGTCGTCCGAGCAGGCGTAGTAGACGTTGAAGCGCCGCGCCCAGAGGTGTTTGGTGCGCACGGCCTCGGGACTTCCACCGCCGAGCCGCGACCACACGAAGTGTAGCTTCCGCGGATAGGGTCCGGTCTCGGCCATCGAGAATCCGTAGGCGGTCGAGGTGCCTTCGTAGGATCCGAACTCGACGAGGCTCACGGTAGGTTCCCAGGTCGCGCCGCCTTCGCGCGTTCTGCGAAAGGCCCAGCCGGCGGGCACGCGATGGGTGACGAGGATTTCGCGGGACCGCAACTGCCACGGATTGGGATAAGAGCCGGAGCCGTCGGTGAGATCGGCGCGGCGCTCCCATCGCGTGATGTCGAAGGGCGCGATGGATCGCAGGACGGGAATGGGCTGCTTGCCGCCGGCGTAGCCGTAGAAGACGTAGAGGAAGCCGTCCTCGTCGATGCAGAGCGTCGGGTTGCGGTGCGCGTTACCGTCGGGATTCGTTCCGAGGGCTAGCGGTGGCGCGAACGTGCTCGTCTGATGGTCGAAGTAGCTGATGGCAGGCCGGTTCTCGGCATCGCCGAATACGAAGAAGGTCTTGTTGACGGCGGGCGCATAGACGGCCATGGGCCGGTGCCACGCGCAATAGGTGGCCTTGCCGCCGGCGTACACGAGGTCGCGGCCCGGCAAGGTGTTCTCGGTGCCGCAGCCATACCAGACCCCGCGGAAAGTCGTCGGCGCGGGTGTCACGATCTCCATGGCATTTCCTTTCGGCTGAACGGCGATGGTCGTGAGCGCGAGCGCGAGATGAAACCACGCGCCGGTTGCGTGTATCCTTGGCAATTCACTTCCTATCTTGGGAGCGGTTCTCATGTTCTCAGAGTATATCCAACCGGGCGTGCCGATTGTCATCTTCTGGCTGTTCGTCGGTGCGGCGGTTGTGATCCAGGGCATCAGCAAGTCCGGATTCGCCGGCGGGGCGGGCATCCTATCGCTGCCGCTGATGATGCTGGTCATGTCGTCGCCGGCGAAGGTGGCCGCGACGCTCCTGCCGCTGCTGATTCTTTGCGACATGAACGCGATCTATCATCATTGGCACAACAAGGTGTGGCGAACGGTACTCGATATCTATATTCCGTCGATTGCCGGCATCGTGCTTGGCGCGGCCGTATGGTGGTGGATCGGCCGCGAAGGCATCGAGCAGTACGCGGTGGCGATCAAGCGTTTCGTAGGAGTGGTGGCCGTATTTTTCGCGGTCTACATCATCGGCAAAGAGGCGGCCATGGACTGGGTGAGCCGCTATCGGCCCGGCCGGAAATCAGCCATCGGCATGGGCGTCGTGGCAGGGTTCACCTCGACGATCGCCCACGCGGCCGGGCCGTTCGTAAGCCTCTACATGTTCGCGCAGGATCTCGGCAAGACGATGTTCGTCGGCACCGTGGCCTGGACGTTCACGCTGATCAACCTGACCAAGTTGCCCTTCTACGTGAGCGTCGGATTGATTCAGAAAGACGTGCTGTTCTTCGACCTCATGCTCGTTTGGTTGATCCCCATCGGCTCGGGACTCGGCAAGTGGATGCACACGCGCGTGTCCGAGAGTCTATTCAACCGGATCGTGTGCGTGCTGACGCTCGTCTCTGGCATCCAGCTCGTGTTCAACGTGCCGATCATCCAGAAGACGCTCGAGCTTGTGCTCGGGCGATGACGGTGATCGCTACTCCGCCGGGAACAGACCCATGAGCACGTCGGCGAAGAGCCGGTGTCCGCGCGCGTCGGGATGGTTGATCGAGTTGGCCAGGAGCGTGATGTAGGGAATGCCTTGGCGCCAGAGCCGGCACCACTCGGCCGAGGCGTCGGCCAACGCAAGGTCGTGATCCTTGGCGAACTGGTGGAGGCCCTGCACGTACGGGCGCGGATCCGGCTCGAACTTGAGCGCGTCGGCCGCCATCCAATCCGGCCGGACGAGGTGGGGCGTGATCAGCGCGATCTCGGCGCCGACGCCGTGCAGCCGCTTGAGGATAACGGCGTAGTGCTGGGCCATGGCCTCGCCCTGCAGATAGGCATCGTTCACGAACTCGATAGTGACGAGATCCGGCTTGGGATCCAGCACATCCCGCGCGAAATCGTACTGGCCGCCGGCGGGCGCGCTCATGTAGCCGTTGCTGTTGCCGCCGCCCCACGCGGCGGTTTTGAGCGTGATATCCGATTTCGGAAAGCGGGCCTTGAGCCGCTCGAGAAACACCTGTTGGTACCAGAGCGATTTCTCGGCGCCGACGCCGCCTCCGTTAGTGACGCTATCGCCCCACGCCACGATCGTGACGGGCTGGCCAGCGCGGAGCTTGGCAAGGGTTTTGGGCAAGAACCGTTCGGCCTGGCTGGGCGTTTGCGGCGCGGCGGCCTGAACGCCCAACTCGATGGGAAACAGATTTTCCTCGGTGAGCGCCTCGATGGGCCCCGGAACCCAAACGTTCACGATGGCCGTTTCGCCGGGACTGGTTTCGACCGGCAACTGTGTGCCCATGCCTGGTTGGCCGAGAATGAGCCGCACCGCGCCGTTGGCGGTGATTACGATGCTGTCGAGCCGGCACGGCGTGTACGTGTAGTCGGCGTAGACCGCCTGATCGGCGGCGATGGCGCCGCCCTCGATGCGTCCGATGTTCGCCCAGAACAAGTCCGCCTGGTAGTCCTTTCCGAGAACGAAAGCCTCGGCGGCATCCGGCGCGGCTTTCACGACGAGACTGGCGGGATCGAGCAAACCGGTGGCCGAACATTCTTCCGTAATTAGGGGCCTCAGCGTGGCGCCTCGACGCCAGGCGCCCGCGTGAGGATCGAATACCGGCAGCGCGTCATACTTCTCGCCCTTCACCGTCACGGATTGCACCGGCGGGATGTCGAGAACCGTCTCGGCGTCCAGCGTGAGGCGTTTGCCGTCGACCTCGACGGAGCCTGGGCCGACGGCGATTCGCCACGGGCCGGCGATGTGGGCCGGCATGGCGTTCTCGAGCGCGGGAAGTCCTGGCGGGGCGCACACGGCGCCGAGGAGCACGAATGAAGCGATCATCATGGCGTAGTTCCTTGTCTGGTGGTACTGCGGGTCTTGTCGGGCGATGATAGCAGGCGGCCGATGCGGTTTCTAGCGCGGAAAGCGGGGACAGACGGCCCTCCGGAAGACGATTCGGAAGACGGGGACAGACAGCCCTCCTCGAAGACTCGGAGGGAGTCAGTCCCCGTCTTCCGCAAGGGACTCGGTTGACAGGATTGACCCTATTGACCAGATTGACACGGTCTTCGACGGATTTCACGGAACGCGGTCCGTGGCGCGAGATTCCGAGGCGTTTGGGGCGCGTTGATCGATGTGCTACACTCACGTTTTCGAGGAGGGACGGCCATGACAGACTCCGTTGGCCGGCATGTCATCTCAGTATTGGCGCGCGATCACGTGGGGATCATTGCCGACGTGGCGGACACGCTCTATGATCTCGGCGCGAACATCGAGGCGCTGAGCCAAACCGTCGTCGGCCACTGGTTTACCATGGTCGTTCGTGCCGCGTTTCCGGCGGAGGTCTCCACGGAGGCCATCAAGGCGACCCTCGAGCGTACGGGCGGTATTCAGGCCATTGTCGTGCCGTACGATTCGGCGGCGGCCGGGGCGGTGGTGCAAGGCGAACCCTACGTCGTGACCACGGTTGGCGCCGACAAGCCGGGCATCGTCCGCCGGTTTGCGCGATGTTTCGCGAATCGCGGCGTGAATATCGAGGACGTGTGGAATGAGATCAAGGGCGAGACCTTCGTCGAGATGTTCCACGTGACGGTTCCGGCGCACGTGGATCCGAAGGAACTGCGCGATGAACTGAAGGAGGCCGCCCAGGAACTCGGCGTCGAGATGCGCTTGCAGCATTTCGACATATTCACGGCCACGAATTCGCTGTCGGTGCACACCAAGAAAGACCTGACGCGATGATACCGACGGAAGACATTCTCAAGACCATCGAGATGGTGCAGATTGAGAAGCTCGACGTGCGGGCGGTGACGTTGGGCATCAACCTCGTCGGCTGCGCGGATGGCGATTCAGGCCGCATGCTGCGCAATGTCCGGACGCGCATTCACTCGGCCGCCGGCCGTCTCGTCTCATGCTGCGACGATGTGTCGGGCACCTACGGCATTCCCATCGTGAACAAGCGCCTGGCCGTGTCGATGGCGAGCCAGTTACTCGAGGCCCACGGGCCGGCGGTGTGTCTTCCTTTGGCGCGTGTGCTCGACGAGTCCGCGGGCGAGGTCGGCGTCGATCTCATTGGTGGCTACGGCGCGCTGGTGCACAAGGGCTTCTCCGATGGAGATCGCCGCGTGGTCGACTCCATTCCGGATGTACTGTCGACGACACGGCGCGTGTGCAGCGCGGTAAGCGTGGCCAGCACGAAGGCCGGCATCAACATGGACGCCGTGCGTCGGATGGGCGCGATCATCAAGGAGACCGCCGAGCGTACGCGTGCGAAGGACGGCTTCGCGGCGGCCAAATTGTGCGTGTTCGCCAATATCCCCGAGGACAATCCCTTCATGGCCGGCGCGTTTCTCGGGGCGGGCGAGCCAGGCACCGTGATCAACATCGGCGTCAGCGGCCCGGGCGTCATCAAGTCGGCCCTCGAGCGGCTGATCGCCACGCGAAAGAATGTGGATCTTGGCCGAATCGCCGAGGAGATCAAGCGGACGGCGTTCCGCGTGACGCGCGTGGGCGAGTTAATGGGCCGCGAGGTGGCGCAGCGGCTGGGTGTCCGGTTCGGCGTCGTGGATCTCTCGTTGGCGCCGACGCCGGACGTGGGCGACAGCGTCGGCGAGATTCTCGAGACCATGGGCATCGCGGCCATCGGCGCGCCGGGCAGCACGGCGGCCGTCGCCTTGCTCAACGATGCCGTGAAGAAGGGCGGCCTGTTTGCGTCGTCGAGCGTCGGCGGGCTCTCGGGGGCCTTCATTCCAGTGAGCGAGGATCAGGCACTCTCGCGGGCGGTGCGCGAAGGCACGCTCACTCTCGAGAAGCTCGAGGCGATGACCAGCGTATGCTCGGTCGGGCTCGACATGGTCGTCGTGCCGGGCGATACGGATGCCGACACGCTCGCTGCCATCATCGCGGACGAAATGGCCATCGGCGTCATCAATGGCAAGACAACCGCGGTTCGAATCATCCCGGCGCCGGGCAAAGGGCCGGGCGATGTGGCGGTGTTCGGCGGCCTCTTTGGCGAGTCGTACATACTGCCGGTACGTAATGCTGGCCGGTCAGGGCGATTCGTCGCCTTTGGCGGCCAGATTCCGGCGCCGGTGCAGAGCCTGAAGAACTAGGCGTTGCCGCTCGCAACGTCGAATCACGGAGGTAAACCAATGCACGATTGCCGAATCGATTTGCGTTCGCTATGCGTCGTCGTGACAGCGTTTGCTGTCGGGGCCGGCATGGCCGGTGCGCAGGACGCGCCCATCGCCATCGGCTCGCGCCTCGAACCGATGGTGGACGACTACCTCATCGAGGCGATGGCCGGCGTCGGGCTCGCGTTGCATACCCCGGTGGCGCGTGAGGTGGCTATCACGTACGACGCGCCGTGGGAAGGCAATACGAGTTGCTATGTCACGGTCTTTCAGGATGGCGATCTCTACCGCATGTACTTCCGCGGCTCGGACTACAATCTCGAGACCAAACAGTCTTCCGGACAGCGCACCTGCTACGCCGAGAGCACGGACGGCATTCACTGGACCAAGCCGGAACTCGGCCTCTTCGAGTTCGAGGGTTCCAAGGCCAACAATATCGTTTGGGAGGGCGTCGGCACGCACAACTTCGCGCCGTTCAAGGATCTGAATCCCGACTGTCCGCCCGAGGCGCGGTACAAGGCGGTCGGTAGCGGCGAAGATCACGCGAAACTCGTGGCGTTTCAGTCGCCGGACGCGATCCACTGGACGGTGATTCGCGAGGAGCCCATCATTACCGAGGGCGCGTTCGACTCGCAGAATATCGCGTTTTGGGACGCCTATCGCGGGCGTTACGTCGCGTTTCACCGTGGCTTCGCCGACGGCGTGCGGGCCATCATGACGTCGTTCACGAACGACTTCATGAATTGGCCGACGCCGCAATGGCTCGACTACGGCGGCACGCCGCCCGAGCATCTCTACACGAACGCCATCACCGCGTACTTCCGCGCGCCGCACATTTTCCTCGGTTTCCCGAAGCGCTTCATGCCGGAGCGCGATCTCAAGGTGCACGAGCATCCGGGCGTGTCCGACGGCGTGTTCATGACGAGTCGCGACGGCGAGCACTGGCGGCGGTGGCGCGAGGCCTTCATCCGCCCGGGCCTCCAGCAATCGCGCTGGGTGAACCGCAACAACATGACGGCCTGGGGCGTCCTGCAGACGCATTCGGCCATTCCGGACGCGCCGGACGAGTTATCCGTCTACTCGACGGAAGGCTACTACGTCGGGCCGTGCCACCTGCGCCGCTACACGATCCGCATGGACGGTTTCGTGTCGGTGCATGCCTCGGCCGCCGGCGGCGAATTCACGACGAAGCCGCTGACCTTCGAGGACGATCCGGCCGTGCAAGGCGCGGGCGGCCCGGCGGAAACCGAACTGGTGATCAATTACTCGACGTCGGCGGCCGGCTCGATCCGGTGCGAGATCCTCGATGCCGCCGGCGCGCCGCTACCTGGTTACGCCCTGGCGGATTGCGACGAGGTTTACGGCGACTACCTCGAGCGGGCCGTGACGTGGCAAGGGCGATCGGGACTTAAAGAACTGGTCGGCGTTCCGGTGCGGCTGCGGTTTGTCATGAGCGATGCGGACCTGTTCGCGATTCGGTTTCGGTAGGAGGTTGCGTGTTTCAGGGATCCATGGGCAGTCTCATCATCCGACGCGTGGCCCCGGGCGATGCCCCGGCACTCGCGCGGTTCTACGTCGGCCTCGGCCATGAAGCGCAGCGCGCGTTCCGGCCGATGGGCGGCGCGGCGGACCTCGCCGCGTGCGAATCCGTCGTGCGCGACAACGCGCCGGGGCGAGACATCAAACATGATCTCGTAGCCGTGAATGACAGCGCTATCGTCGGTTGGTGCTTCTTGTGGTCCGTGCGCGCCGACACGCCGACGCTCGGCCTGGCTGTGGCCGATGCCTGGCGTGGCCGGGGCCTCGGCTCGCGACTCGCGGATCGCATCCTCGACGTGGCACGGCGACGCGGAAAGTTGCACGTGCAGCTCACGGTAGTTCAAGATAATGAGCGCGCGTGGCGCCTCTACGAGCGGTGGGGATTTGTCCGAAGCATGGAATTTGTCGGCAGTGACGGTCTTCCCTATTACCGAATGGAGGCTCTGCTGTCCGAAGTCGCGGTGAACGCGCGGTGACCGTTGTAGACCCAACGAGTCCTATCCCTGAGGAGACGAGTATGTTCACTAGAAATCTGTATGCAGTGCTGCTCGTGACGATCTTTGCCGCGGTACCGAGCTTTGCGCAGGAGAATGCCGGCACGGCGGCCCTTGCCGCCGAGGTACACGCGAAAGGCTGGATCGTTTACGGGGCGCGTAGCGATGGCGGTGGTTGGGATCTTTTCCTGACGCGCCCGGATGGTTCGAGTCGCCAGGCCATCACGCACACGCCCGAGTATGAAGAGGCGGCGCCGCGGTTCTCGCCCGACGGGACGCGGTTGCTGTACCGGCGCCTTGCGGGCGGCACAAGGATCGATCACGACAAATGGGGCTTCCAGGGCGAACTGGTCGTGGCCGAGGGCGATGGCTCGAACCCGCGCGTGCTCGGCGGCGAAGGCGAGTTTCCGTGGGCTTCGTGGTCGCCGGACGGCACGCAGGTGGTGTGCCTCACGAAGAAAGGCATTCAGGTCGTGGACCTTGATACGAAGCAGGTCGTGCGCGAGTTTCCGCGCCAAGGCATCTATCAGCAGCTCTTCTGGTCGCCGGATGGGAAATGGTTCTGCGGCGTGGCGAACCACCTGGGCGAGTCGTGGACGGTGGTGCGTCTCAGCGCGGAAACCGGCGCGATGAATCCGGTGCGCTCTTTCCAGAACTGTACGCCGGACTGGTGCCCGGACTCGAAGACGCTGATCTTCTCCTCGCGGCCGGGCGACCAAGGCGGCTACGGCTATACGCAGCTCTGGATGGCCGAGGGCGACGGCAGCAACCAGCGGCTGGTATATGGCGAGGATGGCGCGCATGTGTACGGCGGCGCCACGTCGCCCGACGGCGCCTACCTGTTGTTCACGAAAGGGCCGAAGGATGGCAGCGGCGCCGAGGGCTCGGGCGCGCCGATGGGCATCATGCGCGCGGCCGATGCGCCGATCATCACCGGCGAGAGCGCCGCGTTGCGGGCGCTCCATCCGGACACGAAGGACGGCGCGGTCTTGCTGCTCGATATGGGATGGGAGCCGCACTGGACGTACGCGGAAGTTGGGAAGGATGAAGGATGATTTGTACGTGGCGCGTTGGCGGTGTGTTGGCGGTGTGTGCGATCGGACTCGTGGCGTGCTCGAAGGCACCGAGCACCGGCGTTGACGACAAGCTGTCGACCGTCGGCGAGTTCGAGGTTACGGCGGAACTCGCCGAGATTCGCGGGGAATTCGTCAACAAGCCGATGTACGATTACGCTTTTGTGATGAAGTAC
This sequence comes from Candidatus Hydrogenedentota bacterium, assembly GCA_036769985.1. GTDB lineage: Bacteria > Hydrogenedentota > Hydrogenedentia > Hydrogenedentales > SLHB01 > DAIPKA01. Next base: position 68,446 of record DAIPKA010000030.1, on the reverse strand, counting down.
AAGGTGCTCGCCGTGCATCGCGGCACGATCGATGGTGAATGCATCTACATCGGCCACTACAATCCGCTCAAGCCTCGATCGAGCGTTGCCGATGCGCGCGTGCCGGAGGTCGGCGGTGATCTGGATCGGTTTCGCGTTGGCGATGTGCACCGGATGGCCCTCGATGTGCCCATCGACGACTGCTATATGGGTGGCATCATCAACCGTTACTTCGGCGAGGACACCGGGCCGGTGTACTGGGCCGTTTGGACGAATCGCGCGAGCCGGCCGTAGTACATGGTCTTCACATCGCAGATATTCATCTTCTACTTCCTGCCGCTGGTGGCGCTCATCTACTACATGTTGCCCGCGAAGCGGAATTTCTTTCTCTTGTGGGCCAGTTACGTGTTTTACGGCTGGTGGGATCCCTGGTTTGTCGTGCTCATGCTGTTCGCGACGGCTGTGAACTACGTGTGCGGCGGCCAGATCGCACGCGCCCCCGAAGGTTCGGCCCGGCGACGCTGGGCGCTGATCGTTTCGGTCGTGGTCAGTCTGAGTACGCTGGGCTTCTTCAAGTACTTCATGTTCTTCGAGCGCAATCTGAACGCGGTGCTGGGCGTGCTTGGGGCGGGCGCATTGCCGATGGTCCGGATCACGTTGCCCATTGGCATCTCGTTCTACATCTTCCAGAGCCTGAGCTACTCGATCGATGTCTATCGGAAGGACTCGCCGCCGGTGCGCTCGTTCTGGGATTTTGCGTGTTTCGTGGCGCTGTTTCCGCAGCTCATCGCCGGGCCCATCGTCCGCTACCAGACCATTGCCGATCAGTTGGTGCACCGGACGCATTCGGTGGATCGTTTCTCGTCGGGCGTAGCCTTGTTCATCCTCGGCTTCGCGAAGAAGGTGCTGCTGGCGAACACGGTCGGCACGGTCGCCGACGCGGTATTCGCGGCCGAGGCGCCCTACGCCGTCGATGCGTGGTTCGGCATCGTGGCCTATGCGTTCCAGATCTATTTCGACTTCTCCGGCTATTCGGACATGGCTATCGGCCTCGGCCGCATGTTCGGCTTCGAGTTCCTGCGCAACTTCGACGCGCCGTACCGCTCGGACAGCATCACGGACTTCTGGCGGCGTTGGCATATCTCGCTCTCGACGTTCCTGCGCGATTACCTCTATATCCCTCTCGGCGGCAATCGGAAGGGCGCGCGCCGAACCTACATCAATCTGGCCATTGTGATGATCCTCGGCGGGCTGTGGCACGGCGCGAACTGGACCTTCGTGGCGTGGGGCGCGTACCACGGCGCGCTGCTGGCCTTCGAGCGGTGGCGTGGCAAGGAGAGTATGTACGCGCGGCTGCCGCGCATCGTCCAAGTGGCGCTGACGTTCGTGCTCGTGTTGTTTTCGTGGGTGTTGTTCCGCTCGCCGGATATCCACACGGCATTCCGGTACTTCGGTGCCCTGTTCGGGGCTATTCCGGCGTCGGCGGGCGCGGCGCTTCTGGCCGGCGAGATCTATGATCCTAAAAGCCTCGTGGCCATGGCCGTCTGCGCTGGTTTCGCTTTCGGTCGTGTCCAAGCGTTCGAATGGGTCGATCGGCTCACCTGGCCCAAGGCCATCCTCCTGTTGCTGCTATTCGCCTTGGCGTTGGCGACGATGTTTGTTCAGGCCTTCAATCCGTTTCTGTACTTTCAATTCTAGTGAGGAAGAGGGACGTGCCAAAAGGAAACGATATAACCGGGCGCACGGCGGCGAGGGGATACCGGATCGCGCTCATCATCGGTCTCGCGGCGTTTTGTGCCGTGCCGGGCCCGTTGCAGGTGGCGCTCGATCTACGCGAGGGCCGGTCGGTGCAAGCGCTCGACGTGTTTCGCCATGCGCCGACGCAAGAGAACCTCCGCCTGTATGAAGCCGATCTCGAGAAGCTATCGCATGTTGCCCGGTGGATCCGGCCGCGCATGCAAGCGTTTCAGTGGCGCCTGTTCGGCGATGCCGGCGAGAAGGGCCTTGCCGGGAAGGAAGGCTGGTTCTTCTACCGGCCCGGCGTCCAGTACCTTGTCGAGCCGTGTCCGGATCTCGATGAGCCGCTGCGCGCCATCACGGCGTTCCGCGACGCCCTGGCCGAGCGCGGTATTCGGCTTGTGGTCGTGCCGGCACCCGGCAAGGCGTCCGTGTATCCTGAACGCCTGTCACGTCGGGCTTCCGGGGCGGTGCGGCCGGTACACGCGCATACGGAACGCCTCGTCGAGGCTCTCCAAGCGGCCGGCGTCGATGTCGTCGACCTGTTTGAGCTCTGTGCTGAGGCGAAAGACGAGGACACCGGCGAGGCCCTGTACCTTGCGCAAGACACCCACTGGTCGCCCGAGGGCATGCGCTTGGCCGCCGACGCCGTGGCGCGGCGTCTCCTGGATTCCGGCGCGGTGCAGCACGGATCGACGGTTTACGACCTGCGTCCCGCGCCGATCCGCCGTCGCGGCGATGTGATTGGGATGATGCAGGCGCCCGGCGTCGAGCGGCGTATCGAGCCGGCAGAGGTTTTGTGCACGCAGGTTATCCGCCGCGACTCGGGCGAGCCGTACGCGGACGATCCGCGTTCCGAAGTCTTGGTGTTGGGGGACAGCTTCCTGCGGATCTACGAGCGCGACGATCCGGGCTCGGGTGGATTCGTCGCCCATCTGGCGCGCGCGTTGTCGATGCCCCTCGCGTCCATCGTGAACGATGGCGGTGCATCGACGCTCGTGCGTCAACAGCTCAGCGGCAAGCCGGAGTTGTTGTTCGGCAAGAAGGTCGTGGTGTGGGAGTTCGTCGAGCGCGATATCCGGTTCGGCACGGAAGGCTGGCAGAATGTGCCGCTGCCGTCGGTTGCGGGAGATGAAGGTTCGCGCGGATGACGGAGGGGCGCCGCTCCCCGGCGAGTGCAGCCGTGTTGCGCGCTCCTGCGGATATATGATAGGCTCTAACTGTTTGTGAGCAGGCGCGTTCCGCTCTTTTTCGATTTCCAAAACGGTTATCTCTGAGAGGGAGGTCTTTCTCCTAATGATTCACCTGATGCGCAAGTACCGCAAGGTCATTCTGTGGGCGCTCGTGATCCTCGTCGTTCCGACGTTCGTGCTCTGGGGCGGCTATCGTCGTTCGGACAAGTCTGACGATGATCGGAGAATGCTTGAGGGCACCGTGGCGCGCGTAGGGTCCATTCCGATCTCGGCCATCGAGTTTCAGCGCGGCCTGAACGCCGAGGCCGAGCGGCGCAGCCAGTACGGCGAACGGCCGACGCCGGAAGAGATGGCGCAGGACGGGACGGCCAACCGCGTGCTCGATCGGCTTGTGGACAATGCCCTGTTGCGCGATGTCGAGGCGCAACGCGCGTTCGCGTGCAGCCGCGATTACCTCGTCCAACGATTGAAGGATGACCCCTCGTTCAAGACGGAGGACGGGCAGTTCGACGCGGGGACCTGGAATGCCTTTGTGGAGGGCAGTAAGGGCCGGGACTGGAATGAGATCTACGATAGCGTGAATGAGCAGGTGAAGCGCGAGGTGATCCTCGGAGTGGTTCAGGCGTCGGCGCGTCCGCTCGAGAATGAGATTCGGGCCGAGTTTGATCTGGAACGCACCCGCATGAAGGTGAAGTACGTCACGATCGAACCTGCGATCACGCCCACGGAGGAGGAGCTCAAGGCCCATTACGACGCGGATCCTTCTGTCTATAATGTGCCGGAACAGCGGGTGGCGCAGTATGCGGCGGTGTCGCTGTTGGCGCCGAAACCGGCGCTGGCCGACGAGGTTCTCCAGCGGGCGCGCGATGGTGAGGATTTCGCGGAGTTGGCCAAGCAGTACTCGGATGGGTTCCAGGCGGATGCGGGCGGCGACATGGGCTGGCTGCAGGATGGCGAGAACATCGCAGAGCACCAGCGGGTCGTGCTGGGCATGGCGGTTGGTGCGATCTCGGATATTGTTGAGGGACCTCGCGGCTACTACCTTTTCAAGGTCGATGAGGAGCGGACGGCGGAAGGAGGGGGCCAGCGCGAAGTGAAGGTGCGCCAGATCGAGTTTCATCCAACCCTCACGGATAGCGAGACGGCCGAGCGGCGCCAGCAGGCCGATGCCCTTTTGGCCAAGGCGAAGGAGTCTGGCAATCTTGAGGAGGCGGCCCAGGATGCCGGCTTCAGTGTGCGGATCTCCGGAAAGTTCTCCTCCGAGAGCACCGAAATCGAGAACGTATCACGTATGGATAGTTATGCTTTCCGGAAGGGCTTCGACGGTGTCGAAGTCGATCAGTTTGCCCCGGTGATCGAGGGCCGCGACAACCTGCTGGTGGCCAAAGTGATCGAGTACGAGGCGCCCACGCCGCAGGCGCTTGAGGATGTGCGCGATCGTGTCGAGCAAGACGTCGTGCGCCAGATTCAGGCGTCGGACGAATATGCCGACAAGATTGACAAGCTGTGTGCCGAGATCGCCGAAAAGGCCCATTCCCTTGAAGAGGTCGTGGCGCAGTATCCGGATCTGAAACTGGAGATCGCCGAGAGCGAGGAGTTCAACGCGAAGGAATCTCCCATGGCGCCGGGACTCATGGTGCGTTCGCGCGATATCTACCATCTGGCCAAGGGCAAAGAGCCGGGCGCGTTCATCGGTCCTGTCAAGAGCATGCGCGCGCCGCAGTTGTTCCTCGAGCTGGTCAGCTTCACGCCGCCGACGGACGAAGAGCGTCAGGCCGCCCAGGATTCCGAGGAGGATAAGGAGGCGCGTGACAATAGGGTCCTCATGACCAAGAACATGCGCCTGATGGACTATATCCAGTACCTGAAGAACCAAGCCATCATCGAGTATGACAACGCGACTTTCGCGCGCGTGTTGGGGACTTCGGAAGAGTCGGAGAACCCGGCCGAGGAGCCCGCACCCGCGTCCGACGAGCCGGCCGAAGAGTAATCTCGTCGCTCGTGTCGCGGCGATTAGGCGTTACGCAGGGCCTCCGGGATGCAGAAGGCGCGCACTTCGTAGGGCTTGAGGGCCACATCGAGCGCATCCCGATCCTCGATATCGGTGGGGGTCTCCCTATTCGAGTCGACCGTGAGCGCGCCCTTGGCGGCACGCCAGTCCTTGGCGATCCGCACCGCGGCTTCGTGGCCTCCCGTTTCGGCCACGATAATGGCTGCCGTCCGGGCGATGCCGTTGGTGTAGACCTTGACGAGGGCGTCGGCGTCGGCGACGACGCGGACGCCTTCCTGATCGCGAAAGGCGGCCGAGCTGTAGAATGCGCCGAGACGCTGGCGCAAGAGCGCGTTCCGCCGCACGTGCGCCGCGAAGGCCGGGTACTTGGTTATGGCGGCGTCGCCGCCGTCGATCTTCATGTCCAAGTGCATCTTGTACGCGAAGGCCTTGTTGACCTCGCCGAACTCGAGGGCGTCGATCTCGTGGCTGGTCATGAGCCACGGGAGCGTGTATAGGATGGGCTCCGGAAACGGGAGCAGCGCGTTCCAGTCCCACGAGGAGTCGCACCACTGCCCGGTGAACTCGTTGACGGCCTCGGATACCATGACGCCTTCCGGATTGGCCTCGCGCACGATGCGCCGTGTGGCCGGCAGTAGTTCAGACAAGCCTTCGACGGGGGCACGATCCGGCCGTCCGTGGCCGTGGGCTTCATCATAGCAGCACAACATTTTTTCACTGATCTGGTCGAGTTGCGTGTTGCCGAAGCCATACTGGCGGACGATTCGATCGATCGACTCGAGAAAGTAGGTGCGCTGGTCGGCGCAGAAGCAGACCTCGTGGTGCAGCATGGCGCGGTTGCGCGTGGGCGCGTCGAAGTTGTGACGTGCCCAATCGCCGGCGTAGTAGGGATGGCCGGCGCGGGTTCTGGCCTCCCAAGCCTGGCCGAAGGCCTTGTGTTCCGGCATCATCATGTTGGCCAGCGTGCCGTTGAAGAAGGGAATGACTTCGACGCCCATGGCGCGGCACGTCTCGATGGCTTCGCGCAGAGCCTCGACGCCGCCCCAATCCTCATTTGGCACATAGCGGTAGAAGTAGTGGTTGTCGTGACCGCCGGTCTGCCAGCCGAACACGAGCAAGTACGGACAGCCGGCCTCGAGGGCGCTCGCGGCCATGTTCGGCAGGTCGGCATAGGTGTGGAGTTCGAGTCCGTCCTGGTGCTTCATGAAGAAGAAGTGCCAGCCGATGGCCTCGGCGAACCTGGCTGGGCGATCGGGTTTGGCGATCCAGCCGTCGAGCCACGTGCGGTGTGCGTCGGCGGTGGCGTGCCAATCGCCGGGATGGATCGCGATCCGCACCGGCGGCGAGGTGTAGGTCTCGCTGGGCCGCACACGATGGGGCGCCACCGTGACGATGTCGAGCGAACGCCGCACGGGATCGTAGGTCTTCTCGATGACCTTGTGGAGGGCGAAGTCGAGGATGGCGAAGTCCTGCTGGCGCCCTTCGATACCAAGGCCGCCCTCGGCCGTGCCGAAGTCGCACCAGGCCGACGCCAAGTGTTCGGGATATCGTGCAACAACCTTCTGCGTCCACTCGTTCCAGGTCCGGTGGTCGCCGCCGAGGCCTTTGCCGAAGAGATCCTCGATGCGCCGCTGCGTGAAACGCGGCCAGACGACGCTCGCGCCGGCGATGGGCGCGATGCCGCGGATCCACGGGAACATTACTTCTTCAACGACGCGCGTGCCGTTGTTGACGAGCCGGAGCTGTGCCGTGATGGCCGGACCATCGAGCGTGAGCGTGGCGTGCGCTTCGATGCCGGCGCGCGTGCAGCGGATCTCGGCTACGTTGTCCGAGATGGAAATCTTCACCTTCGTGGCGTTGAGGTGTTCACAGGCGCGATCGCCGTCAGGTGTGATAAGGCGAAACAGGAGAGCGCGATATGGTGCGCCGATATACTCGCGGCCGAGACGCTTGTCGTATATCGAGCGAAAGCCCCCCGTATCGTCGTCGAGCTCGATGCGCACGAAGTCGTTCTCGATGTGCACGGCGTCTCTCCTTATTGCGCGTGTCCGGCGATCGCGCAACGGCCATGGTACGACGCTGAGCCTTCGCCGTCAATACGCAGGAGCAGCGAGGAGCTGCGGCGCAAGGATCTCGGCCAAAGAGGAGAAGCCATCCAAGAACCGTCATGGCGAGAGAGGCGTTCGCGCTCTCCTTCGCTGCGGAGAGGCCGGCCTGCCGGGAGAAGGGGGTCACGCAAGACACCGAGGCTATGTGGACTGCGGTAGCTTGCTACCGCCTTTCCCCGGGGTGCGCCTTGGGCGTACTGTCCCGTCGGTGCCGAGAATCGGGGGTCTCGGCGGCGGAGGAAGCTCCGCTCAGCCAGAGCGCACGCACGCTTGTGCAGTCCACATGGTGCCTTGGCCGTTCCCTCGTTCCCACGGCCAAGGTGGGGGCGCGGAGAACTGCGGTGGGCATCTACAGGAACACGGCTCGGGGGGGATGCATCATCTCGAAGAGGTTGTAGCCGAGTTGGCCGAAGAGGATGTCGAGGCGGACCATGGGGAGGCCGAGGACGTTCTGGTAGCAGCCGCTGTAACGCTCGACCAGGAGGCTTCCGGGGCCGTCGACGGTATAGGCGCCGGCACGATCGGTGGGCTTGACGGCGTCGACGAATCGACGGATGGAGTCCTCGGGCAGATGTCGAAAGGTGACGTCGGTGGATTCAGTACCTTCGGCGTCGCAGCCCGCGGCCATGTCGCGGATAGCGATCCCGGTGAGCACTTGGTGCGTTCGGCCGGACAGTCGCCGGATCATCGCGCGCGCCTCGTCAAGGTCGGCGGGCTTGCCTAGGGCCTCACCGTCAATGACGACGAGCGTGTCGGCGGCGATGACGAGGGCGGGCGAGTCGAGCCGCGCGGCCACGTCGTTGCGTTTGGCGCGCGCGTTGGTGACGACCGCCTCTTCGGGCGGGCCATCCGTGATCTCCTCGGCGTCGCTCACGATCACGTCAAAGGTGAGGCCGAGGGCACGCAGGAGCGCCTTGCGCCGAGGAGATGCCGAAGCGAGGACGATGCGCGTCACGGTTTGGTTTCCTCGGCCGGGGTGCTGGGTGCTCCGCCGACCAGCGTCTTCTCGGGCACGTAGGCGCCTTCCTCTCCGGCCGTCCTGTCGAGCCGGTCATCCTCGATGATCGAGGTCCCGGCCGGCAGGAAGATGCGATCGGCGTTGGCCTCGAGCGGCTGGTTGACGACGAAGTCGCTGACGCGGATCGTCACCTGGGATTCCTCGTCGTTGACAATGTGGATACGGTACGGCAGCAAGTCCTCGGCGCGGAGGCACAGCTCGATGGTCTGGAAGTAGGCTTCTTCGCTTTCCTTCGTTTTGGGATGCAATCGGATGCCTTTGGCGCTTTCGACCCCGTCGTCGGGCGTGAAGAGCTCGATTTGATAGCCTTCGCGCAAACGGCTCGTGTCGTCATCGAAGCCGAGGAAGAAAACGCTGGTCTGCGGATTGTCCTCGAGGTCGTAGGATTGGACTTGCTGGAGATCGGCCTCGTACTGGTAGGCCTTGGTGCCATCGATCAGGTACGTGGGATCCGGCGCCTCGTAACGGAAGAGCATACGTCGAGGCTTGACGTAGAGGAGGGAGCCCTTCGACACGAGCGTTTCCTCGGGCACGACGCTCTGCTGCTCGAAGCGGGCCTCGAGCGTGCGGATGCCGTTGCGCTTGGCCGCGAAGTCCTCAAAGAAGGCATCGAAGTCCTGGGAGCCTGCGGCCATCAGGGCGCAAAAGACCAGTGCCGTCAACTTTTGTCCTCCTCGGTTGCGGCGGCGGTCGCCGCATCGCCCGATGGCGGTTTGCGGGCTGGCTCGCGCCTGGCGGCCTGACTTGATTCCTCGGCCAGTCGCTGTTCGGCCGGCAAGAGGCTTTCGAGGAGATTCTGGTGACTTCGGAGGACGGCCTGGATCTCGCTGCGCAGCCGGGCTCGCTGCTCCTGGAGGCGGCGGATATCGCGTGCCACTTCCGTGGGCAGTTTCGACGCCTCGAACTGGGCGCGGGCCTTGATCACGCGCGCCTCCTCGACGAGCGAGTCGGCCTCGCGCTTGGCCACGTCGATGATGTTCTCGCTGAACTTCTGCGAGGTTACGAGGGCGTTGCGGAGCGTTTCTTCCATTTCCTGGTAGGCACCGGCCTGTTCGCGCAGTTCACGCTCGCGCTCCTCGACGGCCTGGAGACGCTTCTGGAGGGCGTCGAAGGCATCGGCGACGCGCGTCAGGAACTCGTCGACCTCGTGCATGTCGTAGCCGCCGACCATAACGCGCTTGAATTCGCGATGGTAGATGTCCGCCGCGTTGATGCCGTGAACGTTCTGCAATCCGCTTGGAATGGGCAAATCCTCGGTCATACCTATGGCTCCCTCCTGTCTCGGCTCGGCCTACTGCCCCAACTCGCGAGAACGGGCCGCCGCCGCGGCAACACCCGCTGCCAAGGTTCGCTCGAGGCCTTCGCGCTCGAAAGTGGCCAGCGCGGCCGCCGTCGTGCCGCCTTTGGAGGTCACGCGCGCCCGCAGCGTGGCGGCGGATTCGCCGGACTCCGTTAGCAACTTGCCGGCGCCGAGCATCGTTTGTGCCACGAGCCGCGTGGCGGCGGTTTCATCGAGGCCTTCGGCCATGGCCGCGCGCAGCAGGCACTCGGCCGTGTAGAAGAAGTACGCCGGGCCGCTGCCGCTCAGCGCCGTCACGGCGTCAAGGGCCTGTTCCGGTACGATCTCGGCAATGCCGACCGCGCCGAAAACCGTCAGGGCCACGTCTTTGTCCTTTTCGGTGCAGTTGTCACTCGGGGCGATGCCGGCCGCACCGGCGCCGACGAGGGCGGGCGTGTTCGGCATGACGCGGATGACGCGGACGTCGTCGCCGAGTCGTTTTCGAATGAATGCGATCGAGATGCCGGCCGCGATCGAGATGACGAGCGTATGGGCGGCAAATCCCGACTTGAGCGCCTCGAGCGCCTCGTTCATATTCTGCGGCTTGACGGCCAATAGGAGGGCGTCGCACGCGCGGGCGAGTTCGGCTTCCGACGCGACTACGGCAACGCCCATGGCGCGCGCGGCCTCGCACTTCGCGGCATCGACATCGAATACGCGGACACAACCGGGCGCGAGCGTGCCACTCTTCAGTAGGCCGCCGAGGATGGCCGCTCCCATGTTGCCAAAACCAAGGAAACCGAATGTTCCGCTCCACGTCACGCGATCATTCCTCCTCTCAACACCATTCTCGACGCGCCGCGCCCCGCGCTATTCATCAGTTTTCACGTGGCGTAGCACGGCGGTCTCATCGCAATCCGGCCACATCGGGCACCGGAGGCAGTCTTGAAACACCTTCTGCGGCAGCTCGTGCTTGTCGATTTCGTTGAAGCCCTGCTTGAGAAAGAAGAGCGGCACACGCGTCAGCGCATACACACGTTTGAGGTCGAGATTGCGTGCCTCCGCCATACACGCGTTGATCAACTGACTGCCGACGTTGTTGCCACGCAAGTCCGGACGCACGGCCACGGAACGGATCTCGGCGAGGTCCTCGTTGTCAATATGGAGCGCAGCGCACCCGGCGACGCCGCTCTCGTCGACGTAGACGAAGAAGTCGCGTGCCGTCTCGTACAATTCCATGAGCGGCCGCTGGAGGAGGTCGCCGTTCTTGGCGGCCGCATCGAGGAGTTTCTTCACGCCGACCATCTCGGTTAATTTAGGTTTACGCACGATTTTCATCAAGATATACCGCACTTGGTTGGAGGGTCGATACCGAATGGAAGTAGTGTAGCACAATGCCTGCGCCGTCGCGACATTCGCCGGGCCGGCAGGTAGCCGTGAGCGGGTCATCGGGGCTTTCCGCATGGAGGGACGCTCCTTTCGCGCTCCTTCGTATGTACTCCTAGATTCCGACAGTCTCGGGCACGTTCCCGAATGACTTGGCGCCGAGGCAGAATTGAGCAGGAAGAGCGGGGCCGCTTGAACCGCGAAAAACAACCGGCTACTATGAACCTATTCAATACAAGAAGTAGGGCGAGGTGCGGGCCAGCTACGCCGTCAGCGGATTTGTGCCTATCAATGCCAGAGGCCGGTGTCGAGGCGAGATCACGTTGTTTCTAGCCTATTCCCGCCCAGAAGGCGCGGGGACGTCTCGCGTGGTGATCGGCTTGTCTTGCTTGCCCGAAGACTTGGAAAGGTTTGCGACATGACTCACGCACAGTACAGGGCGGCCATGGTGGAGAGATTCTGGAGATATGCGCAGACATTGCGTGCCGAAGACAAGTGTGTTCTCGAAGAGGATAAACCGAGAAATGACCGGCCCCCTGTCTTCGTACAGAAGGCCACACACCTCAATGTGCTGATGCGGCCTGGCGCTTCGAGCAAGGAAATCGATGACGTTCTCTCTCAGATGCCCCTAAGAGAACGCCACCGGTGGTTTGGGAGCATGTCCAGCTCTCAGGCTCTGGCACTCAGCGTCTTTGGGAATCTGAAGTATCATCGTCTGTTGCCGCTTTTTAACGGATTCAAGTGTGAGTGTGGAGGAGACTTCGTTAGCGAGGAATCCCTCGTTCGGGAAACGATGGTACTCGAGCATAGCGTCGAGCACCTGGGCGAGCCTAGGGCAACCAGCATTGATGTGTTCTTTTCTGGAACACCATGTGTCGCCGTCGAGTGTAAGCTGACTGAGTCCGAGGTGGGGAAGTGTTCACGGCCACGGCTCAGAGAAAAGGCTCCTACCTACCAAGACGGGTTCTGTGACAGCAACTATCGACCGCAGATGGGGCGCCACGAGCGGTGTCCTCTCACCAAGCTGGGAGTGCTCTACTGGCAATACATACCGCAGCTCTTCCACTGGAGGTCCGACGAAGACCATATGCCCTGTCCACTGTATCGCAACTACCAGCTTGTGAGAAATGTCCTCGCGGTAGCGACGGGTACCGAGGACATAGTCACGGCCCAACGCGGCCACGCGGTTCTGCTCTACGATGCCCGCAATCCCTCATTCCTACCGGGAGGAGATGGATTCATTGCCTTCGATGAGGTGCAAAAGGGGCTTAAGCATGTAGAACTCATCCGGAAGTGCTCCTGGCAGGGACTCGTCCAACACTTGCGGGAAGCGGGACTTCCCCCGTGGCTCTCCGATGGCCTACGGTGCAAGTATGGGCTGTAAGTCCTGGGCCGTAATGCACGAAAAAGAGAGTACGCCACCATGAAGACTGGACCTTTTGGGACCACTGCAGAGAAGGGAGCTACAGATCATGCCTTGGGATGATCGAGTCGAGAAGATCGCAGGTATTTGCTTGGGAATAGTGGGAATCGTTGCCATCTGTGCAAACCTTGTGTTCAAAGCGTTTACGATCGAGAACGTTCTGGATGCGGTGAAGGACGTGGCAGGTGCAGCGGTACCATTTCTCGTCTTCATCGTTGCGCTCCAACTCCGCCAGAAGGAGAAGACGTTTAGGGACACAGCAGAGAAGGTTCTGAAGAAGATTCAGAGCAAGTATGAGGATTACCTGGTTGGACCCGAGTATTCGAAATCGGGATATGTGCCTGACAAGGAGGAGAGCTCGCGGAAGAAGTACCTATTTCTCCGGAGAGAGATGAACCCGAAGGAGTTGAAGCGGAAGGTGGCGTTCATTCCTCTCGATCCGCTTGAGCAGGGCATCCTCGACGTTCGTGTAGCCAAGAGCACCATTCTGGCGCTGGGTTATACATCGAAGAGTTCTGATGTTCCCCAGCTGATAGAGACTGTTCAGAGGAAAGTCTGTGACGTTGTTGAGAGACGAGTTCAGACTGCTTTTGCCAAGCATTGCAGCGTGCTGTACGGGCGCAACTCCGGTTCGCTCGAGGTCTCCATGGACGCAGAGGAAGCGGAACCTTCGACAAGTGCTACCGTAACGAAGTTCCTGAATTCTGCCATCGTCGTTGATTTCGACGAAGAGGCGTTGGGCCATAGGAGATTCGCTTCGGCAGTACAAGATATCGCCGAAGTCGCCCTGCAAGCCCTGCTGGAGTTCCAGAGGCGCGGAATCTCCTAACGACCGCTGGCCGGGGGGCGGTTCGGGGCGGTATAATGCGGCTCCTTCAAGACAGGAGAGTCCTATGCACTTTCTCGACGGATACTGCAATGAGCTTGCCGAGGCGCTTCGTGCCGTGGATCGCGGGGCGTTCGACGGGGTGGTGGCCGCGCTGGTGACCGCGCAGGCCGAGGATCGGTTCGTCTACGTCTGCGGCAACGGCGGCAGCGCGGCGACGGCGTCGCATATGATCAACGATATTGTCAAGGCGCCGGCCATCGCCACCGGTTGCCGTCCGATCCGGGCCATCGGCCTGACGGATTGCGTGCCACTGATGACGGCGCTCGCGAACGATATCGACTACGCCGAAGCCTTCGCGTGGGAGTTGGCGGCCTATGGCCGCGCGGGCGATGTGCTTGTGGCCATCTCGGGCAGCGGCAACTCGCCCAATATTCTCGAGGCCGCCAAGACGGCCAAGGCGCGCGGCATGCTCGTTATCGGCATGACCGGCTACGATGGCGGCAAGCTGAAAAACCTCGCCGACATCGACCTCCACGTGCCGTGCCACTGCATGGCGCAGGTCGAGGACGCGCACCTGGTGCTGGAACACGCCATCGTCGAGACGCTGAAAGAGCGTCTCAAAGACGCGCCGAGGCCGTAGGAGTCGCGGGATGAGTACGCTTCGACTGGCCATGGAGATCGGGGGCACCAAGCTTCAGGCCGCCCTCGGCACGCACGATGGCGAGATCCTCGACATCGAGCGCGGCACGGCCCCAGCCGCCGAAGGCGCCGCCGCCATCATGGCGTGGTTCGCCGGCGCGGTTCCGCCAATGCTCGAACGCGCGACCGCCGAGGGAAACACCGTCGGCGGTATCGGCGTCGGATTCGGCGGTCCTGTCGAGAGCGCCACCGGCAAGGTGCTGGTGTCGCACCAAGTCGGTGGATGGGAAGGTTTCCCGCTCAAGGCGTGGTGTGAAGAGCGGTTCGGCCTGCCGACGGCGGTTGCGAACGACAGCAACGCCGCCGGGTGGGCCGAGTACTGCCGTGGCGCCGGCCGAGGCACGCGGCACTTCTGCTACATGAACATCGGCAGCGGCATCGGCGGCGCGCTGATCGTTGATGGCCGGCTCCATGACGGCCAAGGGCGCGGCGCCGGCGAGATTGGCCACACCTACGTGCCCGACTGGACGGCCGGCACGGCGGGCGCGGCCGACAAACTCGAGCACCTCTGCTCGGGCTGGTCCATCGAGAAGCGTCTGCGCGCATCGGCCCGACTCGATGCCGGCACGCCGCTGTTCGCGTTGTGCGACGGCGATCCGGGCCGGATCACTACGACCTTGCTCGGCCGTGCGGCGGCCGAGGGCGACGTGCTCGCACTCGACGCGATCCAACGCGTGGCGGAGAGCATTGGCATCGCCCTGGCCAACGTGGTCACGCTGTTTCATCCGGAGCGGATCGCCCTGGGCGGCGGCGTGAGCCTCATGGGCGAGGTACTTCTCGATCCGATTCGGTGCTGCGTCGACGCGCGCGTGTTCGGGCCCTTCCGCGGCCGCTACGAGATTGTTCCGTGCGCCCTCGCGGAGTCCGTGGTTCTTGTTGGTGCGCTGCTCTTGGCGCCGTGAACCTGGATTCGGCGAGGGACGAAAGGGAACAAGGACACTACGCAACGGGTGGCCGTAACCAAGGTAGGCTGGTTGGGCTGCTGACCGCATTGACCTGATTGACGACAGGGGTCCGCCTTTGTGGAGCCGGTTGCGCTGTGACCGGCGAGGAGCCGGGCGTGACGCGGGGTAGAAGCGCTGGGGGGCCTTCGGCAGGCCTGAGTTGTGTGCGTCAAGTTCTGCAAAAGGGACATGGTGTGCTCGATTCTAGGCCGCGTCAAGTTGGTCAAACCGTGTGAGCTTCTTGTGTTCTTCCAGGAGGTCCATGTTGAGGTAGCGGGTGGCCTCAATCCAGTCCTCATGGATTTCGATGGCTAATGCTCGGATGAGTCTTAGGCAGCTCGCTTCGTTCGGAAAAATGCGAACGACGTGGGTCCGTCGTTCGTAGATCCAGCGCAGTTCCATCAGGCAGTCATCGCCTGCCTTGCGGGGCAGATGGTCCAAGGCGTTGCGCAGGAAATGAACGTAACACCGCTGCCACACGGCCTGGGCGAAGACTTCCCCTATCGCCTTCTTGGGCCCTTCATGGTCGTCACTCACCACAAACTCAACATCCCGTAGCCCCCGCTCTTTGAGCCCTAAAAGAAGGTCCCGCCAACTACTGCGGCTTTCCCGGTTCGCCAGCTCAACCCCTGGTACGCAACGCCGGCCGTCGCCGTTGATGCCGATCGCCACCAGCACCGCCCGACTTCGGATCACCCCGTCCTCCCGCACTTTCTCATACCGCGCGTCCAGCACCACGTACGGGTACGCTTCCTCCAGCGGCCGCCCATAGAACTTCGCCAGTTGGTCGTCCGTTGTTGTTGAACAAAGGGAATCCGCAGGACCCCCCGCGCATTTGAGTCTGGCCAGCTCCATTCTCTATACTATGCGGAGCTTCGGGTCTCCCTTTCAGGAGCCTTTGTGCCGGGGTAGCTCAGTTGGTCAGAGCGCTGGATTGTGGATCCAGAGGTCCTGGGTTCGACCCCCAGCCCCGGTACCATTCTCAAACCGCAACGACAGGATTCCCCGGGAGCCTTGTCGTCTCCTCTGCCGAATCCGCTACGGAAGGAGAGCCATGATGCCTGTCTCCGGCGATGCAATCTGCGGAGTCCTGCCTGCGTTGATGACGCCGTTCGGCTCGGACGGAAGTGTGGATGTTGACATGGCGCGCCGGCTCGTCCGACGCCAGATCGAGGACGGCGCCCACGGCTTCTTCGTGTGCGGCAGCACTGGCGAAGGGCTCATGATGGCCATCGACGAGCGCAAACGGATGGCGCAAACCGTTATTGAAGAGGTGGCGGGGCAGGTGCCCGTCATGGTGCACGTCGGCGCCGTGTGCACCGATCACGCCGTCGAACTAGCGAAGCACGCGAAGAAGGCAGGCGCCGCGGCCGTATCGAGCCTGCCGCCGATCTACTATCGCGTGGGTCTTGCCGGGATGATGGCCCACGTGCGTGCCATCGCCCAGGCCGCCGAGCTGCCCACCTACTACTACCACATCCCGGCGATTACGGGCGTCGAGCTGACCGGCGACCAACTCGTCGAGGAGTTTCTTGGCGTCGAAGGCCTCGTCGGCCTCAAGTTCACCCACTCCGACATGTTCCTTATGTGGTGGATTATCGATGCGGCCCGAGGCCGCCTGCGGGTGCTCAATGGCAGCGACCAGATGTTGTTCCAAGGCCTGTGTACGGGCGCTTGCGGCGGCATCGGTTCGACCTACAACTACCAGACCAAGACCATTGCGGGCATCTACAACGCCTTCGCCGCCGGCGACCTCAGAACCGCCCGCGAACTCCAGTGGAAGGCCAACGAGGTCATCCGGGTCTTGTTCCGCCACGGCGCAAACCTATCCTGCGAAAAGGCCATCATGAGACTCAAAGGACTCGATGCTGGCGTGCCGCGCTCGCCCATCCAGACCTTCCCGGAACAGCGTCTCGGCGCCCTCAAGGCCGACCTCGACGCCATCGGGTTCTTTGACGAATAGCGCCGGACTGCGCTCGTTTCCGCGCAGGATCCTTCTCCCCGTCCTTGAGGTCGTTTGGGGCCTTGAGGTCTCTTATCCCCGCGCCCGAAGAACATACCCCTTCCCGGCCTTGGCCTCAAAGTCAATCACGCCGCCCTCGTCGCGCTCGACGGAAACAGGCGCGCCGTCGCACTGCACGTCGAGCGGAACAGCGCTGCGGACGCAGCAGCGGCCATCCTGCGAGGCGCGGATCTCGCCGCCCTCGAACCGGCCATCGCGCCAGGCGATATCCACTTCGTAGCCGCCTCGGGCGCGCAGGCCACGCACATGGCCGTCGGCCCAGGCTGCCGGCAAGGCCGGCAGGAGATGGATGGCGCCGGCGTGGCTCTGCACCAGCATCTCCGCGATGCCGGCCGTGCCGCCGAAGTTGCCGTCGATCTGGAAGGGCGGATGGTTATCGAACAGGTTCGGCAAGGTGGATTTCGCGAGGAGCTCGTGCACGTTCTCGAAGGCCTTCTCCGGTTCGCCGAGGCGTGCCCAGAAGTTGATGATCCACGCGCGACTCCACCCGGTGTGTCCGCCGCCGTGCGCAAGCCGGTATTCCAGCGATTTGCGGAGCGCGGCCGCGACTTCAGGCGTCCCGTCGGGTGTGATTTGCCGGCCCGGATGAAGGCCGAAGAAGTGCGACATGTGCCGGTGGCCCGGCTCGGGCTCGTCATAGTCCTCAATCCATTCCTGGAGTCGGCCGTCTCTCGGACTGATCTGGAGCGGCGCCAGGCGCTCGAGGGCGTCGGCCACCGCGTTCCGGAAGTCCTCGTCCGTGTCGAGCAACTCGGCCGCTTCGATGCAGTTCGTGAAGAGATCGTGGAGAATCATGAGATCCATCGTCGCACCGTACGTGAACATCGACTTCGTGCCGTCTGGTTTGAGGAACGAGTTCTCGGGCGAATGCGATGGATTGGTCACGAGGCGGCCCTGCGGATCCTCGACCAGGAAGTCGAGCATAAACAAGGCAGCGCCTTTCATGAGCGGATAGGCCCGTTCGGCCAGGAATTCCTTGTCGCCGCTGAACAGGTAATGTTCGTAGGGATGCTGGCAGAGCCACGCCGCGCCCACCGGCCAGATGCCCCAGACACCATCCGCGGGAACCGTGAAGCCGAAGATATCGCTGAGGTGGTGAACGACCCACCCTCGGCATCCGTAGTGGGCATGGGCCGTGCGTTCGCCGGACGGCATGAGCGAGTCCATGTAGTCGAACAGCGGCATGTGGCACTCACCGAGGTTGCAGACCTCGGCCGGCCAGTAGTTCATTTGAAGGTTGATGTTGGTGTGGTAGTCACTGTTCCACGGCGCATCCATATGCTCGTTCCAGACGCCTTGGAGGTTCGCCGGAAGACAGCCGGGCCGCGAACTGCCCATGAGCAAGTAGCGGCCCAACTGGAAGTACTGCACGGCCAAGTGCGCGTCGTCGCCACCGCGACGGACGGCCTCGATCCGCTCGTCCGTGGGCGCGTCTGCACAAGGATCGGGGCCCAGATCGAGGTCGACGCGCCGGAACAACCGCCGGTGGTCGGCGAGATGGGCCTCCTTGAGCACCTCATAGGGCTTACCGGCGTCGGCAATGTAGCGGGCGCACGCGGTGCTCGGATCGGTGCCGCGGTAGTTCGTTGCCCCCGCGATGACGAGAACGACACTATCGGCCCCGGTGATGTCTAGTGAGGCGTCGGCGCCTTCGATGCTACCGCCCTCCAGGCGCGCCTCGAGCAGGGCTTCGAAGCACAGACCCACGACCTCATCCGTCTCGTGATGCTTCGTCTGGATCTGCCCGCGAAGTGCAAGGCGATTCCCGCCCTCGACCACGCATGTCGCATGTTGCGGACGCGTCATGCCGACGCGGAGACTCACGGCCTTGGGCCGATTCGCCGCCACGCGCACGACGATCACCTGGTCCGGCGCCGAGACGAAGACGTCACGCGTGTAGCGAACCCCGTCTGCGGAGTACTGCGTCGAGGCAATGCCCGAGTCCAAGTCGAGTGCTCGGCGATACTTCTTCACCGTTTCGACCTTGGTCATCTTGAGCCAGACATCAGCCAGCGATTGGTATGAGTTCACACCGCACGGGATACCCATCATCGTCTCACCGGCCAAGGCCGTGGCTTCCTCGTTCTGGCCCTCGAACAAGAGCCGGCGGACCTCCGGCAAGGCCTCGAGCGCCTTGGGATTGACGCGATCGCGCGGATAGCCGTCCCACACCGTCTCCTCGTTGATCTGGATGCGTTCCCGGGGAAAGCCGCCAAAGACCATCGCGCCGAGGCGTCCATTGCCGGCCGGCAGCGCCTCCACCCATTCCTGTGCCGGCTGGCGGTACCACAGTACGAGGTCGCCGGCCGGCGCCGGCGCCTCGCCGACGAACTCGACCGATGCCTCGCCCACCGGGCAATCCGCGCTCTTGCGATAGGCCTCCGCCATAGCGGCTCCTTCCTCGGGCCACTGCGCCCAGGTGGGATCATCACCGGTTCGAAACTGCCACTCGCCGGCAAGACTCACGCGTCCCTTCGGCGAGGAGAGTGCCAGTTGCCCGTCGATGATACCTCCGGTGCCGCCTTGATCGAACACGCGTACGGCGATCACGTTGTACGCGCCGTAGCGTACCTCGCTGAACGGAACGCGGTAGGCGCGATCGCTGCCGGACGCGCCCCGGTACTCAGGCGGCATCTGACCCGTCGTCCCGACCTTAGCGCCGTTGAAGAACGCCTCGTTGGCATCGTCGATGCGGCCCAGCTCGAGCCGGAGCGACATGCCGCGCCATGCGTCCGGGACCTTGACGAAACACCGGTACCACGCGAAACCGTCGTACTGATCGAAGGCGCCGCGCTCCCACGCGCCCGGCGCGGCCATCAGCGTCCAATCGGCCATGTCGCCCGCCGCCATCACAGACAGCAGGACGAGGGCGACGCCCAGCCCCAATCCCATTCCTCGCATCGCGTGCATCCCTCCCATGAATCGAACCTGGCTGCCCCAGACACCTCTAGCATGACGTGGGCGAGGCCCTGCGGTCAATCGGGCCGCCTACTCTGTTTGGGGGGCGAGGTCCAGGTCCTGCAGTACCTGGCCGGCCACGCGGCGATGGACTTCGGGCGTGGGGTGTTCGTCCAGGGGATAGAACAGCCCGGCCGTGTCTGGCCCAAGCAGGTTCTCGTAGTCCAACAGACGCAGGCCCTTCTCACGATAGATGCGCTTGATGAGCTCCGGACTCACGCCGAGGCCCCGGCGCGCCTCCTCGGACAGCGGATGGAACAACACGTAGAACTCCTCGCTGTCGAAGATCGCGCGGAAACGTCTCGCGCAGGCCAGCAGCATGTCGGCCGTGTACTCGATATGGCGACTCAGGATGGCCGGCGGCCAGTCGACGCCGACATAGGTCATCATCTGCTCGCGATGGAGGATGTCGTACACAACCGTCCGAACGGGATGGGCTCGGTTGAACGGGCCAAGATACACGGCCTCACCGGTGGAGGTGAATCGGAAACAGGGATCGTATCGGCCGAAGCTCGTGACGTTCCACATCGTCGGTATCGTCCGCGGAATGTGCTGCGGAATGAATACATACACAAGCGCGCCGGACTTCTCGGCAACCTGCGTCTTGAGGTCCCACTGGTCGAGAATGGCCAGCGTCTGCTGAATTCCGTGGCCCATTCCCCCATAGTTGTAGGCCCGGTAACCCGAAGCACCCGCGCCGAGGTAGTAGGCAAGCGTCTGGTCATCCTCGGCACCCGTGCCGAATGCAAAGGAGCCGCCGCACACGAGAATGAACCGGGACGGGGTGTCCGAATCCGGGGAGGGCACCACACGGCGGGTGTACTCATCAATGGTGTACCGCGCCCCGAAGATCTTCTCGCGGGCCCGCCACAGCGTTTCGGCATGCACCCGCCCCGGCTCGGGCCGATGACCCAAGAGCGGATGCCGGGCGTCGAAACCCTTCGAGTAGACCCTCCACAAGGGCGACCGGTGGCGATGGGCCTGGTTGAGGCCGAAGAACACCCCCTCGAGCGCCAAGACCAACACCACCACTAGGCCCAAACCGACCGCCAGCGCGCCGAGGTTGGGGTAATCCCGCAGCAGCAGCCGACTTGTGACGACCGCGATCCGGCCGCGCAGCAGGATCAGCGCGGCCCCGATCGAAGCCGCCGACGCGTCAAATGCCCAAACCATCGCGCGAAACCGCGGCCCGAGCGCGCCGTCCGGCGAGAGAGTCCGGGCAAGGGTCCATTCGTTGGCCAGCAAGGCCATGGCGATCAGCGCGCTGCCGGCCAAGGCCGGCAGCCACGAGGCCGCGCGGGCCGCGCCATTCTCAGCCGCCGTACGGCTCGCCATATCGTCCACGGATAATGAGCGCTCCTCTGATGGTAGATACCGGCCGAATCCTAGGCCGCGTATTCCTCGGGAGTCAAGGGTACGCCGACGGCCTCGTGGCCCATAGTGATCGGTGGCACGCGCCGGCCGGTACGGCCATCGTAGCCGTGAACCTCCTTCCGTCCGTAGTGGCCACCGTATCCCCCATCCGCCCGAAATCCGAACGATGGCTTGCACCGGACGCGACCGATCATTAAGGTTACCATCGCTCCCTCAGGCGCTCGGAGCTCGGTTGGGTACCAAGTCGCTGACAGGCTGCTTGCGCTAATCGCGTCCTGCTTGCTAGGATGAGAGATGCTGTGCGCTCACCCGGGAGTGGGGAGAACGTCGCGGCCGTGGACATGTGGCGAGGGAAGGTTCGGAGGCTGAGATGATGGATAAGCGATCATCGGATGACAACGATGCTTCCATGATCACGCCGACGATACTCGTGGTGGATGACATCGATGACAACGTCCGGATCCTGAAGGCTTTTCTTTCCCGAAGGGGATATGAGGTGCACGGGGTTCACGATGGCCAGGCCGCTCTGGACTTCGTCGCCCAGTCGCCGCCGGATGTGATTCTCCTCGATCTCGTCATGCCCCGAGTGGACGGATTCGAGGTCTGTCAGCGGCTGAAGAGCAACGAAGCCACGCGCCATCTCCCGATTATCATCATCACCGGAGTCACCGAAAAGGAAGCCAATGTTCGAGCCCTTGAGGCCGGGGCCGACGATTTCGTCCTCAAGCCATTCGATTCGGTGGTTCTCGATGCGCGGATCCGAAGCTCGCTGCGCTCGAAGCTTCTTCAAGATGAACTCCGGGAATACCGGCTGTCGCTCGAGCGGCGCGTACGCGACCGCACCGAACAGGTCCGTCGCACGCAGAACGCTGCCGTGTTCAGTCTTGCCAAACTGGCCGAATCCCGAGACCCCGAGACGGGCGACCACCTCGAGCGCATCCGCGCGTACGCCCGCGAGATCGCCTTCGGTCTCCTGCAATTAGACAAGCACGGCGATGTCCTGTCGGATGAGTTCATCGAGGATCTTTATCGATCCTCGCCGCTACACGACATCGGGAAGGTGGGTATCCCGGACCACATTCTGCTCAAGCCCGGCCGACTGACGCCCGAAGAGCAGAAGATCATGCAGGAGCATCCTTTGATTGGCGGCGATACCCTGAAGGCCGCCGACATCGAGGCCGGGGAAGGCTCATTTCTCTCGATGGGCCGTGACATTGCCTACTACCACCACGAGAAGTGGGACGGTACGGGGTATCCTTACGGACTGAAAGGAGAGGCTATTCCCTTATCGGGCCGAATCGTCGCGGCCAGCGACGTGTACGATGCCCTCACCTCGAGACGGCCCTACAAGGATCCCTTCAGCCACGAGACCTCTCGTGGGATTCTGCTCGAGGGAAAAGGCAAGCATTTCGACCCGGATGTTGTGGATGCCTTCCTGACCCGCGAGGAAGGGATCGGCGTGATCCGGGAATCCTGCGACGAAAGGACCACTTTCGGGCCGATAGCGGGCGTGAGAGACATGATCGCCGCGCTCCGAAAAGTGCAAGCCGACAACGGACCGGCGTAGCGACCTCACCAACTCACGGCGCCGGAATAGGTGATCGCCGTGATGTAGCCGAAGGCGGCCGCCAACGCGTCCGGCGCAAGCACAGGGTTCCTGGGCGCGTCACGCCCTAGGGACAGCCGGGCAAGGGCCGAAGGCAGTTCCATTCGCAGAAACGGCTTGAGCCGTGCCAGCTTTCCCGGATCGCCACGCCATGCCACGGCCAACTCGCACAACGCCTGCAAGAACTCCACACCGCGCCGATCGGCCAGGCGAGCCACCCATCCCTCCTCCACCCCCGGCTCCGGAGGCGCCACGGCCGCAGCGATTTCCTCCAGCCCAAACGGGACCGGCCCCTCGCCGATCCAACGACCGTCCTGGCCGATACACTGAATCAGAATCAGCGCCTTGAGTTCGCGGCGCCGATCGCGCCAGGCGGCCGGAGCCGGGCGATCCGGTTCGCTGGCCACCCGGAGGGCCGCATCCACCCCAAGGAACGTGGCCAGCAGCAAAGACACATCCGAATCGTCTCGAAGCGCGTCCGGCCGAAACGCCGGCAACGGGCCTCCGCTCCGACTATCCACCCAAGAAACAAGAAAGTCAGCCCCCTGGCGTATGGGATCCCACATCTGATTGAGATAGCGCTGTCGTTCTTCACTCTCGAGGAACCGCGCGTGACGCCAACACGCGTTCAATATCCATGCCACAGCGTCCGGTTCCAGCGCCATGTGCGGCAGTGCCTCGACGCCGTTGGAATACGCCGCCGCCGGCACCGAACCCGCAGGCTTGCCGGGCGCATCGCGCGAGCGGAGAAGCCGGGCATAGAAAAGCGTGTGACGCTCCACGAGGTCGTGATAGCCTGCGAGGTCCAGGGCAAGGTCGATCCAGAATCCGTGTCGAGGCCAATCGAGGGCCAGCGGCGGCTGACTGATCGGCGCGCGCACAATGGCTCCCGACCGGCGGTCGACGTTGCCGAGAATGGCGATCAGGCAACGGCGACACAGATCCGCCAGTTCGGGATCCCGCATCGCCGGAAGGGCCGCTGGCGCGAGCCGCGCCCACCAGCGCACCGTATTGCCGACGGCCATGCTCTCGAATCCACCGGTGACCGCGTGTTCGAGGGCGGAATCCACCTCGGCGCGCGAGGCGCCAAACGCCACATATATGGACGCCGAATACGCGTCCTCTTCGACGTGCGGCTCGATCATGAGCGCTGAGTTGCACCGGCCCACGGCCGCTCCCCGACCGCCCAGCACGCCCCGGGCGGCCTGCTCGAATGCCGAATCGGGACCGTCCGTCGTTCCACACTGAAGGCCCACCACGGCGGTATCGCTCGTGATGCCGATCCACACGCCGCTCCCCAGCTCGCTGGCGTGGGCGCCCATGGCGCCGGTGGCGGCCCATTCCTCGGCCTGACGCCAGGCGACGCTGCCCGGATCCCGCGGACGGAAATGGTAGATCGTGGGCCGATCGCCGTCCGCAAACGCAGCAAAATCGTTCCACGCGTCCAGGAGCCAATCGGCCACAGGCAACTCAGGAATCACCCGAGTGCATGGCGAGAAGTCCGCGTACCAGATGAGCGGCGCCGGTTCGCCGTCCATCTTCACAGCGATATGCGTGGCGAGGATGTCGCGGTCGGTGTGCACAAGGGTTCGCTGAAGCACCACGCGATCTGAGTCCGGCCAACGGCACTCCGTGTCCACCTCGCCCGCGCGGAAGCTGAACTGACGGGCCGTCCACGGCGGCGCCGTAACCCACGAAGTCTTCCCATCCGCACGGAGGCCCCACATGGCCCCGTGGTGTGCCTCGACGCCCAGCAAAGGCGCCTCGGACGATACGGTCCGATACGATATCTGATTGTAGTAGCCGGGACTGGGCCAGTGGCAGGCTGTCAAGCGGCCCGTGCCGTTTACGCACACGGCTAAGCTACCGTTGGCGACGGCCGCCGTCGCGTCGGCCGGTCCCCACAGCCGCTCGAGCGTCGCGATCTCCTCGGCCCAGGCCGGGCCGCACATGACCACCATCGCCGCTAACGCAACGATTGCTGTCCGACGCGAGAGACTATTGCGTTTACGATGCATCGCTCTCCGCCAGTGTTCCGGTGATGCGAATCCGGTCCCCGTCCGAGAAACCCATGAGGCGCAAGCGTCCCAAGGTGCTGAGCCGTTGTGCCCTCGACCGCCAGTGCGCCCGAGCCTCGTCGCCATTCATGCGCGGCGTCAGCTCGAGCCGTGCCGCGCTCACAAGAACTGATTCCAGCACGGCACCCAATCGGCTCCAATCGAGCCCCACGACCAAGTCCGCGGACACCTCGCCCGCACTCGGCGGCTGCGCGGCCAGCCGATCCATGATCGGCTCACGGCTCGCCGCAATCCAGTCACGCTCGGAACGCCCGAGGCACAGCATGATCTTCTCGCCGGCCAGCGGCGCCATGACCCCCGGACGGCCCTGCCACTCGAAATCGACCGCGGCGCGTCCCGCCACCAAACCCGCCAGCGGATGCGCGGCCGGTTCCATCTGCCTCGGGCGCATCACCAACCCGACCTCCGGTACCGGTATCGACTCCGCCGTGTTGATGCCCATCACAGCCAAGGCACACTCGTCTTGGCCGGCAGCCCATTCTTTACCCAACGGATCGCCAAACCACGCCCGCCCAAGCCCCACCGCGGCCTGATAGAGCCGCGCCGTCACCGGATCGCATTCCACCACCTTCCGTAGCCACGCGCTTGCGGAAACCAGGTCGGCACACGAACTGGCGTCCACCGAGAGCAAGGGTGAGTCGGGCCAGCACTCGACGAGTCCGAGCGGGCGCGCACGGGTAGCCAACGAACCCTCGACCCAGCCCTCGACGGGAAGACCGCGGTGCGCGCGCACGTCCAGTGTGGCCGCAAACGGTTCGAGGCGCTCGATATGCACAACGTCGCGCGCCGGCCCGAGAGCCGGTTCGGGTGTCATGCCATCGAGGCTTGCCCGGACAAAGGCTTCCGATGTCGAAACGACCAGGAATCCGTCGCGCCACGCCCAGTAGGCACGGCCGTCGCCGGCCACGGAACTCTCCTTATGCCCGATCGCGCGCAGTCGGCACCGCAATCGCAAGAGCATGCCTGGCCGAACACAGAGGCCCGTGCCTTCCGGTGCGCGTGCCACGAGAAGCCTCGGCCCAAACCAGGCATTCCAGGCACCGGGCGTCGGACGCAGGCCCACCACCTCCCGAAAAAGCATCGGCAGGCATCGGACATCGTCGGGCAACCACTCCTCGAACACGCGGCCGGCCTCGATTTCCCCCATGCGCCGACTCCAGGTCATCACATCCGGAATGACGGCATAGCCTCGCGTCGCGCGTGGAGAGAAACCAACCGCCGTCGTCGTCTTCATTGCCCGGTCGACACCGGCCAGCCCCAACACGATGACGGCCAGTCCGACCAGAACGACCAGACCGAACCGGTAGCTCAATCGCCTTTTCTGGATAGAATCCGACACGCGTCACCTGTCACGGCCGCCATCCGTTCCGAGAAGCCGAATACGTGGCGTGCGGACCGGCCTCGACTATTCGGCCTTGCCCCAAATCTCGTCTTTCGCTTGCTCGCGCCTGGCCTCGAGCGAAGCCACTTCCTTGGCAAGCTCGGCGTGAAGGGCGTTCCATTCGTCGGCGGACTTCGCGGCGGCCATCTGCTGATCATAGCTCAACCGCACGGCGGCAATCCTGGCCTCGTATTCCCTGTCGAACTCCGCGATGCGGCGCTTCTGATCGTTGCTAAGTCCCTTGACAGGACCACTTGCCTTCTCGAGCCGTTCGAGGGCAAGCTCATAGGCGGTCTTCATGATGCCTCCTCTCTCCGTGTAGTCGCGCGAAGTTCTGATCACCTGAGCCCATTCGGACAGCCTCAGACCGAGAATTCGTCCTCGACCACACTCGATATGAAGCGCTCGACGGACACGGGAAAATAGCGGCTATTCGGCGTGATGATCACGCCCGTCGTGATGTCCTCCATGCGCTCGAGTTCGTCCAGCGTCTCCGCGAGAACCCGATCCACGGTGGCATCCAGATGCTTGAGGTCCAAATGCTCCGAGGCACATTCGACCGGCCTCGATCGAAACCCCAGAAACCCGAAAATCCGCGCCTGCAACGCCGAATCGACGTTGTCTTCCCCGAAGATCTCCGCATAGCTCGGCTCGCAATGGGGCGGACGAATGAGCAACCGAGGCGAAACGTGGACTCGGCCGCGCACCCGCGTCGTCGAGTGACTTGTCTCGAATGATTGGCCGAGACACACGTAGGGTAGATCATGATACCCGCGCACGATGCCGTATCTCGGCCGCCGAATAACCTCCGTGTGATCGAAGATCGCGCGCATCTCCTCGGGCGTCAAGCCCATCGCCATGGCATGCTCCTCGGGGTTTCCCGCCGTTTGCTAGAAGGCATTACACCAGAAACCGCCGGTCCCGGGCAACCTGGCTGCGACGCGACCCCTACAGGAACCAAGGCGTGAAATCGATGCGAACGTAAGGACGGCGACTCGCCGTGACGGGTGGATTGCTGCCGGCTACGGATACGTAGGCCACGCGGTGCGTCGGGTCCATCACGCATGAGTGGAGAGTGGCCGAATTTCCTACCGGCCGCGTCGCGAGGATCTGAAGGGATTCGGTGATTCCGAGGGCGCCTTCGTTCGCCATAATCTGCTTGCCCATGAAGTCGTAGCGCTGCCACGAATTCTGTTTCTGGAGAAACGGTATACCTTCGGCGATCGTCTTGATCTCGAGATTCATCTTCGGCGCGTGCTCATCGATGAGCATCTGCAGCCGTTCCGCGCCTATGGGATGATTCGTGCGCCGGACGGCGTCTGCCATAGCCCAGTGGCCCGTCGCCTCGGTCTCCTTGAGATCCAACGGCGCAAACGCGTCGCACCGTTTGGCATCCACCTCGAGTGCCCGCGCATCCGGAATCTTCCCATCGCCTATCACGAAGTTCCAGCCTGTGGTGCGCGGCCCTTCCTCCATAATGGCCACGGCCGCGTCGAGCGACGCGCTTTCCTCAAGGACGCGCCGCATAATCAAGAACAGCGGCAGTCCGTCAAAAGTCGAGTCCGGCGACGAACACGTCATTTCACCGATGGTGATGCCCTGCGCATTCATCCCCGTGACGCTACCGATGGCACAGGCCCAACCCATCATCATGAACGGTACGCCGCCCTTCGGCCGCCAGACCAGGATCACGGCATCGTCCTGCGCGCCGCCCAGGATCGTCCAGTCCAGGTTCCGGCCGTGAAGGAGACGCCCGTCCGGGGTCCACCGGCCCCAGCACGCGAAGTTCGAGCATCCCGGAGGCGCATCGGGCCCGTAATGAAGGATCTCGGCCTGCACCACCCCGAGGCGTACATCTTCATAGGTGGCTTCCGAAACGCCGGCCGCGTGCAGCCCCTTGACGATGCCTTCCATCTCGGCAACGTGCGCGGGCGAGAAGTGCTTGGCCATGCGATCGGCCTGTGCGTTCACATACTCGGGCGTGTAGCCACGCTGCCATAGCGCCTTGTCGACATAGCCCTCCTTTAGTATGTGGCGCGCCCGCTCTGCCAAGAGCCGGCCGTGCTGAAACCCCATTTCTTCGGGCGTGCCCTCCATCACGCACACCAGGTGTCCGCCCGCGTTATACAGCTTGCCCGCGCCCTCCGAATCCAGCAACGTCACTTCGGGATTCTCGATGACCTCCGGCGTTACCAACGGCGGCGCGACCGGCGGGACCTCCGGTCCGGCCTGGTCTGCCGTGGCCTCAGCCGGGGCCGAGGCCACGGTCTCGGTGGCCGGCGGTGGGTTCTCCACCGCACGGTCCGTAGAGACACACGAACCCCAAAACAGGCACAGAAGGGCGACCAACATGACAAGCCATGCGCGTTTTCTCATGAATCGACTCCCTATGCACGCGTAACTTCGCAGGAGACATACTCCACACCACCAATATGATAGACCTTGCGGCCGCGCAGTGTGTTTCACACGCTAACCCATCTTCCGCAGTTGCGGCATGCCAAAGCTGCCTTTTCCAGGGAATCTGCCGATACTCGCCCAAAGTCTGGCCAGGTGCTGTTCGGGGCGGCTGACGATGCGCAGGCGCAGGTCTTTGCCTGCCCCGGTGGGCATGACTACGTCGAGCGAGGGGGACTTCCGCCATCTCTTCGAGTAATTTGCGGGGCGCCGTGCCCAGCCCGTAGCCACGCATCCACTGCTCCAGGGTACGCCTGAGCCTTACCCCAAAATCTGGACCGGTGAACAAGGTGGGGGGGTATGATAGGAACAGTTCAGAAAGGGTATAGGCAATAGCAAGGAAACGACGTAGTTTTTGACGAGACGTTCAAGGCGCGGGTGACGGAACAAGAAAAGGGACTCCACTTCTGAGGCGTACTTGGCGAGGATGGTAGCGACGACGAATTCGGAACAGGCTAAGGTCCGGCCGTCCTTAATGAGCGAGACGGCTTCCCCTTGAGCGTTCTGTTTGCGTTGGGAACGAGGCGGTACTCCGACCCACGTGCGGCCATTGTCGCTCGAGAATCGCTCTTTCATCTCGTGCCAGCTATCGCTGACCGATTCGAAGGCGTGGAGGTGCCGCCGCTCGAACTCAGGCCCGACTTAGCGCTTCCTGAGGCAGGGTGTGGATTCCGCATGGGCAGAGCAGGCGATTGGGGCAAGGGACGCGAGCGTCAGGAAGGCCATCATGCCCCGGCTGATGAACCCTCCCGGCTCAAGCGGGAACACGCCGATACCTGGCCCTCCCAACCACGCCATGCCATACGCTCACGCCCACTCGATCGCGAACAGTTCAGCCGCCCGCATTCGGACATGCAGGCGCACCGTATCTCCTGGTTCCACATGCAGATGAAGGTCGCCTCGCCACGTGATCGTTCGGGCCGTTTCGTCGCCCGTGACAATGTCGCAGAGGTCCGTGGAACGGCCATCGACACCCACAATCCCTATCTGCAGGGCGCCGCCTCGGTCTACCCGCGCGTTCACGCGCAATTCCGTACCCGTTACGGGTATCGGGAATGTATGGAATTCGCCCTCTTCATCGGCCTTGAGCGCGCAGATGCGGTCTTTGGGCCATGTGGCCCAGCCCGCATTGCCCGTGATGACCCCGGGCCAGCGCGGATACTTGTGGGGATGGCTCATGCCGTCGTACGGAATGCCCACCTTGTCGCTGCCAAGCGGCACCAGCCCTTTGCCAGCGAATACATATTCGCCGTCCCAGGCATCCGTCCCTCCGGGCTCGAGGATGGGACCGCCGGGCACGGCATTCCACCGGATTCCATCGAGGCTGCTGTACATTCGGATTTCCGACGTTTGCG
The DNA here is from genome assembly GCA_036769985.1 of Candidatus Hydrogenedentota bacterium. Lineage (GTDB taxonomy): Bacteria > Hydrogenedentota > Hydrogenedentia > Hydrogenedentales > SLHB01 > DAIPKA01. Next base: position 38,611 of record DAIPKA010000030.1, on the reverse strand, counting down.
TGAAACGCCGGTAGAACATCGGAAACAGGAGATGATATCCGGGGAGATCCGGGTACTCGGTTCGCGCGTTGAGGTAGATGTCGTAGGAGTAGGGATCCTCGAGCGACGGGCCGAGCATCGGGACCACGGGCGACCAGTCGCGGAAGTCATCGGATTCCGCGCGGCCGATCAGGCGACGATCCAGCCAATACAACCGCGTGTACAGGACGTACTTGCCAAGCCATGCATCATAATAGACGGTGTTGTCGGTATCGCCCTTGTGGATGAGCAGTGGTTCCGGCAGGAACCGCCAATCGAGTCCGTCGGGCGAGGTCATGCCGTACAGGCAGTTCATGTGCTCGCCGTTGATTCGGTTGTCACGGTATCGAGGATGCAGCCTCTGGTACTTCTCCCACAGCGCCTGGACGCCTTGCCGGACACTCGCATGAAACACGCATTTGTACCGCTCCTCAGGGCTCCCGTTCGGATCGATGAAGAAACCGGCGCCATCGATGCCTGTAATACCCGCCACCTCCACCGTGCACGCATCGCGCACGGTCCACGCGTAACCGTCTTGCGACTCCGCGGCCTGAACAGTAATGGATTCCGCCAACGCCGAGGAATAGGAACCCAAGTCCGCGCCGGTATAGTTCGTCTTGAGAGACCAACCCCGGTATGCGCCGGCATCCGCAACCACTTGCCCGGGCCGGTTGGCCACAGGCCCTTCTTTGCTGGGCTTTTGCGCGACCAGCCGCACTCCTCGAGCGACTTGCGATGCATCGGCCCATACCGGCACGGGCGGTTCCGGGGGTCCCGCGACGGGGATGACCGTCCCTTCGGCACTTCGCCATTGCAGATCGCCGGGATCGATGTGGCGCAGATCGGCAAAGAGCAGCTTCTTCTGCGGCCCGAAGGTGAAACCGCCCCGGGGGTCGGCGTCGCGGGAGACTGCATCCGCTTCGCCCCCATCGCCTTGCGCTGCCGCACCCAGAGCCAAGGCGGCCCCCGTAGCAGCCAGGAATTCACGACGCCTCATCATGCGCCCTCCTCATGGTGACAGCCTCCCATCCGTAGGTCCCTCCGAAAGACACCACCTACATTCTATCCCTGGTCGGAAGAAAGTTGACAGTGCCGGCTCTCGCAATACGGTCCGAACGGGACGATGTCGTCTCCGTGCCAACGTGCTGGATGCCGTGGAGGGGTGGCATCCATCGCACGCCTTCGGACGCGGCGGCCTCCTGAGAGTACAAGAATGCGGCGGCCATAGAGTACCATGTGCCCGGGCGTGACCACGCAAGGCCCGTCCCTTGCGCCGCCGGACGCCGTGGAAGGACAAGGAGGCCATAGGGCGATGGATCCCCACGACCGAAGGACCTTTCTGAAGTGTGCCGGGGCCGCGGCCGCGGGCATGAGTCTGCCTTGGCACGCGGCAGGAGGCCATATGGACGAAACGCAGCGTATCGGGATCCGTGTCGAGGCACCGGCCAGCCCCATCGTTTCCAGGACGCTCGCGATCCTCAAGGACCGTATTCAGCAGCGGTGCTCGCTCGAAGTGCGCGAGGCCGGCCCCGATGCACACATCATCCTGGCCGCCGACGACGCCCTGCCGCCCGAGGCGTTCCGTATTGATACGGCCGGCCCGGCGCTTCGCATTGTCGGCGGCTCGCCGCGAGGCCTGCTCTATGGCGTCGGCAAGTTCCTCCGGACCAGCCAGTACGACGGCTCGTTCAAACCCTCTTCGTGGCGAGGCGTATCGGAACCGCACGGCGCGCTGCGCGGCATGTACTTCGCCACGCATTTCCACAACTGGTACGTCCAGGCATCGCAGGCGGAAATCTCCCGGTACACGGAGGACTTGGCGCTCTGGGGCGTGAACGCCGTCATGGCCATTCTGCCGATGATCAATCTTCGAGACTGGGACGATCCCCAAACCGAACCGGCCCTGACAATGATGCGCCAATACGCCCAATCGGCCAAGGGCCTGGGGCTTCAGTTTGTCACGGCCCTAAACAACACGATGTTCTCCGGCGCGCCGCCGGAGATTCGGGCCACCCCGCTGCCGGATCCAACCCATCGGCGAGGGAACAGCGGCCACCCCATTTGCCCGAGCATCCCGGAAGGCCACGCCTACCTCATGGCGAATGCCCGGCGGCTGTTCGAGGAGATGGCCGATGTCGGCGTGGACATCCTCTGCTTCTGGCCGTATGACGAGGGCGGGTGCGCCTGCGAGATGTGCCGGCCTTGGGGCTCCAAGGGCTATCTGAAGCTGTCGCGCGACCTCGCAGACCTCGGCCGCAGTCACTTTCCAAACCTAAAGACCATTCTCAGTACGTGGATGTTCGACACCCCGCCCGAAGGCGAGTGGCAGGGGCTGGCCGACGCCTTGGCCCAGGGAAATGGCTGGTTGGACTACATCCTCGCCGATTCCCACGAAGACTTTCCCCGCTATCCGTTGGACGTCGGCGTGCCCGGCAATCTGTCGCTCCTCAACTTCCCGGAGATTAGCATGTGGGGCAACTGGCCATGGGGTGGTCTTGGCGCCAATCCGCTACCTTCCCGGTTCCAGCGTCTATGGAACCAGGTGAAACACATCGTCACGGGCGGGTTTCCGTACAGTGAAGGCATATACGAAGACATGAACAAGGCCGTGGTCGTCCAGGCCTACTGGGAACCCAACCGATCCGCTCAGGAGACGCTCGAGGAATACGTGGCCTATGAGTTCGGCTCGGGCGCAAACGAAGACGTGTTGCCCCTCGTCGACCTTCTCGAGGCCGCGGCGGGGCGTTCCTACCAGAAACAGCCCGTCGATGCCGATGCGGCGCAACGGGCCTGGCAGCTGGCAGAGGCGGTAGACGCCCGTCTGCCCGCGTGGGCTCGACAGAACTGGCGGTGGGAAATCCTACGGCTCCGAGCCCTACTGGATAGGGAACGCTTCGCAGGCGGAGGCTTGGAGACCCCCGAAGCCGAGGCCGCGCTGTTTCGCCTGATCGAGATCTACCATTGCCAGATGGAAACGGACGACCCGTATCATCATCGAGTTCGGCCCCCATTGCGCCGTGCCGTATCGCGCCGCGGCGAATGCTAGCTCCACGGAGAAGGAAACAGGGAGAGAAGATCATGAAGTGCCGATTCCATTCGCTCTTCTCGTTGCCTGCGGTGATGCTGTCTTCCGCACTGGCCTCCGGCGCTGCGATGCCGGTCGAGCCGTATGCGTCACAGCCGACGGCTGACGAGATGGCGTTCATCGCACAGTGGAAGCAGTTCCTTCTCAAGCAGGGCGACGCAAACTCCGGGCGTTACGCGCCCGATGTGCCCTTCTCGTTCAAATGCGGCGCACGAAGTAGTCGGGAATGGGTCACCATCGAAACGGCGAACGTCGAGTCGGGGGATTGGCAGAGCGACAAGACGCGCACGCATATCTTGAGTTGGAAAGATGCCCAGACCTCGCTCTATTGCGAAATGACACTGACCGAACTCAAGGATTTCCCCGCGTTCCAATGGGTTGTCCGCGTCCGAAACGATGGACAAACCGATTCGGCGAAGGTTCATGATTTCTGGGGAATCGACACCTATTGGCATGCAGCCGACGGCTCGATGCCGATCCTGCACCGTTCGGTCGGCTCGCCCGGCCACGAGGATGACTTCCAGTTCATGAGCGAGTTCATGCACAACTCGATGTGGGACAAACGCCGCCGGATTCCCATGGACACACCCTCGAACGCCGCGTGGGCGCAGGCACACTCTTACCTGATCCCAATGGACAAACGTTCGAGCGCGATCTGGTTGCCGTTCTTCAATTATCAAACCGGCGGCGACGGCCTGATCACGGGACTCGGTTGGAGCGGCGCGTGGCGCGCCTATTTCGATCATCAGGGCGGAGGGAAGTCGACGATTCTGGCCGGTGTCGAGAACTTCGACTCGATCCTTCACCCCGGTGAGACAGTGCGATCGACGTTGAATCTGGCCCTCTACTGGCAAGGCGAGATGCTCCACGGCCAGAACATGCTCCGCCAACTGGTCCTCGAACACTACTCGCCGCGTATCGATGGAGAACGGGTCGAGCCACCGATCTCCGGAGTCGTCTGGGGCGGTGTGCCGTCGAAGGAACATCTCGAATTCATCGAGAAGGTCAAGCAGTACGAGGTCCCGCTGGACGTCTATTGGTTCGACGCCGGTTGGTACGGAACGGGAGTTGTCCCGTCGTATTCGGTGTTCGAGGGCGACTGGGGGCCTATGGCCGGCGACTGGCGCCCGAATCCGAACTGGCACAATGGAACGCTCAAACCGGTCAGCGACGCCGCACACGCCGCGGGCATGAAGTTTCTGGTCTGGGTCGAGCCGTGCCGCGCTATCCATGGCCGGCCGATCACCCTCGAGCATCCCGAGTACTTCCTGACGGGGAATGCCGACGGCCAGATCCGAGATGGGCAAACGTTGCTCTTAGATCTCGGCAAACCGGAATCGCTGAAATGGGCCATTGATGTCGTCGGCGGCCTGATCCGGGACTACGATATCGACTGGTACGAAGAGGATTTCAACATCGAGCCGAATCCTTATCTCGAGACGGCCGCTGAGCCCGACCGTTGGGGCATGAACGAGATGCGGTTCATCGAGGGCCATTTCGCCTTCTGGGACGCGCTTCTCAAGGAATTCCCGCACCTGGCGATTCTCAATTGCGCCAGCGGCGGACGGCGCATCGACCTGGAATCGATATCGCGCGGGCAACCGCTCTGGCGGAGCGATTACAACTGCTTTCCCGAAGCCACCGCCGAGTCGACGCAGGACCACAGCTACGGTATCCAGCATTGGCTACCGATTCAGGGAAGCGCGACTCGAGGTTGGACGATCCTGGACACGTATGATGCCCGCTCCGCCTTGAACCCCGGCATGGAGAACTGGCTCGTTACCAGAGATGAGTCGGAATGGCTCCAGATCAAGGCGAATGTACTCCAGGCGCAGCGCTGCAAGAAATACTTCTTCGGCGACTACTACCCTTTGACCCACGACCAACGCAATCCGGCCGCATGGATGGCCTATCACCTGTACCTTCCCGAGGAACAAGAAGGAATGGTTCTTGCCCTGCGCCGCGCCAAGAGCGACGTGCCCGCCATGACCTTCGAGCTCTTGACCATTGACCCGGCAGAACAGTGGAAATTCGAAGACTACGATTCCGGGGGAACCTGGGTCGTATCCGGCAAACAGATTCGTGAAGAGGGTTTCGAGATCATCATCCCCAACCGCCGCGATTCGCGACTCATCTTCTACGGAGTTGATCGCAAGGATGAGCCATGAAGGGAGTGAGTAACCTACCCATGTTGTATTCAGCCTCGGTTCTTGTTGTCGAGTTGGTCCTCTTGTGCGGAATACCGGCGATTGCGTTCGCTCAGGCGCCGGAGAACGATCCCGGAGCGTGCGCCGGCAGCGGTCTTATGTATCCGGCGCCGGACGGCGAGAAGCTCTCCGAGGACTTCACGGTGACGGTCGCGGGGCAGTCGGTCCCCGTGTATTTGTGCCGCGTGTCCGCGATGCCGTTCAATCAAGTATGGCCGGGGTATCAACGGCCCATCGAACAGACGGAGCTGGCTTCGTTCGCGTATTGGGACATGACCGCGCCGGTCGACGTCGAGGTTGTCAGCCAGCGTGCCATCGAGTCCGTGGCGATCCGGCCGACGGCCCGGGGCATTCAGCCGCAGGTCGAAGGCAACCGCATTCGCTTTCACGTGGACACGCCGCAACAACTCACCGTGGAAGTGAACGGGTGGCACAAGGCCTTGCACGTGTTCGCGAATCCGCCCGCGGTGACGATGCCCGATCCAAGCGCGCCCGGTGTGCGCTACTTCGGCCCCGGCGTCCATCGGCCGGGCCGAATGGTGTTGAAGAGCGATGAGACGGTCTATGTTGCGGGCGGCGCCGTGGTTTATGGCTGCATCGAGGCCACCGACGCCACGAATATCAAGATCCTGGGGCCGGGCATCATCGATTCCAGCGAACTGGAACGGTACTTCGGGCTCACTGACGAGAGCAGGTACCTCGACAACTTCGGCGGTTGTGTTCATCTTGTGCGTTGCACCAATGTCGCGATCGATGGCCCGATTCTGCGCGATCCGCCTCTGTGGTGCCTGTCCGTGTTCAACTGTTCGGAGATACGGATTGCCAATATCAAACTGATCGGTCTCTGGCGGTACAACGCCGACGGCATCGACCTCTGCAACAGCCGGAATGCAACCGTGCAAGACTGTTTTGTGCGCTCGTTCGACGACAGCCTCGTCGTCAAGGGCCTGAGTTACTATCGCGACGCGTCGATCACCAATATCGTATTTGAGGGTTGCGTCGTGTGGAACGACTGGGGGCGTGCGCTCGAGATCGGTGCGGAGACTTCGGCGCCTGAGCTATCGCACGTCACGTTCCGCGATTGCGATATCGTGCGGACCGCCGAAATTGCCATGGATGTGCAACACGGAGATCGCGCGGCCATTCACGACGTGACGTTTGAAGGGATCCGCTTCGAAGTCGATGACGTCAACTATGCGCCGCAGATACAAAACGGCCGCGACGCAACCTATACGGGAAGTACCGGTCACTGCCCGCGCGCTCTCGTCTTGGTGATCCTGCGTGGCCCATGGTCGAGCGATCAGGAACGCGGCACGATGCGAGACATCGTCATGCGCGACTGCTCGATTACAGGCCAGCATCTTCCGCCTTCTTCGCTAAGTGGTCTCGACGAGGCGCACGACATCAAAGGCGTAACCATCAGCAACCTGGAGATTAACGGCAAAGTCGTCACAAGCCTCGAGGAAGGCGGGATAAGCGTAGGCCCGTTTGTCAGCGATGTGCGCCTGGAGCCGAACAACTGAGGGTTTCGCCGCGCTTCGCGTATCGAACAAGGACCTGATTGAAGTCAAGGAGAGCACCCCATGCTCCATGTTCTCATGCTGGCGGCCGCTGCGGCATCCACGACGTTCGCCGCCGATTTGCCCAAGAACGCAGGGCCGTATGCGTCAATAGACCCCGGGCAGGTCAGTCTGGGCGGCGAAATCGGCCGCCGCATCGATCTCACTATCCAGAAGAATCTCTTGGCCCTTAATGTCGACAACGACTTTGTCAAACCGTTTCACGAAAAGCAGATGCCGTTGTTTGGCTACATCGGGCTCGGCAAGCTGATCGACGCCACGGCGAACTTCGCCTACTACGCGCGGGATCCCAAGGTCGTTGAACTGAAGAATCATCTGCTCGCAGACCTCCTCAGCACGCAGTTGGAAGACGGCTACATCGGCGCGTTTCCGACCGGGTCTCGCCTTCGCGATGTCTTTGACGAGCACGAGATTGCCTACATCATCCATGCCCTCATCAACGACTATCGGCGTTTCCACGACCCGGCGTCGCTTCAAGCCGCCCAAAGACTGGCCGACTACGTCGTGACCAACTACAAGACCGCCGTTGCGTCGCGCGATCCGAAGCTGGTATGCACCATCGACGTCGAACGGGCCTTCATTCTGTTGAGCGCGGTCACCGGCGACGCCCAATATCGCGATTACATCCTCGAGCGCGACGGGCTCCGCCGCTGGAATTCCCCGATCGACCTGGTGAATGACGGCCAGTACAGCAGCGGCGACGGCCATGCCTACACGTTCATGAACCGGTGCCTCGCGCAGTTGGACTTGTATCGCGAGGAGCCGGATCCGCAGCTCCTTGGCCAAAGCCATCGCGTCATCGACTTTCTGCTCAACGACGACGGCTTGATGATCACGGGCACATGCGGCCTGACGGAGCGATTCCGCAACAATCAAGAAACGCAGGGCGACGTAGGCGAGACGTGCGCCACGGCCTATCTGATCCGCTTGACGCATCATCTCTTGCAGTTGGAGGGCGAAACGCTCTACGCCGACATCATGGAGCGCGCCATCTACAACACGCTCTTCGCCGCCCAATCGCCCGACGGACGTCGGCTACGCTACTACACGGCGATCGAAGGCCCGCGCAAGTACTTCGATCTGGACACCTACTGTTGCCCGAACAACTGGCGGCGAATCGTCGCGGAACTCCCGGAAATGGTCTACTATGTTTCCGCCGACGGCGGCGTGATGGTGAATCTCTACACGCCGTCGAGCGCGAAGATAACGCTTGCCGATGACCTGGACGTGCAGGTGAGGCAAGAAACCGACTATCCGAACTCGGGCAAAGTCGTCCTCCGGGTGGACCCATCGCGCCCGGCCGAGCTGCCTTTGAGACTGCGCATTCCGCGTTGGTGCGCGTCGGCCACCGTCTCCGTCAACGGCGCTCCTCTGGCCGAATCCATCGTCCCCGGCACATACTGCACGATCCAGCGCCGCTGGAACGCCGGCGACAGCGTCGAACTGGACATGCCCATGACGTGGCGGATGGTTCAGGGCCGCAAACTGCAGGCCGGCAAGGTGGCCGTCGTGCGAGGGCCAATGGTCTTCAGCCTGAGCCGCGTCCGAAATCCAGGTCTTGAACAGATGGATCTGAAGCAACTGAGGCTCGATCCCGCGTCGCTTGCCGAACCCGTTGCCGACAGTACGGTTCGCCCGGACGGCCTCGCATGCCCGATTCGCGCATGGGCGCCGAACTCGGACCCTGGGTCTCCGCCCGATCTCAGCCTGCTGTTGACCGAGTTCCCCGATCCGACGGCCGAGGCGACGTACTTTCTGACCACAGGGCCTGACGCCGGCGTCCCGGATGAGTTGTGGGGTCCGCACGCCGCTCAAGCCAAGGTCATGAAGAAGGACAAGATCCTCTTCCTGGGCAACAGCATCACGCTGCACGCGCCGGCAGAGTCCATCGGCTGGATGGGAAACTGGGGCATGGCCGCCAGCGCCCTCGAGAAGGACTATGTCCATCTCGTGGTCCAAGCGCTGTCGGAACCGGCCGCAAGCGGCGTCCCGGCGCCCGAATCCATGGTACTGAACATCGCCGACTTCGAGCGGCAATACCCTACGTTTCCCATCGAGGAGAAGTTGCGGGAGGCCATCGACTTCAAACCGGATTGGCTCATTCTGGCCATCGGCGAGAACGTGCCCCAGCCAACGACCGAGGACGCCAAGGCCCAGTTCCACGCCAGCGTGGACGCGTTACTGAAGGCGTTCCAGAAGGACGGGAATCCGACGATCATCGTGCGAAGCAGTTTCTGGCCATCCCCGACCAAAGACCCGATTCTCCAACAAGCGGCCGAGGATGTCGGCGGGATCTTCGTCGATATCGGCGACCTCGCCGCGGATGAGGCCAACTACGCCCGCTCCGAACGTGAGATCGCGCACACCGGCCTGGGAGCGCATCCCGGCGATAGAGGCATGAAAGCGATTGCTGATGCGATTGTTGACGCGATCAAGAAGGCGGAAACACCGTAGACAGAAATAGACAAAGGCAAATCAGGCTCAGCGCCCGAATGACCACCGCCGGGCGCAGCTTGCCTGACACTTGCCCTTCCTCAGTCATGAAATGACTCTTTCAGGTCATCACGTGTATAGGGCGAGTCTTCATCTTCCATTCCCCGCATGGCCGACGCCAGCGAGAATCTACTCCATTCCGCGTCCGATACGTCGCGCCCGGCTTGCCGCGACTCGAGAAACTCGACAAAGTCGAGGACTTCCTTCTGCACGGCATCAGGCAGCGACTTCAGGCGTTCGAGAATGGCTTCCGATGTTGTCATCTGAACCACGGCCGAATGAACTCGCCGGCTCCGATGGTATCCCGCCCCTCATACTGCCGGCCGCAAGTGCGCATCGATAGCCACTTCGAACGAGTCTTTCCGGAGAAGCCGCGTTGAGAAGAATAGCACCTCGATATTCTCGATCTCACCGGTGTCAGGGTTCATGCGGATCACCATGTCGTCGGGGAGTTCCTCGCATTCCTGCTGCGCATACGCCTCACACTTGTCGATGTAGAGGATATCGGCTTCTCGATCGTAGGAAAACGTCAGTTTCTTCTCCATCATACATCCTTCTCGGCCAACCGTCTTGTCATGTAGGCCGTGACAATCCAATGCCTTGGTTGTGCACCCGCGTCCGAAACCACTACGACAACCACGAATCTGCCGCCGCGCACATTGGGAAACCATCGCGTGAACATGAGGGCATTGTTGACGCGAGCGCTTGGGCGGACTCTCTCTGGTTCCTTCAGAGTCTCCGCTATGCACCCGCGATGTTCGGGAAGCAGATCGGGATGCCGCACGCGGACGTGATCCTCACGCTCACCTGTCAGTTCAACGCGGGCGTTCAGATACGGGCACGCAAACGCTTCGGGCATCATGACACCGAGCTTCCCACATCCAGTAAGGAAACGCAACCGGATTTCCGCGGATCAAGGATCACGCGAAATCCACCATGGATCAGTAGCATCATGCACCGTCCCTCGAAAGGGTTCATGAGTACATCGGGCGCATTTATTCTATCATGCCAGCGCTGCTGCTGTCTTCCTCTGCCTTTTCAACTTCCCGTCGCCACGCGCTCTCTTTCTGGTCCAGTTCTCCTATTACCGCTCCGGTTGGGGCGAGGAAACACACGACGGGCCGCCACCACGAAGAGCACGAAGGGCACGAAGTGCAGACCTCGCCAGAGAAAACACCGCAGCCGGCACCAAAAGGGATAGCATCACGCTGCGCCGGTCTCCAAGTGTTCCCGTAATGAATCAGACAAGTCGGACGCTTGATTTGCGAAACGGGCTTTCGTAGAATTGCGGCATTCGTGGGCAAATTGACGTGTGCGTTGTGCTATGGCCCAGGAGACTGGGGGTTTCGCCATCCGGCGAAGTTGCGGGGCGAAGCACTCGGCTGCCTCGCGCCAACCACTCGCCTGAAATTGAATGACGAACGTCCTGGAACCGCACCGGGGAATTCAGTGCCCCTATGTCACATCTTGCAGCGCCGACTAATTCCGCGCAGCACGGAATTGAGTTGCAGGACGTGGAAAGGCGTTTGAAGTCTCTGCAATGGCTTGCTTTATGTGGTTTTCGCCAATAACGGCGAAAATGGGCCGGACGGAAGGAATCGAACCATGGACGCGCTATACTACCCCCGAATTGAGGTTTCGGATTCCTCGTGGCTACTCTCGGCGGCCTTACTCTGGGACCGGATTCGGACTATCACGCCGGACATCCCTATACCCTATTCCGAACCTGTGTCGCTAGAACTCCTGGGAGAAGGTATTCTTGTTCCCGAGCGCGTGTCGCCGCAGAGCCCGCCAGCACTCTCTATCGTAGAGAGAATTGAAGATCTCCTCGCATCGCCATACGCCAAGACGGTTGTTGGTGACGACAGTTGGCTCGTTCGTCAAACGTATATTCACCGATCAAAGATTGAGTCGAATCTTCAGCACGCCATCGACCGGATGTTTGGACGTTCGAGCGCACACTCAGATTTTTGCAGGCTTCCAGAGGACATAGGAGCTGCTTATATGCTTGCCCTGGCAACCGCTCTGGCGGAGCAGGGGGGATTCCGTATCGTGACGGACGAGCCCCACATATTCAAGGCGGCTGAGGCAGTCTTGTGGCCGACGGCGTCCCAACAAGATAGGTGGCTGGACCGCGAGCGGCTTGACGAGATGGCGAGTAGCGTCGTGGACGTTGTTCTCACGCATATGGCTCACCACTGGCTACGCATTTCTGATGACACGCCGGTCGCAAAGATCATATCGTTCCGGCATAATCGGCACGATGAGCTTCAACGGTTGCGAGATGTACTCCAGGACCGCGCCGCTCAGCTCGTGCGTCTCTCCGCTGACGGAGCTGAATTTGAGAGCATCCAGGAAAAGGCACGCAGTCTCCTCGCTGATGAGTTGTTACCCTCACTTTCCACGGTAGAAACATGCTTGCGCGAGTCGAGGATTGATTTTGCTCTCGAAACAGTAGAGGCTGCCGTAGCATCAGAGCTACCGGGAGGGCTCGCTGCTGCCATCACTACGCCTTGGGCTCTGGTGGCAGCCCCAGCTCTGACGATTGTTGCTCGTTCTGCGAGATTCTTCCTTCGCCGACGTCGAGCAGTTCAAGAGTGTCCTTATTCGTACCTCATCCGCGCCCGGAGGGAATTGGGCTGACGGTGATGAACCGCAGTAGACGGCCGCCAAACAACGGCATCTAGCGATTCCTGGCGTTCCGGATCAGAGAAGTGGGCGGCCTGCACTTCGATTATGGGGGCAGGTTGCTGGACACCTTTTGGGAACGGGCGAATCCCGGTGTCCGTGTGCCGGAAGACATCAGAAGGCTGACAGGGATTTCTGATTTGATGTTGGAGGGGCGAAGATGGGAGAAGAGACAAGTCCTATGTTGGCAAAGCACCTCCAATCGACCACTATCGTGAAGATTCACAGGCGCCTTTCCCAGTATGTATCTAGCAGCCTGCTCGCTCTGATTGGGATCGCAGCCTTGTGTCCGTTGTTTGCTGTGGCGCAGGTTGCGCGTATGGATCCGGCCGAGGTGGCTGCTGTCGAGCGGGCGAACGAAACCTTGTTGCCGGCGCAGGCATTCGAGGACCTCGAACCCAAACAAGGCGATTGGCGGGTGGAGGATGGCGCGCTGATGCAGACGGATGCGTCCGCGCCGTATGCGCGAACCTTCATCGCGGGCCCGCGCTGGATGGACTGCGTCATCAAGGCGAAGGTGCGGGTGGATACGGTCGGGGCCACGGCTGCGTCGCCGGGCGCACGCCTGATCGTGCGCGGCGATGAAGCGACGGATACGTTCATCACTGTCGGCCTTTGGGCGGGCAGCCGCGAGGTGCGCATCGAGAAATCGCGCGGGCTGGCCTTCGAGCCCATGAAGAGCGACCACCTCGGGAATCTGGCGGTCGCACCGTTTCCGGTGGAGCTTGGCAAGACGTACGAAATGACCGTGGTGGTCGACCACGCGACGATCTACTGCTACATCGACGGCGCGTTTGTGGTGCTGGCACAGGAGGCGGATTTCACGATCCAACCGGTCGGACGTGTGGGTTTCTTCACGAACGCGGCGACGGGCGCGTTTTGGGATGTTTCGGTTAAGGGGCTCCACGGCGTCACGTCGTCGCCGGTCACGCCGTATGCGGGAAATCCGGTGAACCTGACGAACTACTCGCCCGCTGTGATCAAGGATGACCGGTTCCGGATGTGGGATTCGCTGCTGGGCCGGTATAACGAGTCGGAGGACGGGATAACGTGGACCTGGCCGGCGGGGAGGGAATCCGTCGTCAACCAAGGCAACACGGGCGATTGGCCCACCGGCAACCAGTGCGGCGATCCGGATGTGCTGAAGTTCGACGGCCAGTACTGGATCACCTTCTGGTCGACCTGCAACCGGCGCAACGGGGCCTTCGATGGCATGGGCCTCAAGCGCTCGCCGGATGGCGTCCACTGGACCCCCGAACCGGCGAATCCGGTCTTCTACATGGGTCCGCTTGGCGACTGGGATGAGATGGTCGTAGGCGATCACGCGATGATCCGGGACGGGGATCGCTTCAAGCTGTGGCACGTCGGCATCAACTACGGCCAGCGGGGTTACCGGAATGAATTCGGCTACGCCGAGAGCCTCGACGGCATCCACTGGCGCAAGTGCCGCCTGAACCCGATTCTGACCCAGGGCGCACCGGGCACCTGGGATGGCGGCTGGATCTACGCGGCGGGCATCGTGAAGATTGATGACGAGCAGTCCGACACGCACGTGTATGCGGGCAAGCCCGGCGCGAGTTATCACCTCTTCTACACAGGCCAACCCACGAATAACGAAATCATCTGCGGCGTCAAACGCATCGGCTATGCCTTTTCCCTCGACGGCATCCATTGGGTCAAATGGGACGATCCAAACACTGCCGAGCCGTTCCACGACAGCGATCCGGTCGTGACCTGGACGGAATATGGGCAGAAAGGACACACGGGGGTGGGCGCCAGCACGGCGATACTCCTCGGCGACGAAGTGCGCCTCTATTACTCGATGTATGAGGAGCGGCTGGACGTCGGGAGGCCTCCGGAAGGGACCGTCGGCACCGCGTTTGCCACGGTGAAGGTGGACACGCTGCGAAACATCGTTGCCGATGCGAAGGCGAAGGGGCTACTTGAGTGCGCAAGCCGGGAGGAAGTCGAGGCCACGCTTGACGAGCCCTTGCCGCAGTCCATGTGGGACGATTTGCAGGGGTGCGTGCTGGCGGCCGCGCAGGCGAGGCAGTCCCGCGACGCGGAGGGTGAGAAGTCGGCGCTGGCCGACATCGCGGCCACCCGCGCCAGATTCACCAAGGCCCTCGAACGCTACTACGCAAGTGCCTTTGCTCCGCTGAAGCAGGTGGTGGACGCGTTGGACGCCGGAGGTCCCGTGACCGAGAAGGTGCTTTGGACCCTTCCGCAGGAGCGTATGGGCAACAGTGCGGTGTCGGGTGAGTTCACTGGCTTGAACGTCGCGACCGGCAATCATCCCGTCATGATCGAGTTCGAGGCGACGTGCGACCGCTTTGCCGTCGGGCGAGCCGCATGGGCGACAGGTGGTGAGCACAAGGCCTGGCAGGAAACGGAGTTCGTGGCCGGCTACCCCGGCGTGAAATCCCCGACCCACCGTGTCACGATTGCCACCGGCGGTCAACCCATCACGGCGTTGCGTTTCCAGTTCCCCGCTGGAGCCACCGTGGATCTGAAACAAGTCCGGATCCGCGAGATCGCCGTGGCGCAATAGAGGAGGAGGCGTCGCGCGTCAGCATGGTGAGCCGGTGCAGCCGTTTGTGGAAACCGGCCGCAATCGCTAGACTGATACCTTCCACAAAGGAGATCTCGGTAAGCTCGGAGGAGGCAGATCATGGTCACGGCGATTGTCTTGGCAAACGTGAAGCGCGGCGCGATCGATGAAACGGCGCAGGCGCTGCTCAAACTATCGGGGGTGTCCGAAGTGTATTCGGTGGCGGGTGCCTGGGATATCGCGGTCATCGTGCGCGTGCCGCGCAATGAGGATCTCGCCGACATCGTTACGAACGGCATGCTCCGTATTGAGGGCATCCTGAAAACCGAAACGCTGATCGGGTTCCAGGCCTACAGCAACTACGATCTCGATCGGATGTTCACGCTCGGCCTATAGCCGCACGGCCCGCAGAGAAGAGACTCACTGTGACGAGGGGAACGACGACCCCGATCGCCCGGGGATTGCGCGCAGGATCCTCACGTTATCGAGGGACAAGCGGCAGCAGGACACGCGACGGATGCGCCGCATCGTGACGCACCGTATTGACTGCGGATTGGACCCGGCGGTTCTGGTTGAGTGGCTCGCCGGTGTTCGGATTCAGATCGAAACGGGGGAAGTTACTGCTCGACACATCCACGCGGATTCGATGCCCTCTCTTGAACACATTGGATGTGGGGTACAGGGCGATCCGCAGCGGGTATATCACGCCCGGTTCCATGAGTTTCTCTTCCGTAAGCGACTCGCGGAAACGCGTTCGCGCAATCCCATCGCCGATGATGAGGTCAAAACCGTCAGGGTAATCCGAACTCGCGGGATATACGTCGATGAGCTTGGCCGTGAAGTCCGTGTCCACCGCCGACGAGGAGATCCAGAGTTCGACCTCCATCTCGCCGGTCACCTCGACGTCCTCCGCAAGAGGGCCCGTCTGGAACACGAGCACATCGTTCCGTGCGGACAGGGGCACGGGCTTCGGCCAGTTCCAGACATGATGGCCGCCGCGCTGGTCCCACGCCCCTTGGAGCAAGATGTCGTTGCCGGAGGAAGTCTGGCCGCCGATCGACGGCACCGGGTTGTGCGGGTCGAACACAAAGCACGTTGCACCGCCCTCGGTGGGAGGTGGATCCGTCGACAGGCCGCCGTCCGGTTGAAGATAGTACGCGGTGCGCACAGCCCGTTGCGGCGGCCACTCCTCTTCGTCGCGCCAGTATCCCCCGTGGTCCAGCAGTCCGTCGCTGTTCTTCTGGCCACTACCGGTGCCCATGACGAATAGGCGCACGGGTGCGCTGAACGGCGGCTCTTTCCGCGCGACCTTGGTGTCCAGACCTTTCAGCCAATGGTCATACCATTCCAGACGCCACCCGAGGGGGTCGGAAATCGCGGCGTCAGGGCCGAAGCTGACTTGCCCGTGCGACGATCGGTGCTGCTCGCCGTGAATCCAGGGGCCCATGATCAAGTAGCACGGCCCTTTGATGTGCCGGCGGAGCGCCATGAAGTTCGCGGTCGTGTTGCCGGCCCAGGAATCATACCAACCTCCAACCAAGTACACCGGGATATCCTTGTATTCCTCCGGGTAGTCACGGATGTTGTTCTGTCGCCAGAAGTCGTCATTGCCGCCGTGCTGCATGGCGCTGACGAGCCAATCCTCGTACTCTTCCGCCATCCTCAGCGGGGTCATCCCCTTGCGCAGCGGGAGGTGGTTGAGATACGTCAACCGATTGTCGGCCATTTCCTTGAGTAGCGCCTGCGTCTCGGGCTCGCGCGACTGGCGGCTGCCTCGCCCTGCGTTCAGGTAGATCCAGTTCCAGAACCGTAGCTCGAAGGCGCCTCCGTTTCGCATACTGGCGTATCCCAAGTTGGACATGGCGTCCACGGGTATCGCCGTCTTGAGTTGCGGCGTCTTCGCTAAGGCCATGGCGTGCTGCGTGCCGCCCACGTAGGAAGTGCCGAACATGCCAATCTGTCCGTCGGACCATGGCTGATCGGCGATCCAGTCCGCCGTATCGCAACCGTCCGGGCCGTCATCGGTCAGCATGTGCCAGAGGCCTTCTGACTGATACCGCCCGCGCGTGTCCTGCGCGATGAAGACATAGCCGCGTGCGGCAAAGTAGCGCGCCGTATTCGCGCTCCCGTCCTTGTTGTACGGCGTTCGTGCGAGGATGGTCGGCCAACGCTGCTCCACCGGCGCCGCGCCTCGCGCCGGCAAGTAGACATCCGTCGCGAGACGCACGCCGTCGCGCATCGGAACCATGATGTTCAACTTGGCCGAGACATCGAACGCGGCCTCGCCCGCCGCGCCGTTCGGCGCCGAAGAGGCCAGCACCACAGCCGTCACGACGGACGCGGTCATTCTCCGCATGCTCAGCGCCTCCCTCTTAACGTTACGCCTCGCCCCTTACGTAACATACGCGCGGCGCTCGCGGCAAATCGCGCGCGGAGAACCGAGGCGCATGGGTCCGGCAAGCGAAGCCCTGGTGGTGTCATCATGACCCTGCTATTCTGTCGAATGAAGTCCCCGGGACACAGAGGGGGCATCCATGATAGGTAGAAATCCATGGGCAGAGCCGGCGGTCTGCCCGTGTCATTCCGGGAAGCCTTAGCGAGGTCCTCGTAACGTGCTGTAACCAGAGCACTAAGGCGGTCGTGTCCTGGGACGCCGCCGAGAATGGGTAGCTTGCGTAGAACTCGTCGGAGGCGGCGTCCCACGACCTGACCGCCGGCCTCCAGGCAACAGGATCCCCTTGCGGTCCGCCATGGGTTCTTTCGGACCGCGGGCGTAGCTCGGTTCTCGTTTGGGTTATCGAGAGGGTTCTTGCAACCAGACGCTATTTCCTCCCAGACGGCCCCTGCCGGAACACGCCCTTCACCGGCCCCCTTGCCGAGGCTTCATGGCGGGCGCGTGCTTTTCCCCCTGCCGTCGCATTCACACCGTAGTTGTCCCCGGGCGTAGACGCCCGCAGTTTACCTCCCTCACAAGGGCTCTGCTCCGTCAAAGACCACCGTGAGTCGCTCCTTGAGACACTGGAAAATGATTTCCGCCTTGCGCTCGATCCCCGCCCGATACATGTGGCACATGTCGCCGAAGCACTCTAGACCCTCATGGAAGTTTTCCGAAACCGGGATGTAGGCCCAGTCTTCCTTCACGGATTGCTCCTTGAGCATCTCATTGATCACGGTTACGATCTTCAAGTACATGCGCGGCGAGGTAAAACGGAAACCTCTTGTTCGATAGCGCAAATACTCGCGCTCTTGAGGGGACAAGCTATCATATGCTGGATAGGCAATGCTGCAAAAGACGATGTCGGCGTTGCGCCACGTCGCCCCAGGTTGTTTGCACTCAAGGGCTTTTGGCATCATGCACCCAGCCGCAAGAGGCTTGCGGCTTCCTCGCGGCATGTCAGCGGACTCGGGACACAGAACGTTACTCTATTGAGGCTGAACCGCCGACGACTGGGCTGAAGCGTGAGATCGGCTGTCTGTGTTCTTCCTGGTTCCGACTCACGCGGCATCGCGAGCGGGAGGAAAGGATAACCATGTTGCCGGGAACTCGTAAATCCTTGTGGAAGAATCACTTAAGATGGGTCATGGTGGGAGCGTCCCTCCTTTGGATAGCGACCATCTTGGGCTGCGGCGAGTCCAACAGGACTGGGACACTTCCTGCCACCCCTTCAGCCACGCTGGAACAGGCGGCCGAAGCCTTTTCCCTCTACGAGACGCTTGCCTATCCGTCGTTGGCCGCAGCGGCCGAGGCAAATAGTGTGTACGAAGTCGACGAGTACCTGCGTCAAGGAGTCGATATCAACGCCCGGGACGCCAGTGGCTACGCGGCGCTCCATCGCGTTGCGAAGGCCGGTAACATCTACATGGCCGAGCAGTTGTTGGCACGGGGCGCCAGTATCGACCTTCCCATGGGCGAAGCGAACGCGCGGCGCCCCATCATCTTGGCGGCTCAGGCCGGTCAGCGGGAGATGGTAAACTTCCTTCGCGAACGCGGCGCGTTCTACTCGATAAACGATGCCGTGGGCGTAGGGGATATCGAGAGCGTCAGCGCGTTCGTAGAGGCCGATCCGAAGTCAGTCAACAAGGAATCTTCAAGCGGCCGAACCTCCGCGATGCTTGCGGCGCAGTGCAACCAGATCGAGGTTCTCCAGTTCCTGCTGACCCACGGCGCTGAACTCTCAGCGGATAACGAGGGCAAGACGGCTCTGTACTACGCCGTCTACCTGAATCACCGGGACATGGCCCAGTATCTCCTCGATATTGGAACGGATCCCAACGCACCGATGCACCAGGGCGATCGCGTCCTCCACTACGAAGCCGCCCGAGGCGATCCGAACGCAATGATCGCGTTTCTGGTGGAACGGGGCGCCGACGTGGATGTGCGTAACGACCGAGGCCGCACCCCCCTGTTTGAAGCGGTTGTCAACTGCCGCAACGAGGTGGTCGAGACCTTGCTGAAGCTCGGCGCCGACATCAATGCCGAGGACGGGGAACGGCGCACCGCGCTGCACGTGGCGGCTGCGGCCAGCCTGGAACCGATGGTTACGCTGTTGCTGGATCGTGGCGCGGCGGTTGCTGCCAAGGCGATTGGCGGACGCACGCCCTTACACGACGCCGTCCGCGTGGGCAGCCTGCCTGTTATTCGCCTGCTGCTCGATCACGGAGCCAGTGTGATGGATCGGGACTGGCGAGGCGTTACGCCGCTTAACCTGGCGGCCCAGCTTGGCACCATGGCCACCGTCAGGTTCCTTCTCGATAACGGCGCAGAACTCGATTCCCCCTCAAAGGAATGGACGACGGCGCTTCACGGAGCCGCGGCCCAAGGCCAACTGGAAGTCATCCAGTACCTCCTGGAGAAAGGCGCCGATGTCAACTGCGCCAATATCCGGGGCCAAACGCCGCTGTTCCTCGCCCTGGCCCACAATCATTACTCGACAGCCATGGCCCTGATCGAGAAGGGGGCCGACGTCAATGCGAAGACTTTGGCGGGCGATACGCCCCTGTTTCCGGCGGCGGAGGCGCCCCACGAGAAGTCGGCCGAACTACTCATCGAGCACGGGGCGCAGGTCTCTGTGCGCGATAACCGGGGCCGGGAACCGATCCACGCCGCCGCTGAGTACGGTTGCCTAGCCACGGTATGCCTTCTAGTGGAGCACGGCGCGGATGTGAACGGTCGCGGCAACGATAACAACACGCCCCTGTTCTTGGCCGCGCCGCGCGGCGATCTTCGCATGGTCGAATACCTGATCGAGCAGGGCGCCGATATCGACGCGCGCAACATGAAGGGTTTCAGCGCTATCCACGAGGCCGCTCGGCAGGGTCATTGGGGCACCGTGCAGTTTCTTCTGCGCCGGGGCGTCGACGTCAACGTCACCAGCGATCAAGGCCTGACCCCGCTGCACATGGCGGCGTCCAACGGCCGATCGAGGATGGCCAGCCTGCTGATCGAGAACGGCGCGAATGTCCATGTCCGGACCAGCGAAGGCCGGACGCCGTTGGACTACGCCGAGGAGAGCCTCGATCAGATGATGGCCGACGATTCGGGCGGCTCGCCGCGCGCCCAGCGTTGGCGCAAGGAGGCCTACGCAGAGATGGCGGTAGTCCTCCGCGCCCTGGCGGCGCAGGACATCGTGGCGGCTGCCACGGACGGCGACATCGACCGGCTGAGAATGCTCCTCGATCTCTATCCGTTGCAGGTAGACGGCCGGAAACACAACCGCACGGCGTTGCAGAGCGCAGTCGTGGCCGACAACAAGCCCATGGTCGAGTTGCTGATCTCGCGCGGCGCCGATCCAACCGTCGCCGACAGCCAGGGGCGAACCGCTTTCGACATGGCCCAGGCCAAGGGATCGACCGAGATCGCCGCCATTCTCGGACGCTATGAAAAGCAGGCCGTCCAGGCCTTTCCGCTCAAGCCAGCGGAGCCGGATCAGATTCCTATGCGTCCCGAGTTCAATGAACGCATTTTCAAGCGCCGCGAGTATACCATGAGCGCGTTCTCGGACATTGCCAAGGAGGTGCTTGGGCAATCCGATCAGGGAACGCAGGTTGCGGAGGAACCCCCGGCACAGGTCGCTACGGAAACAGGCGAGGAGTCCGCGCCGGAGACCGGCGCACCCGTGCAACACCATCCCCCCGAGTCGGTGCCGCTCTCGGATCCGTCTACGTGGTCGCCACGGAATGACGAGGATCCGGCGGCGGCCATCATGAAGGCACTCCAGGAGTCCGGCGCCGAGCCGGGCCCGCAGCAGATTCCGCAAGCCGGCGCGCCCGCG
>DAIPKA010000030.1:0-17617 GCA_036769985.1 Candidatus Hydrogenedentota bacterium | reverse complement strand
CCGGCGCGCCCGCGCAACACCATCCGCCCGAGTCGGTGCCGCTCTCGGATCCGTCTGCGTGGACACCACGGGATGACGAGGATCCGGCGGTGGCCATCATGAAGGCACTCCAGGAGTCCGGCGCCGAGCCGGGCCCGCAGCAGATTCCGCAAGCCGGCGCGCCCGCGCAACACCATCCGCCCGAGTCGGTGCCGCTCTCGGATCCGTCCACGTGGTCACCACGGGATGACGAAGATCCGGCGGCGGCCATCATGAAGGCACAGCAGGAGTTCAACGCCACGGCGGCGGATACCGAATCGGACAAGACGAAGCCGGCAAGCGCCCCGCCTCAGGAGTGATGTTCGGACTCGGCAGAATGCGTGAGGTGCGCTCGCATTGCGCGCTGCGCTTGACGCCGCCGTTTCCATGCATAGAGGCCCGGTAAGGAGCGATCGAGCTCGTCCAGGTAGACCTCCCGCCTCCGATCGGCTGATTTGCGCAAGGCAAATCCGAATCGGAGGACGTCCCTGGCCTGTGCGCCGGTGAGAAGCGGTTGATCATCGCCGTGAATAGCCGCGATGAAGTTGCGGAGCGCATATCGGAATCCGGAAGCCCAATCCGACTCGACGTCGTGGTGTTTCCATCGCTCGCCGTCGAAGACACTTACGGGGGGTCCGTCTAGGAGGTTGCCGGTGCACCGCCGGATCAGGATGATTCCTCGGCTGCCGGTGATCTCGAACCATTCATCGCACGAGTAGTATTTCGAGGGGATGGGCAACTCGACCGCCTGCGTGTAGTCGCAGACGCCATAGCGCTTGAGGTCCTTGTACTTCCACATGATCACCGCAGGACAATCGACGAAATCGCCCGTGAAATCGATCCAGCTCGACACGCAATCCACCGGCCCGAGAAGGAACTGCGCCGTGGCCCACATGTGGTGGCCGTGATCGAACGTCTGAACACCTCGGCCCTGGGCCGCCTCGCGCTGCCGCCAGGCCCATGTGTCCTCGGGCACGTGCCAGCCGCCGTGCCACAGCCCGCCGATGAACTTCATGCGCATCATGATCGGCTCGCCGATATCGCCGGCGTCGATCATCGTCTTGGCGAGGCGGATTGGCGGATAGAACACGTAGTTGTCGGTTACCTTGAACACGGATGACGCGCGGCGGGCGGCCGCAATCATGCGATTGGCGCTCTCCAGGCCTATGGTCATCGGCTTCTGCACGGCCACGTGCTTGCCGGCCTCGATCGCCGCAATCGCCATGGGCTCGTGGATGGTTTGCGGCGTCAGGATCTCGACGGCGTCGATCTCAGGATCGGCCAGGAGTTCGCGATAATCCTGGTAGCCTTTGGCCACGCGCCACTCGTCGCGACGCCGGGCGACGGCGTCGGCATCCACGTCGCAGACCGCCACTACTTCGGCTCGCGGCTCCTCCGCGTAACCGAGATGGTGCAGGTCGGCTATACGCCCGCAACCGATGATGCCCACCCTGACCATGCCCGTCACTCCACGGCCTCGTTAAGGACTACGACGCGTCACGCGTACGCTTCCGCGACGAAGCGCCGCAGGTTGGCCAGGCCCCATGCGATGCCTCTCAGCGGCTCCTCGATGCCTTCAAACTCGATCGAGAGCACGCCGTCGAATCCGGCGCTCTTCATCACGCGAAGGCATTGCGTGATCGGCACGTCGCCGTGGCCGATGATAGCGCCGCGCAGGTAGTTTCCGGCCCTCGAGCGGAACCAGCCATCGCCCGGAAACGGCCCGACGCCTGGTTTCAGGTGGAAATCCTTGGCGTGGACGTGAAAGGCATAGGGCATCAGCCGGCCGACGGCTTGGGCCGGGTCTTCGTCGGCACAACAGAAGTTGCCCATGTCGATGAGCACGCCGAAGTTGGGATGGGCCACGCCGCATGCCAGCTTCTCGACGCGTTCGCTGTCCTGACAGAAGAAGCCGTGGTTCTCGACCATCGTCTTGATGCCCAGTTCGGCGGCGAACTCGGTCACGGCGCGGCAGCCCTCGACGAGGCGCGGTAACGCGGCGTCGAAGCTCTTGGCGCCAATGTGGTCCGGCGCGAAGCCGCGCGTGGCGTCGTGCCGCATGCCGGGGGCGCCGAGGATCTGCGCCACGCGCACTTCATCCTTGAGCCGCTCGATCTCGGCCTCGATGTTGCCGTCGGAACCGTTGATGAAGTCCGCGCCGATGGTATAGTTGGCCACGGCGATGCCAACGCGATCGCACTCGGCCTTGACGCGAGGCGCGAAGGAGAGCGGCGTTTCGCCCTCGGGCAGGGCAAACGTCGAGAACTCGATAACGTCGAAGTCCATCTCCTTCGCCTTGGCGATAACGTCGAGCTGGCTCAGGACGCCTTCGCGCACCAGCCGGCTGAAGCTGTACGAACTCACTCCAATCTCCATGATGTCGTCTCCTCTACGTCGCTCAGAACTGCGGAACGTTCACGAAACGGCCCGAGGCGCCGGATCGGGCGATGGCGTCACACAACGCGATGGCGTCGCGGCCGAGTTCGCCCGGCGTCGGCGAGGGCGCCTTGCCGCGGATCGCGGCGATGAAGCACTCGAAGCTCTCCTTGACCTTGGCCTTCGGTTTCGGATAGGTCACCTTCGGCCCCTTACCGGCCGCGCCCGGTTTGATCAGTTCGATGGGCCGCTCGCCCGAGAAACCTGCGCGGATCGTTCCTGTCGTGCCGTAGACCTCGAAGAGGCCGCCGCCGCACGGTGTCGACCAACTCAGTTCGAGGACGCCGGTGGCACCGTTGGCGAAGCGCATCAATGCGGTGGCGTTGTCGGTCACGTCGATACCCTTGATGCGCGTGTCGGTGTAGGCACAGATCTGCCTGACGTCGCCGGCGACCCATTTCATCAGATCGGCCATGTGCACGGCGATATCGAGCACGACGCCGCCTTGGAATTTCTTCGAGACGAACCACGTCGCGCCGGGCGACCAGCCTTTGTCCGGCGTCGAGCCGCCGCTTCGCAGGCAGCGGACGTGAATGGGCTCGCCGATCTCGCCTTGGGCGACGAGGTCGGCGATCTTCTGATACAACGGATGATAGCGCAGGCTTTGGTTGATCTGGAGCACCTTGCCGGCCTTCTTGGCGGCGGCGATCATCCGCGTCGTCTCGGCCGGCGTAGCGGCCATAGGCTTCTCGGACAACACGTGCAGGCCCGCCTTCAGGCAGGCCATCGTCTGAGGATAGTGGAAGCAATTCGGCGTGCAGATCGACACCGCGTCGAGGCCCGAGGCGACAAACGCGTCGAAGTCCGTGAAGCCTTGCGCATCGAAGTTGCACGCGGCCCGGATCGTATCCATCTGCCTGGGCTTGATGTCGAGCAGCGAAACGATATTCGCGTCTCGAAGAGCCTGATAGCCAGGCACATGGGCTACCGTCGCGATCTTTCCACAACCGATGATACCGAGTCGGACGGGCTTGGGCATGCGCGTTCTCCTTCTTTGGGTGCCGGTGAGTGAGCGTAACACAAACGCGACGAAACAGGACAATCGAAGGGCAGGCGCTTGCTTCGATTGCGGGAGCGGCGTAGTCTGACTGGCAGCATTTCAACATACGGAGGGACCATTCCATGACGGTCAGACTGCTCGTGGTTGCCACCGCACTCGGGTGCGTAGTCCTTTCCGCCGCCGCTCAGGGCGCGCGCCCAGCCATCCGGAAGCTTGGAACCATCGATTGCGACATGGTCGAAACGAATCCCGTGGTGTTCAACAACCGGTTGTACCGTTTCGAGTACGTTCGGGCGACGCGCTACGCGCCGAACACGACCGGCGAATCCTACTTCCGGTTCATCGACGTGGCCACCGGCGCGCCGACGCCCGCCTTCGCCAAGGGCTGTCATCTCGGTAGCGCCTATGTCCTTGGCGAAACCATGTACGCCTACGGCGTGGACGCGTGGGGCGGCCAGCACATCAAGGTGTTCTGGTCGAAGGATCTCGATACGTGGGAATCCAGGACCGCCCTCGAGCTTCCCGGCTGGCAGATCTTCAACAACTCGGTGTGCAGCGACGCCTCACGGCACATCATGGCCTTCGAGATTGGTGCGCCGCCCGAGGAGACCGGCGCCGCGTTCACGATGCGTTTCGCCACATCGGACGACCTGATCGCCTGGACCTTGACGCCGCCCGAGTGCGTTTACACCAAAGAGCGATACTCGGCCTGCGGCGATATCCACTATCTGGATGGCTACTACTACATGATCTACCTCGAGGCGCTACCCGGCTGTTGGGAACCGTACCTCGTGCGGTCGAAGGACCTGATCCATTGGGAATCGAGTCCGTACAATCCGGTGATCCAACACTCGGACGAGGACAGGCGCATCGCCAACGCCGCCCTCACGGACGAACAGCGCAAACGCATCGAGACGGCCACAAATGCCAACAACTCGGACGTGGGCCTGTGCGAGTTCGAGGGCCGCACCGTCCTCTACTACTCGTGGGGCGATCAACACGGCACCGAGCACCTCGCCGAGGCGGTGTACGATGGCGGCGTCAAGGCCTTGCTGGAGGGGTTCTTCCCGAGCCCTTCGAAGTAAGGGCCGGCGTCCTCGGCTACGTTCAGGATCCTCGGCGGAAGGTGAAGTTCTTACGGACGTTTTTGCGTTGGGGTTGGGGGGATTCGTCGCGATTCTTGCGCTCGCGGGGCTGCTGGTCAGGATCGACCTCATCGGGGCCATCGAGGTCTAGGGGCCGGATAGCGGGGTCGGTCGGCGCGCCACGGATGTTACCTCGGATGGTAGCACCGGGGCGTTCCTCGATAATCTCGATTTGGCCCTGCTTGCGTTTGGCGGCCTCGTGGGGTTTGGGCGGCGGAGGCGGAGGCGTGTCGAGTTCGGGTGTCGTGTCGAGCTTCCGAGACGCCTCGGGGCCAAGGACGGCGTAGACGTGAGCGTTCTGATCGTCGGCAAAGAAGGTACGCTCGTCGCGCGGGGGCATCGAACCCTCCAGAAGCGTCCAGCCGCCGTCGGGATTGTACGCATAGACCGCGAGCTTCTCGAGGTCGGCCGCGGCGCACAAGGCCTCAGGGATGGTCACGGTGATATGGAGGGCGACGGGCGTATCACGCGGCACGTACTCGACGCCGCAGTACACGGAAAACGCGGCCATGCCCTCGGGCAATGGCTCGGGGGCGTCGAGCGAGGTGTACAGCCTCGCCTCAACGGGCCGCGGCGCCTCGAGCGTGAAGAAGGCATCCATCCCTTTGGGCCGGAGCGCGATCATGCGACCAATAGCACTGACGGTGTTGCGCTGGACATCGGCGTCCAGGAACCGCGTCAGCTTGAACCGGCGCTCGAGCATGAGTGTCAACTGGTCATCGAAATGCGGCGTGCCCGCGACCTCGGACGCGCCAAAGGGCTGCAGCGACACGGCCCTCGGGTACTCACCGAACTCGACAACCATGGCGAATCCGTATCCGTAGTCCACGGGCCATACACCGTGGTCGAATCCGCGTGTCGACGTCACGAAAATGGGCTGGCCGGCGTGGCCGCCGAAGCACGGTTCCTGGCGTTCGCCTCGTCGGATGACATGGACGTCGCCCCATTCGACGGATAACTCGTGAAACTCGTTGCGCAGCAGACGCACGGCCTGGGCCAAGGCCTCGAGGGCGAGGCGCTGAATGGCGGGCGAGTTCTCCTCGATAGCCACGTACAGGCTGCCTTCGGACTGGAACGCCACGGGATCGAGGTCGAGCATCGAGTTCCACCACAGGTTGAACAAGGTCATGCCCGGTGCATTGGTTTCGGCGACGCAGTTCCATGTGCGCAAGGTCTCGAGGGCATCGATGATATCCGGATGGGCGTGGGTCACGAAGTCCTCGTTCTTTTCGGCGATATCGAGTAGCCACGGCACGGCGTCGACGGCAAAGGGCACCAACACGTCGAACAGCATCGATTGGCTATCGCGGAATGAGCGGCGGCCCATATCGAGGAGTTGGCGGACACGCTTGGCCCGGTAGGTGTCGGGATCGTGAACAAGCCAGGCCGGCCATTCATCGGCCTTGAGGGGGCAGTTGGTTGTGGCCGTCCACGGGGGATTGCCGCAGGCCTGAACGTATCCGGACTCGGGATTCACCAAGGCGGGAAGGGCCTGCGGCTCGATCCAGGCGCCCCGGTGCAGCCCGGCCTCATCCGCGCGAACCGGCATGTTCCACTCGATCCGAGTTGCTGGGTCGCCCTGGGCGCCCGATTCGGCCTTCTCGGCGATCCGTGCATTGTACAAATAGAAGAGGTTGCCCTCGCGATCCGCGTACACCATGTGGAAACAGGGAAACTGCTGCATGGTCACGGCAGCCTGGAAATCCGCAAGCGACGTCGCCCGGCCCATTTCGATGCACTGGGCCAAGGCGCCGAATCGGTCGTATCCGCCGACGGAATACGAGCAGAACTTCCCGTGGAACCGGCCGATGACGGGCCCTCGAGGAGTATCGAGAGATGGCACGGCCCGTTCCTGAGGCCCGGCGGGCGTCTGAACGAAGTAGCGCTTGCTGTTCTCCAGCAAGGCGGCGACGAGCGCCCGTTCCTCGTCGAAGGCCGGCTGATTGGGCACCTTGGGATTGTGCGGGAGTTCCGGAACGCCCTCGATGTACACATCGGCGAAGTCCGGCGCGTTGGGCGTCATCGCCCAGCCGAGGACGGGGTTGTGGCCCTGAAGGATGACCGGTAGACCGAACAGGGTCGCGCCGGCTACGTTGAGGCCCATCGAGCCCACCACCATGTGGGCCTCGTACCACCGGAAAGGCCCCTCGTAGGGTTCGTGCGGGTTAATCACGAGAATGGGTTTGCCCTCGTCGGTTCGGCCGGGGGCGATGGCCCATGCGTTGCCGGATTGGGACGCCGGGGGCCTCGCGTATTCGTCGGGCAGATCGAAAGGGGCCATGCTCATGAGATAGCACTGAAGCAGGGCGAGTACGTCGGCAGGCCGCGCGCCGTCCACCCACGGTGGTACGCGATCCGGATGATCGACGAGCCAGGCGTTTACGCCCAGCGCGAAACCTTCGCAGAGGTCGCGCGTCAACATGTCGGCATCCTCGAGGGCCTTGGCGGCGCGCTCGGCATAGCCCATCTTGAGCGAAAACTCGTCCGAGGCCGCAAGTTCTTCGCCGAGTACCTCGGCGGCTCGGCCGTTGGCAATCCGATAGGCCATCATCATCGGTTCGAGATGATCGTCGGCTTGGGCGTAGCCGAAGGCAAACGCGGCGGCACGCGGCGTGTCGGCGAAAACGTGCGGGGTGCCCCACTCGTCGCGGTAGAGGGTTGCCTGCCGCCAGAACAGGAGGGGATCGTCAGGTATTGGCCCTTGAGCTACGGCACCGAACGCGATAGCCAGCGCGCACGCGAGTGACACACCTACTGACCGCAGAAGACGGAGACGGACCGCCGGCTTCGAGGACTCGGCCGGAGTCAGTCCCTCTTCTCTGCGGACTACGGAGCGATCGGGTACTCTTGTGGGCACTTGCTCTCTCATCTCTTACGCGAGCCGGGCACTAGATCACCTCAAGCGCGTCGCGATCCGGCAGGACCGGGAACGTAGCGTGTGGCTCTGTCTGGTACCAGTAGACCATTGAGGCGATATCGTCCTGGGCAGGCAGATAGCGCCCGCCGGAACGCCAGCCCAGGGCCTGAATGGTGACGCGGAGATCCCGCTCGAACCGAATGGGATCCATGATATGCCAGCGATACAACCCGAAGCGCTGCTGCGAGCGGTACGTACCATCGGGCCGGATGACCTGGGGGAGTCCGGCATAGGCTGTCGAGAACGGGGTGTACTGACCGTTCCGGTCGAAGTTGTACGAGCCGCAGAAGTAGTCTTCGGTGCCGGTGCCGCAAATGGTTGGCCATGTGTCGCCATCCAGGTAGAATTTGATCTCGCCTTCGCCCCACCAGCCGGTATTGTTCACCTGCCAGGCCAGGTACGTGCCGACGTAGTGACCCTTGCCTCGGATCCCCTCGACGAGGGTGTACACGCTGCCGTAGGGCAACGGATTCGTCCGCCGCCACTGGGCATGGAAGTACGCCGCGTCGGTCGGCACATCCGTCAACGTGTAGTTGACCTGGTAGTAGAGCGTCATGTCCTCGGCGGCGAGGTTCTCGATGGTCATGCGGCATCGCGTGCGGAAGGGCATCGTCCAGTAGCAGTTGAACGCGCTGCCGGGATTCACACAGACGGCCAGCGAACTCACTGGAGCGTACTCGCCCCAACCCATACAGAAGAAGTCGCCGATGGGGCACTCGATACTTGGCGTCTCTTCGCCGTCCCAATAGACGCGCAGGATGGCGAACCGCCAAGGTGCCGTCGGGGTCAGCCAGATCTGCTGGATGGCGCCCGGGCCGGCGATGTCGGCCATCTCAAACGTGGCGCCTGCTGCGATACGTACCGAAGGCGAGATCTTCCAGCCCCGGCCGAGATCGCGGGCGCAGGGCGCACCGGTGCCCTCCGTCGCCATGCCACCTTGGCCCTTGGCACCGGTGAGATTCTCGGCCGAGATGGATCGCGTCTGCGCACTCGACAACAGGAAAAGCGAGCCCATGCCCTGATTCAAACCGTGGTACACTGCGGGTTCTCCCATGCACTTGTACATTCGGCCCAAACGGCCTGGATTATAGCCGAAGCCCATCGCGCGGCCAACGCGGCGCGCTACGGCGCCGTTCCGCCGATGGTCATCTCGCGGATCCGGATCGTCGGCTGCGCATCGGCGACGGGGGCACCTTGGCCATCCTTGCCGCACGTACCAAGACCGAACCCGAGATCGCGGCCGACGGCCTCGATGGCCATCAGGACATCCGGGCCATTGCCGATGAGTGTCGCGCCACGGACGGGCGTCTCGGCCTCACCGCCTTTGATCCGGTAGCCCTCGCGTACTTCGAATACGAAATCGCCGTTCAGCGGGTTGACCTCGCCGCCGCCCATCTGGCGGACATAGAGACCACGGCTGGTGCCGGTCAGGATTGAAGCAGGGTCGACCAAGCCGGGGGCGATGAGCGTGTTGGACATGCGAGGGATGGGTCTCGATTGATACGACTCGCGGCGGCCGTTTCCGGTGGGTTCATGGCCCATCTTGCGGGCCGTACGCAAGTCGTTCAGGAATTGGACAAGGCGCCCCTGGTCGATGAGGACGGTGCGCTGGGCCGGCGTTCCTTCGTCGTCTACGTGGAACGAGCCGCGCCGTTGCGGCAGCGTGGCGTCGTCGATCACCGTGACCTCGGGCACGGCAATCATGGTGCCGAGGCGGCCGCAGTATTTGGACATGCCCTTCTCGATGTGGTCCGCCTCGAGGCCATGGCCCACGGCCTCGTGGATCATGGTGCCGCCCGCCGCGCTATCGATCACGACCGGCATGCGGCCCGTGGGCGCCGGATCGGCCCCCAGCATGAGACAGGCCTGCCGGGCCGATTCGAGCGCCACGGCCTCCGGATCCTCATCATCGAACAGATCGAAGCCGAGGGTCCCGCCGATCATCTTGTAGCCGCGCTGGATCACGCCGCGCTCCTCAGCAACCACCTCGACTCGGAGCAGTGTCTGCGGGCGGGCTTCCTCGACGAACCGGCCCATCGAGTTGACAACGGTCACGCGCCGCACCGAATCCGCGTACAGCGCATTCACCTGAACCACCCGCCGGTCGTACGCGCGGGCCACGGCATCCACCTGCTTGACAAGATCGGCCTTTGTCGCCGCCGGAACCTCATGAGCCGGCCGCCGGACGGCCAAGGGAAACCGCTCGGGCCGGAAATCGAACCGGTACTCGCCGCGTTCGGCGCTCGCGCCACCGGCTACGGTCGCAGCGGCATCGAGAACGCGGTCGAGCGCCACGTCGTTCGTGTGCGCATAGAATGTGCGTTCTCCCGCCAGAAGTCGAATACCAACACCGACTTCCGTGCCGGACACAACCCGCTCAATCTTGCCGTCCTCGAATCGGAGGTTCGTTCGGGACGACTCTTCGAAGAACAGCTCGGCCAAACGGCCGCCATTTGTAAGTGTTTGCTCCAAAATGGCTTGCGCGTGTTTCTCGAGGTCGAGCATCGTGTATCTCCACGTCGTTGAGTCGGTCCGAAGCCGGTATTCAGTGTACGGCATAGTCAAGGGCGGTTCCAAGCGGAGTGTCCCTTTGGTTTTGGCGTGTAACGAATACGAGGCAGGCTTGTAGTATGGGCGTTGATAGGTTTGTGTCGATAGGTTCAAAGCAGAAGTGGACAACGGAGGAGATTGGAAATGGAAGACTTCTTTGCCGATGTGAGCGGATGGTTCGAGGATCTCTTCGCGGCCATTACGGGCTGGTTCGAAGATGTGTGGGCCTGGATCACGGGTCTGTTCGAGTAGTCCCGGATCAAGGACACCCCTTGACAACTGTCGAAACGCGCCGGGGCCGACGCAGCGGAGGCCCCGGCGCGTTTCGCATCTTCGTGTAACAAACCGCGAGATGGTGGGTACTGTTGTGTGAACGTGGGACGTCCGAGTAGAGCTCGGACGGGGTAGTGGTTCCAACCGGGAGGTTTGCGCCATGTTTGAGCAAGACCGCGATCGCGACCGAGTGGTTTTCGACGTGTCGGGAGACGGCCTCGCCACCATTATCCTGAACCTTCTCGATGCGTTGTTTGGCTGGATCGCCAGTTTCTTCAACGCCCTGGCCGAGAGTTTCTCGTCTTTCGCGTAGGTTTCATGCTGCGCCCCATAAGGCGCTTCCTATCATCCTGGCCCGCGCCGTCGCCCTCCAATCTCCCTCCCGCCACCGTAGGGCGACGGCGCGTTTCTTTGTTTCGACATCGAGCGAGGCATTTGCGAAATAGCCCGCTTGGGGACCGGCAGGCGGTCTTCGGGGCCCGAGACTCGGGTGGGGTCGAGGCCCGTTGCTGCACGGAAGGCCTGCCGGGTGGCCGGAGGAGGCGCGGGGACGCGAGAATCGGCCTGGAGGAGCCGCCGTGAACATGGCTGTGCCGTCAAGGCGGTGCCGGGATAGTTTGCGGGGCCGGATGTTCAGCTACGCGGCTCGGGGATGTCCGACGAGAGAGCGGATGCGTTGTCGTTGGCCGGCCTCGATCCACCCTACGGTCATGCCGAGCATCACAAACAGCGCCAAGCCGGCCCGGAGCTGCATCTTCTTCATGCCGCGAATGAAGTGACGTTCGAATCCAAAGCTGACGTCGTAACGGCTGTTGACGCGTTCGATGGCGGTGCGGTGTTTGTACTCGCGCGTCCACGACTTGCTGTCGCGGGGCAACGGCGTGAAAATCCGACGGTCGAAGTCGATGGGGACACGCACGATGCGCCCATGTTCCGGTTGGCGTCCGCCTTGGCACAGGTCCTGTTGCGTGCAGACGGTGCCCCGGGCTTTGGCCGGCCAACGATACTTGAGCGTTCCCCGGTCTTGCTCGAATCCTTCACAACTTGTGGGCGTGTAGTTGTCGCGTTCGGTTTGGGCGCCGTCGCGGCAGCGGCAGAGGACTTCGCCTTGCTCGGTGTAGAAGACGGTGTCGACGCGGTCGGGATGCAAGGCCCGGGGCGGGTCCGGTTCGTCCTGCCAACTGGCGCGGATGTCCGCGATGGGCCGGATGCCGTATTCGTCGAAGAGCGTTTCGTGGTTGTCTTTGGAATCGTAGCCTTTGTCGGCG
Organism: Candidatus Hydrogenedentota bacterium; assembly: GCA_036769985.1. Classification (GTDB taxonomy): domain Bacteria; phylum Hydrogenedentota; class Hydrogenedentia; order Hydrogenedentales; family SLHB01; genus DAIPKA01. The sequence continues at coordinate 6,010 of DAIPKA010000030.1, read as the reverse complement.
CTGAGGTAGCGGGCACGTGCGACAAGTTCGGGATGGCGGGCATCGAGGTCTTCGACCAGGGGGAGGAGGAAGGGGCAATCGTTGGTGCTGGCCTTGGTGACTACATACCCCAACGGCAACTCATACTGGGCGTCCACGATGAAGTGCAGTTTGTAGCCGAACCAACGCTTCACCTTCTCCCACGGCATGCCATCCTTGTGCTTGCCCTTGTATGTCTTGGTTCCCCAGTCGGCGTCGCAGTCGCACCGGCCGTCGGGTTCGAGTACGGCGTCCTTGTGTCGAGACGTGGCGGGGGTGCGTAGCGCCTTGGAATCCACCGCCAAACGCGCGCCCAAGTCGGGCAACAGGATTTCCAGCCGGTCGATCAACGCGTCCACCATAGGTTGAATTTCCTTGCCGTAACGCATCAACTTGCGCAGGAACCGGGTATACACCCAAGCGGGCGGCACGGCCTTCTTGCCGCAGAACAGGTCGAAGCCACACAACTGGAGAAACTGATCGTTGCGGGCCAGTTCCCGCTACAGGCTCTCGACGCCGTCGTGCTGGAAAACGATAGCCGCGAGCAGGCTGTTCCACATGGCGCGGACGGGATAATCGTCACGCCGTCCCTTGCGTTCTTGTTCCAAGGCCCGCATGAGTTCCTCGTCGGGGAGGGCTTCGAGAAGTACCCGGAGCCGGTCGAGATCCGATGCCTCGTCCACTTGCTCCCACGAGAACAACCCGGGTTGGTGTACAATGGCCGCGGTGAACGTTTCCTTGGTGTGTGAGTGGTTATCTGTTCAACTATACTACAATCACGCCTTGAAGACGTTACACGTTTTGGGGTTCGTCGAAGGCGTCTGGGGTGATTTTCCGCAAGAAGAGCCCATGCTTACCCCGCGGACCTCTGTTTCCTCGGATCGCCTGGGGAAAAACCCATATCCGCCCCTACGCCAAACCCCCATCAATACACGCCCCGCCCGATTCCGCAATTGCCTCCTGGTGTCGGAGTCTCGATTCGCCGGTCGTTTTTTGCTATCCTAAACACTCCCTTTCCGCGTGCCGTTTCCCGGTGGGGTGGCGAAACCAGAGATTCCCGATGCGACGTACCATGTTCGAGACGCCCGTGTTGAGTTCGGCGCTGCACCACGTGTTCCGCGTCGTGCTGCGGTGTTTTGGATGGCGTGTTGCAGGCCAGCCGCCGGACGCGCCGAAGTTCATCGTGGCCATTGCGCCTCACACCAGCTATTGGGATTGGCCCATCCTCGTGGCGATGGCTTTCCACGAGCGACTCGAAGCCCTCTGGATGGGCAAAGACAGTTTGTTCCGGTTGCCGTACGGCTGGTTCTTCACATGGCTGGGCGGCATCGCCATCGATCGCAGCGGCCCTCACGGCATCGTCGGCCAGATGATCGACCTGTACAACCGGCGCGAGCGCCTCATCATCGGCCTTACGCCCGAGGGGACCCGCTCCCGCGTCGAGCAGTGGAAGACCGGTTTCTACCGCATCGCCGAGGGCGCGGGCATTCCCATCGTCCTCGTTGCGCTGGATTATGGCCGGAAGGTCGGCACGTGGGGACCCATGTTTGTTCCCACCGGCGACATCGACGCCGATGTCGCCGCCATGCAGGCCTACTACGCCGGCGTCACGCCGAGGCATCCCGAGTTGGTAGGTTGGTAGTGGCGCGGCCGGCGCCCACCTGTCAAGCCATTTGCTAATCTCACGGGCGGGGCAATTGCGCCCGTTACGGGCGCGTGCTATAGTGCCGATCGGCTCTTCGCTCATTCCGCGTTCGGACGTACTCGACATGAATGTATTGCTGGTATCTCTTCAGCGGGACCTCGACATCATCGGTCTTAAGGCCCTGCACCACTTTCTCTTGGACAAGGGACAGAACTCGTATCTGCTGTACCTTCCGGAGCTCGATGCGGATGCCCCCGGGGCCATCGCCAACCTGAAGGCTTTTGTCTCCGACCTATCCCCCGGCGTGATCGGTTTGAGCCTCATGATGAGCGAGTTCGAGGCGGCCAAGACCATTGCGCCATGGCTGAAGGCGTGGTGTCCCGACGCCCCGATGGTCTGGGGCGGCATCCATCCGACCACGGCGCCCGAGATGTGCCTCGACTACGCGGACTACGTGTGCATTGGCGAAGGCGAGCACACGATGCGCGACTTCGTAGCGGCCATCGAGTCGGGCGAATCCGTGCGATCCATTCGGAATCTGTGTTTCCGGGAATCCGGATCGCTCATCCGCAATCCACTATATCCGCTTATCGAAGACCTCGACAGCCTGCCCATTGCGCGGCAGATCTCGCCCAACAGCTTCATCCAATCGCGCCGCCGCGTCGTGGCCGTCGACAAACGCCATCTGAGCCGCTACAAGCGGTATCGAGGCGGCGTGTACAAGATCATGACCTCCCGGGGCTGCCCTTACGGCTGCACCTACTGCTGCAACCAGTTTCTGCGCGGATTGTACGGCACATGGACGGTGCGCCGCCGCAGTCCGGATCATGTGATGGCCGAATTGGAATATGCTGTGCGCGAGGGGCCCACGGTCGAGTATGTGGACTTCATCGACGACTGTTTCTTGTCGTGCAGCATCGAGTACCTCAAGGCGTTTGGCGATGCCTACAAGAGGCGTATCGGCCGGCCCTTCATCGCCAAGGGCACGCCGCGCTACTTCACCCGTGAAAAGATCGAGACCGCCATCGAAAGCGGCATGGTCTGGGCGAACATGGGTCTCCAGAGCGGCAGCGACACCGTATGCGCCGAGGTCTACGAACGCCCCATCCGAGCGGAGGATTTCATCGGCGCCGCGCGGCTCCTCCAAGAGTATCCGGTGGCCACGTACTTCGACGTGATCGTCGACAATCCCTTCGAGACGCGAGAAGACACCTTGGCTACGGTCGAGACGCTCATGGCGGTTCCCAAGCCGTTCTACGCCCTCATCTTCTCGCTCACATTCTTCCCCGGCACCCGCATACAAGCCCGGGCCGCGAAGGAGTGTCCCGAAAAACTCACGGAGGCCCTGCACAAGGATTATCTGGTGCGCGATGCGACGCCGGTGAACGCCCTGGTCGAGCTGGCGCCGACACTGCACCTGTTTCTCATGAAGCGCCTGGTGGCCCGTTTCCGCAGCGCACCCGAATCACGGCTCACGCGCCTGATGATCTGGCTGGCTCAGCTCTATGCCCACGCCATACTCGAGCCCATCACCTATTTCCGGCTCATCCGGCGCACCCAGAAGGGCTCGCTCGTGCGCACGCTGATGGTCCTCCCCGTGTACTTCAATCGGGCCATCACCTACTACGTGAACAGCTTCGGGTTCGCGAAGCGCCGTCAACGCCCGTAGTCTTGACGGACGCCGCCGGGCACGTGGCTCGGACATCACCGGACGGCAGCGGCAACCCCTCCGTCACGGAATACCCCGAGAGACTCAATCCGAAGCAACGGCGCGACTCACTCCGCCGCGACGGCCGCTTTGGCGGATCCCGATAGGTACTGGTGAATGGAACGCGCGGCGATCTTGCCGGCGCCCATGGCCTCGATGACCGTGGCGGATCCCGTCACGATGTCACCGCCGGCGTACACGCCGGGAAGATTGGTCGCGAAGGTCTCGGGATTGACCACGATGTTGCCCCATTTGTTAAGTTCGAGGCCCTTGGTGTTGCCGGTCAGGAGCGGATTGGCCTTGTTGCCGAGGGCCGGCACGACCATGTCGCAGTCGTAGGTGAACTCGGATCCCTTGATGGGGATCGGCCGACGACGCCCGGACGCATCCGGCTCGCCGAGCTCCATCTTGATGCATTCCATACCGATCACGTGATTCTTCTCATCCGCGAGAATCCGCACGGGATTGGTGAGGAGCTTGAACTGGACGCCTTCCTCTCTGGCGTGCTGGACTTCTTCGGCGCGCGCGGGAATCTCGGTTTCTGAACGGCGGTAGACGATGGTCACTTCCTTGGCGCCAAGCCGCAACGACACCCGCGCCGCGTCCATGGCCACGTTGCCGGCGCCGACCACGGCCACACGCTCGCCAACGAGCACCGGCGTGTCGTAGTCCTTGCGGTAGGCCTTCATGAGGTTGACGCGCGTCAGCAACTCGTTGGCCGAGAACACACCGATGAAATTCTCGCCGGGAATATTCATGAAGGCCGGCGCGCCCGCGCCCACGGCGATGAAGACGGCACTGAAGCCTTGATCGAAGATATCCTGGACGGTGGCCACTTTGCCCATCACCATGTTCAGCTTGATCTGGACACCAAGGCTCTTCACGTAGGCCACCTCGCGGTCCACGATGGCCTTGGGCAGACGGAACTCGGGAATACCGTAGCGCAACACGCCGCCGGTATCGTGGAAGGCTTCGAAAATCGTCACGGCATAGCCGAGCTTGGCCAAGTCGCCGGCGCAGGTCAGGCCGCCAGGGCCCGAGCCGATGACGGCGACGCGCTTACCATTGGACTCGGCGACGACCGGCGCCGCCGGCTCGTGAGCGGCTTCCCAGTCGGCCACAAAACGCTCAAGTTTTCCGATGGTAACCGGCGTGCTCTTGCGGCCGAGGACACAGGTCTTCTCGCACTGATTCTCCTGCGGACAGACGCGACCGCAGATCGCCGGAAGGTTATTCTTGTCCTTCAGGATGGCGGCAGCGCCACGGAAATCCTTGTCCTGCACGGCCTTGATGAAACCGGGGATATCCACCTCGACAGGACATCCCGTGATGCACTGCGGCTTCTTGCATACGAGGCAGCGCCCGGCAGCCGCCAAAGCCTCCTCCTCGGTATAGACGCGCGCTACTTCGTTGAACGTCGTGGGCCGGTGATGCGCACCGTCGCCGGCCTTCGCGGCTTCCATCTCGGCGACCTGCTTCTCGAGGCGGCATTCCTCCTCCGGCTCGACGGGGCGCTGTTCCTCGCTGCGGTAGGCGCCCTGACGCGCCATCAGCTCCGCGAAATCGACTTCGAGCCCGTCGAACTCCGGCCCATCGACACACGCATACTTGGTTTCACCGGCGACCGTCACGCGGCAGCCGCCGCACATGCCGGTCCCGTCCACCATGATCGGGTTCAGGCTGACAACGCACGGCACATTGTGCTTCTTACACGTGTTTACCACGGCGCGCATGTGCGGCACCGGGCCGATGGCGATCACTTCGCTGATGGGCTCTCCGCGCGCGATAACCTGTTCGAGAAGCTGCGTGGCGAATCCGTGGTGGCCGAAGGATCCATCGTCCGTGCTGTACATAACCTCATCGCTGATGGCCTCGATGCGATCCTGCCAGAAGAAGAGACTCTTGCTCCGCGATCCGATGATCGAGATGACCTTGCAGCCGTTCTCGTGACACGCTTTGGTCTGCGGATACATCGGTGCCACGCCCAGGCCGCCGGATACGCATACCACCGTCTCGTTGCCACTCGGCATCTCGCGATCCTTGCCCAGCGGGCCGACGATATCGAGAATCGTGTCGCCCTCGCTCAACTCGCCAAGCTTGAGTGTGCCGCGCCCGATTTCCTGCACCACCATCGTCACCGTTCCGGCCTGCGCGTCACTGTCCGCGATGGTCAGAGGTATGCGCTCCGCGCGCTCGTCCGTGCGCACGAGGACGAAATTGCCCGGCTTTGCTTTGAGGGCAATCATCGGCGCCTCAACCACGTATTCCTTTATCTTCTCGGCCAGCTCGCGCTTACTCAGAATCCGGAACATGGTACTGCCACTCCTTCTTGTTAGCCGGTCGCCGTCGGACTCGGAACGCGTCCAAGTGCCGTTCGCAGGCGAGGGCGGTGGGGAAGCTTGAATGTTAGGCAAATGCCCCCTGCAATGTCAAATGTGAGGAAGTCTCGTCTTAAATGCTGAGTTGACATATGACGATACTTGCTTTATCCTGGGTTACAAGAAGTATATGGGTTGTTAATATATATCTTGCGGTAGTGATACGAAGAATGTCTCTGACAAGGTGGGACAAGTGGCGCGATTGAGGAGATCGAGCGATGCGTACAGCGAAGCGAATTGGCTTGGCGACGGCCGTGACGG
>DAIPKA010000029.1:20175-80989 GCA_036769985.1 Candidatus Hydrogenedentota bacterium | reverse complement strand
GGAGTTACTCCGTGCTCACGCACGCGATTCCCTGCCGATACGCTATGTGTCACTAACGCTGCTCCGCTCTGGCGTCCAACCCTGGACCTTATCCGCTCGACTTCCTCCGGAAAACGGGGACTGACTCCCTCCGATTCTTCGCTTGTCTCGCCGACGTGTCCCGCCGAAGCCGAGCGAAGGCGGAAGCCTCGCGAAGGCGGAAGGAGGGCTGTCTGTCCCCGATTTCCGGACACGATTGACCCGCCGTCAATGAGGTCAATATGGTCCATAATCTAGCCGACACAGCTTGATCGCGGCCAACGGCCGCGCCGGGGTCAACAAGGCCCCTGCCTCAATCCCTACGCGCTCTGGTCCGGGCCGTCCGCCGGCAGATTCAGATTGGCGTCGAGCCGCGTATTCGCCGCCACCATCTCGTCCCAGGTAACAACGCGATTCTCGTAGGCCGCGATGCGCCCCAGGATGCTCGTCATTGTGCTGTTGGCGCTCTCTTGCGTGTTGTTCAGGTACTTGCCGTCGAGGATGCTCGCGCAGAAGTCGTGGATGTTATTGATGGCGCCCTGCTGATAGATGTCCTTCGTGTCGCCGCCGCGCCAGCCGGCGCTCTTGCCACGGATGACGACGTTACCGCCGTAGTGCGAGTCCACAGTGCCCGACGAACCGAACAGCCGCATGCACAGGTCCGAATAGCCCTCACAGAACTGGCCCGAGCTGAAATCGATGAGCACATCGTTCGGGTACCAGTACGTGACCAGGAAATGGTCCCAGCAATCGCCCACATCCGTCCGCGCCTTACGACCACCGGTGCCGTAGGCCTTCACGGGATGACCCTGGAGATACCAGTTGGCCACATCGAGCACGTGGATGTTCTGCTCGACGATGATGTCGCCCGACAGCGCCTTATCGAACACCCAATTCCGCATACGCGCGGCTTCCGTCCCCGGCGGCGTCTTGATGCCCAGCCGGCCACAGTGATACGAGAACTGGCCCGACACCGGATCGCCGATCATCCCCTCGTGCACGCGCTGGGCAGCACCCCGAAAGAACTCGTTGTTCCGCGTCTGGAAGTCCACCAACGCGGTCTGCTTGTCCTCGACCTTCTTCGCGGCGTCGACGATGGCCATGCAGCCCGGCACGTCGACGGCGATCGGCTTGGCCAGGTACAGATGCTTGCCCGCTTCAAGTGCGGTCACTGCCTGCGCCGGATGGAAATAGGGCGGGCTGATCACCGCCACGGCATCCAGCGAGCTCGCGACGAGCTCCTTATAGCCATCTAAACCGACATAGCGCCGATCCGGAGCGACGCCGAACGTATCGCCGGCGGCCGTCACGCGGTCGCGGAAGTAGTCGTGCACGGCGACGACCTTGGTCTCCGAGTTCTCCTCGAACAGCTTGCCGATCCACGGGCCTCGGCCACCGCAGCCGACGATGCCCAACTCGAGCTTGCTGTTCGCGGCACTGCCCCGCGCCACACTCGCCGGAAGGATCGTCAAACCTGCCGAAACCGCCGCCGACTTGAGAAAATCCCGCCGCTGAATACCCTTGGAGTCTGCCCGCTGCGCCATGATGGATCCCTCCTCTGTGATGAGAATGCACCGATTCACGCCATACGCTACCACCACCGGGAAGGTACGTCAAGCGACGGGAAATCTCCGGGGCCTCATCACGCTTTTGCGGCGTGATGAGGCCCCGGGTTACCCGATCTAGTGTTTTCGGCGCAGCCTGCGCGAAGCGGCAAGCGCTACGGCCCCGGCCAACGCCGCGAAGCCGAACAGTCCCAAGGTCGGCAAGCCGGTCTCGACGGTAAATGGCGCACTCGGGCCCGCGGCCGGCGCTTGGTTGCCGGCGAGGTCCGAGGCCGTCCCGGGCAGGATCAGGATCGATACGTCGCCCGTTCCCGTGATATCGGAGATATTCACCGTCCGGGCGCTTGTGCCGGTGCCGGTTACGGTGACGGTGCCCGTCGCCGTGCCCTCGGACTCGAGATCCACGTGGGTCGGGGACAACGTGATCGTGTGGGCACCGGTGTAGGTCACTTCATACGATACGGGCCCCTCGGTGGTGCTCTCTTCGGACGGCGCCCCGATAGCGATCCCCGGCGCCGTCTTATCGACGGAGAACGTTTCGCCCGTGAATCCTACGGTCAGAACGTTGCCCGCCGCATCGTGGATCGTGCCGTTGGCGATCACGTGCAAGCCGAGCGCTCCGTCACCGCTACCCGTGTCAGCGGTCACCGTGTACATGCTGCCGCTACCACTCACGGCGGTCACGGCTGCTCCGGACACCGCCTTCGCACCCGTAATGAGGGCGAAATCCATAAACGGCGCCACCGTATCTACGCCTGCCACCGATTCACTGAACATCACCTTGAATTGGACCTCCGCAGCGTTCGTATTGGCGTTGCCCATGGGGGTCACCGACGTTACCGTCGGCGCAACGAGGTCCATGACCCACGAATCCGATGCGCCCGCCTCCAGTGGATTGCCCGTCTGGTCCGTGATGTCCGAGACATTGACCGCCAACGTATACGAGCCTCCCAATGCGGTCAACACCAAAGTGTTCAAGGCCCATGTCTTGCTGTCGGACGTGACGAGAGACTCTGTCCCGGTGAGCAGATTCGAACCTCCGTCACGGGTCAGCCGGAGGTCGGCGACGCCAAAATGCAGCACCGGTTCGGTGAACACGATTTGCACGAGATTCACCGGCGTGCGACGCGGATCAGGCGCAACATCCACCACGTCCACCGTTGGCGCTTCCGTATCCATCAGCCACGTTTCGTTCGCTGAACCCGCCAACGGCCGCCCCACCACGTCCTCGATATCCGAAACGGCCACGGTCAACGTGTAGGTTCCGTCCACGTCTGTTAGGCTGGACAGCGCGCCGAGAGTCCACGTCACGTCGTCTGCCGTGGTGAGCGGCTCGCTCCCTGTAAGGAGATCGGGGCCGCCGTCTCGCGTCAGCGTCAGGTCGGTCGTATCGAAACCGACCACCGGTTCGCTGAACACGATGGATATCAAGGCCACGGGCAGATTGCGCGGATCCGGTGCCACATCGAGTATGTCCACTGTTGGCACTGCCGTGTCGTACCACACGCTGTTGTCCGCACTCGTCGATTCCCGGTTTAGAAGCGTCGGATGGGCCAACGCCTGCGCCGCGCCCGCCGGAATGATCGGCACGACGGTTCCCTCTCCGCCGACCGCCGTCACGCTGACCGTATACCGATCAGGATTACCATACGTGACAACCACGCTCTCATCGAAGGGTTCTTCGCCGTACCCGGCGCCGCACAGGCTCGGGTTTGAGCAATTGCCACCATCGTACTCATGAATACAAACGGTGTCGGTCGTGGAGGCAAAGTGCAACTGAGCCCGAACCCAGGCGAAGTAGTTCGCCACATAGCCGGGCGACTTCGTCACACGCAACTCATTCGGGCTACCTACGTTCCATAACGAGGCGATCAACCCCGCGTCGTTGACGACATACGTCTGCAATGGCGGGTCGCACGTGCACGTCCCCCCGGGATCGCCCTGAACCGTGCCCAGCAGCCCACCGTTAAGGTAAAACGCATATTCGTCATATCCACTACACGAGGTGTTCAAGATCTCGAAATCGATCGAAGTGGGGGCAGGTTCGCCGTCGGGAGTGATCGTGTAGCCCGTCACCGGCGCGGCTCCGTCGAACTCCACGTCCCCACCGGGCAGTGCCGTGTCCGTGAACCCCGAGACGCCCTCCGAGAACTGGACCTCGAACTCGATCGGAAGACTGTCCGTCGGATCCACCTGGGCAGGCGCTTGCTCGATCGTCACATCAAGGGGCGTGCCGACGCTCAGTTCCACCGGCCGCACGTACATAACAGCTGTACCAACATTCGTGAATACCACACTATCCGCCCAGGTGCCAATACCAAGACCATTCGCGCTCGCGTTGATGCTTACGTCGACCGTTGTCGAGGCACCTCCGGCCAAGGTGCCGCCCGTAGAGCTCACGTCCACCCACGCCGTCGATGGGGCGGCGGTCCAGTCCAACGGATCGGCATCATTATTTGTGAGTGTGTACGTGATCGAGGCCGGGGTGAACGGGCCGCCCTCGCCACCAAAAGACGTCAGACCCTCCAAAGGCGATACTTCAAGGGGATCCGTCTCGAATTCGATCTCGAAGATCGAGTCTCCGCTCACTACATACAGACTCGTGCCCCCGCCGGAGGAGGAGGGGCCAAATGCAATGTCGTCGCTGTTATCGTTGGCGTAGCCCACGCTAAACGTGCTTACCGTGCCGTCCGCCACGGTGATTTGGTCGACCCGGTCCGCCACGCGGGCAAGGAGATACTGCCCTTCGGGCGATACCGCGAAGTTGCCTGCACCGGAATCCGCCGAGTCATTGATCGGCGTGTAGGTTCCTCCGACGATGTCCGCACGATACAATCCGGGATAGGCGGCCACGTAGACTCCGTCGTCGTTGGTGTTGTACTCCAATCCGATCGAATACACAGGCAGACCGTCCACAAGGAGAGATTCAACCATGCTAGTCGGATTGTAGGATCTTAGAGCATCTCCTCCCCCCACGCCGTCCGTGGACAGAAACTCGCCCGCGCGCACGTCCAGTCCGGCACAATAGCTGGTGTCGGTGAACGTGTGAATCTGGACGGACACACCGCTGGCCGGATCGATTTCGACGAGTTCTCCCAACATTAACACCGTGTAGACGCGGCCATTGTAGAACTGGATGTCGGAGAAGAAGTACTGGCCCCCAAGGGCGTCCGCAAAACTACTGGCTACCAGGCTGACCGACCGGTCTGGGGCAATCGCGTACAGCGTCCCCAGAGTATCTCCGGCCACGGCGTAGTAAATCGTTCCCGTGGCCTGATCTATGGTGATATCCGCCGGTTCTTCCGGAAGCCCGCTTACATATACGGTCTGCGGAGGCCTTACCCAGAGCTGGACTCCCCGGCTTACCCCTCCGCCAGTCGTGCTGTCCGCGAACCAGACCGTGTCTGCATATCCACCTACTGCGAATGCATTGGCCGCGCTGTTGATGGTTACATCGACCGTGGTCGACGCGCCGGCCCCCAACGTCCCGCCAGCCGAACTCAGGTCGATCCACGCCTCCGTTTTTGTCGCCGTCCAGTCCACAGACACCCCGCCGTGGTTGGTCAACGTGTAGGTGATCATGTCGGGCGTGAACGGACCCCCGGGAGGCCCGGACGAGACCAGACCATCTCCGGGCGTCACCTCGAAAGGCTCCGTCACGTCGAGCGAGACGCGGCGAGTCTGCACGACGCCCGTTGTCTCGTCGGCGATAACAACGTCTTCTATGTATGTCGCGACCGGTAGGCTGTTCGCGTTGGCATTGATGACGACCTGGATAGGCCCTGACGCACCGCCCGGTACGGGCCTAATGGTGTCGCCTGGAGGAACTAGAATGCCCCAGACATACACGTCAAGCCACGTCGCTGAATAGCTGATCCTGACGTCGATAGACACACTGGCGTGATTCGTTCCCGTGTAGGTGATGGAGCCCGGCGTGAACGGGCCTCCCAGGTAGCCGCCCGACGTCAAACCGCTCAGCGGAACGGCTTCGATCGGTTCGAGAACCACCAGATCGACCGGCCGGTTCTGTGTCACGCCCGACGTCACGTTTGTGAAAGCCACAACGTCAGGGTACGTGCTGGGTAGCAAAGTGTTCGCGTTGGCATTGAAAGTAACGTCGACTGTCGTCGACGCACCGCCCGCCAACGTGCCGCCGGACGAACTCAAGTCCAGCCATGCTTCCGAGTTCGATGCCGTCCAGTCCACAGGCGCGGTATCGTTGTTGGTTAATGTGTACGTGATGGAGCCCGGAACGAAGGGCCCGGCATAGTATCCGGACGAGTTCAGGCCACTCGAAGGAGACACTTCGAGACTGTCGGGAGGTGCCAACGCGATCTCCATGATGGAATAGCCGTTAACCACGTAGAGGCTGTCGCCGCTTCCTGATGACGCTGGGCCGCACACAACATCGTCGGTGTCGTCCGAATCGCAACCGGACACAAAGGGGTTCACCGTGCCATCCGCAACAACGATTTGGTCAACTCGGTCTTGCACGCGGGCGTAGAGATACTGCCCATCCGGCGAAACCGCGAAGTTGCCAAAGCCCGAATAGGCCCCGGAAGTGATCGGCGTATACGTTCCCCCGACAATGTCGGCGCGGTAGAATTCGCTGTTCGATTCGGCGAAGTAGACCTTATCTCCATAGGGATCGTATTCAAGACCGTACGACTCAGCGGGCAGACCCGACACAAGAACAGCCTCAACCATTCCGACGGGATCATAGCCCAACAAGATGTTTGCGCCAAAGCCGCCGTCTGTTAACAAGAACTGGCCTCCGCGAACGTCCACCCCGGCACCAATGAACATGTAGCCAGAAAGGAGCACTGAAGTGGAAGAACCTGTGGCGGGATCGATCTCGACAAGATGTCCAAATGCTAAAACTGTATAGACATGATCATTGTAGAACTGTATATCCGATTGCACATAATACTCTGCCAGGCTACTTGCAAAATCACTGGTCACCAAGTTAACGCTCCGGTCCGGGGCAATGGCGTAAAGACTTCCGTAGAAGTCATCTTTCGCGGCGTAGTAGATCGTTCCCGTAGTCTGATCGATGGTGATATCCGCGGGTTCGGCCGGCAGCCCGCTGACATATACCGTTTGCGGAGGCGTTACCGTGAGTTGGACTCCTCGGCTCTCCGACCCGCCCGTGGTCGTATTGCCGAACCATACGGTGTCGGCATAAACGCCGAGTCCCAGGCCGTTCGCGGCGGCATTTATGGTCACATCGACCGTGGTCGACGCGCCGGCCCCCAACGTCCCGCCAGCCGAACTCAGGTCGATCCACGCCTCCGTTCTTGTAGCCGTCCAGTCCAGGGATGCCCCGCCATTATTGGTCAACGTGTAGGTGATCGAATTTGGCGTGAACGGGCCACCCGGGTTCCCGGAGGAAACCAAACTGTCGCCCGGAGATATTTCCAAGGGCTCCAATACCTCGAGTTCGACGTGGCGAGTCTGTGTCACTCCCGTCGTGTCGTCGGTGACGATAAGGTCAGCGGTATACGTCCCAGGGGGTAAGCTGTTCGCGTCCCCATTGACGACCACATCGATCGCACCCCACGCCCCAGCCGGCAAGGTGCCACTGTTCGGGCCGGGAGTAAGTGGAATACCCAAGAAAGACAAATCGAGCCATGCCGCAGACCAACTGATCGTAACGTCGATGGGTATACTCGCGTGATTTGTTCCCGTGTACGCGATGGAGCCCGGCGTGAACGGGCCGCCCATATATCCGGAGCACGCAAAGTCGATGGCAGGGCCAATCTCGATTGGCTCCTCCACGGTCAGATCAACTTCACGGTACTGGATGGCGCCTGAAGTCACGTTTGTAAAGGCCACATTGTCCATGTATGCGTTCGGGACCAGGGCGTTTGCGTTCGCATTGATGGTTACATCGACCGTCGTCGACGCCCCAGCGCCCAACGTGCCGCCCGCCGAGCTTAAGTCCAGCCAAGCTTCGGAGTTCGACGCCGTCCAATCCAGGGACGCCCCGCCGTTGTTGGTCAGCGTGTAGGTGACGGATGGCGGGGCAAAGGGGCCGCCGTAGTATCCCGTCGAGTCCAGCGGGCCGCCGGTGACCTCGAGATCGTCTGAGATGAGGAAATACTGTACAGCCAAAGGCGTGCTGAGCGAATCGGTGCCCAGATGATATTGCAGCCCGGCGATCCCATCGGCATCCTCAATTCCGGCGCCGTGGGGGGTGCCGTCCGCGGGCGCGGTGTTGTAATGGACCTCAATGGCATTGGACCCCTCGTAAATCTTGTACTGGAGCGTGCATGGTAAAGTGCCGGAGCAGCAATGCGTGATATCCGTGAACTGAACAATAAACCGTCGATTCGGCGGCGATCCCAACGTTTCGTAAGTGATGCTGCCGCCTGCGGGAGGAAGAAGATCGTCCCACCAGCCCGAAATGACACCGTTTGGATCACCGCCTGCCGGTAGAGGCTGCCCACTGCAGCACCCGTTCGATTGGCCGGGGAGGACGGTAAGGAAGCCGTTGGAACTAATGTAAACCTCGGTATAGTCGACGCCATAGTAATTGAACGGGAAGCCGATGGGGATAGCGCCACTTACCTCGTCGTCTCCAAGAAACACGGCCGTGCCCGTTGTCGAGATATCCTCGAAATCATACGCGGGCCCCCCCGGCTCCGTGGAGTCCGTGAACTGGTATCCGTAGGCGTCGGGCCCGCCCGCAAGCGCCCCAGCCTGCTGTCCGTATCCGAACCCGATGCAGAATGCGAGCCCCGCCAGACAGACTGTACTCGCCGCTACCCGCTTCGACCCCATACTGTACGCGATGATGCCCATACTCTCGCCCTCCTCTCGGCGATCCGTCCCCAATCTACCCATGGATGGATTCCCTCAAGACACCCTACACTCACCGCCCCAATGTGCGCCCCTAGTCTGAACGCCCGTTGCTGCGTCTCGGGAACCACATCCCTTTCAGATACTAGGCACTTGGGGCGAACCCATACTCAGACTCCGGGGAGACAGATACGCAGGGGACAATCCCTTATCTTCCGCGTGACAATCGCCCCCTCGCACTCATCGTATGAGAGATCGCCGACGGCTCCTCACCACGCGTGCGCCTGACGAACTTGTCTCCCGCATACCTCACCGGTTTGCTAATCAACCCGGCCCCAAAACCCCTTTGCCATATACCCATTCTAACGGATACGGGTATTCGCGTCAAGACCATTTTTCCCCAAAGATAGGCTAATACCGGCCGTGGGTTTCAACCGCGATGCGTTGCGCTGAGATGTTCGTTCTTTTTCTGGATTTGGCCCCCTCCCGAATCCAAACGTAGAACGTCCCCCTCACCGGCCGATGGGCTTCTTAGCCTTGAAGGATTCGGTCTTGCGGACGCCCTCGGCCAGGGAAGCGTAGGATTCCTCAAGGAGGAGCTGGATCTGCGGCCAGTTGGGGCTGGAGTCTTGGAGCCAAGCGGCTTTGGCACGAAGATAGCCCGCTCGCTCGACGTGGGCGTTCGTCGTGCCGAACAGAACACCGTACAGCTTGGCGATGCGTTGGCCCACCTGCTCGACGCTATTCTGACCGGGCGTCCGCCGGGCTACCCACCAATCGAGCTCCGCTTGGGCGGCAGCCTGCACGTCCCACAACGCCCCCGAGGCTTGCTTGATGCGCGCGTATCCCTTCTCGAGTTCGGGTAGAACCGTCTTTTCGTAGTCCGAACCCGTCATCAGAACGAACGCCCCCATGGCCCGCGCGATACACCCCGCCGTTTCCTGCGCCTCGGATTCGTCAAGGCCGAACTGCTCGCGCAACAGCAATACCATTTCCCGTGCCACGGCGTTGATATCGCACCGCGAGTAGGCCTCCCACATCCGCGTTTCGGCGGTGGCCACCTTCAACGCCTCGGGAACGATCACGCTCTGCTTGAGTTTCCACGAACCTATCGCTGCCGCTATCACAAGGACAAGAAGCGGCAAAAGCGTATATTTGCCAATGCTTGTCACCGACTCCGTCCTCTACAAAGACACAAGGGCACACCCGTTGCCGGAGTACCGAGTCGTCCTTCCCGCCACAGGAATCCATTCCATGATACGCGG
Source organism: Candidatus Hydrogenedentota bacterium (assembly GCA_036769985.1). GTDB lineage: Bacteria > Hydrogenedentota > Hydrogenedentia > Hydrogenedentales > SLHB01 > DAIPKA01. The sequence continues at coordinate 71,340 of DAIPKA010000029.1, read as the reverse complement.
TCCCAGCCGGTAATGCAACAGCCGAGCGCGAAAAAACGCTCACCTAAGATGAGGGCACACCTAGCTCATCTGCAGGATTCCGCGAACGTAGGCCGCGTTCTTTTTGAAGTCCGCGTCGCGATCTTTCGTCGGCATCGCCGTCTCAAGAACAATCCACCCCTTGTACTCGATGGCGCGTATCGCCTCGACCACCGGATCCATCGCCACTCGGCCCTCACCGAGGAAATGACTCCCATCCTTGAAGTGGAACTGGCAGATCTGGTCTTTCAACATCCGGATCTCGGCCGGCACATCGTAGCCGTTGTCTGTCGAGTTGCCGATATCGTAATACACCCTCACGGCGTCGCTCTTGACGCGCTCGATGATGGCCATGTTGTCCTTCGCTGAAAGCGTGTTCTCGAGCCCGAGAATCACGCCTGCCTCGGCGGCCCTCGGAGCGGCGTCCTTCAGCCGCTCGACAACGACGTCGACGCAATCGGCCTTGAGCTCACGGTGCTTGCGCAAGTCCCCGGCGCCGAAGAAAGCCAAGAGGATAACCTTCGCATCGAGCGCCTTCGTGGCGTCGATGGTCTGTTCGAGCCACGCCGGCCCACGCGGATCAGTGGCCAACGGCGCGTTGTTCAGGAATCCCATGGCCACCGAAGACACCACGACACCGGTCTTGGCTTCGCCGTCCTTGTACTGCTGCCGGTAATCCTCTTTCGCAATATCGAGAATGTCCGTTGGGCTACCGGCGGACACCTCGAGGCCGTCCAGCCCCACCGCTTTCGCGATCTCGAGGCCGCCCGGACCGCCCGCGCCCAGTGACCAATCGCACGCACTGAGCCGGAGCGCCGGCGTGGCCTCCTGCGCATATCCCCGTTTCGCGGCCAACAAAGCGGCCGCGGTTCCCATCATGAACGAACGACGCGTGATGTCCATAAGGTCCTCCAAGAGGGCTGCAAGCCCTGCGGTTGTTCCGTGCCTGATCCAGAAGATAGCAGCACCGCTCTGCCAGTGCAAACGATTGCCCGAAGCACAACGAAGATGATTCGCAGGGACGGCAAGGCCTATAATCGCCCACGGACATGGATGCTGTTGAACAGGATCGACCGCCTGCCGCCAGCGTTCCATGTTTCGGCATTGCCAACGCCGGAAGAGATCGCTACCGAGCCCGCGCGGGCATGGGCTCTGACGTGAGCTTCGGCAACGAGGAAGGAGAGGACGATGGACAAGCATCTGATTCTGGGTGTGCATATCTGTGACCGCCTCAAGCGCGTGGCCGACGTTCAGGCCCTCTTCTCGGAATACGGGAAGTGCATCAAGACGCGTGTCGGACTCCACGAGCCGGAGAGCCCTCTCGAACCGACGGGCCTGGTACTGCTCGAGATGTGGGGCGACGAAGCCCGCTGCTTCGAACTGGCTAGGAAACTCAATGAGATTGACGGAGTCGACGTCCAGCAGATGGTCTTCGGCCACTAGTTCGCGCACCAATGTTCGGAAAGGCGCGTGCGGGGAAGGTGTTTCCGTTTTTCCCGGCCTCGCCTCAAGCCTATGAGTGAGAACGTGCGCACAGAACACGATCTGCTGGGCGAGAAGTCCGTGCCGAGAGACGCCTTGTACGGCGTCCACACGGTGCGCGCCATCGAGAACTTCCCGCTGACGGGTCGGCCTGTCCATCCGCAATTGGTCGCGGCCTTCGGGAACGTCAAGTTGGCGTGTGCCCAGACCAACCGGGCGTTAGGCGTTTGGGAGGACGACAGCGGAAAGGCCGACGCCATTGTCCGCGCGTGTCAGGAGATGGCCGAAGGCCTGCTCACCGACCACGTGGTGGTCGATGGGTTGCAGGGCGGTGCCGGCACAAGCACCAATATGAACGTCAACGAAGTGCTGGCGAACCGGGCGCTGGCGATCCTCGGCGAGCCGGCAGGCCGCTACGCGCGGGTGTCGCCTCTCGACGATATCAACCGGCACCAGTCCACGAACGACACCTTCCCGACGGCGATCAAACTGGCCGCGATCCGGCTTCTGCACACCCTGGAGGAACGCCTCGTCGGGCTGCAGGAAGCGTTCCAGGCCAAGGAGAAGCAATTCGCGCATATCGTGAAGGTGGGGAGGACCCAACTCCAAGACGCCGTGCTGACCACTCTGGGGCGCGAGATGGGCGCCTATGCCGAGGCCTTCAACCGCGACCGCTGGCGCGTCTACAAGTGCGAGGAGCGACTGCGTGTCGTCAATCTCGGCGGCACCGCGATCGGAACCGGCCTGACGGCGCCGCGCCAGTTCATCTTCCGTGTGGTCGACGCCTTGCGCGAGGGAACCGGTATCGGGTTCGCGCGAGCGGAAAACCTAGTCGAGTCAACACAGAACGCGGATGCTTTCGTCGAGGTCTCCGGCATTCTGAAGGCCTGTGCGGTCAACCTGCTCAAGGTGTCCAGCGATCTCCGCCTCTTGTCCTCCGGTCCGGAGGCCGGACTGGGCGAGATCCGGCTGCCGGAGCGGCAGGCGGGCTCGTCGGTCATGCCGGGCAAGGTCAATCCGGTAATACCCGAAGCGGTTAGCCAAGCGGCGATGATGGTCATGGCCTACGATGCCGCCGTGGCCACGGCGTGCGCGGCTGGCAACCTCGAACTGAACCCGTTCCTGCCTTTGGTGGCGGCGTGCTTGCTCGATAGCTGCGACCTCCTCGCGCGGGCCTGCGACCTCCTTCGCCGCCATTGCATCGAGGGCATCGAAGCCGACGAGGCCCGGTGCCAACGCCACGTAGAAGGCTCGACGGCGGCGGTCACTGCGCTCTTGCCAGTGCTCGGATATGAGAACGCCACGGACGTCGCCCGGCGGGCTGTCGAGACCGGGGAGTCGATTCGCGAGATCCTGGTCCGGGAAGGTATGATGTCTGCGGAGGCCTTCGATGCGATCATCTCTCCGGAGGCCGTCTGCCGGCTGGGGAACCCCTAACAACCTGCCGCGGCCGGTTCGGTGTGGAATATGACGTGGACGGGTGTCGTTCATTCTAAGAAGTGCATTGCACGTTGTGAGGTCCTCCAATGCAGGCCGCTCCCAAGAGTCTTCGATTGCATATCGGCCTCTTCGGCCGGCGAAACGTCGGCAAGTCGAGTCTGCTGAACGCGATCACGCGGCAGAACGTCTCGATTGTCTCGGGCCATGCCGGCACTACGACCGATCCCGTCGAGAAGCCGATGGAACTACTGCCGTTGGGCCCGGTTCTGTTCATTGACACAGCCGGCATCGACGACATCGGCGCCCTCGGCGAGCTCCGAATCCAGAAGACGCGCCAAGTGTTCGACCGAACGGATCTCGGCGTACTGGTTACCGAGGCTGGCGCGTGGGGCCCCTTTGAAGACGGTATCATGGGTGCCCTCCTTCTGCGCAATGTGCCGGTCATCGTGGTCTTCAACAAGGTCGACCTAGCCGAGCCTCAGCCGGACATTGTGGCGCGGCTCGAGCGCGAAAAGGTACCCATGGTCCGTACGGTGGCCGAACGCGCCGAGGGCATCCTGGACCTTCGCCAGGCCTTGCTCGACCGTGCCCCCGCGGAATTCGTGAGCAATCCGACGATTCTCGGCGACCTGGTGGGGCCGGGCGAGATGGCTGTCCTGGTGGTACCTATCGACAAGGAGGCGCCCAAGGGACGCCTTATCATGCCCCAGGTGCAGTCCATCCGCGACCTCTTGGACTCCGACGCCTTCTGCATGGTGGTGAAGGAACGCGAGCTTCGAGAGGCCCTCAGTCGCCTGAACCGTCCGCCCAAGCTGGTGGTAACCGATTCTCAGGCCTTTCTCAAGGTTGCCGCCGATACACCGCGTGAAGTACCCCTGACCAGCTTCTCGATCCTATTCTCCCGGTTCAAAGGCGATCTGGTAGCCCAAGTCGAAGGTACCATGGCCATCGAGCGGCTCAAGGCGGGCGACCTAGTTCTCGTCGCCGAGCATTGCAGCCATCACCCCATCGGCGAAGACATCGGCCGCGTGAAGATCCCTCGATGGTTGACGCAATACGTCGGCGGCAAGCTCGAATTCCAGCACGTCCAGGGACATGATTTCCCCGAGGATATCTCGCCGTACAAGCTCATCATCCATTGCGGAGCTTGCACCGCGAATCGGAAGGAGATGCTCAACCGAATCCTGAAATGCCGCCAGTTCGACGTGCCCATCACGAACTACGGACTGACCATCGCCTATAGCCTGGGCATCCTCGACCGCGCCCTAGAACCTTTTCCTGCCGCCCTCGAGGTCTATCGGAATGCCGCCAAACGTACATGAACTGACCCGATCCATGTCTCTCGATGCCCTCGAGGGCTGGCTGCGCGAAGAGGATGCATCGCGCCTCGAGCACCTGTGGCGCGAGGCGGATGCGGTGCGCCGCGCCAACGTCGGCGACGAAGTCCACCTTCGCGGACTCCTCGAGATCAGCAACTACTGCGCGCGGGAATGCGGATACTGCGGAATCCGCCATTCGAACAAGAAGCTCGCGCGATATCGCATGTCGGCGGACGAGATCCTCGATGGTGCCCGCTTGGCAGAGAAATACGGATACGGGACCGTTGTTGTGCAAGGCGGTGAAGACTACGGCATTGAGCGCGAGTGGTTGGCAGGCATCATTCGCCGGATCAAGGCCGAGACCAAGGTCGCTGTGACGCTGAGCCTCGGCGAGCGTCCGGATGAGGATCTCCGGTCCTGGCGCGAAGCCGGGGCCGATCGCTACTTGTTGCGTTTCGAGACCTCCGATCCCGAGGTGTACGCGCGGATCCATCCCGCGCTGGGGGCGCGCCCTTCGGATCGACTGGCTATTCTAAAGCGTTTGTCCGAAATGGGTTACGAGACGGGTGGCGGCGTCATGGTGGGGATCCCCGGGCAGACGTACGCCAGTTTGGCTAGAGACATCACGATCTTCCGCGAGTGCGATTTCGACATGGTGGGCGTTGGGCCGTACATTGTGCATCCCGACACGCCGTTGGGCCGTGGCGAATGGAGCGCGCCGGCCGCGCCCGAGAATCAGGTCCCGAACACGGAGACGATGACGTGCAAGGTCGTCGCATTGACGCGGATCGTGTGTCCGGAAGCGAACTTGCCCAGCACTACGGCCTTGGCTACCGTGGACAAGAACCACGGGCGTGAGCACGGACTCCAGCGTGGGGCCAATGTCGTCATGCCCAACCTGACGCCTCTCAAGTACCGCTGCCTCTATGAGATCTACCCGGCCAAGGCCGGTACGGAAGTGGCCTCGGACGCCTTTCGTTCCGACCTAGTGGGACGTCTCGAGCAAATGGGACGCGTTCCGGGGAAGGGCCAAGGCGGCCGGCGGCGACGCGACACCTCTACCGGGCCAGCACCCCATTGACCATGGCGATGACTGCGTCGCCCATCTCCGTCTCGACCTCGGGCGACCACCCTACCGGGCACGCGTACTGAATCCTGAGCACTTTCGATTGGTACACGTCCATCTCGACGATTCTTCGCGTTGGGATGTAGAGGTTGTGCTCACCCATATACGCGAACACCATGATCGGATGCTCATGGCGGAAGGTGTCTTTGATCCGCATGCCAATGGGCGCACAGACCTCGCCCTGCATGGCCACGAAGACGAGCTTGCCGATCTTCGCTACGATGGTCTCCTCGTACCGACACGGGAACTCACGCGCTTCGGGAAGCTCATGGAGCAGGAACCCGTCGTCGGTGCAGACCATGTCTGTCGTGCGCTTCGGGAAGGGCAGCCCCTCGTCGTAGTGCCGGATCAAGGCCCGAATCCAGTTGGTTTCCCGGTTCTCGTCCGGATACGGCACGTAGCCGATGTCCATCGGGACCTCGAGGCGCCTCGCCAGCTCCTCGGCATCCTCCCGCGGCATGGGATCGGCCAGCGGCAGGGAAATCGTCTCCATAGATGTCGATATTGGGCCGGTGACGTCTGTCATGGTGCCGGTGAGGGTTCCGGATACGACATCCGACAAGCTCGTTGCCAAGGCCTTCACGGCGTCGAGTGGATCGCGGGTCTCCCTCGGCTTCCGGGCAAACTGGTTACCGCCACACCCGTCCGCATAGAGCGCGATGCACCCGGGGATCCGCTCCTCAAGCGTATCCAGCGCATAGCCGCAATGGCCGACGCTCATGGTGTCCGTGCCGGTCTGGAGCGGGTGTGTAGGATGATTGAATAGGACTGCCACCGGTTTTCCGTTTCGGACCACGCTGAGCACCTGAACCTCCGTGTCCTTCTCCTTGGAGGCCATAGCCGTCACGAAGTCGCCCTGGCCCGACCCGAAGGATAGACGGACGGGGCCCTGCTCATTGGCGATGGCTTCCTGGATGAGTCGGAAGATCTGTTCGGCCAGCCAACGGCCGTAGTCGAAGTTGTCCGGTACAATCTGAATCGGTGCTTGGTGGTTATGGGAGCCCAGCAAGATGAGGTTCGCCGGAGGAATCCCCAGTTCGTCCCGGCAGCGCACGCGCAAGATGGGCGTGGCCACGTCAAGGCAGTTCAGGTCGTAGGTGATGATAACCAGGCGGTTGGTGCCGTCGTTGAGCACCAGCGCCCGAGCATAGAGGTCGTGTTCCTTGCTCTTGGGGACGACGCCCATGACCGAGACCCGGGGCTTGGCGTCCGGCGGCGTGATAACAGTCTTTGCCGTGCCAGCCGCAAGGTTCGAATCGGCAAAACACGATATCGAAGCTGTTAACAAGATTAACGTGAAGGTTGTCGACTGAAAACCCCTGACGTTTTTGCAAATAAACATTGATCTCCCTTTCTTCCTGGACATTGAAAGAAGGGATCTTCGGTGTTGGATATGTTAATATCCGGACGTATTGGTTCTAGTCATTTGGGGTGGATTCCGAAGAGTTCTTGAATCTCCGCTTCTTTCTGCCGGTGTAAATCTGGCGCGGTCTGTAGATCCTCGAACCTGGACGCATCCGCATTTCGCGCCAGTGTGCGATCCACCCCGGAATACGTCCTAGGGCAAACATCACCGTGAACATATCGGTGGGAATGCCCATGGCCCGATAGAGGATTCCGCTATAGAAGTCGACGTTGGGATAGAGTTTGCGCTCGATGAAGTAGTCGTCACTGAGGGCGATCTCCTCGAGTTCCTTGGCGAGTTCGAGGAGCGGATCGTTAATCCCCAATTCCTTGAGGACGCGATCATTGGCAGCCTTGAGGATCTTGGCTCTGGGGTCGTAGTTTTTGTAGACGCGGTGGCCGAATCCCATGAGACGGGCTTTTTTGTCCTTTACCTTCGTCATGAACTTCTTGTAGTGCCCGCCTTCGCGCTGGATCCGCTCGAGCATTTCGATGACGGCTTGGTTGGCCCCGCCGTGGAGGGGACCCCACAGGGCGCAGATGCCGGCCGAGATTGAGGCGAAAAGGTTCGCCCGGCTGCTGCCGACCATCCGGACCGTGGACGTGCTGCAGTTCTGCTCATGGTCGGCATGGACCGCGAGCACCATGTTCAGGGCATCCTCGAGCACCTTCGGGACCTCGTAGTCCTCGGCCGGAGTGGCAAACATCATCCGGAGGAAGTTCGCGGCATAGCTGAACTCGGTGCGCGGGTAGATGCGAGGCTGGCCGATGGACTTCTTGTAGCTGAAGGCTGCAATGGTTTTGGCCTGTGCCATAACGCGCACGATGTTCTTCTCAATGTCTTCCCGGCGTTCGGATTCCGGATAGTAAGCCGATAGCGACGCCATGATGGCGGAGAGGATTGCCATGGGATGCGCCCGAGGCGGGAACCCATCGAAGAACTTCAACATGTCCTCATGGACATAGCTGTTAATGGTGAGATCGCGCCGCCATTGGGCCAATTCCTCGGTTGACGGCAGGTGATCGTAGATTAAGAGATAGGCTACACAGGGGAACGTGGCGTTTCCTGCGAGTTCCTCGATGGGATACCCTCGATAGCGTAGGATACCCTTGTCGCCATCGATGTAGGTGACCGCGCTACGGCAGGAGGCGGTGCTCATGAAACCGGGGTCGAGGGTTACTACGCCCGCCTTGCTGTACAGCGAGCTGATGTCAACGCCGACCTCGTTTTCCGTTCCCACCACCACCGGGAATTCATGGGTTTCCCCGTTAATTGTGATTGTCGCAGTGCTCACGTTCTTTGATCTTTCCCTGTTTTTCTCCCGACCTTGAGGCCGGGGTACAGTACATGCCCGCTTTCCCAAACGGTGACTCCGGTGCCCTGCCGTCGCGCCTTGATTGGGCGACACTCAGCCCAGGCTTCCTGGCGGATCGGCTTGTCGCCTCCATCGAACGAGGATTCGTGAGTCGTGCTCGCGCAAGCCGACCGCGAGCTTCAAGATACCTTATCCTACAGTATGGGGCGGTGAGGCGTCAAGAATGATGCCGGGGCGGCACGAGGGGCCAGCGCGAAGGCAATACCCACGGTCTTCCCCTGGAAAACGGCGGTGCAAAGGGGCAAGGTATGGCTCCGAATCGCCGGTGCGGCCGGCAGTGAATTGACACAAGGGAGATGGGCTATGACTCGCTGGATGTTCCGTTTGGCTGCGGCACTTGCCGTGGTGCCGTGCTTGTGGGCCGAGGAGGGCAAGGCGTGCGATCCGGACGCAAACAGCGGCGTGTTCATCCGGACGAGCAGCATCCGGGACTGGCTCAACACGGCCATCCCATTTGGTTTCGGAACGCGAGGGTGAAGCCGCTGGCGGTTGAGTAGCGGAACTCAACGCGCCGGGGAACCGGGCGCGACCACACGGACAGCCTGTGCCGGCACATCATCGCCGGCTGTGAAGGCGGCGGTTGCCTCGTCGAGGTCGTTCCACAACAGGTTGATGTCGGCGGTTCTGGGCCCGTCGATGCGAACAAACGCCGGCGCTTTCGCGCTAGGTTTGCAGGCCTGCACGATGGCATCACGCACGTCTCGAAGCCCCACGACGGCCGCGTGATCCGGCGAGGCCATGGCGTGGAGCCGCTGCACCTCGAGGCCGTCGACATCGTGGCAGAGCAGCGCCGGGCGCGAGTCCGCTTCCTCGCATCGCAAGTCGACGCCGTCCATGCGCAGGTTGCTGACGTGGCGGCAGAAGACGCCGTAGGCGGGCAGCGTACCGAACATGCGGTACTCGGGGTAGTCGGCTTCCTTTTCCGGCACGTCGTACCAGTGTTCCACTGCCTGCTCGCCGCCCTTGAACGTGAAGCGAAGGTTGCTCAACGTCACGTTCTCAACGGGATGGCCGGAGAGGCCGGTTATGGAACAGCCGGTACCGTTGGCGCCTGATGCCTCGATACTGCTGATCGTGACGTTTCGCAGAGCGCCAATGCCGGGCCTTTCCATGTCCTTCTTGGGCGGTCGGGCGCGATTGCCGAGTCGGATGAACAGTGGGCATCCAACATCCTTCATGGTCAGGTTCGATACCGTGATGCCGTCCATGGTGCCGCCATCGACCACTTCCAGGGCGACGCCGGCGAGACGCGTCTCGTAGATCACGCAGTTGCTGATGGTCACCTGCTGGAAGCCGCCGTTGGATTCGGTGCCCATCTTGAGCGCGTTGCAGAGGGTGCTCAGTACGCAGTTCGAAATGGCCACGTTCTGTGTCGCGCGATACCCGGTGCTCTTGAGCACAATGGCGTCGTCGCCGCACCAGATGTCGCAGTTCGACACGCGCACATTGCGGCAGCAGTCGATGTCGAGGCCGTCGTTGTTGTGATTGACGCGGGAGCGCAACGTGATGCCGTCCACGCACACATCGTCGCTGGCCAGGAAGTGCACCGTCCACATCGCGCCGTCGCGTAGCGTGACGTCGCGCAGGCGGACGCCTTGGCATGTGACGAACCGGATGAGGTAAGGCCGTCTCTTGTACTCGCCGCTGAAGGCAGCCCCTTGGCCGCAGATGGAACCTGGGCCGACAATGCCGACATCTTCGGCGTTTTCGGTGTAGATGAGGGCAGAGACCGTGTAGTTGTTTGTGTATGAGCAGAACCCCTGTTCGACTTCGGGATAGTCGTCGAGGTTCGTGCTGCCGAGGAGCACGGCGCCCGCGTCGAGGTACAACTGCACGTGACTCCGCAAAAAGACGGTGCCGGTCAGGTACGTTCCGGCCGGTACGTGCACCGTGCCGCCGCCGTTGGTGTGGCAAGCGTCTACGGCATTCTGGATGGCTTTGGTATCCAGTGTCTCGCCGTCGCCCTTGGTTCCATACGTCCGCACATTGTACGCGGCCGTTGGCGGCGTGTCGGCGTTGGCGGACAGACCTGCCGCCAACGTCAAGAGCAGCGCGGCGCCTACGTAGGATGTGGGTGTGCTGCGTGCGTGCCTGCAATCCGGCATCTTCATGGCGGCCTATCCTCCGTTTTGCGGTGAGACTGTGAACCTGGATCCATGTTATCGGTCGGCGTCCCATCGGCGCAACGTTGGTTTCGGGCGTTGGCGTGGCGCATTGAAAGGCGGCTTTTCCCCACTTATACTGACGCATCGCGGAGAGATAGGAGATTGCTATGACGCTTCAGGAGCTATTCGCCAGTCCGCCGTCCGAGTATCGTCAGGCGCCGTTCTGGTTCTGGAATCACCGGCTGCAGACGGACCTGTTGGATTGGCAGATCGAGCAGATGAAAGAGAAGGGTCTAGGCGGCTTCGTCATGCACGCCCGGCATGGGCTTCTCACGCCGTACATGTCCGATGAATGGTTCGAATGCGTTCGTCACTGCTGCGAGAAGGCGCGTTCGATGGACATGTTGCCTTGGGCCTACGACGAACGCGACTGGCCGAGCGGACCGGCCGGCGGTGCGGTCATTGCCGACCGTGCCCACCGGCTCCGTTACCTCCGCCTCGACCACGAGGTCGTGGCTGGGCCGTGCACGGTATCGTTCGAGAGCGAGGTGGTTGCTGCCTACAGCGCGCCGATTTGCCGCGACACAAAGGCCGAGACCCTGCGTCCGGAGGATTTTCAGCGTCTTCCTCAAGGCGCCTGGAACGCGCCGCAGGGCACCTGGTGTGTGCTGAAGGCGGTGCGTTTCGAATGTCCCCCCATTCTCTGGTTCGAGAGCTATCTCGACACGTTGAGCGAAGAGGCGTGCCAGGCCTTCATCAAGTCGACGTACACGCGGTACGAGGAGGCGCTCGGCGATCTGCACCACCTCGGCTTGGCGGGCTTCTTCACCGATGAGCCGGCCCTGAGCACGTATCCGGACGATCTTCAGCGGGTACCGTGGACGGAATCCCTGCCTCGAGTCTTCCAGGAGGTGAAGGAGTACGATCTGCTTGATCGGCTTCCGCAGTTCTTCGCGCGGGGCGGCGAGGGCGCCCAGGTACGCTACGACTATTGGGATGTGACGACCAAGATGTTCGAACGCGCGTACTTTGTGGGCATCGAGGCCTGGTGTCAAACGCGCGGCATCAACTTCACCGGGCATCCGCTGGGGGAGGAGCCCCTGGTGTTCCAGTTCCGGTGCCTTGGAAACATCTTTCGGTATCTCCGGCACATGGACATGCCGGGCATGGATCACATTTCAGGCGACATCGGCGGCAACACGCCACTGGCCATCGTGCCGAAAGTCGTCAGTTCGGCCGCCATGCTGGTGGGGCACCGGCGCATTATGACCGAAACCTACGGGTGCAGTGGTTGGGGGCTCTCGCTCCGGAAGATGAAGTGGATGGCCGACTGGCACATGGTGCAAGGCATCAACTACTTCATTCCGCACGCGTTCTTCTACACCATCGCCGGCCGCCGCAAGAGAGACGCGCCGCCGTCCGAGTTCTTCCAATCGCCGTACTGGCCGTATTACCGTCTTTTCGCCGACTATACCGCTCGCATTACGGCACTGACCACAACGGGGGCGCGCGTGGCGAGGATCGCCGTTCTCTACCCGATGGCCTCGGTCTGGGCCGAGTTCGTTCCCGGCAAGAAGGTCCCCGCGATCATCAAGTCGCTCGAGGATGGGTTCGCACCGCTGTGCAAGATGCTGCTCGAACTCCATCGCGACTTCGTCATTGTGGACGATGATAGCTTTTCTCACGCCGAGGTCAGCGATATGGCCTTTGCCGTCAACGGCCTTCCCTTCGAGGCAATCGTCGTCCCTCCGTGCACCGCCCTGCGCGCCGACGTCTTCGTCAAACTGCGCGTGGTGGCCTCCGTGTGTCCGACGGTCTTGGTGGGCACGGACAAGGTGAGGATTCTGACGGCCGGTAGTGAAGGCGGCAAGGACGTTGTGAGTCTGGCCGCATTTCCGAAGGCGACGGTACTTCCCTCGGCCACCCCTGAGACGCTGGCGCAGGCGCTGGCGCCGGTGCATCCGGATGTGGAACTGGATGGCACGCCGCAGGTCTACGTTCTTCACAATCGCGCGGCAGGATACAATATCTTCTTCTTTGCAAACACCGCCGACGAGCCCGTCTCGACCACGGCTTCGGTGGTGGCCAGGGGATGTGCGGAGTTCTGGGATCCACTCTCGGGCGAACGCACGCCCATTGCGGGCCAACGCGTAGCGGGTGGTCGTCTGCGCTTTCCACTGGCGCTTCCGGCGGTGGGTTCCGCAGTTGTTGTCGTCGATCCGCTTCAGGAAACGCCGGACCTTCCCTGCGTGGCCTTCGAGCCGGAGCGTCGGATCAAGGTGTGCGATCTGTGGGAATTCACGCCCGAGGGTGGGAACTTTCTGACCTTCAAAGACTGGCAAAGTGCCGTTCGGAACCGGCGTCATATGGCCGAGCTCCGTTACAAGGCTTCGTTTGTCGTGACGGAGCCCATCGCCAACATGCGGCTGATCCTCGACGGCATTCCTGCCGAACCGTATGGCGTAGCGCCCGCGGTCATTCCGATGGTTGGCCATGAAGCGCGCGCCGCTGTGTTCATTGACGGCGAGCCCGTCACCAACGCGTTGCCATGGGAGATTGACCCGGAATTCCGCGTTCTGGACGTGACGGATCGGTGTGCGGCCGGCACGCACCAGCTTGAGATCCGCGTGCGCAACCACGGTTGGTTTCCCCAGCCGGGACTCGAGGAGTACGTCTGGCTTGCGGGCGATTTCCGTATCGAGATGAACGCGGGGCTTCCCTATCTCACGGCGGTTCGCGGCCTTCGGTCCGGGCCGTGGGAAGTCCAGGGATACCCGTTTTTCTCAGGCACGGGCACGTACTGCGCCATGGTGGATCTGGACGACGACATCGGCGAGCATCCGATCTTCCTCGATGCGGGGCGAGTGGGCGATCTCCTGGACCTCGAGGTGAACGGTTCTTCCGTTGGTGTCTGCCCGTGGCCTCCGTATCGCGTGGACGTGTCTGCGGCCGTTCGCCCCGGACGGAACACCTTTGTGCTGAAGGTTACCAACACCGCGCGCAATCTGCTCGAGGGTCCCAGCGAAGAGAATCCCTCCGGACTCCTGGATGACGTCTATCTCGAGATCGGCAGTATTCGTCCGGCCGTATCTGGCGAATAGCGGAGCGCGAGGAGAGGAATCCAGTGACTCTTAACGAAGTGCTGTCCCAGGTCGGTGGCGAGACGTTCCGAGAGGCCATGGCTTCGCGTTGGGAAGAGTCCGTCGGGTCGCTGCCGATTGGTCCCTTGCCCTTTCTCGAGCCGGACAGTATCCGAATCAGTCGGGAGTGGGGGGGATTGGCCGGCGAGACGCAGTCCGTTCTTGAGGATACAGCACGGCGGGTTGAAGCTAGTCCGCTGCTGCGCGCGGTGGCCTGGCACGCGTACCGCCGTCTGGTCGAGTATCCTGAGGGCGACGGATTTGGCGACTGGCCCGAACTCGATGCGCTATTGGGCGAGAGGTCCGGGGCCTTCTATTTGCTCGTGGCGTTGGGCATCGTGCCCTGCATGCGCGCTGTGCACCAATCCATGGGTGTTTCCGAGGACGTCACGCGCAACACCGCGAAGCAATTGTGGTCCTTCACCGAGAACTACCGCCGGGGGATGCACGGCCGCTTGGGAATGTACCGTCGGCAGCTCGGGTGGTGTCGCCACTACATCGCCGGCCGACTGTTTCGTTTCGACCGATTCGAGTTCAAACTCGAGCCGTTCCATCGCGGCGGTCGCGTGTTCCGTCATCGAGGCACCGGCGATGCGATTGTGTTGGCGGACGACGGTCAGTCCTTCAACGCCGACGGCCACATCAACAATGAAGACTGGGCCTCCGGCCCAGGGAGCGAGTGGATGGCCACCCTGCGGGAGACTCCGCTCGAGATCTCCGGCCATCCCATCGCGCCCGAGGGGCGAGCGCTTCGCCGTCAGGTGCGACTGCGCCGGGCCGAATGGGAGTGGGTTACGGCGCCGGACCTGTGGACGCTCGACATGCACATTCCGGCCGGCGGCGACATGACGCCCGAACGGTGTCTCAACTCGATGCGCCAGGCGGTCGAGTTCTTTCCGCGCTTCTTTCCGGGAAAGCCCTTTCGCACGATCTCCTGCAGTTCGTGGATATTCGGGCCACAGCTCGAACGGGTGTTCGACGGTACGGCCAATCTCGTTCGGTTTATGCGCGAACTCTACCTGTTCCCTGTCCGAGGCCGAGGTGAGAATGGCCTGTGGTTTATCTTTCTGCGAGACCATACCGATCCTGCCACGGTGGCGCGCGACACGGCGCTTCGGCGTAAGGTAGCCGAGTACCTGGAGGCGGGTGGCCGCTGGTATGCCGGCGGTATGGTCTTCCTCACCGATGACCTGGATGGGTATGGCACGCAGCGCTATCGCGCGCGCTGGCCCGAAGTCATGAAGCTAATCACCGGCTGAAGCTCGGCGGGTTCATGGATTGCTGGTCGCTCGATCAAGGAGAAAGGCCCGCAAGCCGGGTAGGTTGTCGGCGTTGATGAGGTCGACGCCTTCGTCGTAGAGGATCGTCCAGATCTTCGGCGTCCACGGCAGGCTCCAGAATCGCACGCGGCGGCCTTGGGCGTGGGCTTTCCCGACGAACTCCCTCAGCTTGGCAAGGTCCGTTTCGGGCATGTCATCTCGGCCTCGCCACGTGAACAGGCTGTTCCAGTCACTGCTGACCAGCGGAACCAAGGTGGCGGGCAGATCGCCTTCGAGGTCCGGTGGGCGCCCATCCAATGCGGCGTAACGGACGTCCTGGTTGGCCATGGTTCTCACGGGCCGGTTTCCGGAGATCAAGGCCGTGACCGCCCGTTCGGTGACTTGGTCGCCTCGGAACTCCGTGAAGATATCCGCATAGCGCTCAAGCACCTTGTCCAGTGCGGCATAGGTATCCTCGGCGCCGGTCTTGAGGTCGATGAGCAAGGTGACCACCGGCCCGTTGGCGTAGATACGGCCGCCGTTGGCCTTGGCGCGTTCTCGCAAAGGGTCGAGATACAGGCGTTCGAGGGTGTTCTCGGGCTTGCACTGATCCGCGTCGTGGGCGACGAGAAGCTTGCCATCCACGAGGTGGATATCCGCTTCAACGCTGCAGAAACCGCAGTCGAGCGCATCCAACAGTGGCCGGTCATGCATGTAATCGTTGTGAGAGTGAGCCCTGATCAGCGGTTTCACGGCCTCAGCGGCTGACGCACCAACGAGTGGCAACGCCACGATCATTCCCGACACGAACACTCCGACTCGCATAGCGCTACTCCTTCCTCACGTGCTTGAGACCGATCCGGCCGGAACGCCGATTGGTCTTCCATCGATTCCTCGTACACGGGCTCGGATGCAGGCGCCTTCGCCTGTCGCCCGGATTCGCACGAGCACACCATTCGGCCCTTTATTCAACATGATACGAACGCGCCACGGGCTCTTGATGGGTTCCGTCGCCGGCGCGTCTTCCAGCACCTGGGTGCCATTCACCCATGCGGCACACCGGCTGGGGGTCTCCATCTCGAGCTGCGCGGCTTTCCGGGTATCGGAGGAGATCGACGTTTGCAGGTAGATAACGGATTCCCTCTCAGCCGGTACCAGCACGGCGGGCGGAAAGCCTTGGGTCGATGCCGGCTGCCAGGCATACGGTTTGCCGTCGACGACCACCTCGGCTCCGTCGAGCCCCGCGAGGATGGCCGCATCGACTTCGGGCCCCGGCGACGAGAAGGGCCCGATCACTCGCCACGCGGTGACGAAGCCTTTGTCGTTGGCGATCTTGTCGGTGTCGAGGCCCCGCAGCCTAAGTTGTTCAGCGGCGGCGGCGACCACGTCGCCCCCCGAGGGGAGTTTCTCGATGATGTGAAGCATGTCGTTTGGGGCGTGAGCATCCTGCGGGTCTTTCGCGGCCATGGCGATCAGTACTCGCGCGGCCGGCTCGGCGAGGGAGGGGTCCTCAAGGAGTGGAGACAACACCCTTCTCGATGTAGGGTCGGCCACATGTTCAAGGGTGTTGAGCGCACGTGACCTCGCATCGATGGCCACAGGAGCGCCGGCGATAGTCTCACACAACGCGCGCGCGCGGTTCGACTCGCCCGAGACCAGCCACGCATCGACGCGCGCCAGGGCTATCTCGACGGCCGAAGCGCGAGCCCAGCTTGAACCATCGCGTATCACGGCATCGAGGTCGGCATCCGACGCGGCGATCTCGGCAAGCCGGAACGCGGCCACGCGTACTTCGGCGTCCTTGTCTTCCATGGCCTTTTTCAGGAGAAAGTCGATGCCTTCGGCTTTGCGCTGGGCGAGGATGTCGAGCGCGGTGGCCCGTGCAGGCGCGTCCAACATCGGCAGCGCACTTTCGAGGTCCTTGTCGATGCCGGGTGTTTGGGCCGTGACAAGCGTGTCGATGATCACTTGGCGAGTTTGCGGATCATTGAGGCGGCCGAGAGCGATCTGAAGCAGTCTGTTCGAATCGGCCGCCTTGAGCCCTTGCAGCGTGGCGCTCACGAGGTGTGGCGGCGTATACGACTCTGTGAACGCCAGTAGGATTCGTTCGGCCTCGGCGCGATGGCCCTGCCGCAGCAACACGTTCGCCGCCTCCATTCCCGCGACGGCGTAACGCAGACTCTCGGCCGAGGAGAACTCAGCCGATCGCGGCCGGATCTCGGTAGGCGAGATGCCCAATCGCGCCAGGGCCTCGATGCAAGCCCACGCCGTATCGAGGTCCGTCAAGGCGCCGCGAGCCAATTCGCGTAATGGGGCCACCGCGATCACATCGCCCCGTTGTCCGAGGGCCAGAATGACACGCCTTCGAATGCTGCCCTCCAGATTGGGCATGGCCTTCAGGAGTGCCTCCGTGGCCGCCGTTCCCGGGAGATCCTCGAGCGTAAGGCAAACCTCTTCGCACACGGCGTCATCCGACAGCAGGCCGGCCAGCGCGCCCACGTGTTCCGCCGTGGCCACGCAGGCCAACAGACGCAACGCAGCGATACGCGCGGCCTTCGATTGAGCGGCGTCCGTCAGGCGGAGGAGATCATTGGCGACGGCCCTGGCCTCTGCCGGCGCCCCGGGACGCGCGGCGTGGTGCACCATGCGTTCGAGAGCAGCGTACGCGGCCGTCTGCGCCGCCGAGTCATCCGATGCCAATCGCGCGCCCAGATCGGCGACAGACTCCTGTCCGACAGCCTCGGTCGAGACGCAGCAAAGCACCACCAGCGCGGCCACGGCAAGAGCCCTCGTGCTGTGGCCGGGAATGGTGTATTGACCACCGATCTTCAGCGCCAAATCTGCCATGGTCCTCGTGCCGGTTCGTCGAGCAGACGGTTTGCCTCTTCATCATTCACCACGGCGCTCTTCGCTGGATCCCATTCGAGGGGCCGGTCGATCCGGTAGGCCAGATTACCGAGAGCGCATAAACGCGCCACCATGACGCCCGTCTCGATGGGCATTGCCGGATCGCGTCGATCTCGGACAGCCTCCAGCCAGTCCATTCGATGTCGGTCATCGGCTGCTCTGTTCTCGTCCGCGAGCCAGCCGGCTTCATTCCGCTCGAGCGCCGAGGTCTTGCCATTCCGCTCGAAGGAGACACGTGTCTCGGCATTCTCCAAGGAAGACGGCTGTTGCCACACGATACTCACGCCACTCGTTTCGAAGGCGTACTTGACATCGAGCGCTGTCGGCGCATCGTACAATCCCTCGGCCGGTGCCTCGCCCTTGGCTGTCACCGTCACGCGGCCGGCCACCGCCACGCGGCCAAGGCATAGGATCGCCGCGCTCAATGCGTGCGCGCCTTCGTGACACAGCCGGCCCCCGCCCATACCGAGCATCCACCGGAAACGGTAGTGGCCGTAGTCCGGATTGTACGGATGCCAGCGGAGCGGGCCTAGCCATAGGTCCCAATCGAGCGCAGCCGGCGGTTCTCCGCTGTGCGATGGGTCGCCTCCCACCGGATTGCCTTCGCGACAGCAGCAGACCACGCGCCGGCAGGCCGGACCGGTGATCGCTATCTCGCGGATCGCGGTCTGAACCGCGTCCGAAGAGGCATCCTGCGAGCCCACTTGGGCCACGCGTCCATAGCGACGCACAGCGGCTGCCATGGCCAGGCCCTCGGCCACGGTGCGACACGCCGGCTGCTCGACATACACGTCCTTGCCGGCTTGGCACGCGTGGATGGTTTGGAGGGCGTGCCAGTGATCCGGCGTGGCAATGACGACTGCGTCGACGTTGCGGTTCTGCAGCAATTCCCGGTAATCGGCCACGCACGCGATGCGGTGACCCAACCGGTGCCGTGCCTGCTCGAGGCGGTTCGCGTCCACATCACACAGCGCTACCACGTTGTCACGGAATCCGTCGAGATGAGCCAGACCGCGCGGGCCAAGGCCGATGTGGCCTGTCCGGATGCGATCGTTCGCGCCCGGCCGACCCGGCGCTGCCAGCACGCCGCTGGGCAACACCAGGGGGCCCACGGCGGCCGTCAACCGCCGGGCAAATTGCCGTCTTGAGAGTTTCCGATGAACGCGCATAACCGATTTGTTTCCTGGTCATTGCTGACGTACGCCTAAGCTTAGGTGAATGAGAGATGGTGGTCAAACTTCCGAACCGATCGGGGAGGAGATCGGAGCGCTTGTGCGCGAATGGGTAACCGTTGACCTGCGGCGCTTTCCGTCATAGAATGCATTCATGAATCCATCCAAGACCATGGCCCGCCGCGAGTTCTTGGCCGCGTCGGCGGCTGTGCCGCTGATGGCGACCGCGTCCTGCGCCGCCTCGAAGGGATATGCAATGCCGAATGCCCGCCCGAATGTCCTGTTCATCCTAGTCGATCAGATGCGCGCCGACATGCTCGGATGCATGGGCAACGCGTCGGCACGCACGCCAAACCTGGACGCGCTGGCGCGTGACGGTGCGCTGTTCACGAATGCCGTCTCGAACTGCCCGGTGTGCACGCCGAGCCGCGCCATGTTGATGACCGGCAAGTATCCGCTGTCGAACCGGACAATCGTCAACGACTTGCCGATGCCCACCGATCAGCCGTTCTTGGCCGAGGTCTTTCGCGACGCCGGATACAAGACCGGCCACATCGGCAAGTGGCATCTCGATGGCGTTCCGCGCACGAAATTCACGCCGCCCGGCAAACGGCGCGCCGGATTCGACACCTATTGGGCTACGTACAACTGCCACCACGACTACTTTCATCCGAGATACTATCTCGACACCGACGAATTGGTCACCGCCGAAGGCTACGAACCGGTGGTCCAGACGGATCTTGCCATCGATTTCATGTCGCGCTACGCCGGCGGCCCATTCTTTCTCATGCTGTCGTGGGGGCCGCCGCACGCGCCGTACGAACTCGTGCCGGAAGAGTTCCGGGCGCTTTACGATCCGGCGTCGATGGCCTATCGCGCGAATTGCCTCGACGTTAACCAGCGCGAGTATTGCGACTACTACGCCCAGGTGGCGGCGCTTGATATCGAGGTCGGCCGGCTGCTCGGCTTCCTCGATGAGCGCGGCCTTGCGGAGAACACGATTGTCGTGTTCACGTCGGATCACGGCGACATGATGTACTCGCACGGCCGCGTGAAGAAGCAGCAGCCGTGGGAGGAATGCGTGCACATACCGCTGATCCTGCGCGGTCCGACGGGCGTCAAGCCGGGATCGCGTCCGGACCTCCTGTTTGGCGTAGCCGATATGGCGCCGACGCTCATCGGTATGGTCGGTCTCGACGCACCGGCCGAGATGGAAGGATGGGACCTGTCCGATACGCTGCGGGGTAACGGTCCCGAGCACGAATCGCTGCCGATTTTCGACTATGTGCCGATCGATCAGGCGTGGGCGTGGAACGGCCGCGAGTGGCGCGGTGTCCGCACGAAGACCCATACGTACGCGCGGTACCAGGACGCGGGCTGGGTGCTCTATGACAACGTCAAGGACCCATACCAACGCGACAACCGGATCGACACTTCGGACTTCGCCGACCTGCGTGCGCGCCTCGAGGGGCAACTGCAAGAGTGGCTCGATAGGATGAAAGACGCTTTCCTCACCGGCGATGAGCACCTCCGCGCCCTCGGCCAGTGGGATCTGTACGAGGAGCGGAACGCTTCCTTCCCGTGGAGCCGCAACCGCAAGAAGACGTAGTCCGCGCTACGGCTTTTCCTTAGCCCAGCGCTGCCAGTAGCCTTCGATTCGGTCGGCCGCCGCTTGCGGTCCTTGGCCATGTGCCAAGAGGCGGTACCGGAGGACCAGCGTGTCGCCGGTCTTGATGGTGTACGGATCCTCATAGCAGAACGAGGCACCCATCCAGCCATCGCCGCGCACGTGGAAATAGGTGGGGAAGCGCGGATTGTCCGGATGATCGAAGAGGGCGATGCCATTGTCGGTACCGGGCGCCACCGGGCCGGTGTAGTCGACCCAGCGGGCACGTTTCCACAGGACCTGCTCCTCGTTGATATCACCCTGCGAGTTCCGGATCGCGCCGCCACCATCGTTCGTGCTCATGGTCTTGGCGACACGCACGCCGAGGAACCCAAACGGCGTCTTGTCGAGGATGACATCGCCTTCGGCCGGCGAGAGCTCGATGGTGATGTCAAGACAGGTTTCGACAGATCCGAGATTGTGGAGCGTCGTGGTGCGGCGCTCGTTGAGCAGCGACTTGCCGTCGGCACTGAGCCAGGTGTTGTGTGCGATGAGGCTGGCCGCGTCGCCACCGTCTTCCATGGCCTCGATGCGCTCGTGGGCGATGCGGGATCCGGTGTCTTCCTCCCAGAAGCTGTGACCGTTGACACTCTTGTGAGCGACCCAGACGCCCAGGTGATGGCGATGACCGTCGGGATCGTGGGGATGGCCGAGGCGGAGGAGCGATCGACCGGCCGGGCCAATGAACGGATAGAGGTAGGGCTTGGACGTGTCGCCGCCGTAGTGGTAGCGCGCCACTTCGACGTTCTCGACCTCGAAGGCCACTTCTTGATGGGGCAGAGGTACCGCGCACACTCTCGGGAAGACCGGCGGTTCGGTGGCGTCCACGACACACGGCATCGCTGCCCAAAGCGCGAACAGAAACGGCATGGGGCTTCCTCCCTGCGGTTCACTCGATCCGCAGCAGGCATTTTACCCAGTTCCAGCGACAGGCCAAAACAACACTGGGCTGCGCCTTCCAAGGAAGACACAGCCCAGTGTTCGTGGAGATGGAAGCTACTTTTTGAGGACCTTGGCCACGGCCGGCGCCGCGATATGCTCCATGATGGGCATATTGCCCACCAGCGGCCGCGCATAGCTCTTGAAGGCCTCAGTGACGTTGTCGCTCGTCTTGTTGATGAACTTCGCCGGCATCTCGGTGGCATCGCGGGCCACCGTCGCGAGCGGTGTCAGGAAGTAGGTGACGGCATAATCGCCGACGCGCTTGATGGCCACCGAACCGTCGCGGTGATGCCAGATGGCGTACTGGGCGGCCTTTTCGCCGACCTCGCGCGCCTCGAATTGGTCAACTTCGCTGACGCAGCCGAGGAAGCTGCGCTGCAAGTAGCCGAGCGTATCGGCACGAACGCGCTTGATCTTGAGGTCGTTCTTCACCCATGCGGACAACAAATCGCCCAACGCGCCCGTGCCCGATAGCTGGACGTTACCATGGGCGTCCTTCTCTCCGCCGGTGAACTGCTGGACCACCGGCACGCCCTTGGCATCGACGATGCCTTCGGACACCGCGACAATGCAGCGCCCGTACTTCTTGTAAGCGGCGGCGACATCATCGAGGAACTTCTTTTTTGCGAAGGGACGCTCCGGCAGGTAGATCAGATGCGGGCCGTCGTCGGGATACTTCCGGCCAAGGGAGGCCGCTGCGGTAAGGAATCCTGCGTGGCGGCCCATGACGACGCCGATGTACACGCCGGGGATGGCGCGGTTGTCCAGGTTGGCCCCGGCGAAGGCCTGGGCCACGAATTTCGCCGCCGAGCCGTAGCCGGGGCAATGATCGGTCACCTTGAGATCATTATCGATGGTCTTCGGGATGTGAATGACGCGGAGCTCGTAACCGGCCGCCTCGGACTCCTGATTGACAATCCGGCAGGTGTCGGCGCTGTCGTTTCCGCCGATGTAGAAGAAGTAGCGCACGTCGTGCGCCTGGCAGACCTTGAAGATCTCGCGGCAGTACTCGACATCCGGTTTGTCGCGCGTCGACAGCAACCCGGAGGATGGCGTTTGGGCTACGGCCTCGAGGTTGTGCGTGGTGGCTTCGGTAAGGTCGAGGAAGTCTTCGTCGACGATACCGCGAACGCCGTGGAGCGCGCCGTACACGCGGGTGACCTGCGGATACTTGCGCGATTCAAGCACCGCGCCAACCAGGCTCTGGTTGATGACTGCCGTCGGGCCGCCGCCCTGGGCAACCAAGACTCTCCCTTCAAGTGTGGACATATGCTCTCTCCTTCACACACCGGATTGGTTGGTTCTTGCTGATTCGTTTACGCGGAGGCTGCCGATGGCTTCGGCCGCCACGGGGTACATGATCTTGACATGAGGAAAAGCGCTGAGTCAAATCACTGCGGGGCCCGGTGGTGAACGGCGTGGGGGAGGGGCCGCTGCGTGAGTCTACCGGGAGGTCAAACCGATGCGTGGAAACAAGTCCGACAGGAGGTATTGCACGAGGCACTCGGCCACAACCTCATTGCCCTTCGCGGTCAGGTGTCCGTCCGCCACCCAATACAGGTTGTCAACGTCTTCCCGGCCGGCCAAGTACGCCGGAACGTCGACGTACGGAATACAGCGCTGCACGAGCCTTTCATGCGTCAAGCGAACGCTCTTGAACCGCTCGTAGGCGACGCCGGGCGGGGCGTTCGTCTGCGCCTCCGTCCATAGGCGGGGCACGGCGACCTGAGCCTGAGGAACACAGAAGACGAGGCACTCGACGTGCCGCGCCCGGCAATCCGCACAGATTCCGGCGATGTCATCGATCATGAGGTTCATGGCCTCGTCGAGTTCCGGATAGTACTCGACGAGTTCCGGCTCGAGCGAGAAGGAGCGGGGTTCGTTCGGGGGCAGTTCCGGATAGTCGCACGGCGCAACCAGGCGCAGGTTGTTCCACCAGTCGACGGGATGCGCGCTGAATAGGTTAAGCTGC
Source organism: Candidatus Hydrogenedentota bacterium (assembly GCA_036769985.1). GTDB lineage: Bacteria > Hydrogenedentota > Hydrogenedentia > Hydrogenedentales > SLHB01 > DAIPKA01. The sequence continues at coordinate 48,012 of DAIPKA010000029.1, read as the reverse complement.
TTGACGGCGTGATACAGGGCCACGTGGCCCTCGAGCCACCACTTCAGCCGCACCTGCCAGAGCGAGGCGTGCTGCACGTCGAGCAGGCCCTGATGCCACACGCGATTGTAGGCCCGGAACCGTGTGCCGATCTTCGTTAGCGTGTTGTCGAGATCATTCTCCGGATAGACCTGCAACATCACAAGGTCGGGAGACAGGCCAAATCCCACTTCGTTGAGCAGGTCGCGCTCCTGCCATGGGCCGTATCCAGCCATCCCGGCATTGATTACGGTGATGCTTTTCTCGGAATGGACGCTCCTCAACTTGCCTTCGAGGACGCCGGGAATGGTCTCTTCAGGCGGCAACGTCAGTCCCATGGTGAACGAATCGCCCAGCATCAGGATGCGGTACTCATTCTCGGCCTTGACGGGCTCGTGACGGTCGCGCAATCCCAGCGACGAGATCTCGATGGGGCGTGAGCGTATGTCCGTCGGCGACGCCATGAAATACTTCGTGAAGGTGATACCGGGCCGTATCGTGAATATGCGCGTTGGATGAGGCGCGGTGGGCCGAGGCTCGGACAGAGCCGAGGCAAAACGCGTTCCTCGGAATGCCAACCGGGTGGTCAGCTCTGCCAGGCCGAAGAAGGCCGCCACGACCGCCAACGCCACAATGAGTCGCACGAGTCGGCGGCGCAAGGGTCGCGAGGGCGCGCTGATCTGCCGCCGAACCGCGCGCGCTTGACACCCAAGGACCACTACCCAAGCCGCCGTCGGCCAGAGAGGCACCGGCCTGAACGCCATGGCTATTACGAGGAACACCGCGGCCGTTAGGAGGGCGGCACGGATCACGCCGCTGTACCGGTGGACGGCCTCCACATGCCCCCGATCCACAAGCTTCCCCGCCAAGGCAAACGCGCCCGCCAGGGCCATTTGCGATACCGAGAGCACGAGGTCGCGAAAGCCTTGGACGACACCCAAGTACTCCGGCGGCAGCGCGATGCCCGCCACGAGGACCGTCGCGGTCAGGCCGCCGGCTGCCAGGGCGGAGAGGGCAACCAATGCGGTGGGGGCCAGCGCGAGCAAAGGCAGGTAGCACACCGAGAGCAGATTGCCCCGCGAGATGAAACACACCGAGGCGAGCGTCGCGATGATGCAAGTCCAGCGGACGGCCTGTGCAATGCGTCCGCTGGATCCACTCCGTGCGATCATTGGCCCGCCTCATCCGAAGCCGAGGGCATCGCGCGCTGGTCGGCCGCCGGATCTCCGATCAAGCCCTTGGCCGGGAAGTAGTTCTTCATGAGGTAATCGCGCAGTATCCGAGCCACCCGATGGCAGCCCTTTGCCGTGAAGTGTCCATCGTACCGGTAGTACATATCGTCGATGTTTGGGCAATCGTAGAGTTCCGGCACCAGGTCGATATACGACACGCCCTGCTCAACAAGATGCTCCCGGACGATCCGCACGCCCTTGCCCGCCTCGTACCGGACGCCCTTCTCGCGCGCGTTCGCCGTCACTTCCTCCCACCAACGAGGATTGACGAAGTTGCTGTCGGGCACGGAGTAGACCAGGAAGTCGATGTTGCGTGCGCGGCAGTCCTCTCGAATAGCGAGGATGTCTTTCAACAGCATCTCCATACCTTCATTGAGTTCGGGATACCATTCCGCCAACTCGGTTTCGAGGAAGAAGTGTCTATCTTCGTTAGGCGGCAACTCGGGATAGTTGCAGGGCGAGGTGAAGCGAAGGCTGTTCCACATCCGGACCACCAGGGGCTCTCGCGGCACCAGGTGCTGGAAGGTATCCCACACTCGGTAGGTGTCGCAGAGCTGTTTGTTCAGACGAACCTGCCAGAAGGTGCCGTAGATATTCCCAAGGCGCATCTGGTGCCACTCGGCGTGGTACGCGTGGAGCCACGTGCCGACTTTCAGTAAGGTGTCATCCACGTCGTTTGACGGAAACAACTGCAAGATCACGAGGTCCGGGTCGAGGGGAAGACCCCGTTCATGAAGGAAGACGCGTTCTTGCCAGGGAGCGTAGCCGCTGACGCCGCCATTGATGACGGTGATCGGTTTCGCAAGGGCTTCCTCCTTGAGGAGTCGGTCGAGGGTTTGCGGTATCCGATGCTCGAACGGCGCAGCGATGCCCATCGTGAAGGAATCACCAATCATCAGAATCCGGAACTCGTCAGGGGCCTTCGGTCCGTACTCCCGATCACACAGGCCCTGCGACGATATGGAAAGGTCAACCGGAAATGCGTCGGCTGGAGTCAACTTTACCAAATGCTGGCCCCGGGTATTGGGACAGAGCGTGAAGAAGCAGAGGGGATCAGGCACTATGTAGTTTTGCGGCGGCGTTTCCTCTTGGGGCGAGAAATGGCGCAGCGCGAACTCGAGGCCTACCAGCGAAAGGGATACCGACGCGAGGAGTAGCAGCGCTGTGGCCGCGCGAGGCTTCCATGACACCGGCGCCTGGTTCTGTGCCGGTATCCGTCGACGTATGTGCAGCAGCACCAGTGCCCAACCCGCCGCCTTCGGCAGCATCGTATTCCGGAAGAACATGGACAAGACGACCAGGACACCGCCGACTAGCAGCACGTTCCGGATAGCCCTGCCGTGTACCTCCAGCACACGCTGCCGCAGGCTTCCCGAGACCGGCTCCTTCCAGAGGTTGCCGTCCAGAGCGAATGCTACCAGGAATGCAAACTGGAAGAAGGTGAACGCCTCGTAAGGCGTGATGTAGACGGAGCCCCAAGCCCAGAAGGGCGTGAATCCGTCGCCTCCCGGACGCGTGAACAGCAGGAACAGAGGCAGGAGGCCGTACGACACGCACACGAACGAGTCGGAGGCCATGAGCAGCAGTGGGATATAGCACAAGGCCATCAGGCTGCCGGGCGACATGCGGTAGTCGACGAGGGGGATCAGCACCAGCGCGACGATTCGCGCCACGCTGATCAGCGCTCGATACTCAGTCTTCTTGGCAGCCAACACGTGAACACCTGCCTCGCTCAACGGATACGCAAGGGCTTCATCTGGACCTAGCCCCCGCTCGCATCGGAACGTTCAGCGGCTCGGCCCTCGTTTGCCCATCGCTCGCAGTTCGTTGACGCACACGTCCGGCTTGTTGGTAATGATGCTGTCGACGCCCCATGCGGCGAACCGCCGCATGTCGGCGGGATCGTCCACGGTCCAGACGGCTACCGAACGGCCCTCGGCGTGGAACTCGGCCAGGCGTTCCGGCGACATCGACTCGTGGCTTGTGTTGAATCCGGCGGCGTCGATCAGATGGCCCCACCGCAGGTACAGCGGCCACCGGCCCGGATCGTCCTTGTCCTCGCCGCCGAGGAACTCCGTGCGCAGTTCGGGCGCCTCCTCGAGTGCTACGGCGCATGCGATAGGCGTGAACGACTGGATCACTACCTGATGCTTCATGTCCCGTTCGCGAACCTGGGCGATCACTTCGCGCGTCAGCTCAAGGTTATGCGATCCGCTGGCCTCGATGAGGCGCGTCATCTCGCGCCGTTGCGCTCGCGAGAACCGACGATCACCGCTATCCGCCAACTGGATGATGTCATTGAGCAGTTTCTTGTCGTCATCACTGTTCTTGATCTCGATATACACGCCGATCCGGCCCTTCGCGAGGTCGAGCGCCTCGCCGAGTGTCGGCATGCGCTCTCCGGCAAACTCCGGCGAGAACCAGCTTCCGGCGTCGAGCGCTTTCAGCTCAGCCAGCGTGAGGTCCTGCACATAACCCGTGCCATCCGTCGTCCGCTCGACGTCGCGATCATGGCTGATGACCAGCTTCCCATCCTTCGAGAGATAGCAGTCCAGTTCGAACCAATCCGCGCCCTGTTCGATGGCCAGCTCGAAGGCGGCCAACGTGTTCTCCGGCGCATAGGCGCTTGCGCCACGGTGGGCAATCACGTTCACGGCGCCCTTCGGTGCGCCCGCCTTGTATGTCGTTACACATCCGGTCATTGTCAGACTCCCTAAAACCAATAAGGCTATACCACGCTTCATCCGTCACGGCTCCTTTGTGATGTCACATCGAATTGCCCGCTGCGGCTGGCCCTCTTATAATGCCCGGAACCGCAGGAGGATTTCACTATGCGCAAGGAATTGCGGATTGGCGTCGTGGGCCACGGATTCATGGGCAAGGTGCACGGGCATGCGTACCGTTCGCTCGACTTCTACTACGATCCCGCGCCCGTCAAGCCGATTCTCGCCGGCGTGGCCACGCAAACCGAGGCCAGTTGGAAACGCGCCGTCGACACGTGGGGCTACGCTTTCGGCACCACCGACTTCCGCGCGCTCTGCGCCCGCGACGACATCGACGTCATCGACTGCTGCGCGCCCAACTACGCCCATAAGGACGTCCTCCTCGCCGCCCTCGAGCACGGCAAACACGTGTACATGGACAAGCCACTCTGCCTCGACCTCGCCGAGGCGCGCGCCATGGCCGCCGCGGCGGCCGCCCATCCCGAGTGCATCACCCAGATGACTTTCAACTACCGGTTCATTCCGGCCATTCTACGCGCCAAAGAACTCATTGAGGCCGACGCCATCGGCCGCGTGTTCTCGGCGCGCGTCTGCTATCTCCACGCCGGATACACCGACCCGAACCGGCCGGTGAGCTGGCGGCTCGATGTGGCCAAGAGCGGCAAAGGCGGCGCGCTCTTCGACCTGGGCTCGCACGTGATCGACCTGACGCGCCATCTCCTCGGCGAATTCGCCGAAGTGCATCATCTCGCCAAGACCTTCTTCACCGAACGCCCGCTCAAGGATGATCCGGCCACCAAGGTGCCCGTCGGAGTCGACGACATCTCGATCTTATCCTTCCGGCTCGCGAACGGCGGTATCGGAACCCTCGAGTCCTCGCGCCTGGCCACCGGCGTCCAGGACGAGATCCGGTTCGAAGTCCACGGCAGCAACGGCGCGCTCCGGTTCAACCTGATGCAGCCCAACTACCTCGAGTTCTACGACGCCACCTTGCCCGAGGGCGTGTACGGCGGCGATCGCGGATTCAAATCCATCGAATGCGTCGCGCGGTATCCCAAACCGGCGAAACTCCCCGGCCCGAAAAATACCATCGGCTGGGAGCGGTTCCACGTGCACTGCCTCTACAACTTCCTGGCCCACGTGATCGACGGCACGCCCGCCCAGCCCGACATCCTCGACGGCGCCAAAACCCAAGCCGTCATGGACGCCGCCCTCGACTCGGCCCGGACAGGCGTCTGGACCACCGTGCCGAGCGTGTGAGTGTTTGTTGACGTTGTTGACCATATTGACCATAGTGACGGGATGGATTGTCCGGACGTGTGGAGGGTTTGACGATGCAAAAGGCGATGGAATGGCGGTCTGTGTTGGCGGCTCTGGCACTCGTCGCGATAGGCGTGGCAGCGTCGGCGGAACCGTGGCGCCTCTATGTGGCCAAGGGAGGCAATGACGCGTGGTCGGGCAGAATCGCTGAGGCCAACGCCGATGCGTCGGACGGGCCCTTCGCTACGCTCGAAGCCGCGCGGAACGCGATCCGTACGATGAAGCAAAGCGATGGTCTCCTGCCGGACAGCGTCGAGGTCCTCGTGCAAGCCGGTGTCTACGCCCTGAGCGCCACCTTCGAACTTACGGCCGAGGATTCCGGCACGGCCGAAATGCCCATCGTGTACCGCGCCGCGCCGGGCGCCGAGGTGCGGCTCGTCGGCGGCGTGGTGATTCCGAAACTCGATCCGGTGACGGATGCCGCCGTGCGCGAACGGCTCGACGAGTCCGCGCGCGACGCCGTCCGCTGCGCCGACCTGAAGGCACTAGGCGTGACCGATTTCGGCCCGGCGCAGGGCGGCGGCATGGAGGTGTTCTTCAAGGACGAGCCGATGACGCTGTGCCGCTGGCCGAACGAAGGTTTCACGCGGATTGTGGACATCGTTGAGGATGATGGCCATCAGATCCACGGCATCAAAGGCAGCACCGTTGGCAAGTTCACCTACGATGGCGACCGGCCGGCCCGCTGGCTCGGCGAGAAGGATCCCTGGCTCCACGGCTACTGGTTCTGGGACTGGTCCGAGGAGCGCCAGCCCATCGAATCCATCGATACCGAGAATCACATTCTAGCCGTCAAGCCGCCGTATCACGGCTATGGCTACCGCAAGGGCCAGTGGTTCTACGCCTTCAACATGCTCGTCGAACTCGACGCCCCGGGCGAATGGTACATGGATCGCGAGGCGGGCGTCCTGTACTTCTGGCCGCCGTCGGCGGATACGGATAACGCTACGGTGGTCTCGGTCATCGGCACGCTGATTCAGGCGAAAGACGCTTCCTACGTCACGGTTCGCGGTTTCACGCTCGAGGCCGCTCGAGGTACCGCCGTCACGATCTCGGGCGGCGACCACAACCGTGTCGTGGCGTGCACCATCCGCAACATGGGTGCCTGGGCCGTCACGGTGTCCGGCGGCAGCGAGCACGGCGTGGTCGGCTGCGACATCTACGGCACCGGCGGTGGCGGTATCTCGTTGAGTGGCGGCGATCGCACGACGCTCGCGCCCGCTAACCACTTCGCCGAAAACAACCACATCCATCACTACGCGCGCACCAAGCGCGTGTATCAGCCCGGCATCACGCTCCAGGGCGTCGGCAACCGCGCGTCCCACAACCTGATTCACAACGCGCCGCACATGGGCATGGGCTTCGGCGGCAACGATCACCTCATCGAATTCAACGAGATCCACAGCGTGTGCTACGAGTCGAACGATGCCGGCGCGATCTACACCGGCCGTAACTGGACCATGCGTGGCCACGTCATCCGCAACAACTACATGCACCACGTCAGCGGATTCGAGAATCGAGGCTGCGTCGGCGTGTACCTCGACGACATGTTCTCGTCGGCGGACATTGTCTCGAACGTGTTCTACAAGGTGACGCGAGCGGCCTTTATCGGCGGCGGGCGGGATTGCCACGTCGAGAACAACATCTTCGTGGACTGCAATCCGGCGCTTCACGTCGACGCGCGTGCGCTCGGCTGGGCGCACGGCCATGCCGATGGCTGGATCGAGGAGGCCAAGGAGAAGGGGACGCTCTCCGACATCGCGTACAACAAGCCGCCGTATAGCGAGCGGTATCCGCAGCTCGTCGGCATTGTCGAGGACGAGCCCAAGGCCCCCAAAGGGAACATCATTGCCCGTAACGTGTCTTTCGGCGGCAAATGGGACGGCGTTCAGGAGGATGCGCGGCCGTATCTTACCTTCCAAGACAACCTGATCGACGAGGATCCCCATTTCGTCGACGCGGCCCACCAGGACTTCCGGTTGAAAGAGGATTCGCCGGCGTTTGCGCTTGGTTTCAAACCGATTCCCATCGAGCAGATCGGCCTCTATGAAGATCACGATCGCGCGTCCTGGCCGGTCACGCACGAGGTGAGGCCCTAGCGTGGTAGGGTCTCCAGCGCACATTTGATGATCTGGTCGTGGTCGAAGGCGAGGTCCGGCAGGGCGTCAACGGAGAACCACCGCGCATCGGCCGCATCGTCATGGCCGGCGACATCCGCCGGTTCACCATCGACGACGCCCCAGAACACCACCGAGATGGTGCGGCCCCGTGGATCGCGGCCCGGGTCGCCAAAGGCCCGCAACTGACCGAGCACGACGCCCGTCAGACCCGTCTCCTCGGCCAGCTCGCGCGCCACGGCCGCGTCGAGCGTTTCCTCCATCTCCACGAACCCGCCCGGCAACGCCCAGGCGCCCGCGAAAGGATCGCGTTTGCGCTGAATCAGCAAGACACAGCGCGTGTTCCCCTGCCTGGAAAACACGACTGCATCCACCGTGACCATGGGCCGTGGGTAATCGTAGACATACTTGCCGGATCCCATCGCGCGCACCCTCCTTGTGCATTCGGTGTACGGCATAGCGGCTCGGTATTTCAAGAGTTCACGTTGACAAACGCCGGCGTGGAAAGCCTACACTAGACGATACATCAACGGGAGGGTTCCACAATGCTTACGCGATCACTGGGATATTCGCTCGTGACGGGGCTTGCCTTGGCCGCTGCGGTTTCGGCCTATGCCGCCGATGCGCCGCTACGTATCCTGTACCTCACCAAGTCGCAGGGCTTCGAACACAGCGTCGTCGCCGAGAAGGACGGCAAACCGAGCTGGTCGGGCGTGGCGCTCACGAAGCTGGCCGAGGAAATGGGCGCCGAACTGACGTGCACGAAGGACGCCAGCGTGGTCAACGCCGAGAATCTCAAGAAGTACGACCTCGTCGTTTTCTACACGCAGGGCGACCTCACGCAATCCAGCAAGGACGGCGGCGCGCCTATGGGGCCGTCCGGCGAGGCGGACCTGTTGGCCTGGATCAGGGCCGGCGGGCGTTATCTCGGATTCCACAGCGCCTCGGACACGTTCCATGGGCCGGAGGGCGGCCCGGTGACGCCGTATCTCGATATGGTGGGCGGCGAGTTCAATGGCCACGGCGCGCAGTTCGTCGGCGCGGTCAAGGTTGTCGATCCTACGCATCCCGCCATGGCTCACATCCCGCAGGACTGGGCCGTCAAAGAGGAGTGGTACACCTTCAAGAGCTTCAACACGAAAACCATGCACGTGTTGGCCCTGATGGACGCCGGCGACGAACGCGCCAAGCAGGAGATGTACAACACGCCAAGCTACCCGATCATCTGGTGCAGCGAGTACGGCGCCGGACGTGTGTTGCTCAACGGCATGGGCCATCGCGAGGATCTGTGGCTCAACGCTGCGTTCAAACAGTCCATCGTCGATGCGATCCACTGGCTGATGGCCGACGGCCCGGCGCAGGCCGAACCCAACTTCGATCAGGTTGTGCCGGAATCCGCTCCGTGAGACCCGCTATCTCCGCGCGCGGATGGCCACGGCGGCGAAACTGTGCGGCGCGAGGATGAAGTCATCGCCGAGGCAGATGCTGTTGGCAGAGTCCGAGAAGAACGTATCGGCCACAGGATGGATTCCCTGCGTGTGGACGTCGCGGGTCTCCGGTGAGTAGTTCACGAGCACCAGGTGTTGTTCGAATAGGAACGAAGCCACCTGGCCCGGCACCTCGATGGTGATTCCAAGGGCTTCCGTAGCCGTTGACCGCAACAGGTTCACGAGATCCTTGGGTAGACCGAACAGGTCCGTCTTCTTGGGCACGTTGAGCTGCTCGCGAACGGTGAAGGCGTCGTGGCCAAAGGTGCCGATGTTCCAGACCAGCGCCTTGCCGCCGCTCGAGTAGGTCTTCTCCGTCAGGAGCGGCACGCACATGCTGCCCCGCTCGACGCCGGTGAGACATCCCCAAGCGCGCACCGACGCCGCGTAAGGCGCCAGGTCGCCGGCCAGATGAACCGGCCGCTCCGACACGCGCCGCTCGCGGCCGCACCCGAACTGCTCCGCTGGAACCACCGTGCGGACCACGCCCGAGTAGTCGTAGCCGAACATGTCCAGGAAGTCCGGGTGGTTAACCATCCGATGAAGCGTGTTGAACGTCACGATCACGTTGCCGCCGAGGGCAAGAATATCGCGGATACGATCCTTGGTCTCCGGCTCTCGGGCGCCATGCTCCGGCACGAAAACCGTGCGCATACCGGCCTCGATCTGCGTGACCGGCACGCACGGAATCCCCAGCATGCCCAGGTAGTCGAAAATGAAGAGATCGCGGCCGCCATCGGCGTTTGGCGGCTTGTAGACGTGCACGCCCCACGGCTCGACGGCGATATCGCGAAGCCGGGCCAGCAGCCTCGCACTTCGCGAAAGCCGGGCCATCTTGCTGCCGCCAAACAACTCCTCACCATAGCAGAACACCGTCACGTCCCGCGGCGCGCCGAGAAACGTGGTCACGCCCTGATCGTAGAAGAGCTGCTCATCGCAATCCAGGTAATCGAACCACGCCGCCTCGAACTTCTTGCCCGCACAGGCTTTCATCCAACGCGCATTGAAGTAACCTTGATACGGCTCGACATAGCCGTAGTCGTGCGTCGTCGGATCGCGCGTTTCCGTGCCGACCCACACCGCGTCGAAAATCGCCGGAAACCGAGCCGCATCGTAACCGAACCGCTGATACCGGTCGTAGTACTGAGGAAACTTGACCGTGACGCGACAACGCGCCTTCTCTTCATGCGCTGCCCGCACCCAGCGCTCGGCCACCGCGCACAAGAGGTCCCGACGGAATCCAAACCAGTCGCCATCCGCGCAATGCTCTTGGCAGACGCTGCATCGGCACGCCGTCAGAAAGCCATCGTCGACAACCACCTCGCCAAACACGCGCGCTAGTGTGCGGATCACGGCTTCGAGCGCGGCCACCGTAGCCTCATCCGAGTAGCAGAAGAAAGGACCCCGCACCTCGATCCCTTCCCCCTGCTTCCCGAACCCCTCACCCCACACCGGCATGACACCGCCCAACGTCTCGAAGCCTTCGGCCTCAAAGAAGTCGCGCGTCTCGGCCAGCATGGCCTCCTCGACAACCAAGCCGCCGCGATACCCCTCGAGAATGACGCGGCGAACGCCCGAGCGGTGAAAGCGTTCGATGGCCTTGGCGCGGCTCGCGTCGTCCTGCAACTCTGACACAACCGCCTGCGCGGTCACGTACAGCGTGAATACCTCTTCCATGACCTCCCTTCGTGTGGCCACCGCGCGATCCTTGCATGGCACACGCGACGATTCTAGCGCCCATTACCCGCCGTTCGCAACCCCGGCTCGAATGGCGATCATGCGAAAACGTGCACGGAACAGCCCACGTCTGCTAGGATTATGCCATGCGGCACCCAGCCGGCGAGTGCGGCATCGAGACCGACGCCCAGCCCGGTGAACCGAACGAGGAAACGTATGGTGGAATCGCGCGAGAAGTCCTCGCACGCCATTCTGGTTGTCGATGACAAGCCGAGCATGCGCGACTTGCTTGAGGATGTACTCCGCAAACGCGGCCTCGAGGTAAACACGGCCTCGAATGGTACCGAAGCCATCGCGTGGCTCGGAAAACGGCACTTCGCCGTGGTCATCACCGATCTCAGCATGCCTGGTGAAGACGGCATGGCCGTGCTGAAAGCCGCCAAAGTTATCGCCCCCGATACCGACGTTATCATGGTCACCGCTTACGGCAGCATCGAGCGCGCGGTCGAGGCAATGCGTCTTGGCGCCCACGACTTCATCGCCAAACCCTTCAAGCTCGCCGAGATCGAGCTCAAGGTGACCAAGCTCCTCCGCGCAAAAGAACGTGCGACCGATTCCCGCGGCGCCACCTCTCGCGAACAGCATCTCGTCGGCGCTAGTGCACAAACCAAAGACATCATCCGCATGATCACCCGGATCGCCCCCGGTCACAGTTCCGTCGTCATCACCGGGCCCAGCGGTACCGGCAAAGAACTGGTCGCACGGGCCATCCACGAAGCCAGCCCGCGTCGCGAACGGCCCTTCATCGCCCTCAACTGCGCCGCGCTGGCCTCGGGCGTCCTCGAGAGCGAACTCTTCGGTCACGAGAAAGGCGCGTTCACCGGGGCTACTGCCCGCCGTATCGGTCGATTCGAACAAGCGGACACCGGTACCCTCTTCCTCGACGAAGTCGGCGACATCGACGTCGGCATACAAACCAAACTGCTCCGCGTCCTGCAACAGGGCGAGTTCGAGCGCGTCGGCGGAATGGAGACCGTACGTGTCAACGTCCGCATCGTCGCCGCCACCAACCGCGACCTCAACCAAGCGATCCAGAATGGAACTTTCCGCGAAGACTTCTACTACCGACTCAACGTCTTTTCCCTGCACGTGCCGCCGCTGCGCGAACGGCCGGATGACATCCCAACGCTCATCGACCATTTCCTCCAGATTCACAGCGAAGACGCCGGCAAAGAGGTCAACGCCATCGACGACCAAGTGATGGAGATCTTCATGCGATACCCCTGGCCCGGAAACGTCCGCGAACTGCAGAACGTTCTCGAGCGCGGCGTCATCCTGGCCGAGACATCCACGATCACCATCGACGAACTCCCCCAGGAAATGCTCTTCCATCAGGAGATCCCGCCACCCAAGCCTCTCGTCAACGACTCCGCGTCACTCATCGAGAAGACCGACCGCCTCGAGAGCGAGCTCATCCTGGGCGCCCTCAACAAATTCCACTGGAACAAAACCAAAGCTGCCGAACACCTCGGCCTCAAGCGCACTACCCTCCAGTACAAGATCAAGAAATACGGACTTGAGTAACCTGCCTTCCATGCCTGCCTTGCAAGTGCTTGTTATACAATATTTTACAAAGTATCGAGATTTTTCACTTTACTCCATGCGTCACTTTTGTTAACATATATGGTCCAGTTTTGTTAGCAGTTCAGGTTCGGCATCGGAGGGCGATCTGTGTCCAGCAGCTACAGCGTAGCCAAGCGAGGCAACGTTTATTACCTGCGCCACCGTATCACCCCGGACGGGCGGCAAGTCCAGGTTTCGCTCGGGGTCCGCGAGCAGCGGGAAGCCTATCGGAAGGCCAAACAGCTTGTCCGTGAAGCCGAACTCAAGGTGGCATTGGCAAAGACAAGTGCCCAGAGGGATGCTGAAAACGAAGCCTGGTCCAAGGAGTTTTTGGAAGCGGCTGAAGACAAGCGGCTAGAGATGACCAAGGCATTTGTTGACGAGCTTCAGCAAGGTCTAGACGGAGCAAGCGAACGGCGGCGGCAAGAACGGGCGAAGGAGAAGGCTGCCGAGGAAGCAGCTCGTGCCCGGCTGGAGAAGGAAGCCCTCGCGCGACACCTGGACATGACGAATCCCCGGCTTGATGCCTTCTGGTGTCTGGGCCTCAAGAAAGAGGACGACAGCGGAATTCTCATCGACTGGTGCAAGGAAGGCAATCGGAGTCCGAACACCCTCATCGCATATCGGACTGCCTGGAGCCGGTTTCGCGATTACTTCCCCGAGTTACAGCGAATGGGGGATATCACTCCGCAGGTTGTCAAGGATTTCGCTAAGCGCTGCAAGCGTGATACCCGTCGCGGTGAACGTTCCCTTTCAGCCAGTGCCGTACAACAATATCTCATCTGTATCCAGGGCATGTTCTCGGCGGCAATCAAAGAGGGCTGGTTCGAGGGGTCAAATCCCGTCAAGGTTGATTGGAAACACAACAGGGACCGGGTAGTCAAGTACCTTACCCGGAAAGAGGTGGGCAGGTTGCTGAAGGAGGCTAAGAAACTCGACACAGCCACTTACCTATTCATCGCGGTAGCCGTTCACACCGGCATGCGGAAGGACGAGGTGGCGAACCTGCGTTGGGAGGACATTGATTTCGACCGCAAGGTCATCACACTGCAAGCCAAGAGTGCGGACCCGGCCGAAGGTATCCAGGAATTCCAACTGAAATCCAAGAAGGCGCGCACGGTGCCGTTGAAACAAGAGCTCGCGGAAATGCTCCAACCATACCGCAAGGAGAAGGGCTATATCATCGAGTCCCGTAGTGGCAAGGAGATTAAGCGGACGCGTTACAACCTCTCCGCCTACTTCACGGTCACGCACAAGAATGCCAAGGCGAAGTGCACCCCCCACCTGCTCCGTCACACCTTCGCCTCATGGGCCGCGATCGAGGGTGTGTCCATCTACAAAATCTGTGAGTGGTTGGGTCACTCGACGGTCCAGCTCACGCAAGATACCTACGCTCACCTTCAAGCTCACGATGATGATATCGACAGGTTCTAGCCCCCTTGGCTACGCGCGACTTCTACACGCGGCTATCCTACCGGTCCTCGGGTGTGATCGTCGATATCAATGGCCCACGAATCGCCCTCGAGGAGGAACTCGTTCATGTCGTGGTCCAAGGACCTCGGGGTAACCTTCGCCCCGCAGTGCATACAATATGTTCCCTTCTCAGGAGTCAGGCCGTGACACCTCACACAACGGTGGTCGCACGCAACTTTGAGCTCCCGATTGATGACTCGATCCCACAGTGATTCATGCTTGAAGTCAAGGTTTCTCCAGATATTGTCTGGGCCGCAATAGAGGTGGGGCTTATCGTACCATCCTTCTTCGGGAAGCGCGTCTCGCGCACCACACAGAACGTCAACAAGTTTCTCCCAGGCGCCTGCCTTCTGAATGGTTTTCGTCCTACCGCTGAGCCACTTGCTCAGTGTGCCTTGGTCGATGCCCACGGCCAGGGCGACCGCCTCCTGTTTAAGCGGATTGGGGGTGTGTTCCTGGAGTGATCGTTGACGAAGGAGCTCACTCATCCAGATGTAGCTTTCTCGTAGCCCCTCCTGCTCCGCCGAATTTTGTGCCAAAGGTCTCGCCATGCCATCATCCTTCTGGTTATGTTTTATCGATTATGCATTAATTCTCTTTCCGAGTCAAGCCAATACATACTTATTTTGTTGATATTAGTCGGATCTTGGGGTAAAGTTTAGTAATGAATATGCAGAAACGATCATATCAAATCGCCCGCAGCGACACGGACGTTGACGTGGCCTATCGGAGTCGCCCACCACCGCGGCCAGGTAGCGTTTCTCTAAAAAAAGTTGAGATTCCTGGCCGCCCGGCCGTGGCTTGATCTGTCGATGTCCAGTCGACATCCCGTCGAGTCCAGCCGGGGATATCGAGTGCCACAAGATACTGAGGTTAAATGCTTTATGAAGCGTGAGTCGAGTTGGTCGACATGTAATCGACCTGTGCCGCACGGTACAAACGGAATCGTGTAGATTCCAGGAACAAAGGAGTAATAATTATATAATGAGTAATAATGCGAAAGTCACAAATATTATCGTGGTCCCAATCAAAAGGCCTGTCGGTGGTGCTTCGACTGCGGCCGGTCCAGCTCTTGCCATCGCGGGTTGTACCTTGGCCATCGTAGTGTCGGGACCTGTGCGAGGCGTCTGGCCCTGCCCGGCCACCTTCACCGATAAACACACGTGTCTTGCCAACGGCCGCCGTTGCTGGGACAAGAACACGCCCATCGTGGCGTACAAAGTCCATTGAGAAAAGGAGAACAAACTATGTTATCTGAATATTGTGATATTACGGAGGTCATCAATCGTATATCTGAGGAAGATATGACGTTTCTCGACATGGACGGCACGTGCGCCCAACTCGCCGAAGTGACCACTGAAATCAGCGAGCATGAGCATGATTACCGCTGCCGGCTACGTCGGCTCATCGAGCGCTTGAGCCTTAACCACGAGATCCGCGAGATACGGAAGATCCTCGGCTCTCGGGAACTGCTCGACCTCACGAGTGCTGAATACGCCGAAGTGTTCAAGCTTATGCGCACGCAGGGCGTGTACAACAAGCTCTTCGAGGCCGCAACGATTGTGGCATGGGCGCGCACCTTCCATAGTGAACGCGCTGCCATACTCGGTATCTCCGAGACGCTCGGTACGGGCTTCTCCGAGAGTACCGTTAAGAACCTGCTCAACCTGCACGAGGCATTCTTCGAAATTCTCACCGAGGACCCGCCCCTGCTTCCGGACGCGTACTTGAAGGGATTGTCGATGGGCAAGCTGTACGTACTCTCGGAACCCGGCTTCGTTGGCCCCTCGAAACCGAAATGGAAGGCCGTGAACGGACGCATAGAGCTACAAGAACTCCCGCACGGCGAAACGCGAACGGACCCCGTCGAGTACCCGGATAAGGAGACTCTGCGGAAGGCACTTAAGGGCGAGGTTGATGAGGTGGCACCTGCGGGGGTAGGTTCCGAAGAACCCGCCGATGCGGCGCACGCGGTTGTCTACAAGGACTACAAACGCAAGACGCCCGGGGGCGCCACCAAGCTCGTCAAGACGGTGAATGTTATCCCGGACGACGTCGAGGCGCTGGACACGTTCAGGCCAACGCAGGACACCACCCTCCATGTCTGGTACGAGCACACCGAGCAGCACGACCATCGATACACGCATCGTCGTCTCACGTACTTGGACCCCTACACTAGACAGAGTTACGAACTGACGCTGCCTGACGTGGAGTCGACCCGTGGTTAGGCGGGGATACGTCGGATGCCGGGGCGACCTTATTCCCTACTACTATGGACGGTTGCATGCAAAGTACGCGGACGAGTTCTCTCCGGAATCTGTCAACGCCTTCTTCCGCGATAGGGTCGCCGGCATATTGGTATCCGTTGAATCGCCCGACAACCGGGAGACGTTCAGGAACCGCGCGGAACAAGCGGTTCGCGCGGTGGCAGAAAGCCCGTTCACGAAGGGCATCCCGGTGTACCGCGATTGGGGAGGGTATCAGATCCAGACGGGCGGGGTGCCGCCTGAAAACGTCGACTGGTTGGTGAAAGAGCACCTGGTGATGTGCGGTACGTGTGCGGATCTCGTGGATAAAACCTTCAGCCCAGACATCGTACCGTCCAAGAGATGCCGTCTGGGTGATTGGCACGATGTTTACGGTCGCAACAAGGAGGCACTTGACCTCACGGCTCGACTACCGGATGAGGAGAGACGAAAGGTGTTGCTCGTGCATCATTTCCGTGGGCCGCACACCCACTCGATGTTCAAGACGCTACTGTTCGGTGATGGTTATGTAGACGCTTTCGAGGGCTACGCCACGGGGGGTATAGCCTCCGGAAGGGTGTCCCGTGGAATGCCTGTTGTCGCGCACGCTGTGCCGCTGGTGGATCTCGTTGATTGGTCCAAGCGCAGCGGACGCGACGCCCTCCAATTCCACGTTCTCGGGAGCGCCGAGTTTCACAACTACCTAACGAACGCGCTCATCAGTAGGCTCGTGGCGAAGGTGCACGGAATCGAGGTGGCCTTCACGTGCGACACCAATCGCTATATCGTGGAACTGGCCAAAGCGCAGGCATCATGCGCCGTTGACGAAGCCCGGGAGAATATCATCGCCGTGGAATACAGGCGCTTGTTCGCTCCGGGGTTTTCGCGGCCGACGGGTCCAGAGCGACTCCTGTACGACTGCGCGAACAAGGCCTTCCGGCCGTCTGCACTCCTAACCACCAAGGAAGTGCCGCTGTACAACGACCAGGGCCGAACGGACGCCTATTGGGGGTTGCCGATGGCGTCGTATTACGAGGCGCACAAATGGGCCTACGATTGGTCCGAGGGTTGGGCGGGAGAACTCCTGGACATCTACCTTGAGGGACGAAACGTGGCCTTCTCGGAGGCGCTTGCGCAACGCGTTGCGCACCTGCTTCCGAACCGCTCAGACACCGGAATCGTCCCGCTGGTAAGGACGATTGTTGCGACGTTGGACCTGCTTCGCACACTGAATCCAGAGGAGAGTGCGCGACTCGTCCAGGCGTATCTCAAAGAGGCTGATCCGCCAGGCATCTAGGGGGCACGCGCAACGCGTTGTATGGCGCGTGGTGCGCGAACCGACACGAGAAGCGAAATCGTCAGTACTGTACGCCCAGTCGGGCAGGGTCACCTCGCGGCCGCGCAACGATTATGCCAAGGCGTTGTGCGGCCGCTTCCCGTTTCTGCGCGAATGAGGCCATTCCGCGTCTCTCTCGGGGAAGTCCATTTCCGTTCTGCTCCGTCCTCTTCGCACCTCGGCAAGAACAAATACAAAAGCCTTGGAATGGCCGAGGCTAAGGACGGAGAGGACGATACCAGGTGCAGACGAGTACTAACATCGCGGACCACGGGATCTACCAACAGAGAACCGTAGAGGCGGTCACACACCACAGGCATCACATGCGCGGATACTCCCCGCCGGATTGCCGATGCCTGCTGGCCAGATGGCGAGGCCACAAGTAATGAGTAAGAAACGCGCGAAACAAGAACAGGAATTCTACGGTGCGGCCGTGCTGGGGAAGTTCTACCAACAGGGCCGGCTGTACATAACCTTATCGGACCAGACGCTCCAGTCAGATGCCTGGCTGGTTCTGACTCCCTTACAGCGGTCCATTCTGCTGGATCTTATGCGGACAATCCGCAACAAATTCAGGGAAACACCCCCCGACCAGGCCCGAAAACATGGCTTTACGTACACGTACTCGGAATGCCGGGTTCTCGCCTCCGAGAACGCCTTTCACGGAGGGATGCAGGAACTGAAGCGGGTCGGCTGGGTGGACATTTTAGCCGAACACCAGCGAGAGGCCATTGCCGGACCGGTTTACTACGCGGTATCCGACCGGTGGAAGAGCTACGCCATGGATGACCAGGAACGAGGTAAGACCGCACGGAAGCGGCGAAGTCGGCAACGGCGTCTCGATGAGAATCTAAAGCGGAAGCAGGATTTGTTCAATGCCCAGTGAAACGCACACACAACAATTGCGTGTACGGCGCACGCAGGAGATGCGTGTACGGGCTCCGTTCACCCCGAACGCTACACGCTCTCATTGCGCGTACGGAACCCGGATTTTCGGCAAATCGACACGCAACAAATGCGCGGTATTTATATATATACCATACGCTAGATGTTGGGAGGAGTGCAGCCCATTTGGGGGATGCACTCCTGCCCTAAAAAGCGTCATGCCTTTTAGGAGAGTCCTTCTTGTCTGTTCGGAAATATGTCTAGCAACCCACTCAACAGGTTCCCCCGCACGAAGGCCAACAAGAGGACTTTAGAGCCCAATGACCTCACAATTTCTGGAGAATGCGCGGAAACATGTCGCCAAGCGGTATGTCGCGCGTGTTCACAACATCTCGAGCACATCATACGGCTTACGATGGGCCTTGGATTTGGAGACCGACGATGGCACCAAGTGGCTCAAGAAGTACAGCCATTTCAAGAAGACGGAGGGGGGCTGGGCCGAGTTTCGGGACGAGATGGCCAGGATCGGAATCACTATCCCCGTTGATGCCGACAGAAACAAGGTTTTCGAGACCGTGAAGGGAGCTCTCATGGGAAAACCCTTGCTGATCGAGGTCCGCTTTCTAGGCTATTTGATCAACGTAGTCTTCGTACGCCGGATTCCTGAATCGCACCCAAGCAGTTTGGATCAGCAAGTCCAAGACCCCATGCCGAACCTTGCCCAAGAACCTCAGTAAACGGCCCAAGAGGCGACGTTCTGCTCCACCGCGACTTTGTATCGTACCGTTGCCCGTTAGGATCCTGTAGGGCTGTACAGAACGCATTTTCGGGCGCTACGCACTCACCACTGGCACCCCACCAAACACCCTCACACCGCCACAGGTCTCCCCGTGCCCAATCTGAGGACATCACAGGAGGACAAATGACTGCAAACCGGTGCAGTTCTCCCCACGCAAAATCTGTGGAGATCCATTGAGGACAAATAAACGTCACTGGGCTTTAACCTATCCTGAGGAGGCGACAACAATGATATATATGACAGAAGAAAACCTATGTGAACTTCTGAAAGTATCCCGCTCAACGTTGTGGGAGCTTAGAAAAGAAGGCCTGCCGTACCGCCGAGTGCGCGGACAGATACGTTACAGGCAAGACGAAGTAGAAACTTGGCTAGATAGAGCTTGCGAAGGTAATCGCTTGGAGCCAGCCAAAATACAGGAGGAATCTTAATATGAGTACGTATAATAGTGACATAAGAGATGGAGACTATGTTGCAGAAATCGTCTCCATGACAAGCACGAAAACATCCAGAGGTATCCCTGTCGTCGAGTGGCGCCTCCGCATCATCGGCGGTGAGTATGATGGCGAGGAAGTCACGAAAAAATTCTATCTGAGTGACGATTCGGAAAAGAGGAAAAGTGTCATGGACTTCCTCACAAAGGAGTTCAAGATGCTCGGACTAGACGTGAAGGACAGCGATGATTTCCTGGCGAAGAAGGACCAGTGCACAGGCATGCGGATCAATATCGAAGCCGTCACGAACAAAGACGGCTGGCAAAGTTACTACGTGCACGGTGTCGTCGATGAGAAAGCCGAAGAGAAGAAGTCAGTTGACTCAACAGGACTCGGCTGGTAGCAAGCTGGTCATACCGATGGGCAGCACCAAGGATGGCGCTGCCCTCTCGTATGAATACCGCCTGGCGGGGCCTCGAGATGGAATGAATGGGGAAGAAAAGCAGAGGCTCCAGGCGCGGTTCGAGGAATTGATGGCTGAAAGACGTGCGGCTTATGCCGAGAGAGCCTCGGATGGAAAGATGGACGAGAGCGAGGCAGCGGCAGCGTTGATGCACGAGGTTCTCAGCCAGTCTACCGGCGAACGTCGAGAGATGGCTTCTACTCGAGGATGAGCCGATGTTGCACAACCTGTTCCTCACGATGTACGTGATAGGGCATCTACGCGGGAATGCCATCCTGGAGCCAACCGATGAAAACAACACGTTTTCGGAAGCGCACCTCGCCGAGGCACAGGTGACGGGAAAGGTGAGGTTTGCGGGTACGTTCCTGCGGGTGGCGTGAAAGCGAAAGGAAGAGAGGCAGGGCAAGCCCTGTTTCTCTTTTCCATACCGCGTCTTACTCCCCGATTTCGATAGCGGTACCATACCAACACCGGCACCTTCATCAATCCTCCCCCCTCAACTTTGAAACGAACTCGGAAAACGATGCGGCAATGAGTCTAGTCGCGAGTTTGGGATCTGCCTCTTCGTGGTCCCAAAACACGACCTCGGGCTGTGAAGTTCTGCTCGAATACCTAAAGCACACGAAGTTGCCCCCGGAATCATCCGCAATCGGAACTAGGCCCTCCGGAAGACGACCACTCATCGTTTCGATCATGCTGAAGACATTATACTTGTCTTGCCTAGAGAAGCTCAGGAATGAGTTGAGATAGATCCCTTGTCCATCATCCAAGTCAATTCTTGGTGGTTCAGGACAAGAACCGTTGTGTCTCAGCAACCAGGACTTGAAGTCTTCGGGCAGATTGACCTTCGATACAGTCTCAAACCGCTCTACTTCTACAGGGGTTACAGGTGTTTGGGGCAGCATCCAGTTAACACTCTTCATCCCGGTATATCCTCTGAATTTGGGCATTCGTTTAGAATCTCAGCAAGTGCATCGTTATTTGTGGTGATTCTGGCCCTTAAGCATTGCCAACGTGCCATCTCTTCTACTTCTCGGCAAGCCTGCTCCTGAATCTGAAGCTGGTGGAGGCGATAGGCCTCCCAGCAATAGTCAACAAGTGCACGTGCGGCCGCGTAAGACACGGTAGCTACCAAAGCAGCTGGCCCACTATAGAGTACAGGCAAACCAACGAACCAACCTGGTGGCATTCCGACTGTCTGCGGCACAAACCTGACCAAAAGGTATTCGGTTCCGAACGCGGCGATTCCGCCCGAAAGAGAGCGGGAGACGGCCTGGGCAAAATGGTCGAAATTGAGATCTCCAGAGTAAGCCAAAGCTGCGGAACTGATAGCAATATCTAGAACAGCAACAGATCCCCAACGCACGACCGTCGCTCGGGCAAAGGCCCTTTCGTCGAGGCTTCCCCACACCTTGTCCCCACCAACATGGTGTGTGGAGTGGTCGGTAGAATCAACCAACTGCATCCGACCCTTGTGGCGCGGGTCATGGTGCCAATGTTTGCCTTCGGGGTTCTTCCCGATCTTCAGCAACTCGATGTCCCGTTCCGTAAACTGGGCACGTAGAGCAGGATTTCTCTCAATCTCGGACAGAAGCTGCTGGTTACATATGGTGCCGTAGGAGGGGGCCCTGAATTGCGACGGCTCCAGCTGCACATCGAAAGTTGACTTGAACTTTGGGAAACCACGCCAATCGTAAAGAACGCCGGTGCGCGGGTTAGCACCTAAGCGTGACAATCTCCGAAGCTCCAAGTAGTTGATATCACTCAAAACGTCGCTACGCAGCAAGAATGGCCTGCCTAATGGTACCAGTCGTTCAGGATGCTTTTCTATCGATGCCCCGATGAAGTCGTCCGATTTCGGCACATCCTGACCTGATGCAATGGCCATCAGGAATACCGACACCAGGAAGACAAATCCTAACCTAGAAATCATCGAGTGACTTTCTCTTGTCAAGATTGATGATGGCTTCATACCGAACGCGTTCCCGGGATTCCCCTGCTCCCAGGCTGTCGTATAGTTCGTAGAGGCGCTTTGTTATCTCCCGCGCCAGGGAGGGTTCCGAGACAAGGGATATGTTGACCTCGCTCAAGCGGCGATAAAGCGCCACGGTCTCCTTGTCACTCAACGACTGTGCGACATTAGTCGGGTCGCTTTCCCGATAGACTCCTTCCGCCCACAATGCGTACTTGAGCGTTTGTCGTTCTCGGAGGGTTTCAGCCGCCTTGCTCAAATGAAGCATTCCCGCTTCCCACCTCCGACGTGCTGAACCCGCAAGGTCGGGCGACTGCGCCATCAGTACTTCCCTAGCCGCTTCGCACTTCTTCAGTGCCTCCCTTATGACTCCATTCGTCTTTGCATTTTCGATGAGCGACAAGTCCTCAGATTGCGCTTCTTCCAAAGCCCCGTTGATCATACTGATTGCATCGTCTACGGAAGCACCTGGGCTGCTATCATCTTCTTTGGCGGATGCAGCAGCGGAAGTCAGACCGAAATCCAATCCCGCTAGATCCTTCTCGAGTTCAGTCGCGAGAGTGAGTGCACGCACACGATCTTCCGCACTGAGCCAGGCAAACGGAACATCTTGTATGGATGAAAGGGCATCGTATGTTGCTGCCTGCGAGGGGGAAGACTTCCGATTTTCCTGGCGCAAACCAATCACTCGTGACTCTGTAAAGGAGAGCATTTCAGCCGCTATCTTGCGCTTTGCGATTTCATACTTCGCGTCAGCCATTAGCATCCTAAGCACTTCCTGGTCCACCTCGGATGCAGTTTGGACGGCTTCTTCGAGTTTTGCCACTCGCTCCTCCGGTGAGAGCATTGAGAACCCATCGACAAGCGTGTCCAGTGATTCCTCACATACGGATGGAACGCAGCAGACAATGAGTCCTATCGCGAATACGGAGTTTGGAGCTCTCATTTTAGTGGTCCAAAGGTTTCGAAAAGAGCGTAGCTTGAGTCGCTAGTGTCGTCGGCAACAGCTTTGCCGATAAAGACCCAGCTCTTCCCGTCAATCTTCGCGATTTTAGCGCTGAACACAAGATCATCACGGAGGAAATCCTGTTCGTATATGCGAAGCCTCGTCTCTTCTCCCGTATTCTTGAGAACGGTCACTATGCCTGGGTTCGTGTTAATGCCGGGCGGAAGAATCAGAGGCTCATCCTCGTGAAAGGAATACTCATTGGCTCCCTGCTCCAGAACCACGTAGTACCTTGCGTCGTCAGGATTGTTTTCCCCTTTCAATGCCGCGCGTTCTGAAAGATGTACCGAGTGCATACGTACAATGTATTTTTCTCCCAATTCCAGGCCTCCGTTCTGCACGGGTGCTTTCACTTCAAGGAGATTGAAGCGTACTGATGCTGTGTGCTTCTCACCCAGTGATTCCACCGCATACTCCACGCTTCCATCCAGCGGAAAACCCGGTGCCCCTGAGCAATCCACCTCAAACAAGACCCGATCATTCGCAGAGAGTGCGCCAGTAGCACCGCCTGCTGTGCCCCCAGCAAGACCGCCTATCAAAGCCCCGATTCCTGCCCCGGCGGGAATTCCAAGACCGCCCGTGAAGACTCCAGCCAGAATGCCTCCAATCGCCGCTCCGCCCCCAGCGCCTGCGGCCCCGTCAACGGCAGCAGGTTTTCCAATCGACTCAGTCTTGTCGTTGAGAAAAACCTTAACCACCAAATGGGTAGTATTATCCCACCAAATAGCGGCCGTGCTTTCAGGGGTATCTGACCAATCGAGTATTGTTTCGTTGCTCCTGACCTCTCGCATTGGTGAATTCCACACCGGAATTCCGTTACAGGAAATTGCAACATACACGTAGGTGCTGGGCAAGGCAGCACCTATGAGTTTCGCTGGTTTCTCCTGAATCTCCTTTGGTACGTTGACGGATTGAAGTCGCGTAGCGTAAAGCTTCGCCGGTTCCGGGGAATCTTCCGCGATAGCCGGAAGCATGGCTGGGAGTAGTGCCAGCAACATTCCAAGCGCTCGTATCGGTGTGCTCATATCTGTTCCCTTTCTTTGTGTTACCGGGACCCCTTATAACGACAATTGTCATGGCTATGGGAAGAATGAACGGTATGAGGCGTTTCCAGTTGAGGAAGAAGCTGTGTGCCCGTTCAGCGTTTTCATCACGCGCCTTCTCACTACGCCGCTCGCTTTCCTCGAACGTCTTGTTCTCCTCGGTGGGATCGAATGAGATGCCAAGATTGCGGAGCCGTTCAAAGAAAGTTGTCTGAGGGTACTCCTGGGCCGTGTCCCACGCATCTTCCCCTACGGCCTCGACCTTTTCACCCGCCGCGTCAAAGCGCATCACGGTATCCGTGCACTTCTTTCCGTCTATCTCGATAATATCAGGACCGAGTCGCGACGTTTCGGCCCGTTTGGCGACCACCGTCGTCGAGGTTCCAAAGTCAATTCCTATCACCGTTTTCACTGGCAGTTCTCCCAACCTTCGGAATGGTCATCGCAACAGTGGGCAAGCGGTCCATATAAGAGCCCGGATGGCAACTCTGGTCATGAACCAGCCGCGTCCCTGCAACTAGATATTATCCCACCAATCCGCTTTCCCCCGCATGGTTCAACACGATATCTGCCGCTACATCGGCCAGTTCACACACGAGCCACTTCGGCTTGAGAAGAACAGCCTCCTTACCGAAGCCCAAAATCCAAGAGACGCCCTGACGCGCGTTTGATACAGTCAGGGACATCGTCATGCTGCCATCCTTGTGCCGTTGAATGGACTGGTCTTGGCTCCATATGCGCTCGGCTACGAAATCAGCCACTTGAGGGGAGAACCGCACCTGGATACGGCAGGGATTCTCCTGTACGAGGCCAAGGAACGACTGTGCGGCTTCCAATCCTGGGCTTTCGCGGCGCCCTCTGTGGTGCCTCTTATCCGTCGGTTCAATCCGCGCGAACCGATGGATGGCAAACAGGAGCGAGTCGTCGTACTCCTTGTCACCCTCCTTGGGCACAAGTTTCGCACTGAGATACAAGGCATCTCCGTGGGCAATCAGTCGGAGCGGTGCAATGCTGTAGCGCTTGGCGTGCTTCTTTTGTGCAGCGCGGTAAGTCACATCGCATACGCGCTGGTCTTCTATCGCTTCAAGGAGCGTCCGGATCTTCTCGCGATGGGGGTTGTAGTCAATGAAACCGTTGGGGTACGAAGCCGCTACCGGTTGCACAGGGGATTTCCCGGCGAGTGTCGCCTTGGGCGCTGTCTGGGCAGCAATCTCCTTTTGTAACGCGTCCGGCAACAGATGCCACACCAAGTCGCGGCATAGGACAAGTTGCTGCAACGATTCCCCAGTGACGAGACCCGCAGCACACCTGTTTGGAACCTCCGCGCGGAACCAACGCTGGCGCTTGTCGACCCAGGTTTCGAGGGCAAATTGGTGGGTTCGTTCAATCTGCTCGATGAGCCGCAAGACGGTCTGTTTGGAACAATTCAGCACGCTGGCTAGCCGGGTCAGGGAATAGGCACGACCCGTGAATGCCAATAGGCTGTACAGGGCCAAGGCCTTTTGCACAGAGCTGCTGTATGGGTCTTTCTTCCGGGACATCATGTTTCCCTTATCGCACAGAATCATTCCACAGAATGGAACGATGAACTGTTACGCTCCCTGTAGGAAGAACGAGTGGATTCTAGCGGGAAACGGACACAAGATCAAGGCCTTTGATAGGGAAATGGAGAATCAAACATGGAAGCTCTAAGTAAGCGCTGTTTTGACCGACTGATTATCAACGACCTCATCGGGCTCATCTACGTACTCGGAGTGGTTGCCGTGATAATCATCGCCTTCATGGTGTCCAACAACGATCCAGAAGGCTTTGGGTATGACGGGAACTATATGGGTGGGTTCAACTGGCTGCGGTTCTTCACCGTGAGCGCGGTTGGGATGCTGGCTTGGCGTCTCTGGTGCGAGATGATGTTCGTGGTCTTCCTCATCCATGGTGTGCTCAGAGATATCCTGAGCGAGTTGCGGAACACGCGAACCAAAGCCGAGGCCGCATAGGCCCGAACGACACTTCTCCGGCGATTCGAGAAATGGACAAGACGGTCCCTATGCCTCGTCCTTAGACCTGTCTTCCCAACGGCCGCAAGGGAATTCCGCGCGTGAATTACCAATCCGATGACTTTCGGATTGGCTTCGCGCGTTGTCGAGGGCTTTCCCTGGATAGGGGTTCCTGCGGGCCTATTCCGCCTCTGTTAGGCCTTCTTTCCCACCTGCCTCACCAACCCAATCCCGGTTCATCGACACAATGCTCCTATCTATGCCCTAATGTCGCCGATTCTACGTCTCGAGCGCCCGCTCTATCCAGAAAGCCCAATAGACAGAGCTGTCCGTTCGATCATGCTTCTCAGTAGCGGGCAGGCGTATTTCTGGCTTGGCAAATGAGCCTTGAGGGAGTGTCGCTCTGTCGCACTCGACTCCCGAAAAGTGTAGCCCAATCTTATGGTGCCGCGATGCTAAACGCAGGACTCATCGCACGGAGATTCTTGTCGGTAAGCGACTGCACGCGTAGCCGATAGCTCGGTGCCGGTTCGAGCACTCCCAATCGCGCGCCCACGGTCCAACTGAAGACACCATCGTTTGGTGTGGTCTTGCGGATCCAGTCGATGAACGCTCCGCCCTTGTGCAGACCGATGCGCACGTCCGGACCGACCGCGCCCAGGCTGTTGCAGTCCCACGCGATGTCATAGGTTGCGCCCCAAGTCAGCACATCCTGGAAATCCGGATAAGTCCAAACCAACGGCGGCGCCACCAGCGTGAATGGCGTGTCGCTGAGATCGCGGATCGCGCTGTCCGTGTAGGATTGCACGCGCACGCGATAGCCGATGCCCGGATCGAGGTCGGTCGGAACCTTCCACGCGTACCGGCCGTCGTTCTCCGTGCGCCGATTGATCCACGCGAGGAGATCCAGGCCATAGTGAAGACCGATACGCACCTCGGTGCCGGCGGCCGTGTCGTGCGAGCCCCACGTGACGGTCTCGACATCGCCCATGGTCCACACCTCGCCGCCGTTGGGCACCTTCACGCCCAACGCCTGGATCGAGAACGGCGCGTCGCCCATGTCGCGGTAGGAGCTATTCGTATACGACTGTACGCGGATGGTGTAGTTGTCGCCCGGCTCGATGTCCGTCCACACGACCCAGTTGTATGCGCCGTCGTTCTCGGTTTGCCGGACAATCCAACCGACAAACGCGCCGGCCTTCTCAAGGCCAAGACGCACCGTGGGCCCGGCATCGCCCGACGGGTTGTCCCATGTGATTGCCTGCGTCGTCCCGCAGCCCCATGCCTCGCCACCGTTCGGGACAGCCAACAGGAGTTCCGGTTCGGCGAACTCTGCGGTTACGGTCTTGGGGCCAGTTAACGTGAAGGAAACTGTCTGGTTGTAACTTGCAGCGTCGCCGAACCAACGAGTGAAGACCAGCGAATTCGATGTCGCGGGCGCTGTCAGCATGACGCTAGCGCCATGGGCAACGCTCCGCGAGTAATTCGTTATTCCGCCGTGTTCGGTAGTACTTGAAATCGTTACGCCGCTTGCGCCCGCTGAGTTCACTGTAAGCGTGTAAACCCACGGCGCGGTGGGGCGGCCACCCCACGGATTTGTCCAGCCCGTGGTTCCCGGCAGATAGTAGATCGTCGCGTTGTCGTCGCCCGTGAAGACTTGTGAACCGAGGGCGGGGGCGTTTCCCAGGAAATAAATTCCTATTAAATTAGAGCAACCATAGAATGCATAACCCCCAATGTTGTTCACGCCACTACCGATCACGACACTGGTCAGGCCGGTGCAGCCGCGAAACGCATAGCCCCCGATGCTCTGGACACTGTCCGGAATCTCGACGTTCTCCAAGGCAGTGCAGCCGTAGAACCCGTAGTGGCCGATGCTGGTAACGCCGCCGCGAATTGTGACCGTAACCAAGCTGCTGGAACCAGAGAAGGCCTCACTCCCGAAGGTGCTGACACCGCTCCCAATCGTGACGCTACCCAGGCCGATGCAGT
>DAIPKA010000029.1:0-20075 GCA_036769985.1 Candidatus Hydrogenedentota bacterium | reverse complement strand
AGTCCCGAGGTACGTGACGCTATCAGGAATTGTGACGCTAGCCAATTGCGAACACCCATAGAACGCGTAGTCACCGATGCTCTGAACAGCATTGCCGATTGTGGCGGTAGCCAGGCTCGTACATCCGCGAAACGCATAGCTCCCGATGCTCCGGAGACTGTCAGGAATCTCGACGCTGCCCAGGACGGTGCAGTCACGAAATGCCGAGCTCCCGATGGCAGTGACCGGGAGGTCATCGATCATGCTGGGAATGGTTATCGCTCCGCCGGGACCGTTGTAGTCCGTAATTGTGATCTCGCTGCCATTGCTGGTGTAAGTGAAATCCAAATACTCCAGCGCCTGCGCCGGGATGTGCGGCAGGAGGATCAACGATAGTCCCCACGCCACGCGAGGAATCCTGAACCGTCCACCAATCACGGAGTGACAGATTATCAGAACAAATGGAGTCTTTCTCTTCATCGCCTTCCTTCCCTTCTCCGCAGGCGTAGCGCCCTGGCCCCGCGCCGCCAGCGTGCAGGCCCCATCGCCCGTGTCAAGACTTGAGCTAGTCCCGTGCTCCGGTGGATTCGTGCAGCAGACACAAGATCGAACCAAGGACTGCATATTGCGCCTGGCAAGGTGCCGAGAACACTCAAGTGCTCTGCATCCATGGCGTCACTGAAGTGCGTGGTCACACGCCCCGCCCCTGATCTGGCTTCCAAGAACCGCTACTAACCTTCGGATGCCGAAGATCGTAGCCTAGTAGCTACTCTCTGAACCTCGGAAATGAGGATATACCCCCGGAGCACGGAAGTCAAGGGATTTAGCGGTGATAGTGCCATCCGCGGGTTCATACACTAAGGGCAACACTTGGCGTTGAGGGCGAAGTTATCGTAAGCGTCCGGTGAACGACGTGTGGGATTTGCGTCGTTCGGCTGGGGAAGGTCTAGAGTCTGGGCGGGGGAGCGAGGGTCGGTTCGCGAGAGGTTGGATTGTCTTTAGCATCATGATGACCGCATCGTAAGGGTGTCCTTACGTCCATTGCCGGAGACAAGCCAATACGCCCAACGCATCTCCCCCAAAATCACTATATATATTAAATGTTGATATGCACCAGTTACTCGATGCGATTTTGTCATCGCGCAACACGAAGAGGAGAACGAGGATATGGGAGATGCAGGCGATTTGAAGGATGTGGAACGGTTCATCCGTTCGGAGACGGGCCAAGGGATACTGGCTCAGGTGAGGAAGGCGTTTCAGGGGCGATGGATCAGCGATGTGTCGTTCAACCCGGATGTAAAGGGTGTAAGGGCAACGGTAGTGTTTCATGCCGGTGAACCGGTCGACGTGCTCTTGCCGGATTTGACGCTCGAACGGATTCAACGGGACCACGAGGAGGTCCTCGAGGAAGAGTATTACCGGGACTATCCCGAACGGCGGCCAAATGCCGACTTGGAGAAGGATGGCCATGGGGAATCCTAGGTTTGACCTCGGGCAAGTCGTGGCGACACCAGGAGCTCTCGAGGCTTTCGCTAGGAATGGCACCGATGGGCTGGAACTCCTCAAGCGCCACGCCCAAGGGGATTGGGGGGAACTCTGCGACGAAGACAAGGCAGCCAATGATGCTGCCCTGACCACAGGTGCCCGTCTGCTTTCTGCATACCATCTCCCCGATGGAACGAAGCTCTGGCTCATCACCGATGCCGAAATCGACGACCAGCATCACCGTCAAGCCACGACCTTCCTTCTGCCGGAAGAGTATTGAGCCAAACCGGGTTTTGTAACGTTCTGAAACTTCTCGCCCGAATCCAATCCCCCCGATGTAATCCCCGTTGAGTCTGTCGCCTGACGGGAGAAGTGTGCCTGCACGAAACCAAACGAACAATGAAAGGAAAACTGTGTCCATGCCTATTCAAATCAGCGAGGAAGTCATGGAGGGTCTTGAAGCCGTGCGACTGTCAGGAGCCACAAATATGTTGGACAGGCCCCGCGTCATCGAGCTTCTGGACGAAATGGGCTTCGATGTGGCGTCCGCATGGGTCGCAAGTAACAAGAAGGAGTACAGCCACGGCATTTTTCAGGGGTTCCAAGTCGTCGAAGATGCCAAATCCAGCCAAGGATGTGAGACATGAGCCATTTCATCGCCTTGGTTATCTTGCCTATCTGAAAGGACGTGCCCCATGGATGATTTCGAGAAACGCATTAACCGCGCCGCGCAGTCCACTTGGCAGGCCATTGGCGGTGATATTTTGCGTGCCGCCGAAGTGAATTCAGTGAGCCGGGATGAAGTGGTCGAGGCCGTGATGGATTACCTCGAAGGCTATGGCCGGGACATGAACGCCATCGCGGAATTTCGGAAACTTGGCTTTGAGGAGAAACAGGCCATGTTGCTGAAAGCCTTCCCGCTGGCCCGGTATGGATGGTGAGCCATGCCTCAAGAAACCCAATCAGAAACCGTGGACCTGTGGGCCTTCATCGAGGGTGCCATTGGTTTCACGTCGGATGTCGCTCATGGTGGAACCCGTCTCATTCTGACCCTTGACGGAAAGGAACTCGGCGCAGTTGTACCCATGAGCGATTTCAAAGAACTACAACAAAAAGGAGGCGGAGAATGAGCCGTATTTGTCGTGAGTGTAAGAAAGGCCGACTTCAGATAACGGGCATGGGTCCTTACGAGGACACGATTATCGTCGAATGCCCCGAATGCGGCGAGGAGTATGAGCTTGAACCCGATGGTCTCGGTGAAGGCGGCATGGAAATGGTCGAAGCGTTCGAGATTGAAATGAAGCGTACGGAGAAGGAGGACGAGGACGAGGACGATGAATAGGCACTCGGCATGTGTCTGAGAACGCGAGACAGAACGTCGGCTGAATGTGGCCGGCATATGGAAAGGAAGATGAACCATGGCAGGAAAGAGCTATAGGCCAAGCAACGAGGAACGGGAATCAGCCAAGGAACGCATGGCTGAGGCGAAGACAAACGGCATCTCTTTCGACGATTGCTTCAATGAGTTGCTCGAGGAACTGCCCGAACTCAAGAAAGCCACGGCTTACACCTGGTGGCAGTCGGTGCAGACTTCAGGCAAGGGGACCGGCAAGGCGAAGACGGAGAAGAAGACGGAACCGGTGAAAACCAACGTCAAGGCCAATCCGTCGGACGAGCTCGCGACTCTGCTTCGGAAGGAGGGCATGTTGCAGAACAAGCTCGTCCACGCACGTGCGGAACTGAAGGCGGTCCAGGCTGACATCCAGCGCCTTTGGAAAACGCGCGAGAAGGAAATCTCCGATGCCCTGAAGAAGGCGTAGCGAAACGAAGAACGGAAGCCCCCGGCATCAATGGCATCAACGCTGCTGGTGTCCGGGGGCTTCTCTTTGAACCGATGGCGAAATCATCAAGGAGGCACATCATGACTCATTTGAAAGGACATTGTACGTGCGGGAGAATCATCCACTTTCCGAAAAGGGCTCGGTACGGTTACCAATGGCGGTGTAGCCAATGTGGGCGTGTTTGGGTACTCAGCAGGACAGGCGACCCGCTTGAATGGACTCACTCGAAACCACCGGAAACCGCTATCACGCCTGCGGACCGGAAAAAAAAAGACTCGAACCCGCTCGACGGAAGCCTTGGTATCGCCCTTGAGTTGGCATTCCAATGCTTGGCAACGCTCCTGTCTTGGGTGCTCATTTTGCTCAAGTGGACGTTCGATGGCATCGTCGTGTTTGGGGTATGGGCGTACAGGCGAATCATGGCAGACATTCAGCGCAGGTTCGAGCACAGGGACGGGCCGGGCCACGGAGGCGGTGGCAATCCGGCCGATTTCAACAGCGAATAGTATGAAATGGCACCACGACGAGGTACCACCGGGAATTTGGTCTGGGAAATGGCTGAATTCCCGGCCTGTATCCGGTTGGTAGGAGGCAGTTTGCCGCGTGGCAGACTGACCAGTGTGCCACAGTGGTAGACGGTTGGTGTACCACGAGAAAGGAGAGAACGGGATGGAAGACGCGGTTCTGTACGTGCGGGTCAGTACACAGGAACAGGCACAACACGGTGTCTCACTCGATGCCCAGGAAGAGCGCTTACGGGCGTACTGTGCGGCGGTCGGGTTGAACGCACTGCGAGTAGTGCGAGAGGAAGGGGTATCGGCGGGCAGGCCCCTACAGGCAAGGTCTGGCGGGGGAAGGATGCTCAGGACTTTGGTCGAAGGCGATGCCCAGCACATCGTGGCCCTCAAGCTGGACCGTCTGTTTCGTAGCACGGAGGATGCGTTGCACTGGACGCAGGAGTTCGAGCGGAAAGGATGGACGTTGCACCTGACGGATATGGGAGGCCAGAACTTGAACACGGGTACAGCCATGGGGCGGATGATGCTCACCTTGTTGGCTTCGTTTGCCGAGTTTGAGAAAAACCTGATTGCCGAACGGACCGCTACAGCGCTTGAGCACAAGAAGCGCAACGGCAAGGTGTACGGTCATGCCCCGTATGGATTCAGCGTGAGCGATACGGGGAAGGACCTGGTTCCAAACGACTCCGAGCAACGGACACTCAAATACGTTTTCCAATGGCGGGACGAAGGGGTCAGCCTCCACGTGATTGCGACGAGACTTAACGATTTGGGTGTACCGAGTAAGAAGGGCGGGAAATGGCATGCCGCGACCGTGGCTCACATCGTCAACAACGACCTGTATCGAGAGAGTGCCGACAACCTTGTGCCGTGGCCACCCAGCGGGAAGAAGGTCGAGAGTGCCGAGGGACAGCTCATGGGTAATCTCATCCAAACAGCGCAGACGATGGGCCAGCCCGAGACGTGACGGCGAAAGAAGCGGCATGGGGCGGGCCGTTTCTTTTTCTGCATGAGTTTGTCCTGATACTAGGATACATCTTCATCTTCATCTTCCCAATCCCTGTACCCCAACTCGAGTTTGTCAGGTGTGTGATTTTTCACCCAGTATTCTCTGCGGATACCGAGCCAACCTCTTGGTAATGGTAATGGGTTCTTAGCGTAGGCGTTGTGTACAAGGATGAAGTCACCCCCAAAGGAAGGTGGCAAGTTCCCGAGGTCAGCGTGTGAGAACAGAACCGCACTGACCCCTTCATAGCTTGAATCCAAGAAACAATTGGTTAAGATTGGACTGCCAGACTTCTTTCAGACTTCTTTCGCCGTTCTGGCTGCATAAGATGCCCTTCACCCTCGCTAGTCCCTGTTCTTGGATTGAGGACGACGCATTGGTCGCCTATGCCATAGAGCGCCTTTACGATACGCGGTACGTTTTCATCACTCCATACGTATGGAATACATGCACCGTTTACCGCGATGATGAATGGCTCATCTTGCGCGACAATTCTTTTCTTCAGGTAGCCCTCATATTTGCAGTGTTTTTCTGAGATAGCGGAAGTATACCGAAGCAAGATTTCAGAGTTGGGCATCTTTAGCTGCGAGTTAGACCCCATTTCAGGAACTGCATCATCACCACTCCCTGCTTTAGGGACAATACATTCCACCCAATGAGGTCTTGAGGCACAATCCAAGCACAAGTCCGGCGCTTTTCCCGTGTTCTTGCGCAAGCTGAATCCTTTTCCCAGCAATCCCCACGCAAGATACATCTCCCAGAACCGCTGCTGAAAATCCTTGCGAATCTCGACAGCGAAATGTCTATCGGCATATGGTTCAAAGACTCGCCAAAACGTGCGAAGTCTTTTGCGTTGCTCTGTGAACTTGGGCACGTCACACAGATTACGGAATACAGGAGCCAACATCTCTGTCCTTCCGCAGATAGGGCATGTTCCGCCCTTCATTTCGGGGAATTGTGTAGGGCGGGGTTCGCTCTCATCACGCAAGGGCCAAGAGTACCATGGCAACTTACTTGCGCAAGCGAGGCAGAGCGGGTTCGCAGGTTTCATTAGAGGATTTCCTGTAATGTGCCGTCGCTGGGAACTTCCCCAGAAGCATCGCTCACGTTCGCCGCGTCCAGCATTCTTCTGAACAACGGGCTGTCGGGCAGAAGCAATTGGTGGCTTTCAAAATGCTCGTCGAAAATAGCCGGGCTGGTGGTGATACGAGCGGATTGGGTTTCGCCGGGCATACGCAGTGCATACGTGGAGGGTTCGAGTTCCCGGCATTCGATGGTTGCGGGAAGTAACGAGGCATCACGCAGCACGGTATCCAAGTCGGAAGGTAAGAATGGCGGGTTCGGGAATTCCGGCGGCTGTAGGTCTGCTTCACTTACCTCGTCGATATCAAAACCAGCCGCTTCCGCCTCATCCACCATCACGTTGACGTGGGAAAGGACCTTATGCCGTGCCTGTTCCCGCTGTTCCAGCGCGGCTAAAATGGCTGCCTCAAATTCCCGTGGCAATCGGGAGAGAATCGGCTGCAACTTACCAACCACACCTGTGAATAGCCCAATACGTTCTTGCAGGGCGAAGTAGACATCCACTTCCACGGTGTCGGCATAGCCAAGGTTGATGATTCGCACCGTGGGATTCACCTGCCCAATACGGTCAATGCGTCCAATCCGTTGCTCCACCTTCATCGGATTCCACGGCAAGTCGTAATTCACGAGCACGCCGCACGATTGGAGGTTGAGCCCTTCTCCGGCGGCATCCGTGCAGATGAGCACCTTGATTTCATTGGTACGAAGCAGCCGCTTGATTTCCTCTTTGGAGCACTTAGCCCATGTTCCCGAGGGTCCCCGCCGCTGTCCGCCTTCTCCACTGAAGCATCCAATGGGCAAGTCCACTCGTTCAGCGACGAAGTCTTTCAGGAACTCCATCGTATCGGTGTACTGCGTGAAAATGATGGCCCCACCGTACCCCTCCGCAAAAACATTGTTCAGTTCAGCAATCAAGCGTAACGCTTTGCTGTCGGTGCCCAACTTGGCAATGGCCTTCAGCAGTGACCGTATTGTCTCCTTCTGTTCAAAAGCCAAGGCATTTTGTTCCAAGGCTGCCGTATCTTCCGGCGAACTCACTTCGTCCGCTAACTCATCCTGACTGGCATCTTCGCGTAGTTGGATTTCATCCAATACCGGCCGTTTGCCCTGGGCATCCATTAGGGCGAGCTTCTTCTCCAGAGTCTTTCGGAGTGCATGAAAACTACTTGCAACACGCCTCCGATAGGTGGTCATGACGAACCCAACGGCAGTCCGTTTCCCTGGTGTGGCGGCTTGATACGTCTTGCTGATGTATTCCTCGACAGCCTCATACAGGGCACGTTCGCTCGGAGTCATCTCTATGGCGATATCCGTCACAACACGGTCGGCGATAAGGGAGTCCAAGAGACCGTTGCGAGCATATTGTCGCAAGAGCGTGCGGGTATGGCGTGACATGCGATACCGCACAGGACTGGCTGTGCGCAATACCGTCAAAACCGCTTTACGCTGCTTTGGATTCAGACGTTTAATCGGGATGAGGCTGCTCTTCTCGCGCAACGCCGACAAGACACCCTTGCGTTCAATGCGGCTGAGGTTGAAGCCGTCCGCGACACGGTCCAATTCGTCGTTGTCCAAGGGGCCGTACACGGATTCCGTGGCTTGGAAGAGATGCGAAAGCCATTGCAGGCTTTTCTCATCAGGATTCTTGTTCAGCATATCAAAGTATTCAGTGAATACCGTCTCGTTCCATTCCGGCGGCAATCCCAAGACACTCAGCAAATCATGTATCTCGACCGGATGGACCTGCATCGGCGTTGCCGTCATCATCAGGAGGGAATCGGCCTTGTCCTTGATGTCGAGCAGGAGGTGAAGGAGGCGATTCGGCCCCTTCTCCTTAGCAGTACCAGCACCACGCCGCCGAGCATGGTGGGCCTCATCTACCACGAGCAAATCCCAGTTCTCGGCATTCACCAATTCTTCTTGCCGGTCTTTACGCCGCATGAGGTGGCTTGAAGTAATGACCAACGGCTGGGCCGTCCATTTGCCGCGGGCGACTTTCTGTTGCAGTGCCTGTCGGCAGAAATGATGTCTGGGCCACACGAGGGATTGACCTGTGTAAATGGGGACAAGCAGGTTGAACTTCTCATACAGTTCCGCCTGCCATTGAGCCATCAAGGCACTCGGTACAAGAATGAGAATCCGTCTTGCGCTTCCGCTTATCCAGGCATGACGGATAATCAGACCCGCCTCGATGGTCTTCCCAAGTCCGACCTCATCTGCAATCAGGAGCCGGAAAGGCCAGTTGTCGAGCATCCGCTTATAGGCTCTCAATTGATGCGGCCACGGCTCCACCGTGCATGTCTTCACCGCCACGAAGGTCCCATCTTCTCGTTTCGCTGCATCCCGAAGAAATGCCCAAACCCTTCGCCGACGTTCATGTTCGGTAGGGGCATCTTCAACGTTTGGTCCAGGCTTGGGTGCGGCTACCTTCGTTTCGGGAGGCTCCGGCTCAACCTGTTCCGACCTTTCCTCCTCAACCAGTTCTTCGGGCGACCTCACGACCGTCTCAGGTTGATTCAGGAACGTGTCGTCTTTGGGCAAGAACTGAAGCAATTCCTGTTTGACGGCTTCTGGAACTTCCAGCACTTCCGCTGCCTTGGCCTTGTTTGTCCAAAGGGCATGGAACTCACCCTCTGTCCGGGCCACACGCTGAAAGTCCCATTCCCCCCGCCAGGAACAACTCACATCAAAGGATTCACAATTCTGTTTCCACCCGGCAAGGGTCTCGTTAATTGAGCCACGGAATGCCAGCTTGTCACCCACATCATCAACAAGTAGCCCGGCTTTGGCGTGATAGAGGCCCAAACCCGCACGATACTTGCCTTCGGCATCCCTTGGAATGGCAACCTTGATGTCCAGATAGCTGTGCGCCACCATCCACGAGAGCCACCCCAACTGTTTCCGTTCCCATTCATCGGCGAACATGTCTCGGAAGCGCTTATGGATACCCTTCTCGATGAGAGTGCGTATGGCATATCCAGCTTCGATGGCATCTACTTCTTCCTGTTCAAGCGTGCACCCAACAATCAACTGCATCCGGCCTTTGTTGCGGATGAGCGTATCCAACCCACGTGAAGCCAGCGCCAATGCCTCTTTGTTGAAATAGCCGGTTACCCGCTGATAGAGCTTGGAACAGGAAAGGGCCGGAAGGAAGAACAGGTCCACGAGGTCACCGTCTTCGTGGCTGTAGGTGGGTTGCCATTCTCTTTCCCGGAGCAGCATAGGGTTACACCAACTCCAACTGCTTCGGGGGCGGCACTTCCTCGGAGAATGCCAGCCTGCGGAGCTTTTCCAAGGCATTGCAATCGGCGGCAGCACCAGCTAAGGGGCCACTGCTACTGGATCCCAGGGCAGGAGCAGGCAAGACGTTGAGAATAGCTTCGAGCGCCATGAGGAATGCGGGTTCTTCAATCAGCCCGGCCTTTTCCACCAAGTCTCTGGCCGCTCCTGTGTTCTGTTCACGGCCTACTCGGGCGGCATGATGCAGCGCATTGAGGAGAATGTCGCGTCTTGGAGAGCCGATAGCTCCTTTCTGAGCACGTAGGACGCTATCCCAGAGAATCACGTTGCCGCCTTTGACCTCCAGAATCTTGCCCCTCAGGTCTTGGTCGAAATTCACTCCCACGACACGGGCCAGTTTCAACGCCTCGTCTGCCGGGAATTCCGGGGATTCAAATGCATCCCATGCCAGAATGAAGAACTCCGTTACTGGGTCCAGGTGAGCCTGACGTTTCACCGTGGCGAGTTGTTCCATACGCCAATCCTTCACCGCCTGTCGTGCTGCCATGAGGGCGTCTTCGGGTCGTACGGCATAGGGGTCCCAATCATCATCCTCCATCATCTTCAACTGGGCACCCTTGGCGGGCTCGGGGCGTTGCATCGCACGGCCACGCTGCATCGGCCAGTGTTCGGAAAACACTTGAAGTGCCGGGCCGAAACAAGAGAGGTACAGGTCGACGCCCCGGATGCCATACTCTTGGAACTCCGCCACTTTGCCCCGCTTGCCATTCCCGCCTCGGATCAGCTCGACAACTTTGGGTTCCACGTCTTCCCAGTATGTCACCTGGTCCGTTTCACCGGTCTCTGTTCGTGGGCGGCAGACAAGGAAAATAGTGCTCTTGGCGGCATTCTTGTCCTTGATGTGCAGACTGCCTTCCGCCTCCGTACTGATGGGCCAGCTCGCCGTTATGGTGAAGCCCGCATCCAATAGTCCGCGGGCCAGAGCATCCCATGCCCCCGTGGCTTTGTGCGTAAACATCAACACCATCAATCCATCGAGCTTGAGCACCCGGCGGCATTCTGCGAAAATGGCCTGCATCCGCTCCTGATAATCGCGTGAGGCCCGCCTTTTCGCTCCTCCCGTACCTCTAACTTGGGTGAAGTCCTTGAACTTTGCGACATTTGCGACGGCCTCCCGGTCCTTGTCCGTAAGATAGTTGGAAAACTGCTCCGGGAATAACAACCCCGCTGTCCGCTTCAGCCACACATAGAAGAAATCCGCCAACTCCGCATACATCACATTATCGTAATACGGCGGGTCCATCACGACGGCATCAACAGAGTGGTCATCGACATGCGGTAGATTGTCACCGGAACCATTGGTGATGAGAATGGAGGCAGGGTCGGAGGTTGAGGCTCGAGGCTCGAGGGCCGTAAGGAGGTCGGGCTCAGATGCGGCAGAATGACCGCCACACAGTTCGATGAGTTCTTCCAATGCCTTGCCTGTTTGTTCGACCGCCCAATCGTAGCCGAGACCTGTGATTGTTGGAGCCATTTCTGCATAGCTCCACTTGAATGAGAAATCGTGTCTATCGAACACACCTGCAACCACTTCTCGGTTGGCATGCCACCGGACAAGACGGGCGTTGTAGTTGAGCACTTTGTCCATTGCCAACCCCACATATGTCAGTGCGGCTCTGTCGAGTTCAGAAAGATTTCCCGTCCCGCCGCATTCCTGCACAAGTTCTTGAAAGACCTCAACGCTGGTACAATGCCCGTAGAGCTGTCGCGGCGAAAACATCTTCCACCAATGTGTCTCGCCGCGCTTTAAGGGTAAATCAGTGCCTCTCGCATCCGGTTGAGTGCCTGTCTTGGTTCCCTTGGGCACCTCCTCATCGGGGATGATGTTTCGCGCCTGCCATTCAGGGAGTCTGGCGTCGAGGGCAACTTGGACCTGTTCGCGGACATCATCCTCCGGCCTGGGCGCGCGAAATCCGCGGACCTTCTTCACTTTGGGTTTACCTGTCTTGGTGTAGCCGGAGATCCGCTCCTCTTTGTATACGATGGCATACAACTGCTCGCCCATCTGACCGGATTGCGCTTGGGCCTTAATCTCATCCCCATCAATCACGCGTTCACAATCCGGGAAAGGACACAAGCCATTACCTCCACTGACCGTTCCGGGAGACTGCTCCTTCAGCTTATGGACAATCTCAAAATCAACTGTCCTCAATCCTTCCCCCTCAACCCTAGGCACCAATCTTACACCCGTCCCGACGTTGTTCAACCTCCAGTTCGGGCTGAGCGGAACAACCCCACCGCAATATGGACACTTCACCGTCCGAGCCCAGAGATAGCCATCAGGAATACAGTTCTCTCCGGGTTCTGGCGGAAAGAACGGCTTCAATTGAGCAACACATCTCGCGGCAAATTCCTTGCCTAGTTCCTCGTACCGTTCGAGAAGCCCGGAACCATACAGGGCCGGAAACTCAACCGTCGCCTTCATGACAAGCCAAGAAACGGGGTTAAGGTCATTGGCCACAGCAGCACAACCCGTACGCACCGCCTCGAACGGAATGCTGCCACCTCCGGCCGTTGGGTCCAGAATGACAGGCGTTTCCTTGCCCGTCAGCTTCTGAATCCAGTCGGCCTCTCTGTCTGATGGTGTATAGCTGAAGGCTCTGGCATAACCGTATGCATCTTTCCCCAAGCGGACGTTATCCTTTGTGGCTTGGGCGATGCGTTTCCTCGCGGCCACGGGGTCGCCATGAATACCGAGGACATGAAGGAACTTCTGATGGTCGGCGTCGGGCGGCAGCAGTGCGCCCAGAATCGCGGCACGAGAAGCCACCAAAGGCCGCCGTGCCCACCATACATGCAGATAGTATGTGGGCGGCAAAGCGGTCATTGAGCGACGTTCTCGCGTACATTCTTCACTGAGATACGCGATAGGCATCCAGTCCTCGATAAGACGATGTGAAGAATGCTTGGAGGAGTCTGTCATCTCTGACCTCTTGAGAACTTGTCCGCAAGCCATCCTTTCAGTGACGGCGTCTTGGAGCTACTTCGACTCGTAATCGTAATTCCTACATCGGCAAGCGGTTCTTCAAAGAAGCTACTCATCAGAGGGGGTAGTCCTTCTCTCAGCAAGAGCAAGATACCAAGTGCTTTCTGTTGCTCCACGCTATTGGCACTCGGCACAAATAGCCCCTGAAATTCTGGAGGCATTCGATTGAGGCGTTCGGCCGACGGGCTGACATCGGCGGCCGTGCCATCAGCAATGGACTCAATCTCGTCACACAATGCTCTCATGTTCTTGTTGCCAGGAAATAGTCGCGCGATGCCTCTCTCTAGGAGCTCCTTTCTTACATGGTATTCAAGACTTCCAAGGCTGTCTCGCTCTGGAGTGCAGTAATCGCATAGGATGTGTATTTCATAGAGCACCGTTGCCAAAGGGGTAGTGAAGTTCTTGTAGACCTCCTTGTTTAGCCCAAATCCTTGGCCAACTAACGTCTTCATCTTCCTGTTTCGCGAGACAAAGGCCTCCCGGACAAGGTTGTAATAGAACTCAGTCACAACCTCACGGTCCCAATCACTCAAGGAGGTCTCCTCATCCAAACGCGCCTCCAACCTGTCCCTGAAAGGTTTCGCACTTTCAGCTCGTTCCGGGTCGACGACGTTATATCCCCAGTGGAACAATAAGCGGTGGACCGTCCCGCTGCAGAAGCCGAAAACAAAATCGGAAGAGAGTTTCGCATAGGTTTCCGGATGTGCCTTTGCGAACTTTATCTTGATGTCATCGCTGCAGAAAGGGCCTGTACCGTCATTTGTTACATCATCCTCCAAGTCATCAATGCATGCCGAGAACAGAACAAGGGTTGTCTGGATTCTCGCTTGTGATGCTGCGTCGTCGATCCCCAAACATGCAAACCACACGGTCCTGTGTCCGGGCCCGAGCAAGGCAGAACCGGGACTGCAAAGTGAAAGCACTGCCATGAAGACGCCGATCACTGCCCTAAAGCGTCTTTGTCGTAGTAGTCTCTTAGGGAATAATGATGCCATCAGGCCCACATGAGAATTTCTCGCCGTTTAGCGTGACTTCTACCTTCCGAAAGCTGAGGACTTTGGCCTCGTCTTTTTCGTCCATCACCCATTTGACGAGGGGCCGGGATACGTTTAGAACCAAGTCCTTGCACTTTTCCCAACGTTTCTTTTCTTCCTTCGCAGTCACGACTTGGCTCTTGAACACCGACTCAAATGTATACTTCGGTTTTGTAGTTCTGTCGAGCGAAAGGACCTCTCTGGCCAAGGTTACTCTGACTTCAGCCTGCTTGTCCTCTTCCATTAGTTCCTTCATTGGCAGAATGTCAGGGAAATGCAGCACGACACACTTATCATCTTTGCTTGTACCAGTCAGTTCATACTTGCTCCGAGTCACCGAGATCGTCTCGCCC
Organism: Candidatus Hydrogenedentota bacterium; assembly: GCA_036769985.1. Classification (GTDB taxonomy): domain Bacteria; phylum Hydrogenedentota; class Hydrogenedentia; order Hydrogenedentales; family SLHB01; genus DAIPKA01. Next base: position 6,490 of record DAIPKA010000029.1, on the reverse strand, counting down.
TCGGCTTCCGCGCTTATGCCAACGGAAAGAGATACGTCCACGTTATCCGGAAACCATCTTGTTGGAAGTATCAGGTCGAGACCGTCGTTCCAGAACTTCTTGTATAGGTTCCAAGACCCATAGCTGTAAGGCGCGGGAAGGACCATCACACTGTTTATCTCATCGGCAATTCTACGCACAATATCTTTGTTTAGTAACTCACCATAGAGGAAGAGAATGTCATAATTCTTCAGTGAATCCGCGGCAACAATGGAGTTCAGGACTTGGTCGCATATCTCAGGTTGCGCATCCACCAGCAGCCCCTTACCCAAGACTTGTATGACTGCGGGGTTATCAAGCGTCTGTTCGTAGCCGTTATCAATGTTCATCAAGATGAGTTTGGCGGCTTCCTCCTGCTTTCCAATACGTGCGTACTGTAAGGCAGCAAAGAGAAAGAGCGACCAATCCCTACTCTCTGAATTCTTTACTATGGTTTCAATATTGCGCGTAAGAACGGGCACAGTGTCGGGGGTTAACGGGTCGTCTATGAGCATAACGCGATTCATGGCAACAGACGCGGCAAAAGGATCCTTTCGGAAAATGCCCTCCTTATATGCATTATCGTAGTGCTCATAGCAGCGCAGCGCTTCCTCGCGTTGATTCAAATGCTGCGCCGTTTCGCCACGGTAGTACCAATAGGGTGGAAACATGAGGAAGCTCTCCTCAAGTCGCTCTAGTCTGCGCCACCGACGACTGAGACCTTCTTCACTTGCATCCGTGTCTTTGAGGATGTTGGTGTATTCATCCAGTTGCTTCTCGCTAAGACGCCAAGAATCTGGGATTTTGTATACGTTCAGTAGTTCCCAAGATGCCTTGAGCAAGCCGGAACGTATGTCATTGAGCTCAACCATAAGGCCTTTGTCGATTTCCCATTCCTTGGTCTTCTTCTCGTCTTTGTACGCTTCAATCCTCTGTGTGTAATTGAAGTACACGGACCCGGCGTTCATTACCCCGCTAGCCAGCGTTGTGTACGGGTTTGCGGTGAAAGAAACTGACTTCACACCCTGAACAATAGCATCCTTCAGCGCGGCGTTGATGTTCTTTCTGTATTGGTCCTCAATGAAGCCTTTCTCGGTGTCGGCAATCTGATTGCTCGTAATCTGCTTCATGAGTTTGGTCAATAGGCTGATGATACGTGCATCGGGGATATTGCGCTGATTGCGATTGTTGATGATGGCATCATATTCTTGGTCAAGAATGACTTTGTCGTTATACGATATAATCTTGGTCAAGGAAGCGATGATGTAGTTGAGGGATAGAATCACCTTTATCTTTTCATCTTCGGACTGTTTCTCGACTTGTTGGTCGGCAGGTTCTGCAACAGCCGCTTCAGCCGCTGCGGGGACAATGGCTTGTGGAGTGGCATCCGCTAATGGAATGGCGGGTAGTGCGGCGGTCTCCTCGCCAGAAGATGTTGATGATGTTGTCTCTGACGAGGAGTTTAGTCCTGGGGCATCGCTTTCCGAGGGTAGAGCTGCGGGAGGAGTTTCTTGAGCGCTGGCAGGTGGCGCAGGAAAGGCAAGTGCGGCCATTGTGAGAACTACAGTAAAGGCAATTCGTCGTATCAAGGAGAATCCTGAAGTCTTCATGTCCCCAAATCCTCTTCGTGTAAGAACTGGCTAGTCTGTGTTAGAGCGTGAGTAGGAGGCGCAATGCAGCCAATACTCGTCGTGGGTACTTCCGGTGCACCGCCATACCAAGCCAGTAACCCGCTTCTTCCCGGTTCATCTCGTCAATGCCTCTGGCTACCTGGCGAATACGTTCGATACTGGTCATCGGGGCAAGGGTTCTAAACAACAAGGCCATGTTCAAGGCGATATCCTCATCCAGAGTGAAGGTCTTGGTGTCGCCCTTCTTCAGTGCTGGGATACGGATGCCCGCGTGTTTCAGTTGCCGCAAGATTCTGGCCTCGACAATTTCGAGGGCTCGTCCCTTGAGTGCTGCGGTACGTTCTTTGGCAGTGAGGCGCGGTGTGGCGGGGCTGGGTAATTGCCAGATTTCCAGGACAAGTTGCCCTCCGCTGATGCCCTCGGCCTTGAGTTCATACACGGGCCGGGCACTGGCATCATCTCTTGAGATTGTTGGTTGCCTTGTCACAAAACTACCCTCTTGCCGCCTCAGCTTCGACATAGGCCTCGGATGCGCCGTATTTCGTCATAGCCGTAATGAAGCCGTCCGTCTTTTCCTTGACTGTGGCAAAAGGCGTGGTGAACGTGAGCGTGTAGTTGGCCTCAAAAGTGGCATTTGTGGCCGAGCGAAGCTGGGGCTCCAAGAATGACTTGATGCTGTTGGCTTTGTTCAGTGTACCTGAGAATTGCACATCAAATGATTCAATTCCTTCACCCTCGATACCCACGGAAAGCTGACAGGCTGTTTCGGAATCGCGGTAGGTTGCCACGGCTTGATGGGCACTCCAGGCGCCTTTGGCCTCATAGAATCGCATGGTGATTGACTTCAAGTACTCGACTTTTTGGCTTCGGGCCTTGTCGAACAGCTCCACGAGGGCCTGACGCAATGGCCCCTCTGCTGATAGCGACGTAGGCAGTCTGGGCACAACGGATAGTTTGGATTTGGCATCACTGCCGCCACCAGCCGTGTCGCTTTCTTCCACTTCTTCCGGTGTTGGCGGGGTCGGTTCTGCCTTGGGCAAGCGCGGCCACAACTTCAATTCTTTAGCGTTTGCGAGGGTATGGACAAAGGCATTGAGCGAAATCTGTATTGCGGGTGAAGGGTCACCTTTGCCCCATACCAACTCGCCTTCACGGTAGATGAAAACGTCATGAGCTATACCCAACTGGATACAGCGAATGAGTGGGTCATCATTCAGCAGGATGGAAAGGTTTGGGGCACGGCGGAACTCGTTGCGGAGTTCAAGGGTTGTGATTTGGCCTTTGGTCTTGAGCGGTGTCTGGTCTCGCACATAACTCGGAGCATCCGGTTCATCACCCGATGCCAAGAGCTTCTTCTGGTCTCGTAAGGCACGTTTGATGTGCTGTTGTCCATTGCCCGGCGAATCGCTGGCATTCTGGAGTTCAATCGTCGTGTGGCCAAGACGGGCTTCACCGGAGCCAATGGGAATGTTGCTCGGATAGAACAAGTGCCGGTAACACTGAAGCGTCGCAATGGCAACGGTGCTCCGGGACTTCTCGTATTCCTCGCGGACCTTGCGTTGCTGGTAGTCGGCAAGCTCATTAATCTTGGGGGTGTTGACGATGGCTTCCAAGGCAAGACGACGGCGTACGGCCTGCTTCATGTCCAAACAAAGCCGCTTGTCCGCCACGACAAAGATGAGGTTGTTCTGTAAGGTCCTCAACTCTTCCTTGACCCCCTTCTTCGTTGCCATACGTACGAGTTCTTGCGGGAGTTCGGAAGGTGTGTCGGAAAGAGCAAAGGCATCATAATTCAGAACCACCAGATAGGGCCGCCCATCACCGATATCATCGGGAATCTCATAGGGGCCTGCCGGGAACGGGATGAGGACGAAATCACTTCTTCCGCTGGTGAATAGGTCTTTGATGCGGGTGTTCAGAACGTTACGAACTTCGTCGGCATCCACCTCTCGCATTTCGCGATTGATAATCTGCGTCAGATTGGGCTCGACACGGAATCGCATGGGAGCACCGGGCCTGTCGTCAAGGTAGAGTGATTCAGCCGCGAATTGCTTCCGAGCCGATTCCACGAAGGAAGGTTCCACAGCGGGTGAACAGACGGAGTAGCGGAGATGGTCCGGTGTGATGCCTTGGGCGGATTCCCCGAAAGCCATCGTGTTCAGGAAAATGGTCCTTGCCACGAAGCTTGTTACGGGCGGTTGGCCCGGATAGTTGGTTTGGTCCAGACGCTGGGCGATAGACGGGTCCTTCCCTGCAACGGATGCAACATCGGACCCCAAGGCAGAGGCATAGGTGCCTTGTCCAAGCCGGGTTGTGATTTCAGCCCGTATCTGTGCGTTGCCGAGGTCGATATGGTGTGGGTGAATGGCAAAGGCATCCACTGGCTTGTCTTTCCAGAGGCAGCACACGGTACGAGCAAGGAGACGTAACATGCCACGAGTCCGTTGGAACGTGGACAGACTACTCATCTTTTCCGTCATGACGTTCAATGTCTCGGGATGCAATGGATAACCCTTGCGGAACTGGTCCCGTGTTTCAGGGCTGAAGGCATCCGGCGCAAGGCTGTCCTTGTTCCGGTCCCATAGGTCCGTGTATTCATCGACAACTCTGGTTGCCCCGTTGATGTCTACTTCCTCAAAGAGACGACGGCGCAGCACGTCCACAGTTTCGTCTTCTTCCGTGGGGTCGAGTTGAAGAAGCTTCCGCGATACGATGCTCTCAGCTTCCGCGAATGCAGCCAGAGCGAGTTGATGTTCCGCTTTGTAAGCATCTCTAGCTTCTTCGTCTGCAGCACGGACAGCAAGGGTGCAAACCAATGTGGTCTGTGGCGTGGAGGACACGGCTTTGATGAGAGCCTGCATGAATGCAGGGAACTGGTTGACGGCATCGGGATAGACTTGGGCGACTTTCCGCAAGTAGACGGACACCTCATCAATCAGGATGAGTGTGGGTTCGCCGCCGAAAAGCTCAACGATGGTTTCCGTGCCTGGTGCGACATGGGCTTCATCGCTCTTGCGGACTCGTTCGTAGCCTTCACGTCCGGCGAGACGGTAGGCCATTTCGCCCCAAATGCTCCTGGCCATAAGGCCCTTCTCCAGCTTGAGGCCGTTGGCTGGATCCGCATTTTCACCGTCTATTGCAGCGACGCGAACATTGCCCTTGGGGAGCAGCTTGGGTTCAATGAACTCTTTGGCACCTTTAACGCGCTGCATCCCTCGTACTGCATGGACCAGAGCAATCAGGCTGTGAGTCTTACCGCCGCCGTACTGTGTGTCGAGCCGGACAACGGAATTCAGTTCACCACCTTCGCCGCTGAGACGCCGACAGACCGTTTCGAGTAAGGTCTTCAAGCCGCGCGTTGGATACGTGTATCGGAAGAAGAGTGACGGGTCAGCATACTCCTTCGTGGCCTTGCCGTTCACAACGGCTGCCAAGTCCGCGGCGAATTCCTCATCCTTAACGCGGCCCGCGAGCACGTCTGGCCGTGGGCTGCATAGGTCAAAGATGGTCTGCATGATTTCTCCTTCCTGGTCCGCCTCCAGGTACACGTCTACCCCGCCCCGTCACATCCCAGCGGCCAATCCCTTAACCCGCTGTCTATGACGTATTTGACGCATGGAAAACTGCTTAAAAGCCTAGCACAACGAGGACCACGCTTCCAAACCAGCGTCCGAATCGACCACGGCAAGGATGTGCCCTCGAAGAAGCTAAGAGATGTACGGACCGCTGTCGAGGCGGTGGCTCGTTCTCCGGAACCTGTATCGAGCAAGGAAAGCCGCTTGTTGGACGGCAAGGCACAGCACATTGCCACACTCAACCGCAGAACGGGAAAGCCCTCAAGAGGCGGTTGTTGTTGAACAAAGGGAATCCGCAGGCCCCCCGCGCATAGCAAGGCGTAACTGACCGAGGATTCGACCGAGGTAGTGCACGTGGCGTCGCTAGGACCTTGAACTTGACAGTGGGAAGATGCATGATGCTTAGCATGATGTTGGGTTGACGACGGATGAGCTCGCCTCCTTGGAAAAGCGACGGATACGCCATGTCCTTGACCCGAGAATCAATCCGTTCCGAGAAGCCCTGTCTTTAGCATTCGTCGACTACTTCAACGAAGTGCTAGAGGATATTGACTCGAACACGGCCATTTACAACAAGATTCAGGCCGACCCGCGCTTCGGCGACCTGTTCCGCGAAGTAATGTTCCGCCGAGTGGGCCAGTTCATGACCTCGGCATCTTGTCGATAAGTGAGTCAGTAACTGAGGACAAAGCAAGCGTGAAAAGACGCGCAAGTCCCCAAGAGTGCGAGCGAGATACTAACGTCGATAGTAGTGTCAGGCTTTACGCAAAGAGTACTTTGGGCTGCTGTTGGTTGTGAATTAGGAGTGTGTAAATGAGAGCCGTGGTTATTTCCTTAATTCTGGTAGTGAGCGTGACAGCGCACGCGGAAGACGGTGTCATGCTCAAAGTCGAGTTCTTCAGCCAGCGTGATTCTCACTGGTCCGGGGATTTCATGGGGTCAAGTCCCTATAAGGTCGGCGACAATGTTATCATTAATGGCGAGACGGTACCGGGGCAAGGGTGCGCCATGACTTGCGTGGCCATGGGACTCCATTATTTTGGTGCTGACACGGACCCCCACAGACTGAATCAGTGGCTGTCCACCCATACGGTTAACCAAGGTGGATACGATGACAATGCCTGTATCAACTGGACTGAAACTGGTGTTGGAAAATACTGTCAAGATATTGGGTGTCCCCTTATGTATTTTACCGGGTCCGGTGCTGACATCCAGACTGAGCTAAAACGAGGGTACCCGGTTATTATTAAGACAACCTTGGGTACT
>DAIPKA010000083.1:0-22422 GCA_036769985.1 Candidatus Hydrogenedentota bacterium | reverse complement strand
AAGGGTACCGAGCGGTACTCCGCCACCATCCCGAGGCTCGGATACGCCACCAGCAAGTCGCCTTGCGCGTCCACCTCGAACTCGCCCGGCGTCGTCAGCAGGCCCGTACGCGCGATGATCCGGCCATCCGGCGTCATCTTCACCAGGTCACCCCCCTGCACCGCGTATATGTTCCCCGACGCATCCGCCGCAATGCGACTACCCAGGCCGTACCATGAGCTCCTTGTAATACCATCTACTGACACACATTGTATGCCACAGTATGAATAGTTGCTATCATAGGTAACATATCCATTTCCTGACCCATCCAGATATAGATCTGAGATATATCTATCTTTACTCCCCAATGGATATATGACCCGCTCTTGTGTTCCATTTGGCAGGAATTCGCCCAGATTGGACACATTATTTAGGAGCCCATTTAGGAGCCATAGCCTGCTCGTCCCTTCGCCGCATATGGGCGTTCGTCCGTACCCCTGAAGTACCTGCCATTCGAGAAGCAGATCACCGGCAGGGCTCAGTTTCCGCACCCTTTCCGATCCGCGACTGTAAATAGCGCCAGCTCCGTCGGCGTAGAGCGACCCGGCGACCTCAGGGATATCCCGGAGGAGATTTCCCGTTGCATCGACCACGCGAATGCGCCCGGTTGATGAGTAGGCGCTGTTGTCGCCTACGTAAATGGTGCCCCCTGAGTCGACTGCCAGCGCACTCGGCTCATGGAAGAACGGGCTCCATATCCCGAGCACTTCGCCCGCCGTCGAGAACGTGACGATGCCTTGGTATCCGGCGGTGAGGTCCGGAAACGCGCCCACGACGTACAAGCTGCTATCACCGGAGATCGCCAGGTCCCGCGAGCCCGACCACCAATCGCCCGGTAGCCACGCCGCGCTTCCGTCCGGCGCGTAGACCAGAACTCCCTCGTATGTGCACGCCCCAATGAGATAGACGTTCCCGGCCGCGTCCACCGCCAGTCGCCCCGGAGGTGCCCACCACGAGTACGACACGCCAGCATCCCACGTCGCCTGCAGGTGGCCGGCCGCGTCATAGCGTTCGATAACTAGTTCCTGTCCGTCGGATACAAGGAGCGATACGATGCCCTGTGTGTCGACAGCCAGAGCAATCGGCCAGCGGTTCGTGGTCCATTCATCCACGGTCGTTCCTGTTTCGCCATCAAGCACGCGAATGCTTTGTCCGCCCGTGATGTAGACATTGCCCGAACGGTCCACGGCGACATCTTGCGGAGTGAGATCGCTGAGGTCCCAGGAGGCCAGAAAGGTGCCGCTTGTTGAGTAGACATCTACGTAATTGCGAGGGTCGGTGTCTACATACTGGCCCGCGACGAAAAGCCGGTCGCTGGCCGGATCCACGGCCATGCCCACGGAACGGGAAAACTGGGAGACTCCGGGCGATTCCTCGCGCGTCGTCCACTGGGTCACCAGCGCCCCGTCTCGCGTGAGCTTCTTGACTCGCTCGCGCGTGAGTCTCTCATTCCAGTGGCCCTCTCCTTCTCCTTCTCCCTCACCGGGTTCTATCCAAGTCCTTTCGTAGTGCCCATCGGTGACATACACGTATCCTTCGTCATCCAGGGAAATGACACCGAGGCCCTCGAACTGCCAGGCAAACTGGCCGCCGGGGATCGAGCGGATGAGACGAAGCGTCTCTTGAGGATCCTCATCCGGCCCCGGCGTGATGAGCACCTGCGTGGATTCCATACCCCCATTCAACACGTGTATGTAGTAGGTCGCGCCCTCGGTGGTGTCGAGCAGCGCAGGGTGATACCAACGCGCCATCTCCGTGCCGCCACAGGTATCGTAAATAATGACTGTTGTATCATTGCTATCGTCCCAGGACACCGTTACCTTGCCCGTGTGGCCGGCCGTGTAGGCATACCATTCGTTCCCACCATGAACCGGGGCGATCACGCCTTCCACGAGTGGCGCCGCCGTCGCACAAGTGTGATTGGGCACTTCGTGACTCACCCACAGGCGGAACCCTCCCGTGCCCGTCGCGCGGATGTAGTAGGTCTGGCCGGAAACGCCCTCAAACACGGCGAGGCGCCGCGCGCCGATGCCGTAGCTCGTGGCCACCTGCGAACCTTCGCACGCGTCGAAAATGTCGAGACGGAGCCCGAGATCCGTCGTCGCCGTCACACAGTACTCTCCCGACTCGGGCGCGGTGAAGCGGTACCACACGTCGCTATCCTCCGCGACGGAAACGTTCCCCTCGACAATCTCGTCCAATGCAAGTTCTACGGCCTCCACGCACGTCTCGTTGTCCGGGCCGTAGCCGGCCACGATCTGGAAGTCCCCGTGATAGGCGCTCGAACCGGCTACTCGCAACCAGTAGGTCGAACCCATGGCGACAGGAAACGAGATCAACGAGTCAGCGGAGAATGAGCCTGTCGCGCACGCCATCTCGTTGCCATCGCACGCATCGAAGGCGGCCAGCGTGCCGGAGAACCAGTCCGTCACGGTCGAGCGGGCCGTCAGTGTGCCCGTGCGTGACGCGGTGTGGTAGTACCAGACATCCGACGTGTCGCTCTCATCCCACGTGTCGCCGCAGGAGGTCATGTCAATTCCGCCGGCCCCGACATGCGTCCCCCTGAGCGGAACGCCCGCCTCAAGCGGAAGCGCTTGGTCGCAGGTGTCATTCACGGGCGGCGTCACCCAATCCATGGCCAGTGTGAACTCCTGACCGGAGTCCTGGGGGAAGTCTGCAACACGCATGGCGTAGGCGACCCCTTGGTAGACATCGAAGACCACGCCGCCCACGACTGTGCCGCACGCGAGTTCCGGCCCTCCACACCCTTCGAAGACGCTCAGGGTGTGCTGCCCCGTGCCCCCCACACGCACCCAGCCCGATGCGGACGCCGTATACGTGTACCACACGTCGCGCGCATCGCCCGGAATCCCCGGAATGCACGAGCTAATATCGGTACCGGTTGCTCGGTAGGTGTTACCCGTCAGGGACGTGCCGGGCGCAAGTTCTTCCGCGGCTCCGCAGTCGTCGTTTACCGGCGGGACTTCGCGCACGGAAATCTGGAACGTTCCCTCCGCCCCTTCCTGGCCGGCCACGCGAACGTGGAAAGGATGTGTCCAGCATCCCTCGAAGGGCCGGCAGTGACAACTGTTCCTGTCTGTGTAGAATGGAATTTGGAGTGTTTGGTATGCGATTACACTACCGCATTCATACTCCTCGCCTGATTCGCACTCGCTGACCAGAGCGACCGTGGCGTTGAAATCCGGCGTGACTTCCACCACGTGCCGGCGCGCCACGCAATCCCGCGTGAACGAGTACCATACATCATTCCAGTCGTTCGACCCACAAGAAGTGATATCGGTGCCCGTCGCCCCCGAAGTCGATCCCGACACTGGGATATCTAGGGATAACGCCTCGGCATTGACGCACTCGTCATTCTGTGGACCGCGCCGCACCTCGATGTCAAAGTGGCCGCCAACTTCGAATGGGCTGGCGACGCGGATGTAGTAGTCCGTGCCCTCCACAGTTGAGAGCGGTAACCAAGACAGCGTCCCCCAGTCCGCGTGTCCACACGTGAGCTCTGTTCCGTCACAGGCATCGAGTACCGCCAATGTCGCAGGCACTTCGATCGAGAGACTAACCATTACGGTTTCCGTCTCTATGGCCGTGTACACGTACCATACGTCTCTGCAGCACACCGCCTCGTCGCACGAAGTTATGGCTGTTCCCGTCGCGCCTTCGGTGGTTCCATACGCGCGAGCGTTCGCAGTCAATGGCTCGGCATCGGCGCACTCGTCATTGGGCGGCGACGTTGTCTCGTCCAGGCTCAGCACGCCGTAGAAGTAGCCCGCGCGGCCGTTCTGGCCGGCGATACGGATGTAGTACGTTTGCCCTTCGACACACGAGAGCCGCCGCGACGAGGCACCGGCGTTCTCGTGACAGGCCAGTTCCGTTCCCACGCACGCGTCGAAAAGCGCGAGCGCCATTGGGAACTCACCCCCCGTGAAAAGCATCACCGTGCACGTATCCTCGGGCACATACTCAAACCAGACGTCGTTCCAGTCGTTGGTCCCGCAAGAGGAGATGTCCGTGCCCGTCGCACCCCAATTGCTTCCAGAGAACCATTCTCCGAGGGATACAGGGGACGCACTCGCGCACTCATCATTGGACGGTGACGCGGGGGCCGAGACATAGACCTGGAAAAATTCTGATGTTCCAGGGCTAGTCGCAATACGTAGATAGTACGTCTGAGTCTCAACGGCATTCAGTGCGCAAGCAACGTAGTCATGGTCCTCCGCGCAAAGGATTTCCGTTCCTGAGCAGCCGTCGAAAACCGCCAATGTGATTGGCACGCCGGGCGGCGGAGAGAAAATAGAGCCCACATTGAGCATCACAGTGCCGGTGCTGGACGCCGTGAAGTCATACCAGACGTCGTTCACGTCGTTCGTGCCGCAGGAGGTGATATCGGTCCCGGTCGCGCCCTCCGTGGTCCCGTAGAATGGGACGTCCAGTAGCAACGTCTCCGCGTCGGCACATTCGTCGTTCGCAGGAGGTGTAGGAGGTGTCGCAAAGGTCATCTCGAAGACGAGGAAGCCCGTGGCACCGTTCTCACCTGCGAGACGTATATAGTAAGTCGCGGACTCGACGACGGAGAGAGAGGCCCACCATTCGGTGTAGGCCGGCTCCTCCTCGCAGAGGAGCTCGGTGCCAGAGCAGGCGTCGAAGACGGCCAATGACAAGGGGAACTCGTTGCCCATGCCATGGCACGCCACGGTCTCAGTACCGGTGGCCGTATAGACGTACCAGACGTCCGTCGAGTCATTCGTACCGCAGGAGGTGATATCGGTGCCCGTCGCACCCGTTGTGAATCCGACAACCGGCGTGCCCAGATAGACCGGTTCGGCGTCGGCACACTCGTCATTCGCAGGTGGCATGGGCATGCCCATAGTGATCTGAAAACTGCTTGTGGCGCCGTTCTCCCCGGCGATGCGTATGTAGTACGTTTCGCCCTCGGTAACTGGAAATGGCCATGACAGTGAAGACGGTATGTCGATACTCAAGAGCTCAGTGCCTGCGCAGGCGTCAAATACTGCAACCGTCATTACCGTCCCGTAGGAGCCGATACTGACCTCGAGTGTTGCTGTGCCTGTGCGCGGGGCGGTATACGCGTACCACACGTCATTCCAGTCATTCCGTCCGCAGGAGGTGATATCGGTGCCCGTCGCGCCCACGTTACTTCCCGTAGCAGCCCCTGCATTCAGGAGCACCGCGGCATTAGCGCACTCGTCATTGTCTGGTGGAACAATCACGTTCAGCGTGACCCGAAACGAGCCGACGGCGCCGTTTGCGCCAGCGATACGTACATAGTACGTCTCGCCCTGCACGAAACCAAACGGCCGGGACGACCCAACGTAGGCACCATTCTGCAAGCAAGCGAGTTCCGTACCGGCACATTCGTCGTAAATGGCAAACGTGAGCAGGAAATCGCTCCAGATACTTACCGTGGCGGTATCCGTTGTGGCCGCTGTGTAGACGTACCATACGTCGTTCCAGTCGTTCGACGCACACGATGAGACGTCCGTGCCCGTGGCGCCAAAATTCGTTCCGGTAACCGCAACGTTCTCGACCATCCCTTCGGCGTTGAAACACGCGTCGTTGGCCGGCGGTGGGGCGGTAAAGACCAAAACGTGGCAAGTGCCTTCGCTGCCGTTGTAACCGGCCACGCGGATGTAATACGACGAACCGGACGCGGCACTCAAAGTGACCTGAGATTGTGAGCTAGTGTAGTCGTCGTTGCAGGCGAGCTCGTTGCCGCCGCAGGCGTCGTACACGGCCAACGTGGTGTTGAAATTACTTCCCGTGAGGTCCACAACAACGTCACTAGCAGCCCCCGCCGTGTACACATACCAGACGTCGTTCCAATCGTTCCAGGCGCACGACGAGATGTCTGTGCCCGTGGCGCCGTAGTTGCTACCAATGGCCGTAATCCCTAGCGTCACCGCCTCCGCGTTGGCACACGCGTCGTTTGCCGGCAACGTGAAGGTATCGACCAGAACGTGACAAGTGCCTTCGCTGCCGTTGTAACCGGCCACGCGGATGTAGTACGACGAACCGGAGGCGGCACTCAAAGTGACCCGAGATTGTGAGCCGGTGTAGTTGTCGTTGCAGGCGAGTTCGTTGCCGCCGCACGCATCGTACACGGCCAACGTAGTATCGAAATCGCTTCCGCTCAAGTCCACCACGAGTGTCCCGTCGGCCCCGGCCGTGCACACGTACCACACGTCACGCCAATCGTTCCCGGCGCACGACGAGATATCCGTGCCCGTAGCATGCACGTTAGTTCCCGAAATCGGGACACCCTCGAAGACCACCTCGGCATTGACACACTCGTCGTTTGCGGGCGGCACAACAATGTCCAACATACCCTGGCCAGTAGCACCGTTATCACCGGCGATACGCACGTAGTACGTCTCGCCCTCCACGACGGCCAACGGCCACGCTGAAGAAGCATATGCGCCGTTCTGTAGGCAGGTGGATTCGGTGCCGGAGCACGCGTCGAAAACGGACAACGACATCGGGAAGTCGCTCCAGACAGAGAGGGTGGCGGTGCCCGTAGCGGAGGCGGTGTACACGTACCAGACGTCATTCCAGTCGTCCGTGCCGCACGAGGTAATGTCCGTGCCCGTCGCGCCCTGATTTGTCGCGTAGACGGTACCATTCTCGACGACCACCTCGGCGTTGGCGCATTCATCGTTCGCGGGGGGCAGCGCGCGACTTATCGTGGCCTCGAAAGAGCCGGCGGCGCCGTTCTCGCCCGCGATGCGGATGTAGTAGGTCTCGCCTTCCACAACGGCAAACGGCCATGACGACGCGTTGTAGGCAGGATTCTGCAGGCAAGCGAGTTCCGTGCCCGAACATCCGTCGAAAAGCGCCAAGGTCATATTGAAGTCGCTGTATACATAGAGAAAAGCGATACCCGCTCCGGGGGCGGTGTACACGTACCAGACGTCGTTCCAGTCATCGGTGCCGCACGAGGTCGTATCCGTCCCCGTCGCGTTTGCCGTGGATCCGTCTACGGCTGTGCCTTCCGTAAGCGTTTCCGCGTCGGCACACTCATCGTTTGCGGGCGGCAGCGCAAGGCTTATTACGACCTGGAAAGAGCCTGTGGCACCGTTCTCGCCGGCGATGCGAGCGTAATATGTCTCGCCTTCAGTGACCGGCAACGGCCACGACGCGGAGCCGGTCGTCTGTAGGCAAACGAATTCTGTGCCCGAACACACGTCAAAAAAGGCCAACGTCATCGGAAAATCGCTCGACACATCGAGCGACGCGGTGCCTGTGACGGCAGCTGTGTACACATACCAGACATCGTTCCAGTCGTCGGTGCCGCACGAGGTGATATCGGTACCTGTCGCGTCGACATTCGTTCCGATAACCGCAACGTTCTCGACAATTCCCTCGGCGTTAGTACACTCATCGTTCGCGGGCGGCAGCGCGAGACTTATCGTGGCCTGAAAGAAGCCTGTGGCGCTGCTCTCGCCGGCGACGCGAGCGTAGTATGTTTCGCCCTCCACGACGGGAAGCGGCCAGGACGACACGTTGTACGCCGAGTTCTGTAGGCAAGCGAGTTCCGTGCCCGAACACGCGTCGAAAAGCGCCAAGGTCATGTTGAAGTCGCTGTAGACATCGAGCGACGCGGTGCCTGTGCCAGCGGCGGTGTACACATACCAGACGTCGTTCCAGTCGTCGGTGCCGCACGAGGTAATGTCCGTGCCCGTGGCGCCCTGATTTGTCGCATAAACGGTACCATTCTCGACGGCAACCTCGGCGTTGGCGCACTCATCGTTCGCGGGGTGCGGCATCGTATCGACCAGAACGTGGCAGTTGCCCGCGGCGCCTTCATAGCCAGCCGCGCGGATGTAGTACGACGAACCCGAGACGGCGCTGAAGGTTACCCACGATTGCACGCCGTAGTAGTCATCGTTGCAGGCAAGTTCGTTGCCGCCGCAGGCGTCATACACGGCCAGCGTGGTGTCGAAATCGCTTCCGCTCAAGTCGACCGTGAGTGCGCCGTCGGCCCCGGCCGTGCACACGTACCAGACGTCGTTCCAGTCGTCGGTGCCGCACGAGGTGATATCGGTACCTGTCGCGTCGACGTTGCTTCCGAACGCCGTAACGCCCAGAGATACCGTCTCCGCGTCGACACACTCGTCGTTCGGCGGCTGCGCATAGGCGACCGGCGTTCCCGCGATTAGAGCCACTGCCACCCAAATGCCAATAATCGCTGCCACATGCCTTCCCGCAAACATAGGAGCATACCTCCCCGCGATTTGCTCGCCGCTTCTCGTCGAGCCTCTCTCATCGCTACTTCCTATCTACGTACGGGTTCACTTCTCGACACTCACGACCCCTGAATGGCCACAAACCAGGCCGCGTCGGGCGTGGTCGGGATCGTGTCCGCCTCGACGCCGGTCACGTTCACCCGAGCGATGCTCGGTAGCAGTGCGTCGGTCACGGTGACCTCGACGCCCGGCGATGGAAACGAGCCCATCTCGGGAAAGACCTGGAACTTCATGCCCGGCTTCACACCAAGGTCGCTTCCAAGATTGAGCTCCGGTTGCCCGTTATTGGCGTAGAGTCGTGCTTGGATGGGATAGTTGGTCTGCGTCTGCTGCCAAATGTCGTCCGCCAAGCCCTGCATGACGGCCTCGATATCGGCGCCTTGGCCGTATCCGTTGGCCTTGGCCGTGAACTTCTTGGTCTTCTCGACATCCACGACATCGACGGTCAGGGTCTCGGCATCGAGCACCTTGCGCACTTGCGGACGCAAAATGAGCCGGGCGCCGAGCACCTGACGCAGCGCCACGCCGCCATCCTTGCCCACAAGCTTGGCCAATTCCTGTTCCGCGAGCACATCGTTGATGATGTCGCGGTCGACCAACTCCATCGGCGTGATCTTAAGGGATTCCGCAAGCAGGTCCGGCAGAACATCCGCCACGCCCGACTCGATGGTGAATGCCGCGCGGGGCGCGACATCGGCCGGCAAGATGAAGTACGTGAGCGGCCGGCTGGTCCACAGATCCGTGGGAGTCGGTGCTTGATAACCTTGATCCAGGAGTTCCCGAAGACGTTCAGCTCGCTGGTGTACCTGCTCCTTGTGTTCGGAGTCGAGTTGGCGCCGCGTGTTGTCGAGGTACATCCGGACCACCTGGGCATCGGCGGCTCCCGCCACGTTCTCGAGCGACCCGAATACGGCGCTGGCCTTATCATAGTCTTGCAGTTTGTAATAGGCTTGGCCTAGGGTCTTGAGCGCTTCAGCGTACTGCCAATTGAAGTAGAACTGCTTCGGTTCGAGGGCATCCAGACGCTTGACGACGTCCTCGTACTTGGTCTCGATCATGTCCATCTTCGCAAGCAGCGCCTTGCAGTACGCGAGATCCGCCGCGGCCTCGAGGGCCGGCCGGGCTTCGTCCGGCTTAGCCTCCGCCAGGACGGCCGCTTCGCCTTCTTTACGGCGTGGCGAGTCGGGGTCTATCGAAGCAAATGCTTGCCGGGCCTCCTCCGCCCTCTGCTGGTTCAACAGGGCGAAACCAAGGCCGTACAGTCCTTGCTCATCCGCCGGCGTCCTCTCGAGCGCCTGCCGGTACAAGGTCTCGGCCTCCCGATAGTGCCCTTGTTCCATCTCATCTTTGGCATCGGCAAAGGCGACGTTAGGCGGGGCTTGATGAATGCTTTCGCGAAACAAGAACGGGATCGTGACGGAAAGCAGGGCCGCAGCGGCCGCCGCGCCGAAGAGCATCCATTTCGTCTTCGCGCGACGCTTCGATATTGCAGGCCCTTGCACTTCCTCCCCCTTCTCGATAGCCTCCAGTGCTCCGCGTAGCTCGCTTGCGAACTGCGCGGCCGTCTGGTATCGATCCGCAGGATCATGAGCAAACGATTTCTCGACAATCGCAACCACGCCCGTGGGAAGGTTGGGATTGCGCTCGGCCAGCGGCACGTGTTTACCCATCCGGATGCGATCCATGATCTCGAGGGCGGACTGGCCTTCGAAGGGAAGGCGGCCGCTCAGCAGGCGATACAACGTCACGCCCAGCGAGAAGACGTCCGAACGTGCATCCAGGTCGCGGCCTTCGGCCTGTTCTGGCGACATAAAGGGCGGAGACCCGCTGACGGTGCCCGTGGTCGTCAGGCTGATGGACACGTCGGGACCTGCGCCCGCACACAGGCGCGCCAGGCCGAAGTCCGCCAACTTGGCCCGCTGATTCTCCGCTTCGATGAGGATGTTGGCCGGTTTTACGTCGCGATGGAGCACGCCGCGCTCGTGGGCGTATGCGAGCGCCTCGGCACACTCGGCGCCAATGCGCAACGCCGTGGTCGCCGGCACGCCGGACGGGTGCTCGTCGAGGAGGCCCGATGCGCTTCCGGCGACGAACTCGAGCACGAAGTAGGGATGGCCTTGCACTTCGCCCCAAGCATAAATCTGCACGACGGAGGGGTGTTTGCTCAGGCTCGCAATGACCTTCGCCTCGCGCCGGAACAGCTTGATATCGCGCTCCTCGAGTGGGTTCGTGATAACCTTGATCGCCACGTCCCGGCCCAGGTTTTCATCGCGGCCCTTGTACACCGTGCCGAATCCGCCTCGGCCGAGCACTTCGATGATCCGATACTCGCCCAGTTGCCCGTTCGCCACCATCTTGCCGAGGTCCATGTGCGTCTTGTCCCACGCCACGTCGCCGCTCGACGAGCCCGAGTTCGCGCGCCAGATCCCCACGTCGGAACCCGACAACGACGACTCCTGCGAGCGATCCGACAGCGGTTCGAAGGAATCCACTGGCCCGTTCGCGTTCTTCCCGTCATCGTGACTCATGCGACCTTCTCCTCGATTGAGCGGCGCGCCTTCGGGAACACGCCGTGCCGCCGCCAGGGCGTTTCAAGCTGTCTTGCGCGTTCAATACGACCGCTCATTGTCCAACCGCCTTTCGGTTCCTATCTGGGGCCCAGTTGCCGGCCCCAGCTTGAGCGACTTGAGCAATCGCTCAAGCTGAGGACGGCTTAGACCAAGAATCCTCGCGGCGGCGTCTCGGTCCCCGAATGTGATGCCGAGAACTCGCTGAACGTGAGCCCGCCTAACCTGGGTCAGCGACTCAGCGGTCTCCCCTTCCTGCATCTTCACCTCACCGGAATTCATCTGCTGCGTGATCACGTGCCTTCCCTCGCAATCCATCCGACGGAAACTCCGCTTCTAGCGCTCGTGACTACAACAAGTTCACAAGACGTGCAGCAGGATTCGTGCCCGTTTTCCCGAGGCTGCGCCCCCTCATTCACAAGTATTTGGTACAAAGCAAGATAGGAAGGAAGCAGGAGGATGCGAAGATCGACCGACAGGAAGGATTCCCTTCCCGATTCCGGAATCAGGAAGTGGGTTCTTCCGGATTCTGGAATCCGGGCCGCGCGGCAGACGAGAGATCCACTACCGGATGCCGTATTCGATCAGCTTCGCGTAGAGCGTGCTGCGACCGATCTTGAGGACACGCGACGCATCGGCCGTATTCCCACCACACTGGCGGAAGACCGCCTCGATGTGACGTTTCTCGACCTCGCCAAGCGTCAGGAGGTCTGCCGCCGTATGCGGAAGACGCGAAGCGGCATCGGCCGCCATCACATCGGTCGGTTGAATGGTCTCCTTCGTCCCCATCAGTATGGCCCGCTGAATGCAATTGCGCAGTTCACGCACGTTACCCGGCCACGGCCGCTCTACAAGGTACACTAGGGCATCATGGGTAATACCGGCCACGGGGCGCTTCGCCTGCCAGCGGAACATATCAAGGAAATACTCGGCGAGCGGGGGGATATCATCGCGTCGGTCGCGGAGCGGCGGTAGCGCAATCTCAACCCCGTTGAGACGATGGTAGAGATCCTCACGGAAGGCACCGGCGTTGATACACGCCGCAAGATCTTTGTTAGTCGCGGCTATGATGCGCATATCGACCGTGATCTCACAACGGGCGCCGATACGGCGGAACGAATGATTCTCGATGACTCGGAGTATCCGCGCCTGATTGTCCAGGCTGAGGTCACCGATCTCATCCAGGAACAACGTACCACCGTCGGTCTCGGCCAGCAACCCCATCGAAGACCTCGTGGCACCGGTGTACGCCCCCCGCTCGTATCCGAATAGCTCTCCCTCGAAGAGCTCGCGCGGAATGGCCGCGCAGTTGACGGTCACGAACGGGGCGTTCTTCCGGGCGCTCCCGGCGTGGATCAGACGTGCGACCAGCTCTTTCCCCGTTCCCGTATCGCCGGTGATGAGCACGTTGAGACTGCTATCCGCCACTCGTGCAATCTGATCACGAACGTCGTTGATGCCTTTGGATACCCCGACCAGTGTGACCGATTCTCCGGCCAATTCGCGCAAACGGGCGTTGTCTCGCTTCAGTCGCTCCACCTCTTGAACGGCTACGACAACCGGCGCAACAGACTGGCACAAGAGGGCCAGCAACTGCAGGTCCTCTTCGTCATAGCAGCCGTGAGGCATCTCTGCCCTCAGCACCAGGGCCCCAGTTGTGACACCGCCCACGCTAACCGGCGAAGCAAGCGTGCAGGCGATCACACGCCGATTGCCCTTCCGCACTCTCTGCGGCATAAGGAATGCGCGGCCCTCACGAATGGCACGGTCAACGAGCTCCTCCGGAAACTCGTCCGCCGGCGCATCCACGTTGCCCTCGGCCGTGACCGCATCTCTCGTGATGATCTCCCGTTCCGCTCCCCTCACGAGGAGCAGCCAGAGGGCCTGCGGGTGGAACCGCTCCGACAGCCGGGTCCGGAGCGCCTCGAAAAGAGCCGCGGCTGAAGGCGCCCCGCTCAGGTCGCGCGCAACCTCGTAAAGCCACGCCAAATCCTGAACGGTCCCCGGCCGGCCCAGCGCCTCGGCCCTGGCCGAGTCGACCGGGAGCGAAACCGACTCCCCGCTCGACCAGGACCGGGTCTCTTGTTCGGGCGCCTGAACGACTACCATGCGTTCGTTCATCGTTCCGGCGACAAGGAACCGCTCCGAGCCGATGGCCAGCTCATCGCCTACTTCAAGAACGCCTTGGCGGATGGGCTGGCCATTCAGTAAGGCGTCGTTGCGGCTACCCAGGTCCTCATACCGGATCATGCTCCCCTTGAGACAAACAAGACCGTGGCGCCGCGACGCAATCGGGTCGTCAAGCACAATATCCACGTCGCCGCCACGTCCCAACACGAGCGGCCGTTCGCTGATGACCCATCCCATGCCCCGCTTGCGGGCACTCATGGATATGAGTTGCAGGGTGCTACTCTTCGTCACAGAACCTGAAGCTTCCCAACGCTGCGTTGTCCCAGAACTCAACGCGTCCCATTTCGTTCCCTGGATGCCATCCGTCCCCATTCCCATCAATGTACCATAAGTCTCTCTCCTTTCGCACCCGAGAACTGCGACCTTGCGCGAGTGTGAGAATACATACCCGTTGCGACAAGATGTTCCTTGTCAATGATGCCGTCGCTCGATTACACTCGTTGTTGCCGGGACATTGAACTGGGGCGCCAACCCGGCAAGGAACCAGCACCTGCCCAAGGAGAAACGCGTATGCTGACGAGGGAATCCGATGGTCTTCCACTGGAAAGCACGCGGCTTTGCAGGGCGTGCCGTATGCCCGTGAGCGCCCAGGCCACTCGGTGTCGCTTCTGTGGCAAAGAGTTGGAGCCGCTGGTCAAGCCCGAACGACGATTGACAACCGTCGATCTCGGCGGAGACCCGGAAAGGAGCCAGCAGGTTCGCGGCTTTGGGTCGATCGCACGCGATTTGACCGAAGCAGCCCTGCGCAACGAGCTGAGCCCCACCTACGGTCGGGAACGGGAGATTGCCGCCGTTCTCAGACTCCTTTCCGGTGAAAGCCGCAAGAGCGTCCTCATCGTCGGCGAAGACGGCGTAGGCAAGACCAAACTCGTGCATGGCATAGCCTCGAGCCTTGCCACGGCAACCGGCGACGATCCTTTGTCGCACTACCGCCTACTCGAACTCGACGGCGCGGCGATGCAGAGCCAGACGGTGCGTGTAATGCAGAAGATCGAAGCGCTGGTCAGTCTGGGCCGAACCACTTCTGAGGTGATCATCTTTGCGGACGACGCGGTTTCGATTGTTCAGCCGCAGCTTTCCGTGAAGAGTCCGGATGGGTTTCTGGGCAACGCGATCCGTTCGGGCGAACTCCGGTGCCTCTGCGCGCTGAGCAACGAAGAATACGCCCGCCTGATTCAAGAGACGCCTTCGATCCTTGAGGACTTCGAGGTCGTCCTGCTCGAGCCGCTTCCCGAGGACGCGACCCGGCGGATTCTGGCCGAAACGCGTCCCTCTATGGAGCGGAAGCACGGCGTGGCTATCGACGAAGAAGCCTTGGAGGAAACGATCCGGCTCACCCAGCAGTACATGCCCAAGCGGCCGTTGCCCGGAAAGGCCATCGCCGTGCTGGACCAGGCGTGCGCGCGTTATAGGCGCAAGCTCCAAACCCATTCCCAGTATCCCCAATGGTCCGACGAGGCCACCATGCGCCACCTCGGCAAGAAAGTGCAAGCCCACGACGTGAAACGCGTGGTGACCGAGATCACATCCATCGATATTGACGCTGCTGACGCGGAAGCTTGGCAGCGGAAACTCGATCAGCGCCTCAAACGGCTCGTTCTTGGCCAGGATGCCGCGGTGAGCCAAATAGCCGCTTTTGCGGCGAGAATGCGGCTTCGGTTCGGCCAGTCGGGCCGCCCGGCGGGGGTAGTCCTGCTCGGAGGTCCGTCGGGTGTCGGAAAGCGCCATGCGATAGCCACGCTCACACAACAGTTGCTTGGCTCGTGCGACGACCTCGCCGTATTCGACATGAAGGAATTCTCTCGGCCGGAAGCCGTGGCACGGCTCTTCAATCTGAAGCGCGCGTCCGGCACGGAATCCGTGCAGTTGGGACCCCTGGCCGAGGCCGTGATCAGCTCATCGTTTGCTGTGGTGGTATTCGATGGCGTCCAGCACGCCCATCCAGTCTTCTTTGACGCCTTGCTTCCCGTTCTGAGGACGGGGACGCTACGGGAAACCAGCAGCAACGAAGTCAGCCTGCGCCGGTGCCTTTTCGTGTTGACGCTGGACTGTCCATCTCCCGCGCCTGCCGAGAGCCACTCGGCTGAATCGCTCAAGGCATTGGTGCGCTCCAGCATCCGTCCCGAGATACTCCAGGAAATCGAGGCCTTCATCCTCTTTGGCGCTCTGAGTCCGACCGACATACGGTCGATCATCCGACTGGCCTTCGAGAATCTGTACAAACAGCTTCGACCCCGACAGATCGGCATGCGTGTCCATGAGAGCACCTACGAATTGATCGCGGACCAGGGTCTGTGCGGCAGCCAGGGCATGACACACCTGCCGGAACTCATGAAGCGTCTCGTGGTTGATCCCCTCGAAAGGATGCTCGAGAGAGGTGAGGTGCCAGACGGTACAACCCTAGATATCGTCGTTCAGGACGACCAGGTCGCCATTCTGGCGGGTCAATAGAAGCCCGACAAGAAACTGGGGAAAGCAGCGGTATGGATTGGTGCCGTCGTCCCGCTCTCCACCAAGACCGGAAGAGGCCGTTTGCCGGACGCTTACTTCTGATCTTGTACTGGAGGGTGGTGCGCTTGAAGCCGAGGGGTTCGGCGCCTTCGCTCTTGTTCCGGCGAACTTCTCGGCTCCACGAGGGGTCCACCTGGGCAATGATTCCTCACACGTGTCGAATGTATACTGATCTCCAGTATCAGATCGGGCGAATGAGCCGCCGAGAGGCGCCTGCTGTATGATCCAACTACTATTGATACCGGGCAAGGGGCTCGGACCGAGCCCGGCATTCGCGGAAGGAAGGGGAACGGCATGCTGACTGCTGGCTTTGGTAGGCACAGACTTCACAGTGTGGTGGCATTGCTGCTGGCGGCCACGTTCGCGACCAACGGCGGGCCGCAGGCCGAGGAGTCGGCAAGTGACAGCGAGACCGCCGGATATCCCCGTACAGTAACCGTGCAGGTCATCGACGCCGACACGCGGGAACCCTTGGCCGAAGCCACGGTTGAGGTGAACGCGGACGATGAAGAGTGGCTGCTTGCGACAAACGAGTCCGGTCTGTGCGAGGTGGAACTGACCGCGCCTCCGGAGCGGTGGGTGGCCTTTTCAGCAACACACACGGGATATGTGCGTGACTGGATATCGGGCGAACCCGAGAAGGTGTTGCGCTCCGACCGAACACACGTCATCCGATTGAAAAGAGGCGAACTCATCGGCGGCATCATCGTCGACGAATCGGGCGCGCCTGTCGAGGGTGTCCGTGTGACCTTCGCCGGCCGAGTCCGGAGAATTCACATCGAGACGATGACGGATGAATCCGGGCGTTGGGAACTGACCGTGCCGCAAGGTGAGACAAAACCTGCCTGGCAATTGCAGCACCCCGACTTCGCGTTGAGCACTGCATTCTCCTGGATTGACATCACCGACGAAATGCGGGCGGGTCAGCACCGACACATCATCGAGCGCGGGGTGCTCGTTCGAGGAACCGTGGTCGATGAATCGGGCACGCCCGTGGAAGGCGCTTTCGTGATCCGTGGCTTCGTGGACTTTGATACCTACGAGGCCCTCCGCGAGCACATTGATTCAGGCGAGGTGGGGAACGTCGTTGTCTCACGCGCGGATGGCACGTTCTCGATTCCTATCGAGGATGACGCCAAGAAGCTGGTGGTCTGTGCCAAGTCGTTCGCGCCGGTCATCGTCGAGGTTGCGCGCGACGGCAGTCAGCAGCGCGTTGTGTTGGATAAGGGAAGCACCTGGGCAGGGCGTGTCACGGATGCCGCAGGCAACGGAGTGGAAAAGGCAACCATACACTGCTATCAGTGGCAACTCGGACGCGACCGCCTCATGATGCGCCCTTACAAGACGACAACGGATGCCGAAGGAGCGTTCGAAATGCCGTTCCTGCCAACGTCGGGCTTGTTGGATACATACGTGAACAAGAAAGCATTCTTTGGGCTGGACTTCGCGCCAGCGGAAGTAAAGGACCTCCCATCCAAACTAACGATCTACCCCTCGGCTCCTCTTCAGGGACGGGTATACGACGCAGAGACCCGGGCGCCCATCAAAACGTTCACGGTCGACTACGGATGGAGTGAGATAGAGCATCGCGTCGCTACGTATGACTGCCACGACCCCATGGTCAAGTTCTCCAAAGACGGTACCTTCTCCATAGATACGGGCCTGAGCCTCGACGAGCACCCCGGTGCGTTGTCGGTGCACGCCTGGGCACGCGACTACTACCCCACCGTGATCGATCCCGTGTGGGCACTCGATTTGGCGAAGGGGCCTGTTGAAATCCCCCTCGAGCGCGGCCAGGCAGTCCGAGGCACGTTGCGCACTCCCGATGGCGAGGTCGTCAAGGGAGCCACCGTAGCCCTGGTGCATGCCGATCAATACGCTGCCATACAGGGCTGCACGTTGGCCATGGACTACGTGAGAGCGCCGGACAACCACACCCTAAGCCGCTCCAGCGGCGGATTCACCTTAGCGCCTTCCCGTGAACCGGGATACATCTTGGCTCTCCATGAGAGCGGTTGGGCCGTACGGCCGGCCAGTGAACACAAGGCAGGTGGCGACCTGCCGCTATCCGCCTGGTGTACAGTCGAAGGCCAGCTCGAAACGGAGGGCCGCCCGGAAGGGGAGGAAATCGCCGTCAACGTGGCGTTGCCGATTCAAAAGCAATGGGGAGACAAGCAACCCATCCGTTTCGTGTGCTGCACGACAGCCGACGACAGCGGACACTTCCGCATAGAGCACGTGCCCGCCGTACCCATTAAGGTGACGGAAATGCGGCGGTGGCTCATGAGTCACGCGGTCGATGTCGAGCCACAGCCCGGCGAGACCGTGCAGGTGAAGCTGGGCGATCCCGACGGCGGCGCCGTGCATGGGCGAATCCTCGCAGACGACCTGGTCGATCCCGAAGGCGTTTCACAGGAGCCCTGGCACGCTTACCGCCGTTTCCTCATTGCCGCGCGCCCAACAGATTCCGAGGCCAGCGACGAGTACGCGAACTACGTCCCGCTCTTGCATGAAGATGGGCGCTTCCACCTCAGCCATCTGCCCCCCGGCGACTACGAACTCACGGCAACCGCCCACGAAAACCCACCAGAGAACGCCTGTGGCCGCGGGACGCCCCGTGCCCGCGCCACGCTCGCCTTCTCGATAGCGGAAGGCGTATCCGAGTCCCTTGACCTGGGCGAGGTACGGCTCGAACGGATTCTCACGATCGGCGCCCACGACGCAGCCCCGGTCATCGAGGCGACCGCGCTTGAAGGTGATGCAACGTGGCGGCTGCCCGACGAGCTCGCGAAGGGGAAGCCCGTCTTGCTGGTCTTCTGGGCAACGTGGTGCACACCGTGCAAGGCCGAGATCCCGCTACTCAAGGAGATCGGGGAAACCTACGGCAACGGGGATCGCCTCCACGTTATCGGCCTCAACCTCGATTGGGACAAAGAGCGAGCCATGCGGTTCGTCGAGTCTGAGGAATTGCCCTGGCCCCAATTCAACGTTGGCCCCTGGCAAGAAGACAATCCGGTGACCAACGCGTACGGCCTGGCCTCCATTCCCTCCAACTGGCTCATAGGCCCAGATGGCAAAATCCTCGCCGCCAGAATACCTTCCGACAAGCTACAGGAAACACTGAAAGAACTCATCCCCAAGCCATAGAGTCCGGCGCGCAGCCCTTATTCAAGTCCGTATTTCTTGATCCAGTATGACGCCGGACTTTGTGTGGGTTCTTTAATAACGTAAATCATTGCTTGCCAGTTATTTACAGATTCGCATCCAAGCGTTACACAACTGCTAACAAAGGACCAGAAGTGCTAACAAAGAAGAACCTAAGTTGTTAGCAATCAGGATCTTACGACAATAACATCTGCGTTTGCGTCGAAACCCGATGGCCAGCCAGAGCTCCTTGGTGTTAACTTCAGAGTTAATCTGTAAACCTCCCGTGAACGGCGTCTTGCCATTTCGCCGGGGGTGTCGAGGACGGCGACCCCGATATTGACAACAACGTCGCGGAACGGGCGTTACGTGCGGTAGCCCAAACACCACAAACCTGCCGCATCACCCCGACGTCATACGGGACATCGTGCATCTTTTCGCCGTCCACGTCCATTCCGAGAACCTTCGCGAAAGCTGCACACCTGCCAACTGCCAAGAACCACAACTGCGAGCACAGTCACCAAGGCGGCGAATCCGTCTATTGGTAGTGGCACATCAACCGCGCATGGCAAAGCACCTTCACTGAGATTCCCGGCCGCATCGCAGGAAGTGTAATCTAGAACTTCACAAATCACAGAACGCGAAACCGAGGGAAGAACAGAAATTACGTAAGAATCACCGCTGCCACTTACGGACTGCACATTGCCTCCTGAAACACTCACATCTCTTGCGGAGAAACCAGTCACTGGTTTGCTGAAGGTAACATAGAACCGAATGAGGTCGCCTATATGCTCAGGAGGCCCAGACGATACTATTTCGCAGCTTGCAGGTATGTCATCAAACACTGTCGAGATGGAATTCGAGCCTGAATTCGGGTTCCCTGAAAAGTCATGAGCAACGCCGGACGGGATTCCACACGTCACCAGCCCCTGTACCATAGGAGTAAGATTCCACCCGTACGACACCCCTTCCCCATGGAAGTCCGAAATGTTCGCGTTCGTAGTCAGAATAGCGCTTTCGGTAAAATCCGTCACTGGTTCCGAAAAAACAGCAGAAACGGCAAACATCCCGTTCGTTGCACTGTTTACATCCGATGATAGAACGATTGTTGGTCCGACGGTATCGCTAAAACCTAAGTATCCTTGAAAGCGCTGGATAAGTGCCGTGTTTTGACTAGGTAACGCCGAAGGCCGGTAGATTCCGAAAGTGTCCTCCTTGAACACGTGATAAGTGAAATTGGCATTGAATTGGTCAAGTATATCCAAGACATCGTTTATGTACTGAATTCCTCCTCCTGTGCCCTCGAAGCACTGTCGAACAAGGCCGAATTCACCAACATTGATTGGAACGTTTCGGTCCGACAGATATTGCAGAAAACCACCCAGCACGTAGGCCAAGTATTCCTTGTTTCGCCTGAAAATCGGGATATCGTGCGGACTCTTGTGAAACCCCAAAGTTGGTCGACAAAAAGAGCCAGTCGCCACGCCCTCTCCCTTCATCCAACACGAAATCGTGTACAGGTTACCCGGCGTTACCCGAAATTTCAGGTCATGGTTGGCCCACTGCGCATATTCTGCGTTATTCGCTATCAGCAAAGAATAGCTGTCAAGATAGCCTTCTGTTGTTGACAACGCGAGATTCGCGGTCTGCGTCGAAGGGTCAAGGAAAGTTACCCAGTGTAGATCATTCTTCACATCATAGAGAGGCAGTGCATCCTTGATGTAGTTCCCGCTTTGGTCGTACTCTTTGACCATCAATGCATCATAGTAGACACTGCCGCTAGGATTTTCGTAACTCGCGAAGGCGGGAAGTCCCACGAGAGCACCGGTCGGACCTGGAAGCCTCTCACTCTCATACAAGTTCCAACCACTACTTCCACCGGCAATAGTCCGTCCTTCAATGTTGGAAAGCCAGGACCCGTCATCTGGTATATCCCACGGATAGATGATAGCCTGCTCATCGGGGTAGACGGCGCTGTTCGGGAAATCAGACCACGGTTGCTGCTGCAGAGTATAAGCCCAGGGGTAGTAACAATGGACATCATACATGACGTTTGCGTCGTTGACCACAAACAACTTCTCAGAGGGCAGTTCGGTTCCAATCCACGTGTGCCGGTCCAAATCAAATGCTCCGGCCAGGGCCTCAATCACGATAAGGTGATTGGAATCCACTTGCCGAATCTGCGCCACAATCTCTTCTGCAAGGTCCTTCCATCGCTGGTATTTTGGAAACCCACTTGGAGCAGGGAGTGTCGTCGGTTCGTTCAGCAAATCATACCCCGCAATGGTGGTCTCATTCCTGTAGCGTTGCGCAATTGCCTCCCAGAGAGCTTTCAACTGCGCCTGCTTTTCCGGCTCGGACCATAACGACAATCCATCAGGAATCTTGTCATTGTTGGCATCCTGTTGGTAGCCACCGGGTGGAACATGGACATTAGGAATCAAATAAACTCCATTGTTCTTTGCCCATTGAATATTTCCATCGAACCAATCCCATGCGTCCTGCCTGTATGTATAGGGGTCTCCATTCTTGTCCACGAACATCCAAAAACTGAGATAGAACCGGACTGCGTTCATTCCCATGGCTCTGACCCGTGCAAAATCCGTCGCATCATGATCAGCTCGGACAATCGCCATGGGGTCTGCCTCGTTCTCTAGTTGATAGCAGGTATTCCCAAATCCAACACCTCTGAGACGTACCACTTGTCCCGTTTCTCCGACAACCAAATGGGAGCCTTCGGCGCGCACAAAAGACGACGCCGACGAGGAAGTATGAACGGTCAGATTATTCGAATAGGCTACGGAGTCGCCATCGCCGTCGTATGCAGTAACCTGAATTGCATAGTCCTGATTTGGCGAAAGTTCATCGAGCGTTACGCTAATACTGTCTGCCTGCCCAGAGGTTCCCGGGTGGAAACTTGCATCTAGTGACTTAGGACCAGATGTAATGTCCTTTCTAACAGTCCCCCTGAGCCACACACGGTAGAGTAGAGCGGGGATGCTATTTGAAAGGGAGAGAATAAGGCTCGTAGGCTCAACGAGGTCGCATTTTAGGGAGCATTCAACTCCTTGGCCGACCGTGTAGCAGTATTTTCCGTAGTTTGTACATAGACGAACGTTGTTGCCATCCCATTCCATGCGACCGTTTGTAAAGTATTGAATCCGAGGCATAGTTGTGTTTTCATCACAGGTAGGAAACCCAAGTTCGTTTCCTCCCACGGCGATTGTTGGCCCCCAACCCGTGTTATCGCCTACGCCATAGCGAAAGACGTTCCAAAAGCCCCCACGTATCAGGTAAGCGGCCTTTGCATCTTTGTTGTAGATGATTGCGCAAGGCCCGAAGCTACCGTTCGCGAAGTTCTGAACAAAATACCCGGGCCACTTCCAAGTCCTATCGTTGGGACTGGACAGCCATTCGTGAGTATAACCGCCACCGTCAGTGACGAGCCTACCAACCTTATCTGCTCCTCCCTTGTACGCAAAAGTGTCGGCAATGGCTTGGCTTGAACCATCATTGTGCCAGCCATTGGCAAAGCCCCCAGGGACCGGGGCAATGAAGTACTCGTGACCATTTTGAACCCCCAAGGTTGTTGGTCCAGAATGTTCTTCTGGTTTCTGCCAAGGATCGTTGACGTAAATGGTATCGCCACTGTATCCGATGGCAATTACATAATGAGTGGAAGTACCCAA
>DAIPKA010000002.1:233940-238168 GCA_036769985.1 Candidatus Hydrogenedentota bacterium | reverse complement strand
TTCAGACACGCTATCTTTGTGGTCAAATGGAAGCCCAACCACATAGAACGCAAGGAACGCAGAGCGGCCGTACCGACATCGGTTCTTGCGGCAGCATTGCACTGCGCAAGCGGGGGATTAGCGGGGGGATTAGCGGGACACCATACTCAATTCGGGGAATAGCCGGGAACAGTATCCTCTGTTTGGTGCATATCGATGGTGCTTGGTCGGTCGGTTGGTAACGATGACGGGCTATCACAGCGAACAGACCGTCTACACGTACACCGACGTCGGTCAGATCAGTACCATGACTGCGCCGAACAGCAAGACGTGGGATTTCGACTAC
This sequence comes from Candidatus Hydrogenedentota bacterium, assembly GCA_036769985.1. Classification (GTDB taxonomy): domain Bacteria; phylum Hydrogenedentota; class Hydrogenedentia; order Hydrogenedentales; family SLHB01; genus DAIPKA01. Next base: position 237,843 of record DAIPKA010000002.1, on the reverse strand, counting down.
GACGCCCTCGGCCGGGTGACGCAGTGGTCGAATCCCAACGGCACGACCTCGGCGTACTCCTATGATTCGCGGAATGCGCTCACGAAGATCGGAATCTCAACGCAGACGGCGCTGACGACGCAGAGGTCCGCGGAGGAAGCCACCCCACCCAGCCTCCCCGTGGACGGGGAGGGGGCCGTACACTGCGCGGGCATCCGGTGCGACGACGTGCACCGGCAGTTCTTGGCGTCCCCGTGCCTTTGTGCGAGGAGAGAATGACCTCGCACCAAGCCGCCAAGCCACGAAGCAGATCCGAAGCGATGACGTTTTCCATCACCGATCACCCCAAGTGCACGGATCCTTCGTGTTCCGTCACCGGCCCGTTGCGCGGCGGGGACAGCTGATTCGCTCCGTTTCTTCCGGAAATCGGGGACAGACAGCCCTCCTCGGGGACTCGGAGAAAGCGGGTTTCGCGCTCTCCGATTCCGTCGTTCGGGAAGTCGGGGACAGACAGCCCTCCTCGAAGACTCGGGGAAAGCGGTTTTCGGAAATCGGGGACAGACAGCCCTCCTCGGGGACTCGGAGGGAGTCAGTCCCCGATTTCCGGATTGAGGGGGGTGTGCGTGCGGAGGGCAACCAAGGGGGATAGACCGCTCCATTGCGCAGAATCAATCTGCGCCTACTTGGCACGTAGTTGGCGCACGATGATCGTGCGCTGATCCGGCGGGTGTAGGAGGCTCGGGACAGACAGCGTTTTTCGCTCCGCTCCGCTGCGCGAAACAACGTGTCAGTCCCTTCGCCCTTTGTCGTGGCGGCCATCGTATCCGTGGTCGTCAGCCTACCGGTGGCGCCTGGGTTCATCGGCCAGTTCCATTTCGCCTTCGTTGTGGGGCTTGACCTCATTAACCGGATTGACGACAGCGTGGCAGGCGGCCGGAACCTGAGGCACGGAAGGAGATCTCTCGCTGCGCTCGAGATGACAAGAAGGGGAACATCGGTTTTTAGTTGGGGATGGTGTCAAGCCATGGCCATTGTGGCCCATTTGTGCACGCTCATTCCCATTGTCGTTGTGGGCGTGTTCTGTCTGCTCTGGGAAGACCTCGGGCTGGTCGAGCTGACGCGTGCCATGGGCAAGAGCGATGGCCAGGAAACGACGGGCTGTTGATTCCGGGTCTTCGACCTGCGCCAGGTCGCGCCTTCGGCGCTGCCAACAGGAAACCGTTGTTTCCTCCATGGAGTGGCGCCGGCAGCGCTGACTTCTGGAAACCCGATGGCTGCGCTCAACGCCGACCGGCTTGACGACCAAGCAGGCCAATTGCTCAAGAGGAATCACAATGGCGGTATGCTTGTTCTGGAGCAAACGCTGACCTGTCTGTGCAATACTAAGTGAGGCGGCGTTTTTTGCCCGCGGTGACACCCAACGCACATCCAGATGGAGACGAATGATGACTCGACGTGTCCTTTTCCCAGTGGTCCTGGCGTGTCTGGCAACGCTCTTGCCGGTTCAGGGAGCCTGCGTGGCCGAGCCGGAGGCGCTCCGCATTGTGGCGGGGCCGTATCTTCAGAATGTTACGCCGGAGGCCGCCACGGCGATCTGGTTCACAAACACGCCCTGCGTGAGTTGGGTGGATTTCGGTTCCGACGAATCGCTGGGCCGCAAAGCGGTGAATGCTCGCCACGGCCTCATTGACGCAGGCGTAACCATCCACCGCGTTCGCTTGACCGGCCTCGAGCCCGGAAGACCGTGTTACTACCGTGTGGTTTCCCGCGCGATCGCGCGGTTCATGCCTTACCAAGTCGATTTCGGCGAGACCGTGACCAGTTCCACGACAGTATTCACACCGCCCACGCCCGACGCTGGCCATTGCTCCTTCGTGGTCTTCAACGATGTCCATAATAGCACGGGTGCAATGGACGAGCTCTTCCCGATGATCGCGCCGCTCCATCCCGAACTCGTCTTCCTCAACGGCGACATCATGAGTCATCTCCAGGACGAAGCGTCAACAATCCGGTATTTCGCGGAGCCCTTCGGGAGACTCACAGAGGGCCGCGTGCCCCTCGTGTTCGCCCGAGGGAACCATGAGACCCGTGGTGTGTACGCCCGTGACTTCTTCGACTACCTCGATACGTCCACGGGTCAGTACTACGACGCTTTCACCTGGGGGCCCGTGCGCTTCCTCGTGCTCGACACCGGCGAGGACAAACCCGACGATCATGAGGAGTACTTCGGACTCGTGGCGTTCGACCGTTACCTCGATGAGGAGACCGAGTGGTTGAAGAAGGAAGTGGCGCTAGAGCCCTTCCGAGACGCCGCGTTCCGAGTCATCGTAGCGCACATACCCATCGAGGCGGGGCCGTGCTGGGAGAAGTGGGGCGCGATCCTCAATGAATCGGCCATCGATCTGCAGATCGCCGGACACTATCACGATCCCAAGATCCTGCAGCCGGACGCAGCCCGTCGGTTTCCCATTGTCATTGGCGGCGGACCGGATCCCGGTATCCGCACCTTGATCCACGTTGAGGCCGATGCGAAGGAGCTCACCGCCCGGGTCCTGCGACGCGATGACGGCGTGTTCGACCGGATCTCAATCCAGGCGAAGTCGATCTCCGGCTCGTAGGAGCGCCTTGTGGGTGGCAGATTGCAGACGCCCGGGGATCTTTGGGTATGATGGGCACGGTCGTGGGCGGGATTCCCGATCGGTACCGCGCGAGCACGCGTCCGGAGGCATTGACGGCATGAGGGAGATCTTCGAAACGCTCCAGCAGGGCGGCTGGTCCATGATCCTGCTCGGGATCTGCTCGCTCACGGCCTTGACGATCATCATCGAGCGATTCTTTGCCCTTCGCCGGGCCTCGGTGATTGATCCGGTCGTGGTTGATGTCATCGAGGAGTATGTTGGGGAAAGCTCCGCGGAAACGGCCGCGCGGATCTGCCGCTCGCGCAGAGGTGCCCTGGCGCGTGTCGTCGAGGAGGCCGTGCATGTGCGTCGTCGGGATGCCGCCCATGTGCGCGAAGCAGTGGCCGCCGCTGCGCACGTTCAACTTGGGCGTCTCGGGCGCGGACTGACGGTGCTCGAGATCATCGCGAACGTGAGTCCCTTGATCGGCCTGCTCGGAACCGTGTTGGGCATGCACACCGTATTCAAGGCCATCACGGCGCAAGGCATCGGAAATCCCCAGGTCTTGTCCGAAGGGATCTCGGAGGCGCTCATCACCACCATTGCCGGACTGTGCGTCGCGATTCCCGCCTTGGCTTGCCACAGTTGGTTCAGCCAGCGCGTTGACGATCTCGCCGCCGAGATGCGCGGCCACGTCACCAAGCTGCTGGCCAAGCTGCAAGTGATCGACGAGAACGCCGCAGGCGCCGCTGCGGATGCGGCAACCGGTCGCCGTGAGATCCCGGTTCGTTAGGCCGGCGCCCTCTCACAGAGCCGGCAAGAAACGCCCAAGATACCCCCGAGATTGGGCGTTGCGGAGTGATTCTCGTCGCAGGCCTTGTGATTGCCCGGCAATTCCCCGCTCAAACCATCCTCAGGACTGCGCGGGCGGAGACTCAGGCGCCGGCGCTGGGGCTGGCTCAGGCGCCGGAGGTGCAGGCTCGGGCGCTGGTTCGGGCGCTGGTTCAGGCGCAGGCGCGGGGGCTGGCTCGGGCGCCGGAGGTGCTGGTTCAGGCGCAGGCGCTGCGGCTGGCTCGGGTGCGGGTGCGGGTGCGGGTTCAGGCGCAGGAGCTGGGGCTGGCTCGGGAGCCGGAGGAGCAGGTTCAGGCGCCGGTGCGGGGGCAGGTTCAGGCGCGGGTGCTGGGGCTGGTTCAGGCGCAGGCGCGGGCGTAGGCTCGGGTTCAGGAGGCGGAGCGGCTGCGGCCTTGGCCTCGGGTGCGGGTGCGGGTTCAGGCGCAGGAGCTGGGGCTGGCTCGGGAGCCGGAGG
>DAIPKA010000002.1:233712-233840 GCA_036769985.1 Candidatus Hydrogenedentota bacterium | reverse complement strand
AGCAGGTTCAGGCGCAGGCGCAGGCTCGGGTTCAGGCGCGGGTGCTGGGGCTGGCTCAGGCGCAGGCGCGGGGGCTGGTTCAGGCGCAGGTGCGGGGGCTGGCTCAGGCGCCGGCGGAGCAGGCTCGG
>DAIPKA010000002.1:0-233612 GCA_036769985.1 Candidatus Hydrogenedentota bacterium | reverse complement strand
GCAGGCTCGGGCGCTGGTTCGGGCGCTGGTTCAGGCGCTGGTTCAGGCGCAGGTGTGGGGGCTGGCTCAGGCGCCGGCGGAGCAGGCTCGGGCGCTGGTTCGGGCGCTGGTTCAGGCGCAGGTGCTGGGGCTGGCTCAGGCGCCGGAGCTGGGGCTGGTTCAGGCGCCGGTGCGGGGGCTGGCTCAGGCGCCGGCGGAGCAGGCTCGGGCGCTGGTTCGGGCGCTGGTTCAGGCGCTGGTTCAGGCGCAGGTGTGGGGGCTGGCTCAGGAGCCGGCGGAGCAGGCTCGGGCGCAGGTGCTGGTTCAGGCGCAGGAGCTGGGGCTGGCTCGGGCGCCGGTGCGGGGGCTGGCTCAGGAGCCGGAGGAGCAGGCTCGGGCGCTGGTGGTGGATACGGGACACCCCGCTGCACGAAGGCAATTCCATCCGGAGTCAGCATGTAGCCGAAGTCAGGCAGCAGCCATTGCCGGATGATGAGTTCGAGGGCGGTTCGCACTCGGACGTTGTTCAGCACGACGGGATTGACGGGAACGTCGAGGAGGTGTGGGGCGGCTTCGACGCGGGTGTTAAGCTGAGCGGAGAGCGTTTCAAGGACGTCGCCAAGGCGGGACGGCGATTCCGGGATATGGATGGTGCCGGACGCCGTTTGCGGAACAGGCAGAACGACATGCACCCGCTCTTCGAGAAATGCGGTTTTTCCTTCATCGAGGGCTTCGGGATTCACCAACAGGTCCGGGGCATGGACGTTGGCCGCCGAGCGCAACAAGATGTACTCCTCCGTGGCATCGATGCGGTAGGAATCGGGGGCGATACGCGCCGACTTCAGCACGGCCTCGATGGCGCGTTCGAGCGGCGTATCGCCGAGGTTGATTTCGCCGCAGACCGCGGTCCCTATGGCATTGTCTGCAACCAGCGTGATCCCGTTCGAGTGGCTCATGAGCGCGAAGAGACTGAACAGCGGGGTGTCGTAGTGGAACGTCATCGAGATTGACTGGGCGCGGTACGCTTCCGGCAAGACGTTCTCGACGGCGGTCTTGGTGAGGATTTCGTAGGCCGGCGGATAGACGAAGTAGTAGTACGGGCCCAGTTCGACTTGGCAACCGATCTGCGCGGAGAAGTCTCCGGCCACGGAGGCGAGTGGCCTGCGGGAGTACTCGAAAGGCATCAGCACCTTGTTCTCGATCCCTTTCATGAGGACAAGGCTTCCGCCGTGTTGGGTTGTGATCTGCTGCATGGCATCCGCAATGGGCACCCGGGCCGGTTGCGCCAGGGTAATCCAGGGCTGCGCGACGCCGCCCTCCGCGCCCGCGGCCGTGCGCTCGTTGTTCGTGGTCACGCAGCCGCCCAGGACAATGGCCAAAATGACCAGTCCGGCCCGCAAACCATGCCGCCCTCGTTTAGCACTCGCCACCATGTGCCTCATGATACCCGATGACCGGCTCAAGTTCCCATTGCCGCGGGTACTGCCGGCGCCAGACGGACCGCACCAAGGACTCAAGCCGAGCAGATCGAACGACGGTTCGAATCGCTGACTTGCATGCACGGACAGCACTTCGTATAATGCCGAGCGGTCGTACTAACCGATTGGGATACAAGGGAATCGGCGTATAGACGGCTTCACCAGGGAGGACATAGTCCAGTGACTGTGACGAAGCGGGAACTCGTGATCAGGGTAGCGAACGCGTTGGGCATGACCCAGAGCGACGTGGCCAAGATCGTGGATGGGATGTTTGCGAGCCTCGCCCAAACCTTGGGAAAAGGTCAGCGCTGGGAATTGCGCGATTTCGGCGTGCTCGAGGTGAAGACCCGGGCTTCACGGATCGGCCGCAATCCGCGCACGGGCGATCAGGTCCCGGTGCCGGCACGCAGTGTGGTCACTTTCCGGCCCGGCAAGGAGATGCGCGAAGCCGTCGCCACCGGAAAGGTCGTGCCCAGACCGCCGCAGGATGAGGATGTGTTCGCCGACGGCGACCGATCCTCACCGGGAACGCCCAAGGGAGTGCCGGATTCGTCTCCATCGACGCCGTTCTAGCATACACTCCCAACGCCGCAGGATGCACAGGCACCCTCGACGAAACGGTCAATCCGTTCGTGCCGTTCTCGATAGAAATGCCTTCTTCGGGAAGTTCCGCCCCCCTTGGACGCAGGCCTTTGAGTCCTGGTATGATTCGCCGCTATGAAGATTCTTGCCGCCGACACCAGCACCTCGATCAACACCGTCGCCGTGTGTGATGGCGATGCCGTCTGGGTCGAGACCGTCGCCCAGTGCGGCCGGCGGCATTCGGAGCGTCTCATCGAAACCGTTCACTGGGTGCTGCGCGAGGCCGGGCTCGAACTCCGCGATCTCGATGCGTTGGCCATCTCGAATGGCCCTGGGTCATTCACGGGGCTTCGCGTGGGGGTAGCCACGTGGAAGGGACTGGCCCTCGGTGCCGGATTGCCGCTGGTGGCTGTGCCGACACTTGATGCGTTGGCTCGGTGCGCCGGCATTTACAGCGGCGACGCGTGTCCCGTGATCGACGCGAAAATGGGCGAAGTGTTCGGCGCATTCTACGAATTCACCGACGGGCAACGCATGAAGCGAACGGAAGATCGGGTGTGCCCCGTCGAGTCGCTCCTCTGCGAGGCTCGCCAGCACACGTTTGTGTTTGGCGACGGCGCCGAGCGGTACCGCGAGCGCATCGAGGCGTGCGCGCCGTCGGTCCGCTTCCTGCCCAAGGCGGCAGGGCTGCCCAGGGCCTCGTGTGTTGCGGCCGAGGCGTGCGCGTTGCTCGAGGTCGGCGCGTCTGCGGATCCGGCCCTCGTAGCGCCCGTGTACCTGCGCAAGTCGCAGGCCGAGGAGAACCGCGAGCGGCCCTCAACGGCGGAGGCCAGCGAACCGTGAGCGTTTCCGAAGCCGCACTGGTGAGGTACGAACGCCTGGCCGAAAGCCATCTCGATGCCATCATGGCCATCGAAGTCGAGGCATATCCCGAGCCATGGAGCGTCGAGATGTTTTGCGAAGAGGTGCGGAGTCCGCGCTCGCAGTTCTTCGTTATGTTCCTCGACGATGTGCTCGTCGGCTACGGCGGATTCTGGCTGGTGCTCGACGAGGCGCACATCACCAGCGTAACGGTCCACCGAGACTACCGTGGTCGGAGGCTCGGCTGGCGGCTCATGGTCTACCTTCTCCGGCTCGCATCCGAGTTGGACGCCCGGCGCGCCTTTCTTGAGGTCCGCGAGTCGAATGAAGTGGCGCGAAACCTATACAAACGCCTCGGCTTCCGCGAGACGGGCCTCCGCAAAGCCTACTATCAGAAGACCCGCGAAAACGCCGTCGTCATGGTGAAAGACTGGACGCCGCGAGCAGTCATCGCCGACGAGTGCGAAGCGGAGTAGGCGGCGACTCGAACGGCGGGGATCCAACAGGCGACCGTGACGTCCGGGCCCGGCTCCAGCACATCTCGATGCCAAGCCCTTCCTTGCAGAACCCGTGTTGCGTCGAACGGTCGTGCAGTGCGCATCGTCTTCCGTCTGCCCCGCCTCCGTGATTCCTGCGGGGGGCCTTCTCTTAGCCCACAAGTGGACGTCGACACACGTGAATATCCGACGCTTTTCGTGCTCATTAGCGTTCCTTCGAGTTCATTCGCGGCTCGGGAAAGGTCTGCGGAATGCATCTCGGCCTCGGATTCGTTACACTGGATAGGCAGTGGGCGCGGCGGCAACCGGGTGTCGCCGCTCATCCGAGACGAGGACGACCCATGAGCACGATCATCATTCGAATCATCGGCATTATCGTTGGGGGCCTCGCCGGCTATTCCGTCGGCGCGAGGAAGAACAAGGCCACGGGTGAGGAGGCCTCGAGTCGGCAGGCAATCGCAAGCGCATTGTCGGGGGCGGTGCTCGGGCTGATCCTGGCCATGGCTGCGCCTTACGTTTTGGGGATGACGCGCACGATCGCGTGGTCGGGCGAGGTGACGCCACTGACTTCACAGGAGGATCTCGACGCGTTGGTGACCAAGGCGGGCGACAAGCCTGTGCTGCTGGACTTCTACGCGTCATGGTGTCCGCCATGCCGCTCGATGGCGCCCCAGGTGGACAAGCTGGCCGCTGAAGGCCACTTCGTTGGCGTAGTCAACATCGAGCAGGCCCTCTCGCTGGCGCGATCCTACGACGTGGAGCAGCTACCGACGCTGGTGGTGTTGCGCGGCGGCAAGGAAGTCCATCGCGACGAGGGCTACCACGGCGTGGGCGAGTTGCGCAAGATCGTCGAGAAGTACTCGGAGTAGATTCTGTTCGTCTGGCCGCGCAGATCGCTGAACCATGCAGGCTGGAAGCCCGCATGGCAAACGGAAGGCGGACGTGCAAATCGACGGGGGTTCTGGTATGGTGCGTACCAATCAGCGCGGGAGGAGATGCTATGCTCGGCCGGATATCGGTGGGAATTCTGTGTGTGTTCTCGATGGGCGCATCGGCCACGGACTTCTATGTGGCGCCCAATGGCAACGACGAAGCGGCCGGCACAGCATCGGCGCCCTTCGCCACCGTCGCGCGGGCGCAACAGGCCGTGCGTGAGGCGATCAAGGTCGGCCTCGACGCCGACGTGACGGTGCACATCCGCGCCGGCGCGTATGAATTGGCCGAGCCGCTCGTGTTTGGCGTCGAGGACTCCGGCACCGAGCCGTTCAGCGTCACGTACGCGGCCGAGGGCGACGGCATGCCGCTTCTCTCGGGTGGGCACGCGATCTCCGGCTGGAAGTCGGTGGCCAATGGCAAGTGGGTGGTCGAATTGCCCGAAGCGCGGGCGGGCGCGTGGCGCTTCCGCCAGTTGTTCAAGGACGGTGAGCGCTTGCCGCGCGGCCGCTTTCCCAACGGCGACGGACTACTCCGCGTCAAGAGCGTGTCACCGGACGTCACCCGAATCGAACTCGACCAAGTGCCGAGCGCGCGGAATCTCGGTGGCGATGCCGAACTCGTTATGTACCAGAACTGGTCGATCTCGCGGGAGTCAGTCATCGCGTCGGATGGCGCGATGATCACGACCGCGACCCCCATGGGCTGGATAGGCCACGGCGACGCGACGACGGCCAGTCCCGGCAAACCGTGTTACCTCGAGAACGCCCTCGAGTTCGTCGATGCGCCCGGCGAGTGGTATCTCGACCGGGCCACGGGCGTGCTCACCTACCAGGCGGCCGAGGGCGAGGACCCGGCGGCGCACGCTTTCGTCGCGCCGAGACTCGAACAACTCGTGCGCGTGACTGGCACGCCCGACGCGCCTGTTCGCAATCTCCACTTTCGAGGCCTTGCGTTTGAGCAGACGGAGTGGCCGTTGCCGGACGTCGGCTATCTCGGCATCCAGGCGGGCCATTATGGCACACACATGCAGGGCCCGACGTTCGTGCTGCCGCTGGCCATCGAGTTCGTCTACGCCGAAAGCTGCGGCCTCGACGGCTGCCGCATCCGGCACACCGGCGCGTGCGGCGCGGGTTTCGGGGCCGGTTGCCGCAACAACGCCTTGACGCGGTGTGCGCTCGAGGACATCGGCGGCAACGGCATCATGATCGGCTGGCGCGGCCGGGGCCAGAATCAGGTCCCGAACCTGGTTGGTGACGCCGCGTTATCGGCGGATTGGACGGAGGCCGCCGATGTGCCGACGGCCAACTCGGTCGAGAACTGCACCCTCCGCCGTTGCGGAGCTGTAAACCAAGGTTGCGTAGGTATTTACGATGGATTCTGTGCCGCGACACGTATTGTCCATAACTTGGTGGAGGACATGCCGTACACCGGCATCTCGATCGGGTTCCGGTGGGACAGCTCGGACACAAGCCAGCGCGACACACTCGTGGCGTTCAATCATGTGCATGACGTGATGAAGGTGTTGGCCGACGGCGGCGCCATCTACACGCTGGGTTACCAGCCGGGCACGATCCTGCGCGGCAACCACCTGCACCACGTCCATCGGAGTGCCTTTGCCCATGGCGGCGCACCGAACAACGGCGTCTTTTTCGACCAGGGCAGCAAGGGCTATCTGGTCGAAGGGAATCTGATCCACGACACGAGCGGCGCACCGATCCGGTTCAACCAGACCAACGAGGGAAACCTGACTTGGCAGGATAATCACTTCGGCGTGGAGCCCGATGCAGGGGAAGTACCCCGCGCGATCGCGGAGAACGCAGGGCCTGTCAACCTATAGAACCGACGCAGCCCGAAGAGGAAGGAGAGCATGAGACCTTCGACAACGTGGGCCGTGGCAGCCTTGGCCATCCTATGTTCGATCGCCTCGCCTGTCGTGGCGCAAGAAGCCGAGGCCGCTGTACCGCAAGGGATGCGTAGTGGCCTGAGCGCAGCAGACTGGGCCGTGGTAGCCCTGTACGCCGTGAGCATGTTGGTCATCGGGTTCTACTACTCGCGGCGTATCAAGAACACCGAGGACTACTACCTGGGCGGCCGGCAGATGCACTCGTTTATGGTGGGGTTGTCGCTGTTCGCCACGCTGCTCAGCACGATTTCGTATTTGGCTGTGCCCGGCGAGATGATCCAGCATGGCCCTACCTACTTGACCGAGGTTCTGGCGGTTCCGATCACGTTCGTCATCGTCGGGTTTGTTCTGATTCCACGGCTTTCGAGCCTATCCATCACGAGCGCCTATGAGATTCTCGAAAAACGGCTGGGCTGGAGTGTTCGGATTTTTGGATCGGTGGTATTCGTCATGATCCGGCTCGTATGGATGGGCCTGGTGGTCTTTCTCTCAGGACAGATCGTCGTGCGGGCCATCGGACTTGAGCCCGAAAACGTCAAGTACGCCGTGATCGCCTTGGGAGCGATAACCGTCATTTACTCGTCCGTGGGCGGATTGCGCGCGGTCGTGCTGACAGATGTGGTTCAGACGTTCATCATGTTCTTCGGAGCGATCACGGCGATCGTGCTGATCTCCGTGAAACTGGGCGGATTCAGTTGGTTTCCCACGGAGTGGGCGCCCAATTGGGACCGCCAACCGCTATTCAGTTTCACGCCGCGGACACGGATCTCCGTTTCTTGGACCATTACGCATTCCGTCATGTGGTGGTTGTGCACCGCCGGGTCGGATCAGATGGCCGTCCAGCGCTACCTGGCCACGCGCAACGCCAAGGCCGCGCGCCGCGCCTTCTTCGTGAACCAGATCACCGGCGCCTCGACGACTATCCTCCTGGCGTTGCTCGGCTTTGCGTTGCTCGGCTTCTTCCGAGCGAATCCGCAGTTCCTCAACGAGCAGTTGAACCTCCAGTCCGATGCGGACTACCTGTTTCCCTTCTTCGTCATCCACTTCCTCGGTTACGGCATGGCCGGCCTGGTTATCTCAGGGATGCTTGCCGCTGCGATGTCATCGTTGTCTTCGGGTGTCAACTCGATTTGCACCGTGATCAACAAGGATTTCATGCCCAACATCATGGGCGGGGTTCTCTCGGAAGAGCGTAGGATTCGCCTGGCAAAATGGACGGCGATGCTCGTCGGCGTAGTGGTTATCGCGCTTGGATTGATCGAGGGGGCCGTACCGGGGAACATCATCGAGGTGACCCAGAAGACCAACGGCCTGTTTGTGGCACCCTTGTTCGGCCTGTTCTACTTCGCCCTATTCTCGCCCATCGCTACGCCCATGGGCGCCGTCTTCGGATCGCTTTACGGGTTTCTCGCTGCGTTCCTGGTGGCCTTCTGGGATCTGACCGGCGAGCCGGCGTTGAGCTTCCAGTGGATCATCACTACGTCCCTGGTTACGGACATCCTGACGGGCACCCTGATTAGTCTGGTTCCCACGCGCGGCAAGCCGCTCGGGGCGCGCATAGCCTGGGGCATCACGTTTGCGACTCCGTTGGCCATCATCGTAGCCCTATTCATTGCCAAGTGTGTGGGATAGCGCCTCTGGTAGTTCAGGACAATCGACGCGGATTGATGAGGCGGGGTGACGCGGTTCGGGAATAGCCGAAGGCCTATCGGCGTTACCCTTTCATTCTACAGATTGCCCCTCCTGAAAGGCGCGTTTGACAGACACGGCGGCGGGATGGTATATTTTGGACTAGTTTGACACCTCGGCGGAGGGGTCTGCCTTTTCAACGGGTAGCAGTACCGTTCGCATGTGGATAGACCTTTGTTAAGTTACCTCCGCTCATGGGCTTAGGCGCCTTGGCGATCACGGCCAACAGGAAATAGCGGTAATCTCAATTGGCGAAGTATTCGCGAGAAGTCGTCGCGGACGTTCTAGCGGCTACGGACATCGTCGAGATCATTGGCGGTGCCCTCGAGCTGAAACCCTCCGGGGCCGGCCGGTTCAAGGCGTGCTGTCCGTTTCATGCCGAGAAGACGCCATCCTTCTCGGTGAGTCGTGATCGTCAGATGTACTACTGTTTCGGGTGCCAGAAGAGCGGCGACGCGATCTCGTTCTTGGTCGAGCATGACGGCCTCTCGTTCGTTGAGGCGTTGCGCAAGTTGGCCGATCGCGCTGGCATCCAGCTTCCAGCGCTCAGTGAGGCCGATAACCGGGAGGACTACGAGCGGGCTCAGTTGCTCGAACTGAGCAAGTTTGCCAACCGGTTCTTCGTCCAATCGCTAGAGGATGCCCTCAAGGGGGGCCCGGCCCGGAAGTACCTCAAGACGCGCGATCTTCGGCCGGAAACGGTCAAGCGGTTCTCGCTCGGATATGCCCCGGATGGGTGGAGCAATCTGGTAGATGCGGCGCGGAAGGCCGGATTCAAGGAGCGGATGCTGCTGGCGTCAGGCCTGGCGAAGCGCGGCCAGCGCGAGGGTCTCTATGACTTCTGCCGGAACCGGATTACGTTCCCGATCCGGGATGTTAGCGGAAACATGGTTGCCTTTGGTGCTCGAGATCTGTCGGGTGAGAGCCCGGCGAAATACATCAACTCGCCCGAGACCGCCGTGTACAAGAAGGGAAGGATTTTGTACGGACTTCACGAGGCGCGCGACGGCCTGCGGCAGGCCCGGACAGCCATCCTGGTTGAGGGCTATTTCGATCTGCTGCGCTGTTTCGACGCGGGCATCGAGAATGTGGTGGCCTCATGCGGTACCGCCCTCACGTCCGATCAGGCCAAGCTGATCCAGCGGTACGTTCCGGAGGTGGTGATCGTGTTTGACGGCGATGCCGCCGGCGTGAAGGCGGCACTTCGCGGTATTGGCGTGTTGGTAGGTGTGGGGCTTGGCGTTCGCGCGCTGATTCTGCCCGACGGCAAGGATCCCGACGATTACATCCGAGATGCAGAGGCCGGCGCGTTCGGAACGCTTGTAGCCAATGCGCCGGACTTCATCACCTTCTACATTCGGGCGAACGCCGGGCGGCTGAACACCATCGAGGGGCGTACCGAGGTGGCCAATGACATCTTCGAGGTCCTCGCCGAGATGCCCGGCGCGATCCGACGCGATGAGTACCTGAAGCAGGCCGCCGAGGGATTGCGTACGGATCGTTGGCTCTTGCGCGAGGAGTTCCGCAAGTTTCAGCACGAGGCCGCACGGCGGGCGCCGAGGTCGGCCACAACCCCCGCTGCGGTGATTCCGATGGTGCGCCCCGAGGATCGTGACTGGATCGCGATACTGCTGCACAACGGCGCACTCCTGGAACGGACACGGAAGGCGCTGCAGGAAGTGCGCCTGTCGGAGTCGCCGTTAGCGGAAGTGCTCGAGGCGCTCTTCGACGCCGAGGGACTCGACGTATCCCGCCGCCTGACGTCGGAGCCCGCGAAGACACTGTACGCCGCGGCGGTGAACTGTGTGCGCGAAGAGTTGCCTGCAGATCCTGAAACCATTGTCCAGCAACGGATTGTCGATCTGAAGCGATCGGCCCTGCTCGCCGAAGAGGCCCGCATCGTGCAGGCCATTCGGGCTACGGATGAATCGAAGGATCCCGACCGCGTGCGGAGCCTGATGGCCCGAAAAGGCGATATTCGACGACAGATCGAAGCCGTGGGCGCGGCCTAGGCCGACACCCTGGATGGAATGAGTGGGAGAACGCACCGGCCGACGGAGGCGCGGTGCGTAGGATAGTAAGGACGAACTGAGGAACACTATGACCACGGCGAAGAGCACGAGTCCGAAGACCGAAAGCACCAACAAGGAGAAGGTTGTTGAGGAAGCCAAGAAGAAGGGCTCGCTCACGTATGACGACCTGAACCAGATCCTCCCCGAGGATGCCACGGCCGAAGAGATCGACGAAGTCATGGTCGCCCTCGGCGACATGAATGTCGACATCGTCGACGAGCTTCGGGTCGATTCGGAGACTCAGCAACGGCAGAAGGAGAAGGAAGCCAAGGAGCGGCGCGCCGAGGTGCGACGCGAGGCGGCTCAGTCCCGTCTCGAGCGGGCGGATGATCCGGTGCGCATGTATCTGCGCGAAATGGGTCGTGTGCCATTGCTCACGAAGGATCAGGAAGTCGCTATCGCCAAACGTATCGAGGCGGCGGAAAACGAACTCACCAGTGTCCTGTTGAACACGCCTTATACGCTGAAAGAAGTGCAGATGCTGGCCGCGCGAATCCTGGGTGGTCGACTGAACTTCGCGCAGATTTCGGATATCGAGGAACCCAAAGAACAAGAGGAGTTCGTCCGCACCCTGACGGAGCGGATGGAACGCATCTCCGAGCTGGACCGGCAGGTCGAGGCGCAGGAGAAGCGGGCGCGCCGCTCCAGCCTGTCGGGCCGGAGCAACGATAACATCCGGAAGCGCATGGCCGAGTTCCGGGCCGAGCAGGCCGCCGTCGTGCGCGAGTTTCGGCTCAAGTCCAAGGAGATCGCCAAGATCGCCCGGAAGATCAAGGGACTCAAGCGCCGGATAGCCGCCGCACGAGACGAGATCGATCGCATCGAACGGGAAGTGGGTTTCGATGCGGCTGCGATTCACGATATGGGGGTGCAACTCCGGCGTGCGGCCTCGGCCGCCGCCCGGCTCGGCGTCGAGCGTGACGCGATCCTCGAGGCGGATCGGCGACTCACCATGGCCCAGCGCAAGGTTGATCAGATCGAGTCCGACGCGCGCCTGGATTCCGACGAGATCACGGCGCTGATCGATACGATTAAAGAGAAGGAAAGCAAGATCCACAAAGCCAAGATGGAATTGGTGGAGGCCAATCTCCGACTGGTCGTGAGTATTGGCAAGAAGTACACGAACCGAGGCATGTCGTTCCTCGACCTGATCCAGGAAGGCAACATCGGCCTCATGAAGGCCGTCGACAAATTCGAGTACCAGCGCGGCTACAAGTTCAGTACCTATGCCACGTGGTGGATTCGCCAGGCCATCACGCGCTCGATTGCCGACCAAGCGCGCACCATCCGCATTCCGGTGCACATGATCGAGTCCATCAACAAGCTCGTGCGCACCAGCCGCCGCCTCGTCCAGGAATACGGACGCGAGCCGGTCGCCGAGGAAATCGCCGAGCACATGGAGATGTCCGCCGACAAGGTGCGATCGATTCTCAAGATCGCCCAGGAGGCCATCAGCCTCGAGACGCCCGTCGGCGATGATGGCGACAGCAGCTTCGGCGATTTCATCGAGGACAAGAGCGCCGAGTCTCCGGCGAACGCGACGGCCTTCAGCGTGTTCCAAGAACGCCTGTCCGAGGTCCTCGGCACGTTGACCGAACGCGAAGAGAAAGTGTTGCGGCTGCGGTTCGGCCTCGGCGACGGCTATCCACGCACCCTCGAAGAAGTCGGCAGCGTGTTCAACGTGACCCGCGAACGCGTGCGCCAGATCGAGGCCAAGGCCTTGCGCAAGATGCGCCATCCCACCCGTGCCCGCGAGTTGAAACCGTTCCTTGACTGGACGCTCGACAAGTCCTAAGATTGCCCCGGGCGACGCACCGGGCCCGTAGCTCAGTGGTTAGAGCAGGTGACTCATAATCACTTGGTCGCTGGTTCGAATCCAGCCGGGCCCACCATTCATGACTCCGGATTTGCGGGGATCCTTACGTCCGCCTGCCGGAGAAACGGCGCGAACGCAGATGGCACGCCCGGGGGGAATGCCACGGTGACCGTCCCTCCAGTGAAGGAAACCCGATGCTGCGGATCGCCACAGCGCAGATCGGCGTGGCCTTCGAAAAGCAAGGATGTCCGAAGCACGGCCGTCACGGCGGCCTTGGTCCAGGAGACAACCCCGTTCTCTCGGAGGACGACGTTCGCTGGGGCCTCGGACAATTCCGCGAGTTCTTGGCCCAGGCCGACACGTCCGTCCGATGGCTTCGCCGGGCCACGTGGTTTCGCGAACCCGACTCCCGCGAGGACGCGTATGCCCGTTGGGCGGAATCGGTTGGGCCCGACGCGCGCCAGATGTCCTTCTCCGGCCTGCGAGAGGCCAACGATTGGTTCTATCGGCGGAAGGGCGCGTTCGATGACGCGCGGGTCGCCACGAGACGGCTGCTCGATGCTGGAATGAAACCGCGCTGGCAATGCGTTCACACGACGAAGCGAGTTGCCTCAGACTCATCCGAGCCTCAGCCGTTGAAATCCATGAGGACTGGATTGAGACCACCCGCTCCCTCAACATGGACCACGGGGCGACGGTTTCCTGGCGTGGGGGCTACGCGGCGCGGCGGAGGCGCCTCGGACGTGTCGGGCGTTTGGGGCGGTGGCCATCGACCTGCCAGTCGGCAGGGGTGAGGGGGGGAAGGCCGTGTGCACGGCGCGCTTTGTCGCAGTCTTCGTTGGGCTGACCGTTCTCGTAGGCCGGAAGGAAGTTCCGGCAGGTGCTTGCGCGGCGATCGTAGATGACGCAACGGACCGCGATACCAATATCGCCGGTGAGGGCGACGCATCGCGGGTTGTTCTGGTTCGTACCGCGCATGGCCTTTCGGAAGGGCGTGCAGTCCTCCGTCATGTCGGCAGGGACGCCGCCCGGTGAGACGTCGTCGGTTTCGCCCCAATAGAAAGAGCACCGATAGTAGGCACAACATGCGCCGCATCGGAGACATGGATTCGCGCGAGAATCGGAGGGCAGATCGCCCATAAATACACCTTGTTACCGCCAGGCTTCGAGGAACGTTCCTCCCGGGCGGCCGCGCATTGTATCACAAATCCGGAAAACTGGCGTGCGAATTGTTTTGCAGTTCGAGGCTGTGGTTGAATAGCGCTATGGGCATCGAGATCGAGCGGAAATTCTTGGTGACGGACGGTCGGTGGCGCGAGGGCGCAACCGGCGTCCGGTGCCGCCAAGGCTACCTCGCGGTTGGGCCGCCGGTGGCGGTTCGCGTGCGGCTGATGGGGGGCAAGGGGACGCTGAACGTGAAGAAGGCTACGGCCGACATTGTCCGCGACGAATTCGAGTACGCGATACCGGTTGAGGATGTGGAGCGGATTCTGAACGGTCTTTGCGTTGGTCACATCATCGAGAAGACGCGGTACAGGGTTCCGTACGGCGGGGTGACGTGGGAGATAGACGAGTTCGAGGGGGCGAACGCGGGGCTCATCGTCGCGGAAGTCGAACTCGAGGACGAACACCAGCCCTTCGAGCGTCCGCCGTGGCTCGGCGCGGAAGTCTCGGGTGACGTGCGGTATTTCAACGCGAGCCTGGTCGAGCGACCCTATTCGATGTGGGGCAAGCGCTGACGGCGTAGGACGAGCCTGGCAGGGACGCCACAGCCAAGGATCGAAAGAACGGGAACGACCCAGACGACGTAAGGGGTTTCTGTAGGGCTTGTCCTTTTCGTCGTTTGGGTCTCTTACGTCCTTTGAGAAGGCGAGAAGCCAACGCTGCAGCCGTGCGACTAGCCGCTGAGGCCGTGGATGATGGCCTTGACGTGGGCGACGTCTCGTTCGAGAACGGCGATGCGGGCCGCGCTCGAATCGTAGTGGCCGAGGGATTCGTCTTCGATGCAGATATCGCCATCGTAGCCGGCATCGGCGAGAATCCGCAGAACTTTGGCGTGGTCGATGTCGCCTTCGTCGAGGGGCGAGACGTAGGTGCCATATTCCCACCCGCCTTCGCGCATGATCTCGCGCTTGTCTTCGGGATACCGGATGTTTTTGAGATGGGTGTGTTTGGTGTAGGGGGCGAGGATGCGAAGGATGCCGTAAACTTCGGATAGCGGATAGCCTCGCCAGTAGAAGTTGCCGGTGTCCATGGTGGCGCCGAGGCGATCCGAGCCGACGGCCTTGTAGACGTTGAGCTGGAAGGCGAGGTTGTTGCCTTGGTAACCGTGGTTTTCGATGCCGAGGGTGACCTTCGATCCAGCGGTTCGGTCGAGTGCCGCGCCGAGCTGTTCGGCGAACAGGTTGACGCGCGTCTCGAAATCGAGTTCGTGCTCGCGTCGCATGGCGGAGTCGATGCGCACGCACAGCATGCCCATCACATCGGCCAACTCGATGGCGCGTGTGACCCAGGCGACGTTCTTTGCCGAATCGCCCGCGCTGAAATCGCACGCGGTGAGGAAACAGCAGGCGCGCAGACCGAGATCCTCAATCCTGCGCCGGTACGCTCGTGCTTCGGCATCGGTCTCGAGCGGGACGAAATCCCGTGCGTCCATGGCGCATACGGTGAAGTCGCGCCGTAGCTCGACCTCGAAGGCCTCGACGCCGAGGTGGCGCATCCCTTCGACGGGACTGGGAAAATCATCATGGGCCACCATGCAATGGCGCAAGGAAATGTACATGGGGTTTCTCCTCATGCTGAGGCCGGGGACTCGGTGACGTATCGGTAGTCTAGTGTGGTCCGGGCGACGCGTCAAGTTGCGTGGCGCGGGCGGGATGCGAGTACGTCGCGCGGCGGGGTGGGATAGATGCAACCGTTTGTGTATCATGGGTGCTCTGGCCGGATGGCGCATGCGGATCGAGGGATGGTTTCCGGAGGATGATTCATGGACGTGGTGAGAGAGTATTTTAAGGGTGACCGGTTGGCCGAGTATTTCGGTATGGAGATCGTGGAGGTGTCCGAGGGCTCGGCCACGATCACGATGAAGATCGATGACCGCCATATGAACAGCGCGGGCGTGGTTCATGGCGGGGCGACCTTCGCCTTGGCGGACTTCGCGTTTGCGGTTTCGTCGAACTCGCACGGCACGCTGGCGCTGGCCGTTACCACGAGCTTGTCCTTCTTGAAAGCGGTTCGCGGCGGCACACTTCGTGCCGAGGCGCGCGAGGTGTCGCTCAGCCGGCGGCTGGGCACCTACGCCATCGAGGTGAAGGATGACGAGGGTGATGTGATCGGGCTGTTCCAAGGCACGGCCTACCGCAAGGGCGACCCGATCACCAACTTCATCGAGGCGCGGCGGCAGTCGGAGTAAAGCCATCATGAAGCGCGTACTAATCACCGGCGCGGCCGGCTTCATTGGATCGCATCTGGCGGATCGCCTGCTCGAACGCGGTGATAACGTGGTGGGTCTCGATGATTTCAACGACTACTACGATCCGGACGTCAAGCGCCGCAATGTGGAACAGGCCCTCGGTCATCCGGAGTACGCTTTGTTCGAGGACGACATATGCAATTCAGGGCGCCTGTTCGAGCTCTTCGAGCAGGCGCAACCGGAGGTGGTCGTGCACCTGGCGGCACGGGCCGGTGTGCGGCCGTCGATTTCGGATCCAAATCTGTATTACCGCGTGAACGTGATCGGATCGCAGAACATTCTCGATGCGTGCCGCCACCACAGTATCTCGCACCTGGTGTTCGCGTCGAGTTCGTCGGTGTACGGCGGTTGCACCGAGGTGCCGTTCGCCGAGGACAATCCGGTACACCGTCCGGTGAGTCCGTACGCGGCAACGAAGCGCATGAACGAACTCCAGGCACACGTGGCGAGCCATCTGTACGGATTGAACGTGACGATGCTGCGCTTCTTCACGGTGTACGGGCCGCGCCAACGGCCGGACATGGCCATCCACAAGTTCACGCGCATGATCGATAACGACGAGCCGGTGCCGATGTTCGGCGACGGATCGACCCAGCGCGATTACACGTACATCGACGACATCATGGACGGTGTGATCAAGGCCGTGGACACGCCGTTCCGCTACGAGATCTTCAACCTCGGCGAACACCACACAACGCGGCTCATCGAACTCATCGAGCTTATCGCCCGAAGCCTCGGCAAACCGGCGCATATCGAGCAGTGGCCCGAGCAGCCGGGCGATGTGACGATCACCTACGCCGATATCGGCCACGCCAGGGCCGCGCTCGGCTATAATCCCACCGTGCCGATGGAAGAAGGGGTCCAGCGCTTCGTCGCGTGGTACCGAGAACAGAAAGGCTGAGGGCGTCGACACCATGGACGAACAGGGGCGCGCACAACCGAAGTTGGTCGAGTTCATTCCGACGGAGATCGAGAATGTGCTAATCGTGAAGCCGCACGTGTTCGGCGATGATCGCGGGTTTCTCACGGAAACCTATTCGGAGCGCAACTGGGCACTCGAAGGCTTCCGCGCGTCGTTCGTGCAAGACAACCTGAGCCTCTCGTCGAAAGGTACGTTGCGCGGCATGCACTATCAACTCGAGCCGCATGCCATGGGCAAACTGGTGCGCGCCGTCACGGGCGCCGTGTTCGACGTGGGCGTGGATCTGCGGCGCGGATCGCCGACTTTCGGGCGATGGGTCGGACGGACGCTACGGGCGGAGGATCACGCGGCCCTATGGCTACCGCCTGGATTCGCCCACGGGTTCGTCGCGCTCGAGGACCACACGCTCGTGTACTACAAGTGCACGGAGTTCTACACGCCCGAGGCCGAGGCCTCGCTCGCCTACAACGATCCGGACGTAGGCATCGAATGGCCGATCGAGCCGACGAGTATCTCGCCGAAGGATCTCGGAGCACCTCGGCTCAAGGATGCCAAGTACAACTTCGTCTACTGAGGCGCTGCTATCCATCGAGGCGTTTCATGTTCATGGACGCGAAGCGCATGAACCAGCGCGGGAACCGCGTTTCGCGTTTGCCCACCTGAACGCCGGCCAGCTTCGCGAAGGCGATGCATAGACTTCCGAATGCAGCGTCGGGCCGGCCTCGTTTGAGGAAATAGGCAAGGTCGCTGCTGACCTGTGCGAGTCCGTAGGCGAGGGCGCTTCCGACGGCCGGGTCGTCGAGGATCCCCATCCGTTTGAGCGAGATGGCGTTATCGACCGCGAACTGGAAATCGCCCCACAGCGATCGTTCGTGGCCATGGATCACGGCGGCCTCCGGTTCGTATACGACGGAGAACCCTTCCTTCAGGGCGTGGTAGCACATGCCGTGATCCTCGGCCACGAGCGCCCGATCATAGTACGGAAACCGTTGCCACAGGGACTTCCGGACGGCGCTGTTGGCGTCGGAAAACCGAACGTAACGCATGGGGATGACACCGTCGGCGCGGATGCGGCGCACGTCGCGTTCGTCGGGATAGAGGCAGGCCATGGTGCGTTGGCGAAGCCGGCCTGTGCCCTCTGGGGGGATCTGCTTGCCGTACACGGCCGCGACGGTGGGATCGGCGAAGTGCCGGGTAAGGTTGTGCAGCCAGCGCGTGCCGGTGGGGGTGGCGTCGGCCGAGAGCATGACGAGGATGTCGTGATGGGCCATGGAGGCGGCGAGGTTGCGCGTGCGGGCGTGATGGAAGTCCTGGGGAGGGATAATATGCGGTTCGATGCCCCGTTGGCGCATGAACTCGATGGTGCCGTCGGTGGAACCGGAATCGATGTAGATAAACTCGACGGGCGCGTCGAAGTCTTGATGGGCGATGATATCGAAGCCGCGTGCCATGTAGGGCCGGTGGTTCTTCATCAAGAGGACGATAGATACGCCGGCCGGGGACGCGTCGGTGGATGGGGGCGTTGGGCTGGCAGTCAAGGTGTCTCCCCCTGTTGGGCCTCCATGTCTGCCTGAACTCTCATGATCCTTGCCTGCATGGTGGCGACGCCCACGTCGTTCTTGACGCGTGCGTAGGCTTGGCGGAGTTGATCCATGAGGTAAAGATCCTCGGGATAGGCCTCGACGGCGCGCTCGTAGTAGGGGATGGCCGCCTCGTAGTTGCCCGCGCGGCGATGGGCCTCGGCGATCGACCGGATAAGGCCGGGATGGGTTACACCCTCCCGCTCAGCTTTCTGGCCTAGGGCTACGGCTTCGCGGTACCGTTCGAGGCTGACGAGGGCCCAAACGGCGTTGAGGCGGACGCCCTCGTTTGGGCTTCCGAGTTCCATGGCCTTCTCGTAGGCGGCGACGGCCTCCTCCCATTTCTTGAAGTGGCAGTAGATATCGCCTTTGACTTTGTAGGGGAGGTGGGCGTTGGGGGGCGCCAATTCGAGGGCGCGATCGACCTCCTGGAGAGCGGTGGTGATGTCGTCGACCTTCATGGCGCGATCCGCCGCGGCGAGGTAGGTGTTGTAGTCCTTCGAGCGCACGTAATCGGCCAGGCGCAAGATGGGGACGTTGAGCCACAGGACGAAGGCAAATCCCGCCAGTACGAGGATGCCCCATACTGCGAGGATCTTGCGTCCTTCTCCGTTAGCCGTATCCACGCTACTGGCCTCCCTTGCCGCTGAGGACAACGCGCACGGTGGCAAACAGGATTCGAAGGTCGGCGAGGAACGATCGGTTCTTGATGTACATCAGATCGTAACGCAGCAGGTCGGCCGGAGTGAAGTGACTGGAACTGAGCACGTGCGAGAGGCCTGAGAGTCCGGGGCGAACCGTGAGCCGGTTGCGCCACGACGAGGCATTGGGATCGCCGTCGAAGAAGCTCTCCCACAACGGCCGTGGCCCGACGAGACTCATGTCGCCTCGCAACACGTTGAGCATCTGCGGAAATTCGTCGATCTTGTACTTTCGGATGATCCGGCCCACGGCGGTAACGCGCGGATCCTCGCGCTCGGCCCGGACCGGAGCGGCCTCCTCGTCGACCTGGTGGTACATGGAGCGGAACTTGTACATCCGGAAGGGCCTGCCGTCTTTGCCGAGTCGCTCCTGGATGAAGAACACCGGGCCGGGCGACGAGAGCTTGACGGCGATGGCGGTGACGATGAGGAGCGGGGAGCTCAGGATGAGCCCTATCGCGGCGCAGACAATGTCCATCAGGCGTTTGAGGTAGGGATAGGAGGCCGTGCGCTGCTGGCCGGCGACCTGGATCAGGGGAATCCCCGCCACGGGTTGAAGGTTGTGATGCTGGAAGACCACGGCGTCATGCTGGCTCGGATACAAGAACGTCCGGCTGAAGTAGTGGTCGCACATGGTGATGATGTTGCACAATTCGTCTCGGTTGACGCCGGTATGCGCGATGATTGCCTCGTGCGATGTCGGCTCGGGATTGCCTTGGCGTCCCTCGTGAATGGCATGACGCTTCTTCAGCGAGTCGAGCGACATGTGGCAGGCCTTGGCCCGGACGGCGGAATCCTCGTTGATCACCTTGACGATGCGTTTCGCCTCGTTCTCGTCACCGATCACGAAGTAGTAGCGGTGCAGGGACTTGAAGTGCGTGGCCAGGAAGCCCGCTGCCCAGAACCGCCAAATGGCCAAGAGCGGCGCGGCGACTGCGGCGCCCAACACAAGTTCCCGTCTCGAGAGCACCCATGCTTCGTGGGCGACGAGCTTGGTGAGGGCCAACTTGGCGACCAAGGCCACCGCCAAGGCGAGCAAGGTGAAGTAAACGGCGTCGAACCGATCGGTCAAGCGAAAGGATTTGTACGTTCCTGCCATCATGGAGGCTAGTCCGAAGAGGATCATGCACGACAGGCGGTCGCGCATGATGAGGGGGAGCTGGGATGGTTCAACGAAGGCGATGACGCTCAGCGTTGAGACATGGAGGGCGAATGCGAAAACGAGCATGTCCGTCAAGAAACAGAGTACACGCACCGCGTGCTCTTCACCGGCTGTGCGAACGACGGCCATGAGAAATCAGCCTTTGTAGCCCGTGGTTGCCAAGAAATCCGCCCTTAGTCTAGCAGATGCCCCCGGATTCCACCAAACACGCAACACCTATCGGCTCGATGTATGCTCGCCAATCGGGTAGCCGGCGGCCTCGGCGAGGACGTCGGCCATCTCGCGGGCGACGCGTTCGATGGAGAAGAGCTGGCGGGCGCGTTCGCGGCCGGATACGCCGAGGTCGCGGGCGAGCTCGGGGGCCTCGAGTACGCGGCACACGGCTTGCGCTAGAGCGTCCGCGCTGTGGGGCGAGGTCAGGAAGCCGGTCTTTCCGTCCAAGACGGTGTCGAGGGGGCCGCCGGCGGCCGTGGCGACCACGGGACGTGCCGCAGCCATGGCCTCGATGACGGTCAGGCCGAACGGTTCGGGGGTAACACTAGGCAGGACAAGGACATCCGAAGCTGCCAGAAGCTTCGGCACATCGTGGCGGACGCCGGTGAAGACAAAGCGCTCCTCGATGGCGAGTTCCCGACAGCGTGCGCGCAGATCGTGATAGTACTGGGGCTTGTTGACGGCGGGGGTGCCGACGACGAGGAAGCGTGCGGAGGGGAACTGTGCGAGGATGGCGGGGGCAGCCTCCACGAACACGTGTTGGCCTTTCCATGGCTCGATACGGCCAATGGTGGCGACGAGCGGTTCGGTCTCGACGATGCCCAGCTCGGCGCGGATGCGTCGGCGGGCACCGCTCGAGCTCTCGAAGGGCGCGAGGTCGATTCCGTCAAACACGACGCGCAATCGGTCGCCACAGCGCGCCAAGGTGTCACGCACGGCCGACGAGATGGCCACGGCGCGCGTGGCCAAGTGGGGTACGAGAGCCAGCATGAGTTGCGCCATACGGGAGTCGGGCACAATCTCGCGGACGTGCCACACCAGCGGCCGGCCGGCCAGCCGCGCACCAATGGCACCTTGGAGGTTGAACAGGGTGTTCACGTGCACGACATCGGCCCGGATTCGGCGGAGGGTCCATGCAACACGGAAAGTGGATGGCCAGAATCCCAGGGCGAAGCGGGCGAGCTTGCCCCACTCGAGGGCGCGGCGCGGCGGCACGAAGGGGATTTCGATGACCTCGATTTCCGCCGCACGGTACGCCTTGGCCATGGGATCGCCACGCTTGAGGATGAGGATTGGCGTGAAGGCATCGCGCGGCAATCGCGTGGCGAAATCGTAGAGCGCCTTATCCGAACCGCCCCAGGTGTCCGCCGAATAGTGGCAGCACGCGACGCGCAACGGCGGGCGGTTCTTCTGCGCGGTGTCCATGGTTAGGTCTCCGCCGGAACGGTTGCCGGCGGCTGCGGCGCGTCGACCTCGAGTTGGCCCTGCTGGGTCAGCAGGCGATGGGCCATGAGTGTGGTCAGGCCCAGGAACAGCCAGAAGGATTGGGCCATAACGGGCCATTGGAAGAAGTTCTCGAGCGAGCTGTGGAGCAGATAGCCCAACACGCCGCCCGCCGTCGCAATGAACAGGTTGTGGTCCAACTCCTTACGTGTGGACATTCGGCGTTCGCGCATGACCTGCACGAGCCAGTGGATGATGATGACGAGGAAACCCGCAAGGCCGACAAGGCCGAGTTTCGTGAGTAGTTGCAGGTACGCGCTGTGGACCGTGGACTCCTCGTTGGACAGGTTCCGCTCAATCTCGCGATAGGGCCTGCGGGGAATGTAGCGCTTGTTCTGGAGGATGGACGCCCGCGTGTATTGGGCGCCCCAACCGAGGCCGCGAAGGGGATAGTCGCGGAAGATGTACCAGGCCACGGTGTAGTAATCGACGCGCTCGAGCAATGAGCGCTCGCCTTTGGTGAACTCGATCTTCTTCATGCGGACGGCGACCAGCGGCCCGAGGGTCATGCTGAATAGCATCGAGGCGATGATAACGCCGGATACGAGGAGTACGCTTCGGCGAATGCTCAGGAAGACGAACACGAGGGCGAACAGCAGGGCGACCCAGGACGCGCGGGTATTCGTGAAAACGATGGCCGCTACGCAGACGACACCGGCCGCGGCCAGCCATATTCTGGCGACGAAGGAGCGTGTCGACAATACCAGCGCAATGATCGAGCACACCGTCAACACCAAGAGGCCGCCCAGGGGCGTCGCGCCGTAAAACGAGCCGCTTCGCGTGCCGCCGTGATAGACGGCGTCGCTGAGCACTTGGTTAAGGGGCACGCCGATGTTGGTGAATCGCTCGAGGATGCCGTGCGCCGCGAGGATAGTCCCGCCGAGGACGTAGCAGAGCAGAATGCGCCGCATGAGTCGCCGGCTTCGTACGCGGTGGATGACCAGAATGTACACCATGATGAATTCGGTGAACTGGCGGCAATCCTGGAGGATGGCGATGGGGTTGTGTCCGTGTTTCCAGCCCGTGTGCATGCCGAGCAGGGCCACGGCGGCATAGGCGAGGATGCACGGCCAGGGAAACGCAGCCGGGAATCTCTCGCGGCGGAGGAGGAAGAAGAATGCCTCCTTAGCAAACACCAGGAGGATGAGGACCTCGGGAAGACCGACGGTGACGCCGACGATTTCGCGCTGGACAACGCCGAGCGGACAGATGGCGAAGGCGATTAGGCACAGGCCGGCCTCGACATGAGCCAGCATGACGGCCAGGGCGGCAAGCCCCAAGGGGATTAGGGGGGTGAGGAACAACCAGCCGGGATGGGTTCCCATGCCAAGGATGACGCCGGCAGACACGAGCGCCCCCAGGGATCCGATGAGGCCCACCAGCAGGGCGCCGACGAGAGCGGGGGGCGGGGGGCAGGCGGATCGGATCTCGGGTGTTGCGTCGCTCACGGCTCACTCTTGAGCACGGGGCCGATGACGAGACGCCCGAGCAAGGACAGGCATGCGGCAGCGAAGAAGCCGAATAGGGCGGAGAAACCTGCGCCGGCGGCCCCCCAGAGGTAGGTGCGCGGCCAAACGGTACCCTGCGAAAGCAGTTGGAGGGTGTGATAGTCCACATCGTTGGCGACTTCGAGCCACTTCTTGCGTGGATAGAGCATGTCGTGCACTTCGAGGACGAGTTTGTATTGGCGCTCCATGCGTTCCTTCTCGGTTTGCATACGCATGAGGTCGGCATTGAGTTCGTCCAGTTCGGCGAGGTGACTTGCCTTGAGTTGTTCGAGGTAGGTCTTACGGGCCTCGAGTCCCGCCACGAGGGGTTCCCCGATGAGCAACTGGCCATAGGCCTCCCAATAGGGCGAGTTGAGCATCTCGTGTGTGACCACGGCCGAACCGTCCGGCGCCGGCTCGGACTGGCTTTGGGCAATGATGTCATCGAGGGTTGGTACATCACTACTCGATACGACGTCCGGCTTGACTTCGGCCTCGGAGGGTGTCTCCTGCGTCTCGGGCTCGTCATCCTTGTCTGCCACCAGCGGGCTAATCTCGATGCCCAGCTTGGCCTCGATGGCTGTCAGGATCTCGGGATCGGGCAGGCGCCAACTCAGGCTCACTTTCGAGTCCACGTTCTGGATGGCGCGTTTGAGCCCGTCGAGTCTTGCCTGCTCGTTGCGTAACTGGGTCTCGGTGTCCGTGAGTTCCACAATGTGCTTCATAACAAGCTCGGAAACGGTTCGCCGATGGTTCTCCACCAGTTCCATGTTGTTCTTGATCAACCAGTCCTCGCGTTCCTTCTCGGCGATCGACAGGGTGGCGAGGGCATCTTCGTAGTTCCGAGAGAGGATTTCGAGGAGGGGGCCTTCCATACCGTCCTCGTATCGATCGACGGCGGCGATAATCTCCTCGGCCCAGGCGTTCACGATCAAGGCGGCGTCCTCGGGAATCTTCGATTTGGCGGAGAGTTCGAGGATGTCGGAGTAGGTCTTCTCCATGGGCGTCTCGTTGGCCACTGTGATGCGGTGGGCGAGCGCTTTCTCCAAGACGCGGATGCTCTTGATTGGTCTGGTGAGTTTGCCGGAGGCCTCGACCTTGTCGAGCGTGCGTTGGAGCACTTCGTCGCTCTTGCAGAGCAGCGAGACGGAGGTGATGTCCATTTTGGGCGCGATCTGGAGGAACTCGGAACCGCCCTGGGCGGGCATGGGCGCGACCACGAGCTGCACGGTGGAGCGGGTGGTCTTCATGATGGTGTTGCCGGCATAGAAACCGACCAAGCCGCACAGGAGGGTGAACAGGAGGATCTTGACGCGATCGGTCCTCCAGGCTTGTCTGACCTGGGGCACATGCGCGCGCATCCACGGCAGGAATTCAGCGTTTTCGCTCACAGAAGGTCCTCCATCCGAGTTTCAGGATCGTTCCGGCTAAAGACTAGCACGCGTGTCGAGATCGCTGCAATGCAACCACCTCGGCCGAGGGGGCATGGTCGGCGGCGACTTCGGCTCTCCTACTCGTATAGCCACCGGACGCCGAACCGCGTGATCTTGAGTCGATTCAAGCCGCCTACGACTTTGTCGCCAGCGCAGTAGGCCAGCACGATGTGATCGTCCACGAACTCAATGGCCGTGTAGCAGTACCAGCCGTCGGGGCGGTCTTCGATGGTCTTGACGTGTTTCCATGTGGATCCCTCATCTCCGGAGACGGCGACCGTCAGTGGCGTGCGCTTGCCTGCGAGTTCGGGCGAGATGGCCGAGTGATCATTCCAGACGATGAGCAGGTCGCCGGTGCTTGGAATACGCTCGACGCTGGCGGGCGAAACGGGCGATAGGATATCGGTCAGCTCGGGCGGACTCCAGGTCTCGCCGCCATCCTTCGAGTAAGCGCGCATCTGGCACCCTTGGTCCGTGCGGCAGAGCATCATGAGTTGCCCATCCTTGAGGGCCACGACGCCGGGTTCCTGCAGGCCGGAGGCGCTCTTCTCAGGCGCCTCGAGTTCGGTGACGCTTTGACGCCAGGTATTCCCGCCGTCGTCGGATAGGAAACACATGGCGATGCCTCGGCGTACGAAGCCCTTACCGGGCAGTCCGTGGAGTGCGGCGGGAATGACGAGGCGTCCGGTATCGAGCTGGATGACGCGGTCGTTGTTGACCACGAAGTAGCCGTCGCGCGGGATGCAGCGCACCGGCTCGGACCACGTGGCAGCCTCGTCCGTCGAGACGCGCAGGTACGGAATACAGTCTTCGTCCGAGTTCTTCCTGAGGTAGACGAGGGCGATATCGCCGCGATCCAGCCGCAGCAGCGATACGGACATGACGTTGCATGTTCCTTCGTTCGAGACGACCAGCTCGTCCTCGGCCGTCCATGTTTGCCCGCCGTCGCTCGAGAATCGGGCGGCGAGGTGCGCGGTGGCGTGGTCGGAACCGCCGCCGGTGAAGTGCGTGTAGACGAGCATGAGGCGGCCGTCCTTGAGGCGAATGAAGTCGCCCTCCGAGTTCCTTGGCGCTTCTTTGCTTGGTTCGAGTACCAACACCGCCTCGGGCGCGTCGGCCACTGGGGCTTCGAGGGCCTGGGCCGCTGCGAAGCAGCAGATTAGTCTCGCGAAGAGATGCATTGGGTCGTTCCTCCTGCTGGTGAACGCGTGCGGATGACCGCTGAGAACACTGTACCACGTCGGGGCCGGCGAAGGAATACGCGCTTGAAGCCGAGGCGGCAGGGAGTATAATGTTCGAAGCAGTGAGTGATTACTCTGAATTGGCGCGGGCCATGAGCCTGTTCGAGCACTGGGGATTCCAGCCGTGGGCCGAGGATGCCCTGGCGGGCGTGAAGCGGCGTGTCACGTTCTCGAAGGGCGGCCTGCTGGGTGAGGTTGCCCGGTATTACGCCGACGACTACATTGTGTGGCGCCATGACGGTGCGGCCGACATGGATGGGGTATTCCGAACGCGGCGGCCGTTGCCGGACGTGATGTTGCATCGGTTTGTCTTTGTTGTGGACAAGGTCGAGCGCCCTGTAAGGAAGCGGTCTTTCCTGCTGGGGCTGAAGGGATACATCGAGGTCCATCAATACGCCATCGGCAACGCGAAATCGCGTAGGCTTCGCGACCTGGCGCCCTTGATCGACCAGGGGTGGAGGAACGCGCACCCAGACGCGGGGAGGTAGTGAGATGTACGCTACATTGTTTCTGATCGCCGCCGTTGTGTTCACGCTGGGCTATATCTTCTATGGCCGGTTCATGAGCAAGCTGTACGGCCTGGACAACACGCGTAAAGTGCCTTCCGAGGAGTTATTCGACGGCGTGGACTACTGTCCGGCGCATCCCGCGGTCTTGGTGGGCCACCATTTCGCCTCGATTGCGGGGGCCGGGCCGATCGTGGGTCCTATCGCGGCGGCGGCCCTTTTCGGCTGGCTACCGGCGTTCTTGTGGTGCCTCATCGGTTCGGTGTTTTTCGGCGGGCCGCACGATATGGGTACGATAGTCGGCTCGATCCGGCACGAAGGTAAGTCGATGGGCGAGGTGGTACGTCGCTGGATCGGCGGGCGCGCGAAGGTGCTGTATCTTTCGTTCACGTGGCTGACCTTGGTGTTGGTGGTGGCGGTGTTTCTCGAGCTGTCGGCGGGGACGCTGGCGAAGGATCCGGCCGTGGCCTTTTCGGGCGTGCTGTACATGGCGATGGCGGTGGTGTTTGGCGTGGCCATATACCGGCTCCGGGTGCCATTGTGGGTGATGACGATCGTCATGCTGCCCATCGTGTTGGGGGCCGTCTGGTACGGAAGCGCCGCAGAATGGGTGCAAAGCGTGTTCAACCTCGATGTGAATACGTGGCGGCTCATCCTGACCGGCTACATCTTCGTTGCCTCGGT
The DNA here is from genome assembly GCA_036769985.1 of Candidatus Hydrogenedentota bacterium. Lineage (GTDB taxonomy): Bacteria > Hydrogenedentota > Hydrogenedentia > Hydrogenedentales > SLHB01 > DAIPKA01. Next base: position 207,114 of record DAIPKA010000002.1, on the reverse strand, counting down.
GCTGCCGGTGTGGCTGCTGCTTCAGCCGCGCGATTACCTGGCCTCGTACCTACTGTATTTCTCGCTCATCATCGGCGGTATCGGCATGTTGTTTGGCGGTGGTCGGTTCGCGATGAACCTGCCGACCTTCACGGCCTTCAACGGCGGCGCCGGCCAGTACCTGTGGCCGATGCTGTTCGTCACGATCGCCTGCGGCGCCATCTCCGGGTTCCACTCGATGGTGGCCAGCGGCACCACGTCAAAACAGCTCAAGAAGGAGACGGATGCCGTCCTGGTGGGCTACGGCTCGATGCTCATCGAGGGCCTGCTCGCCGTGATTGCCCTCGGCACGATCATGATGTCCGGCAAGATTCTCGAGGGTGGGCCCGTGGCTACGTTCGGCGCGGGATTTGGGCGATTTGCCGAGCTGCTCGGTATTGACCACAAGGTAGGCATGTCGCTCGGCCTCTTGGCCATCAACTCGTTCCTGCTGACGACGCTCGATACGGCGACACGCCTGTCTCGCTATCAGTTGCAGGAGCTCTCGAACTCGAAGCTTGACCGTTACTCGGCCACGGCTATCGGTGTGGCGGGCGCGTTGGCGCTGCTCTACATCCGGAGCGGCGACGTGCCGACGTGGAAGATCATCTGGCCGCTGTTCGGATCCGCGAACCAGCTCGTGGCGGCTCTCGCACTACTCGGCTTGGCCGTATGGGTGACCAAAGGCCTCAAGAAGAAAGCCACCTTCCTGCTGGTGCCGATGGTGTTCATGTTTGTCACGACCATCGCCGCGTTGGTCCTGCTGATTCAGGCCAATACGCAAGGCGAGACGCACAGTTATCCGGTGGCGGTGGTCGCCGTCGTCCTGCTCATTCTCGCCGCGCTGCTCGTCAAAGAGGCCATCGGAGCCTTCCGGCGAAAGGACGCACCTGCGTCGGCTCCGGAGAAACCAGCGAAGTAGCGGAGGCGTGTGGCCCTTAGCGCGCGCAGTGGCGTTGGTGTCTCGGGATCAGAGAAAGTGCCTCGGGCAAGAGGCGGACCCATGTGGACTGCGGTAGCTTGCTACCGCTCCTCTTCGAGGTAGCTTGCTGCCCTGTTGGCCGGGGGATGTGACGCGTGCGTCGCTGAGCGAGTGCTACTCACAGTCAAAGCGCAAGCAAGCTTGCGCACTCCACATGGCGCCTTGCCCGTTGACCAACCGTTGATGGTGGCCCCCACGCCACTGCACGCAGGCCCTCGGGCCTAGATTCGGATCTTGTTCCGTTCATATGGCGGTTTCGGTAGGATTGTGCTCCAGGATGAAGTTGTACACCTTCTTCGCAAGCTTCCTGGCGGCGTCGGACATCTGATCCGGCGAGTCCATTAGCGCACAGGCTCTCCGCGCGAACTCGCCCTTCGGTTTCTCCAAGGCTTTTGATTTGGAGGCAAAGCGTTGCTTGGGCTTGCCCACAATGAGCTTGTCCTCGATAAAGGTGCCAATGGTCTCGTTGATATAGTCATTGTGTTCGGGAAGTGCTTTCACCACCTCAACTTTGTACGTTTTCACGACCTCAACAAGGATTTCGGGATGCAGCAGGTTCTCGATCTCACGGCCCCCGATGCAGTAGTAGTTCTCACCGAGTTCCGACTCCAGTCCTTCGTGTTTCTCGTTCTTGTGTTCGTCGCAATCAGCAATGACCAAGGCCGATCCGCACAAGCGAGTAGCATGTACAGCGCCAGAACCGTCCGAGCTATCTCCACTCTTCGGCGTGAATGCCCAGTGGGTCAAGTTGGCGCCGCCATACTCGGCCAAGGAGAAGTGGATGTCTTCTCGAAATCGCGGGGGCTTCGGCGTTACTTTGTCCTTCTCCTCCGCCTGCTGATGCTGCTTCTCCAGTTCATCCTGGTAGAGCTCAAGATACTTGCGAAGGTAGATGCGGTCGCTGATGCCCTCCATCCAGATTGTGCAGTTCGTCAAGAAAACGGAGGAGTTCCGCACGCCAAGATCGTCGAGCAGACTTCGTTCTCCCGTACTGTTTGCGCCCATGTGCGTGATCTCGAAGCGGGGCACTTTCTTGCCGTCGTCCGAGTCCTCGTAGGTCTTGCTGAACCGGAACACGGACACATCTTCCTCCGAGAGGTCGACCGTCATGTCCAGGAGGTGGTTCGAGTGTGTCGCCATGAAAACCTGACATCGGGCAAAATCCTTTGACTTCAAGAAGATTTCCAGGAGCCGCCGCTGCATGCCGGGATGCAGGTAGAGTTCGGGCTCCTCAATGAACAGCAGCATCCTCTGATTTCGGTCCATGAAGGCCGGATAGGTCATGATCACGAGTTGCTGGATGCCGTCACCGAGGTCAAACGCTGAACGCTCCTCGTGATCGATTTCGAAGAGCAGGACATCCTTGTCCTTCTCTGGCGTAAGCGTCACGGTCTTGCCTCCGAACAGCTCACGGCTTAGGAACTCCTCGTAAGCGCGTATCGAGTCGCGTTCCTCCCTGCGGCCAAGCAGATTCTTCCGTACCGATTCATAGAGTCCGAGGCCGGTAAAGATCCTCTTCGCGCCCTTCAGCTTCGATTCGGCCTCTCCTCTCTTGTCCACGTCAAAGATGAAGTAGTCGTCACGAGTCCGCGCGTAATAGGAATCCTCATCCTCACTTGCGCTATGACATGGCGGGCGAAGACCTCGTAGAGTAGGCACGTAGATCGCCTTGGGCGGTTCGGTCTTGTCCAAGATTAGCGGCAGGAAGTCGTCTAGAAAGGAAAGCTCCTTCGCAGCACGTGCGGCCAGCTGCTTCGAAACTTTGCAGCGAACGTCTTGGACAAGGACTTTCCGTAGCGCATCGGCATACTGAGCGACTTCAAGTGAATGCCTCGTGCCGGGAAATGGTTTGATCTCCATCGGTTGCAGGCCTGGGATCTTGTTTCGCATCTCTCCGTAGGACTCGCCCAGTCCCCGGAATCCCGATGCCTGTTCCTGCCGCTGTGAATTCAACTGGGGACTGGTAAGTCGCGCAGTATCGATTCCGTGCACATCGCACCAGAACAACCTGCGCAGCATCCGGCTCTTTCCGGAGTTGTTTGGCCCGACAAAGATATTGACCTTGGCCAGGGGCTCGAGGAAAGGGATGTCATCCCACCCTCCGCCTCCCTGCCGGTATTCGTCCTTGGGAATCCATACGTGATCAAGGAGTCTCTTTTCAGCCATGGCCGATTCCTTGTTTGCGTTGCCCCCTCCGGAGAACGAGCTGAGCACACGGGAACACAATTGTGTTTGAAATCATATCACAGTAATAGTGAGTGGGAAAAGCCCCTGTGCCTGAGGACTTGTTGCCGCGTGCAGGCAGAACCATCCGCCGCATTCCCGCTCGGGAGAGCAATCCGAGAGCGAGTCCCCCTTCTACGTGCACGGAGCGGCCACCAACGGCGCTGACCGTGCCCAGGAAAGGGACCGCCGGAGGGAAGATCTCGTCCGAGACACAGAAGCTATGTGGACTGCGGTAGCTTGCTACCGCTCTTCTTCGAGGCAACTTGCTGTCCCGCCATTCCGGGGAGCCAGCGCGCGCCTCGCGGAGCGAACTGCACTCGTAGTCAAAGCGCAAGCACGCTTGCGCACTCCACATTGTAACTAGTCCTGATTGAGAGGGGCTTCCCGTCGGGATATACCGTCACGCCCTGGGCGAACGTCTGCACGAAGTATCCGGCCCGCCACCACGGCAAGTATCTCGGCCTCAGAAATCGTCGTATACCGAGACTCTATCGCACTTGAAGGACAACACGGTCCGGCAGAAAGCCGGCTTTGCTTCTCGCTGAAACCAGCTCATCGAGCACCACGGATAGTTCTCAGCCGCAGCGACAACGCCGTGTTTGGCGGGATTGGTGTGGACATAGTGAAGCCGGGCCAAGTAGCTTTTCTGATTCGTGAGGCACGTGTCTCGGTACTGGAACCATACGGTTCTTCCGGGCGCGTTGTCCTCAGCGTTGAGGACGCGCGCTGTGGTCGAATGCAAGGCCTGGATCATGCGTTTTAGGGTATCGGCGTCGTCGGGCGCATGGGCGACGAAGTGGTAATGGTTGGACAGCACCGCCCAGGCCTCAAGCAACCAACCGAAAGCCTGCGCCTGCTCGAATAGGGCAGACAACACCAAGGTCTTTCGCTCAGGCGAGTTCAGAATGTGCTTTTTGCCGTACGTTCCGGCCGTGGCGATGTATGCCGAACCCGGCTCGAATAGATGGCTGGGGCTGTGTGCCCATTGAGTCACACGGCCTGTCAACATCATGCCTCCGTTGGGTCGTAGGAAGTCACTAGCGCCGCCTTGGCTATTGACCCGAAACCGACAACGGTCCATAGCATAGCACAGCCGGAGACACAAACGCAGTCGAAGTCAGAGCGCAAGCAAGCTTGCGCACTCCACATGGCGCCTTGCCGCTGCCAATCTTCCCTTCCCAAGAGAAAGGAACGTCGCCCGAAGTCATACCACGCATGTGGACTGCGGTAGCTTGCTACCGCTCTTCTTCGAGGCAGCTTGCTGCCTCGTTGACCGGGGGATGTGACGCGCGCCTCGCGGAGCGAACTCCACTCGTAGTCAAAGCGCAAGCGAGCTTGCGCACTCCACATGGCGACTTGCCCGTACCAATTTCCACTCGCCAACGGAAAGGAGCGCTGCCCAAGACCAAAGCGCCCATGTGGACTGCGGTAGCTTGCTACCGCTTTTCTTCGAGGCAGCTTGCTGTCCTGTTGGCCGGGGGATGTGACGCGCGCCTCGCGGAGCGAACGCCACTCACAGTCAGAGCGCAAGCAAGCTTGCGCACTCCACATGGCGCCTTGCCGCTGCCAATCTTCCCTTCCCAAGAGAAAGGAACGTCGCCCGAAGTCATACCACGCATGTGGACTGCGGTAGCTTGCTACCGCTCTTCTTCGAGGCAGCTTGCTGCCTCGTTGACCGGGGGATGTGACGCGTGCCTTGCGGAGCGAACGCCACTCACAGTCAAAGCGCAAGCAAGCTTGCGCACTCCACATGGCGACTCACCCATTGGCGGACCTCGTGTGCGTCGCTGAGCGAGTGCTACTCACAGTCAAAGCGCAAGCAAGCTTGCGCACTCCACATGGCGCCTTGCCTCTGCCAGTCTTCCCTTCCCAACGGAAAGGAGCGCTGCCCAAGACCAAAGCGCCCATATGGACTGCGGTAGCTTGCTACCGCCTTTCTTCGGGGCAGCTTGCTGTCCCGTTGGCCGGGGGATGTGACGCGCCTCGCGGAGCGAACTCCACTCGTAGTCAAAGCGCAAGCAAGCTTGCGCACTCCACATGGCGACTCACCCATTGGCGGACCTGGTGTGCGTCGCTGAGCGAGTGCTACTCACAGCCAAAGCGCAAGCAAGCTTGCGCACTCCACATGGCGCCTGGCGCATCCGCCGTAACGCGATCCTCTTGAAAATGGGCGGAATTGGGGCGTACAGTGCCGTTCCGAGACTCGCGGTGTCTCGGTACGTGCAGCCAATCTCCAGCAATTGTGAGGTATCGCATGAACAAGAATGCCCTTTCGCGACGATCCTTTCTCAAGCAGGCGTCGGCCTCTGTCGGCGCGTTTACGATCGTGCCACGCTTTGTCCTCGGCGGGGCAGGCCATACGCCACCCAGCGAGGAACTCACTAAGGCGGTGATCGGCGTCGGTGGCATGGGCCGAGGCCATCTCGGCTATCCGGGCGCGCGGCTACTCGCCGTATGCGACGTGGATGAAGGCCACCTGAAGCAGGCCCTCGACATGGTGGACAAAGAAGTCCAAGGCTACAAGGATTTCCGCGAGGTCCTCGACCGGCCGGATATCGACATTGTTCACGTTCCGACGCCGCCGCACTGGCACGCCCTCATCTCGATTGCCGCCGCCGAGGCCGGCAAGGATATCTGGTGCGAGAAGCCCATGACGCGCACCATCGGCGAAGGCAAGAGGGTGGTCGAGGCGGTGCAGCGCAATGGCCGCATCTTCCGGATCAACACGTGGTTCCGGTTTCAGGGCGACTTCTACGGCCTTGGCACGACGGTGGCGCCGGTGAAGAAACTGGTCGAGAGCGGCATGCTCGGCTGGCCGCTGAAGGTGACCGTGGGCGGTACCACGGGCTTCGACTGGAAGTTCTACTGGGTGGGTAAGACGGACCTGACGCCGGAGCCGGTGCCGCCGGAATTGGACTACGATTTCTGGCTCGGGCCGGCGCCGTACAAGCCGTATCATCCGCACCGCACGCACGCGACGTTTCGCGGCTATTGGGATTACGATGGCGGCGGCCTGGGCGACATGGGCATGCACTACCTCGATCCGGTGCAGTACTTCCTTGGCAAGGATGACACGAGTCCCGTCGAGATCGAGGTGGACGCGCCGCAACAGCATCCGGATGCGTGCGGCACGTGGCGCCGCGTCGTGCTGCGCTACGAGGATGGCTGCGAGATTATCCTCGATGGCGAAGGCAAGGATGAGAACGCGCCGTATATCGAAGGTCCGGACGGCAAGCTATTTCGCGGCTTCACGTCCGACATTCCGGATTTCCAGAAGAAGCTTGCCCAGTTCCCGGATCCGGAACCGCAGGCAACGGATTTCCCGACGGCCGTGCGGACGCGAACCAAGTTCGCCCTCAATGAGGCCAACGGCCATCGGTCGACAACCATCGTCAACCTGGCCAAGATCGCCGTCCGGCTCGGGCGCAACCTGCGCTACGATCCGGTTAATCAGGTATTCATCGATGACGAAGGCGCCAACCGGCTCATTGACCAGCCGATGCGCGCGCCCTGGCACGTCTAGCCGCCGAGTCTTACTAAGGAGTGACGATAGATGAAACGCACACAGGTAACGTGGATCGGCTTGATTCTCCTCGCGGTGGCCCTGGCGCCAAGCGCGATGGCCGCGGATGTGACAGAATTCTTGGCCAGAATGCCTGCCCAGAGCGTGGCCGATGGCGAGATGGTCAACGCAGAACTCGTGGCCATGGGGCCGGATGCCGTCAAGCAGCTTTGTGCCATGCTCGTGCCGCCCGGCGGCGATGACGTCAACGTGCGGTATGCCTTGAGCGGGCTGGCCAAGTATGTTTCCCTCGGATCGCGCGGTGACGCGCGTACGATGGTTGAAGGCGCATTCCTCGCGGGCCTCGATGCCGCGCAGGATGCCGAGGTCAAGGCGTTCTTGATGAGGCAACTCGGTTTGGCCGGCACGGCAGCGTCGGTCGCGCCCCTGGCGGCATACCTTGGCGATGATCGGCTGTGCGAGCCCGCCACGCAGGCGCTTACGGCCATCGGCGGGCCCGAGGCCACGGCCGCCCTCCTCGGTGCGCTCGATGGCGCGACGGGCGCGCGCCGCGCGACGATTATCAAGGCCCTTGGCGAGCTGCGTTGCGCTGTGGCGGCCGCGAAGATCGTCGTCGACGCGGCCTCCGAGGATTGGAACACCCGTTGGACGGCGTTGTACGCGCTGGCGGAGATAGCCGATCCGCTGGGCGCCGAGGCGCTGGCCACGGCGGCCGGGGCGGAGACCCCCTACGCGCGATCGAAAGCGACAGCGTTGTATCTGCGGTTCGCGCGGCGGTTGGCGGAGAACGGCGATGCGGCGGCGTGCGAGAAGATTTGCCGCGAGATCATGGCGGCGCGCATCGACGAGCCCAACGTGCAGGTGGATGCGCTAAGCTTGCTGGTGGACGCCCTTGGCGAGGCGGCGCTGGCCGATCTCTTGGCGGCGCTGGACAGCGATTATCGGGCGGTTCGCTACGGCGCGCTCGAGTGGGCGGCGCGGATTCCAGGCGCGCCGGCTACGGCGAAGTGGGTCGAGAAGGCTGCCCAAGCGCCGGCGCCGGTGCGCGGCGAGATCGTGGCGATGCTTGGCCTCCGTGGCGATGCCACGGCGTTGCCCTTCCTGCTCGATTCCGTGAAGGATTCCGATGCGGCGGTTCACCTAGCTGCTATCGACGCGGCTGCTCTCCTCGGCGAGATCGAAGCGGTACCGGCGTTGCTCGACGGCATCAAGGCGTATCAGGAGGATACCGAGGTCGCGGCGATTCGTGCGGCGCTGCTCCGGATCGGTGGCGACGAGTTCGCCGCTCTCGTCGGCGCCGCGTTGGCCGCTACGCCGGCGCCCGGCCGCAAGGCCTTGCTCGAAGTCCTGGCGATCCGTGCCGCCACGTCGCAGAAAGAGGCCGTTTTCGCGCAGGCCGTCGACGCCGATGAGAGCGTGCGCGTGGCCGCGGCCAAGGCGCTGAAGAGTGTGGCCGGTGCCGAGGATCAGCAGCGTTTGATCGATCTCCTGGTAGCGGCCCAAAGCGATGGTGAATGCGTTGCGTTGCGTGAGGCCATTGTCGCGGTAGCCGGGAGCGTCGAGCCGGCCGAACAGCGCGCGGCGGTCGTGTTGGCGGCGCAGGCGAACGCTTCGGGCGAGGCGCGGGCGCGGCTGTTGGCGGTGTTGCCTGGTCTTGGTGGCGCGGCGGCACTCGACGCCGTGGTAGCCGATACCAAGAGTGCCGATGAGTCCGTGCGCGCCGCGGCGGTTCGCGCATTGTCGGAATGGCCCACGGTTGACGCGTCGCCAGCGTTGCTCGACGTGGCGAACGCGACGGAGGATCTCAAGCTTCATGTGATTGCGATTCGCGGCTATCTGCGGTTGGCCGCTTCGGCGCCGGATAACGTCGCGGCGTACAAGGCCGCTCTTGACACGGCGCGTCGCCCCGACGAGCAGAAGATCGCCCTCGGCGGTCTGGCCGATGTGCGTACCGACGCGTCGCTGGCGCTTGTGGCGTCGTTCTTGGACAACGAGGCGCTCAGAAGCGAGGCGGTTAGCGCCGCCGTGGCCATTGCGTGTCCGCGCGATGACAAGGACGCGGGCCTTCGCGGGGCGGGCGTGTTCGAGGCGCTCAACAAAGCGCTCGCCGTGGCCGCCGATGCCGACACGCGCGCCAAGATCCAAGCCCACTTGACGGTTCTTGGCATTCCGGCCGAATTCAATCTCGCCCTCGGCAAGGCCGTGGCGACATCGGTCGAGCAGCAAGGCGATCACGCGCCGGAACAGGCCGTGGACGGTACCATCTCGCAGGAAAGCGCCTGGTTCGGCGCGTCGTGGCCATCGTGGCTCCAGGTAGATCTTGGCGAGAACGTGCGCATCAACCGCGTCCGCCCCATCTTCTACTGGGGCGACGGCCGGTACTATCAGTACACCGTCGAGACCTCGACCGATGGCGAGAACTGGACATTGGCGGCCGATATGAGTCAGAACGGCGTAGACGCCTCGGCCGAGGGCGTGTTGCACACCTTCGCGGTCGTGGACGCTCGGTACGTCCGCCTTAACGTGCTCAAAAACAGCATCAACGAGGCGGTGCACGTCGTCGAGTTGCAGGTGTACGGCGAGTTGACGCCGGTGTTTCCGCCGCCGCTGGCCGCGCCGGATGATACGGGCTTCACGCCGCTGTTCAACGGCACGGACCTCACCGGCTGGGAGGGCGATACGACGGGCTACGTTGCCGAGGATGGCCTGCTCGCGTGTAAGCCCGGTGGAAACCTGTACACCGATAAGGACTACGCCAACTTCATCCTGCGGTTCGAGTTTCTCTTGACGCCGGGCGCGAACAACGGCCTGGCCGTGCGCGTGCCCATGCCGGCCCATGCCGCGTACGATGGTATGGAACTCCAGATTCTGGATAACACGGCCGAGCAGTATCGAGAGCTTCAGCCGTACCAATACCACGGTTCCGTATACGGCATTGTGCCGGCGAAACGCGGCTTCTTGAAACCAGTGGGCGAGTGGAACTACCAGGAGGTCATCGCGCAGGGCCGGCATATCACCGTGAATCTGAACGGAACGACGATTGTCGATGCCGACCTCGAAGAGGCCACGGCGGACGGGCCGATGGATCACAAGGATCATCCGGGTCTCAAGCGGGATACGGGCCGGCTCGGGTTCTGCGGCCACGGAAGCGTTCTGTGGTTCCGGAACCTGCGGATCAAGGAGCTCGAGTAGAGGAGGAACGCCAATGGGGCCTCACTTCGTTTCCACGGGAGGGCTGTGTCTGGTGGCGTTGGCCGCGTGTGCGTGCGCGGAGGATGCGGCGAGGCCGTTGAAGCTGGTCGTTGGGCGTAGTTTCGCGGTATCGACCGGTGTCCAACAAGGGATCGCGACGGACGGCACGCACGTGTTTGTCCAGTCGACGTACGAGCTCGTTAAATACGATATTGAGGGTCGGTTGATCGCCCGGAGCGGCAAGTTGACGCTGCACCACGGCGGGATCGCCTGTCACGATGGCAAGGTGTACGCGGCGGCGTCGGAATGCTGCAAGGAGGGCACCAAGGTTCACCGGGTGCTTGTGTACGACGCCGAGACGCTGGAGAAGGTGGCGGAGCACGACATCGGCGAGTTCTTCGGCGTGTGCGCCGGTGCCATTGCGTACTACAACGGCCATTTCTACGTGGCCGAGTCGTACTTCGACAACGATCACCAGGATTTCATCGTCGAGTTCGACGAATCCTTCAAACGCGTGGCTGCGTACACCATCGACTTCAAGTGCCCGTACGGTATCCAGGGCCTCGACTATCTGCCTGATGTCGGCAAGTTCGTCGTGAACTCGCACGGACGCGCGTTCTACCTCATCGCGCCGGATTTCGACAGCAAGACGATCGAGGCGGGCGAGGCGGCCTTCGAGTTGCAGGACGTCGCCTACCTCGAACCGGGGACGTGCGTGGTCAATGACCGCCGAGGTCTCAAGGTCGTGTTTGTCGGTGTCGTCAAGGATACGGAGTCCAAGTAACCGTTTTACGCGGACCTCAACGTAAGGAGTGAACCATGTCCAAGCGTTTGCGCACCTCCGTTGTCTTTTTCGCCCTGGTGTTCTCGGCCCTGCTCTATGCGCAGGACGCGGTGCAGTTGAGCGCGGTTACGGACCGGCCGGAGGCGCTCTACCACGTCGGCGAGACGGCCCGGTTTGACGTTGCGCTGAAGGTGGGCGATTCGCCGGCGGCCGAGGGCCAGGTCGAGTGTGTGCTCTCGAACGATGGCGAAGATCTCATCGAGCGCGCGACCGTGGCCGTGGCGGAAGGGCGCGCGTCCATCTCGGGCCAACTCGATCATCCTGGCTTCCTGCGGTGTGTCGTCGCGTTCAAGGGGCCGGACGGCAAGACGTATAACACGATGGCGGCAGCCGGATACGATCCGCTCGAGATCAAGGCCGGAATGGACGCCCCGGAGGATTTCGATGCGTTCTGGGCGGCGAAGCGGGCGGCGCTCGATGCCGTGCCGATGAATCCGGTGCTGGTGCCGATCGAGTCGCCCGAGGACGGCGTCGCGTGTTTCGATTTGCAGGCGGATTGCCTGGGCGGCGCGCCGGTGTCCGGTTATTTCGCGCGGCCGGTCGGTGCGGCGCCTAAGAGCCTTCCGGCGATCCTTTTCGTCCACGGCGCCGGTGTCCGCAGCTCGGAGTTGCACGCAGACTACGCGGTCCTCGGTATGTTGGCGCTCGACATCAATGCGCACGGCATACCGAACGGCAAGCCGGCCGAGTTCTATTCCGAGCTTGACAAGGGCGCGCTCAGCGATTACCGGCAGCGGGGCCGCGAGGATCGCGAGGCCTGCTACTTCCTCGGTATGTACCTGCGGCTCATGCGGGCCATGGATTTCCTCACGGCGCAGCCCGAGTGGAACGGCGCGGATCTGTTCGTCATCGGCAGCAGCCAAGGTGGCGGCCAGGCCATCGTCGCGGCCGGGCTCGACATGCGTGTGACAGCCTTCGCGGCCAACGTGCCGGCCATGTGCGATCACACCGGCCACATCAACGGTTGGCCGGGGCTGGTGCCGCGCGATGCCGACGGCAAGCCCGATCCGAAAATCCTCGAGGTTTCGCGCTATTTCGACGCGGTCAACTTCGCCCGCCGTACCGAGGCCGAGGCCCTGTTCACCGTCGGATTCATCGATGACACGTGCCGGCCGACGTCGGTGTACACGGCCTACAATTGCCTGCGTGGCCCGAAACGCATCCTGAACAATCCCTTGATGAAGCACGCTCAAGCGCCCGGGTTCTGGGACGAGGCCAAGGTCATGTTCCAGAGGCATGTCGAGGAGAAGAAGCCGTGAGAGCGCCAGGCTGCTGTGTGGCACAGGCTGCCTTGTGCCTGCTGGTAGGAGTGGTCGCCATGAATTCGACTGCCGTTGCCGACGAGCCGACCGCTGCCGAGTTCAAGGTCGAGCGCGTGGGGGATTCCTGGGCGGTTAGGTTGATCGCCGGCGATGAGGTCTTGCTGGCATCGCCCGAGGAAGGCCTGTGGTCTGTCGCCACGGATTGGCGCGACGGCTGGCCGGCCGATTGGATTCACGCAGGCCCTGCCGAAATCGAGGAGGTGGGCGAGTGGACGATCCTGCGCGGTACCGTCGAGACGCCGTCAGGCCCGTGGCGCCTCTCCGATGCGTACCGCGTCGAGGGCGGCGTCGTCCGGTGCACGCGCCGCTTCGTTTGGGAAGGCGAGAAGACGGCGGAGCGCGCCACGCTCTCCGTGCGGTTTGTCGCGCCCGGCACCGGCCCGCGTGTCGTGATGCCGGGCGTGCTGTACTACGGGAATCCGTCCGGCGCGCGGAGCAGTAAGACGCCGGTTTACACCGGAGCGCCGGGCGAGGAGTGCCTGTTCGAGGAGCACCGGTTTCCGATGCCCTTCGCGTGTTTTGAGTGGGCGCAGGCCGACAAATTTCGTGGCGCGGCGTTGCATTCGCTGCCGTCGCCGACGCCGTGTGCGCATCTCCGCGACCAGTGGTGGTCGTTGGGCGTAGCCGCGCGCGAGGATGCTACCGAGCTCGTGCTGATGTCCGGGCCGTGCGCGTCGAATGGCCGGCGTAGTGTGATCAAAGCGCTTCAACCGGGTTTTCTGCCGTACGGCGACGCCTATCTCGACGTGCCGCCGGGAACGATCATCGAGAAGACCTTCTTTCTTGACGCCTATCCCGTTGCGCGCGAGGGATCGGCATTCCAGCGGGCGGTGGGCGCCTCGATGAAGATCTTCTCGCCGTACGAGCTCGCCGGCCTGCCGTCTTTCGCCGAGATCATCCGCGCCAAGTATCGCTACGCGAAGACGCGGTGGCTCGAGACCGATACGGCGGCGGGTTTTCGGAAGTTCCCCGATCGGCCGATCTTCGTTCTGGGCTGGTGCGGCCAAGCCGCCGCGCCCGGTTATGCGCTACAGGTTCTCGCCGAGGATCTCGGCGATGCCGAGGCGTTGCCCATGGCCCAGAAGTCGCTGGACTTCTTGTCGAACGCGGCGTTCTACGAGGGCGGGTTCCGCACGTGGTATGACTGCGATTCCGGTGCGTGGAGCCACGACGAGCCGCTCTCGCAGGGCCAGGCCATGCTGAACGTGGCCAACGCCATCCGTGTCGGACGCGCCGCCGGCCGCGATACCGGCGCGTGGGAGGCCTTCCTGCGCAAGGCGTGTGCCTTCCATGCCGAACGGATTCTCGCGGATGATTGGCGGCCGAAATCGACCGATCAAGGTTTCTTCATCGCGCCGCTGTGTGCCGGCGGGCGCCTGTTCGACGAGGCGCGGTTCCTCGAAGCCGCCGAGAAGGCCGGGCGCGTGTACGCCGAGCGGCATCGGTCCATGCGCGAGCCGTATTGGGGCGGCACGCTCGACGCCAGTTGCGAGGACAAGGAAGGCGCTTTCGCAGCGCTCCAAGGCTTCGTGGCGCTATACGAGGCCACCGGCAAGGCCGAGTATCTCGAGTGGGCGCAACACGCCTGCGATGTGGCGCTGACCTACGTCGTCGTTTGGGATATCGACCTGCCGCCGGGGCGGTTGCGCGATCACGCCTTCAAGACGCGCGGCTGGACGGCGGTGTCCGTCCAGAACCAACACATCGACGTGTACGGCGTGCTGATTGCGCCGGACGTGTACCGCCTCGGGCGGATCCTCGGGCGTGAAGATCTCGAGCGGCTGGCCGTGGTCATGTTCCGGAGCTGCGGCCAACTGATCGATCCGTACGGTAGCCAAGGCGAGCAGCCGCAGCACACCAACTACGCCCAGCGCGGCGAAGTCACCGACGTGTTCGCTTTGCGCGGCGGCTATGTCGAAGACTGGACGGTATTCTGGATCACCGCGCATTTCCTGAACGCGGCGGCCCAGTTCAAGGAACTCGGCGTGGCGTTGGATGCCGACTAGCGGGGCAAGGACACGCGTCGATGGTTTGCAGGCGGCGACGAGGGGCGCTATGCTGAGACCGTCGAAAACCGTACGGAGGGATAGGGCATGCATGGCGTTGGATTGATGTGTGGACTCGCGGCAGTGCTGTGTGGGTTGCTCGTGGCCGGGGCGGCCGTTGCCCAAGACACGCCGGAACTGGTCTCCGTGAAGATGATCTGGAATCAGGGCCAGTACAATGCGTTCACGGACCTCATCCGTTTTCAGGACAAGTGGTTCTGCACCTTCCGCGAAGGCGAGAGCCACGTCTACGGCGAGGATGGCACGATCCGAATCATCGCGTCGGACGATGGCGAGACGTGGGAGTCGATGGCGCTCTTGGCCGAGGGGGGCATCGACCTCCGTGATCCGAAGTTGTCTGTGATGCCGGACGGCCGGCTGATGATGCTCGCGGGCGGCTCGGTGTACGAAGGCAAGGAGTACAAGGGCCGCCAGCCGCGCGTGGCGTTCTCGAAGGATGGCGTCGAGTGGACGCCGACACAGCGTATCCTGGGCGAAGGCGAATGGCTGTGGCGCGTGACGTGGCACAAGGACAAGGGCTATGGCGTCACGCGTCTTCTCACCATTGAGCCGGACGGCAAGAAGCATACGAACGTGCGGCTCATGGTGACGACGGATGGCCTCCACTATGACGAAATCGTGCCGTGGGGCGAACTCCACGATCGGCCCAACGAAACGACGGTGCGGTTCCTCGATAATGACGAGATGATGGCCATGGTGCGTCGTGAAGAAGGCGACACGACGGGTTGGCTCGGCACGAGCATGCCGCCTTATACCGAGTGGACGTGGCATCAGACCGGGCACCGGTTCGGCGGGCCGAATTTCATCCAGTTGCCGGACGGATCGCTGTGGGGCGCGAGCCGGTACTATCCGGGCGGCGCGAAGACGGTGCTCGCCAGGATGACGCGCGACTCGTATGAGCCGGTACTGACGCTACCGAGTGGCGGCGACACGAGCTATCCGGGCCTGGTTTGGCACGATGGCCTGCTGTGGATGAGCTACTACTCGTCGCACGAAGGCAAGGCCAGTATCTACCTGGCCAAGATCCGGATTCCGGGCCTGTCGAAGTAGCCGCAATCACAGCGCGGCCGTTGGGCGCAACCAAGATAGGGCGGGCTAGACCATGGACCGTATTGACCCCATTGACCCTACTGACCACAGCGTGGCCTCAACCAAAATCAGACGGCGGAGTGGCAAGAGCGGGACGACCTTGCGAATGAACAGGATCCTTTGTGGCGCGGCATTTGCATTGTACGCCCTCGGCGCGATGGCCGAACCCTACGAGGTGGCGACGGAGGGATTCGCGGCCACGTTCGCGGAACACGGCCTCGAAGCGCTGCGCGATGCTGCAGGAAACGTGTTCGTCGCGCCGGGGCCGATGCGCGCCGGTGTGGGCATTCACCGCGTAGGCGGCGACCACTGGGCAACGGATATCGGCTCCGTGACGGGCGCGCCGCGCACGCGCGAGTACGTCGGCTTCGATGGCCTCGACGGGGCCAGCGTCACGTGCGCGTTCGATGTCGACGCGGCGACAAGCGATCTCGTTATCACCCAAGAAGCGCAATCGCCGGAGCCGGGCGTGTGGGGCGTGCAGTGGTCCATCGGGCGCATTCCTCTGGATATGAACATCCTCGTGCCGGGTTACTCGGGCATCAAGCTCGAGCGCACCTCGCCGGGAACGGTCCGCACGTTCGACTATCCCATCGGCTGGGAGGCGCAACTCGTTATCGTCGAGGGCGATGGCCGTGGATTCTACGTTTGGGCGGACGATGCGGAGGGCCAATACAAGCGGCTCGAGGTAACGCGCACGCCGGACGGCTGGGCGCTGGGCCTGACATCGATGAACTACGCGCCCTTCGACGATCACACCACCTGCCGCTCGGTGAAGTGGCGGCTCGATACCTACGAGGGCGACTGGCGCGTGGCCGCGCGGCGGTATCGCGCGTGGGCCGAGGAACACTTCCGGCCGACGCCCATTGCGGCGCAGCAACCGGCATGGGTCAAGGACATTCGCTGCTGTGTCATCATGGGCATGGACACGGAGACCATCGAGGCGCTCGCCACGCGCCTCGATCCGGCGCAGACGCTGCTTTACATTCCGGCGTGGCGCAAGGCCGGTTACGACCGCGACTACCCAACATACGATGAGCCCTTCGACACGCTCGGGCCGTTCATCGAGCGCGCGCATGATCTCGGCTATCGCGTGATGCTCCACGTGAACTACTTCGGCTGCGATCCGCTCAACGCGCTCTACGCCCAGTTCGAGCCGTACCAGGTGCGGAGTCCGTGGGGCGGCCACGACAAGGAGTGGTGGCTCTGGGAACGTGCCGATCCGGTGATCAAGTTCGCGTACATCAATCCGGCGTACAAGCCGTGGCGCGACTTGTTCGTGAGCCGGATGGCGGAGTTGTGCGCGGCGTTTGGCGTCGATGCGCTGCACCTCGACCAAACGTTGTGTATCTACAACGATCACAATGGCCTCATCGACGGCCTGTCGATGATCCAAGGCAATGTGCTGATCCACAAGGAACTGCGCGAGGCGTTGCCGGATGTCGCGATCAGCGGCGAAGGACTGAACGAGGTCACGTGCCGGTACGAGGCCTTTGCCCAGCGGCACGCGTTCGGCATGAACCATTCCGAGGGTACCTACGACCGGGCCTCGCTCGAGATGGCCCATCCCGTGTCGTCGTACTTGGTCGGGCCGTATACGCGGATCTACGGCTATCTCGGCTGCGCGCCGCCAACGTCCGGCCAGTTGTATGCCGCCTGGAACGAGGCCTACCAGCACTGGGGCGTCATTCCGACGCTGAAACCGGATCTCGCCGAGATCGCCAATCCCGGCGGATTCTCGAAGCAGTTCTACGATGAGGCCGCCTTCTGGTTCGAAGCGAAGCCGGAACCGGATCTCGACGGGCCATGGCCGGAAGATGTCGTGTTTCCGTTCACGATGACGGATGGATCGCGCGCCGCGCGAATGGCCGACGGGCGTTTGGTGTGGAACAGCCGCGAGATCAGCCGGACGGTATCGGGCGTGTCCGAGGTCCGCGCGCCCGGCTCGATTCCGGGCTGGCAGGTGTACGATGCCGAATCCCTGCTCGGCCTGGATCCGGCGCGGTGGTATCCGTACTCGATCAAGCCGAGAGACCTGGAGGCGTTCCATGTCGAGGCCGTGCCGGAGGGCGTGGTTCCTATCCTCGTGGCCAAGCGCGAGGACATGGCCGTAGTGTGCACGCGCCACGCCGACACTATCGTGGCCGATTTGACGGAGGCCATATTCGACGCCACGTGCCGTTCCGAGCCGTTTGGCGGTGCGCCGGAGACGGTCTCGGGGCCGCTCGATTCCGTGGACGGCGCCTTCTTTCGGCCGAGCGGCCGCGCGCTTCATGCCCATCCGCCTTGGCGTGTGGCCGGATCCGGTGTGGCGCGGGCGACCTTCACCATCGACCTACCGGACAGCGGCCGGCTCGAGTTTGTCGCGGACGTGGCCATGGAATCCGCTGCCGTGCAGCCGGACCGGACCGACGGCGTCACCTATGGCGTGTCGGTGACCGCCGGCGACGAGTGCGTTCAACGCGAAGTGCACAACGCCACGGCGGTGCCGGAACGCCTCGCCCTTGACCTGACGCCTTTCGCCGGGCGGCAGATCACCCTCGATCTCACCGTCCATCCAGGGCCTGAGCGCAGTCCGAGCTACGATTGGGCGCGGTGGTACGAGCCGCGTATCGAGCGCGACTACGAAGTACAGGGCGAGATGGTCATCGTGGGCGGTGAATGGACGCTGGCGCTCTCCGGCGATCAGCCCGCTGAAATACGACGCGACGGCGCGCGGTACACGGTGTCGGCGATGTTTCCGGGCGCGGTGTACCTCATGGCGGAGGTGCCGGCGGCCGTTGTGCTGCCGCTGGACGTGGCGTCGGCGTCGTTTGCGACGACCTTCGTCAGCGATACGGGCATGGTACTCGATAGGCCGCCGCATGCCTGCGCCCGCCGCGAGAAGAGCGCCGTCGAGGGCATCGAGCGCGACGGCCTGTTTGCCCATCCTCCGGATCACGGCCGTACCGTGATCGACCTTCCCATGGCGTTGCCCATCGAGGCGGCCCAGTTCGAAGCGTATGTCGGCATCCGCGACGGCGCGAAGTCCGAGGGCGTCATATTCCGCGTCGAGGCGAACGGCGTCGAGTTGGCCAACGAAGAGGTGGCGCCGGGCGCGTGGCATCGGTTCGAGTGCGACCTGTCACCGTGGGCGGACCGGCCAGTGGTACTGTCGCTCATTACGGACGCAGACGGTTCCTATACCTGCGATTGGGCCGAGTGGGGCGAACCGGTGGTGCGGCCGAAGTAGGCGCGAGGGGCGTGGACCGTGCTGACCGTGTTGACGGGATTGGCGGGGCGACGAGAGCCTAGCTCGCCCGTGGGATTCGGGTTGAAACGGCCATGGATGCGCCCTATCATGGCTTGCCTGCGGTGGGTTCTGCAGATTTGGGAGAGAACACCTGGTGAGCGGTAGTGGCATCAAGTTTGTCTTGGCGGGGTATGTGGTCGTCGCCGTGCTCATGACGGCGTTTCGACCCGAGGTGGCGACGCCACCAAATCCGGACGCGACCGTGGTCAAACTGTCGTTCTGGGGGAGCTACGAAGAGTGGGGGATGTGGCGCGAGATCGTCGACTTGTTTCATGAGAAGAATCCGGATGTCTGGATCAAACTGAACTATATCCCGGACGGGTATGATGACAAGATCCGCCTGCTCCTTGCGGCGGACAGCGCACCGGATATTATGCTCATCCAGGACGAGCCGTTTCCGGCGTACGCCAACTACGGCAAATTCACGGATCTCACGGATTGGGTGTACGGCCCGGACGCGCCGGTGGATTGGGACACAGCGTTCTGGCCGACCATCGTCGAGAGCTTCAAGTATAAGGGCCGTGTGATGGGGCTTCCGGTGTGGGGCGGCAACGTGCTTGTGTACTACAACCGGGAGATGTTCCGCGATCTTGGGGTGGAGCCGCCGGAGGATGACTGGGATTTCGACGGTTTTATCGCGAAGGCAAAGGAGCTCACGCGGGATCTCGATGGCGACGGCCGCCTGGACACGTTTGGGTTCTCGCTACCGGGCTGGATCTACTTCCTGCCGTGGACGTTCGGTTTTGGCGTGGACTACCTGAACGAGTCGCGGACGGATTGGGCCTTTACCGGGGCGCAGGCCGTCGAGGCAACGCGCTTCTATCAGGATCTCCGTTTTGGCTATCACGTATCGCCGTCGATTCAGGAGATTCCAAGCGCCTCCGAGGGCGCGATGTTCATGACGGGCCGGATCGGCATGACGGCGAGCGGGCCCTGGAATAGCCCTGGGCTCAAGACTGCTGGGATCGACTTCGACGTGGTGCATATCCCTTACGGTCCGCGGGGCGAGCGATTCACGCGCGTGACCTGGGATGCCCTGTGTCTGTTCGACAAGAGCGAGCACAAAGAAGCGGCCTGGCGGTTCATGAAGCACTGCATCACGCCGGAGGCCCAGGCCATCGTCGGCAAGTACATCCGCAGCGTTCCGGCGCTCAAGGCCGCCAAAGGTTCGTTCATGAATCCCGACAACGGCTGGAGCGAAGAGAAGTTCATCGACGCCCTCGAGTACTCGCGCCTGCAACCGATCTCGGTGAAGTGGGACGCCATGAACAATGTCATGTTGCCGGAATACGAGCAGTTGCTTCTCAACAAGATCACGCCGGAGCAGTGCGTCGAGCAGATGGCGGAGAATATACGTATCGACGGCGTATTTCCCATCGAGGACGAGCCATGAGCCGCCGCCACCGCGAGCGCTATCGTTGGCACGAGAACCTGCAAGGCTATCTCTTCGCGGGGCCGTGGCTGGTGGGGTTCTTCCTGTTCCTTCTCGGGCCGATGGTGTTCTCGGTGATGCTGTCGCTCTACAAGTGGAACGGCATCACGAGCTTCCAGGGCAACGCCGCGTTTGTCGGCCTGGCGCATTTCCGGCGGATTTTCAGCGAGGATCGCTTCTTCTGGACGACGCTCTATAACACATTCTACTACTCGATCATCAGTGTGCCGTGCGGAATCCTTACATCGCTGCTCCTGGCGACGCTGCTCAACGCCAAGATTCGCGGCATCTCGCTGTTCCGGACGATCTTCTATCTGCCGAATGTGCTGGCAGGCGTCGCCACGATCATGATGTGGAGTTGGATCTTCAATCCCGAGTTCGGCGGATTCAACTATGTGCTGGACCTCACGGGAATCACGGCGGCGGGCCGGTGGGTCATCGGCCATGTGCCGGGCCTCGATGCCTACTTCACGCGAAACGGTATCACGTGGCCGCCGTTGTGGTTTGCCGACGAGTTCTGGGCGAAGCCGGCTCTGGTCATCATGAGTCTGTGGCGCGCCGGCGGCGGCATGCTCATCTATCTGGCCGGGCTCCAGAATGTGCCGCAGCACCTCTACGAGGTGGCCGAGATCGACGGCGCCGGAAAAATCCGCCAGTTCTTCGCGATCACGCTGCCGATGCTGACGCCGACGATCTTTTTCAACCTGGTTATGAGCATCATCGGCTCGTTTCAGGTATTCGCGCAGTCGTACTTGATGACGAATGGCGGACCAAACAACGCGACCTTGTTCTACGTGTTGTATCTGTTCCGGAAGGCATTCCAGCACTTCGAGATGGGCTATGCGAGCGCGTTGGCGTGGATTCTGTTTGCGATCATCATGTTCTTCACGCTGATCGTCCTGAAGTCGAGCAAGTTATGGGTCTATTACGAAGGAGAGAAGAAGTCGTGAGGTCGAATCCCGGAAAGCGGGGACAGACAGCCGCCCTTGAAGGCGTGAGGAAGGTTAGCCTGCCGCTATCGGATTCGATCCCTTGGTCTGACTCTGGCGTGCGCACGGAAGCCGGGCGGAGTCAGTCCCCGTTTTCCGGTGGGTACTACGAAGGAGAGAAGACGTCGTGATGTTGGCCTTGAAAGACGGGAGTAGCCAGAAGGCCAAGGCCGGAAACCTGAAATGGTTCCAGCGGCGATCCACGCAGGAGCGCGCGTGGAAATGGACGACCATTGTGCTGCTGTGCACGCTCTCGATCGTCTTCATCGCGCCGTTCTACTGGTCGCTGATCGCGTCGATTAGCGGCCTCGAGGGCGTGTACGCCTCGCCGCCGAAGATGTGGCCGGATGAGCTGCAATTCGAGAACTATCCGAAGGCCCTGACCATCCTGCCGTTTCATCTCTTCGTCTTCAACAGCTTCTACGTGTGCATGTTTTGCGTGACGGGCCAGGTGTTCTCGGCGTGTCTGGTGGCCTATGCTTTCGCGCGGATGCGGTGGTACGGGCGCGACGTCTGGTTTGTGGTGCTCCTCGGCAGCATGATGCTGCCGGCCCAGGTGACGATGATTCCGCATTACCAGATATTCCGCTATCTCGGCTGGATCGATACGCTCAAACCGCTGATCGTGCCGAGTTTCTTCGGTGGCGGCGCGTTCTTCATATTCCTCATGCGCCAGTTTTTCATGACGATCCCGACGGAACTCGAGGAGGCGGCGCGGCTGGACGGCTGCTCGAATCTGCGCATCTTCTGGGACATCATGTTGCCGTTGTCGACGCCGGCCGTGGCGACGATCAGCGTGATGAGTTTTATCGCGCATTGGCAGGACTTCATGGGGCCACTGATCTATCTCAACAGCTTCGAGAAGTACACCGTGGCCATTGGATTGCGGATGTTCCAGAGCATCTACGGCAGCTTTCCGCACTACATGCTGGCCGCGTCGAATATCGCCCTGATTCCGATCCTCGTCCTCTTTTTCATCGCACAGAAGTACTTTGTGCAAGGCATTGTACTGACGGGCATGAAGGGGTAGCCCTCTTCAGACGTCCGCGGGAGAATGTCTGTGACGGTTCGGGACTCGCAGAATAGCCGCGCGCGATTCGGCGCGTTCGGCGGCGTATTCACGCCGTGCATTCTCACGATCCTTGGCGTGATCCTCTTCATGCGCGCGGACTTCGTCCTCGGCCAGGCCGGCATCCTGCGTGCCATGGCCATTCTCGTTATCGCGAAGTCGATCTCGCTGTTCACCTCGCTCTCGGCCAGTGCCATCGCGACTAACATGGACGTGCGCGGCGGCGGCGCGTACTTCCTCATCTCGCGTGTGCTTGGCCCGGAGTTCGGTGGCGCCATCGGTGTCGTGTTGTTCTTGGCACAGGCCGTCTCGGTGCCGTTCTACATTCTCGGTTTCACGGAGGCGCTTACGCTCACCTTTCCGGCGCTGCAACCCTACACCGGAACCGTCGCCCTCGCAACGGCGGCCGCGTTGTTCGTGATCACGTTGGTCGGCGCGGACTGGGCCATCCGCGTGCAGTACGTCATCATGGCGACGCTTGGCCTCTCGATTCTCGCGTTTTTCGGAGGGGCCGCACTTCGGTTCTCGCCCGAGACGTTCTCGGCGAATTGGTCGCGCGGCTATACCTTGCTGGATACGGCGAGTCCGGCCGGCGGCAGTTATACGTTCTGGCGGTTGTTCGCGATCTACTTCCCGGCCGTGACGGGCATCATGGCCGGCATCAACATGTCCGGCGATCTCAAAGAGCCGGGCAAAGCGATTCCTCGCGGTGTGCTCGCGGCCGTGTTCGTCGGTTTCCTCGTCTACATCGCCCAACTCATTGTGTGCGGCGGTGCGTTCGCGCGCGAGGATTTGATTGACAAGCCGTATCTGGTGCTCACGCAAAACGCATTGTTCGGCGCGGGATTCATGGTGACGGCGGGCATGTTCGCCGCCACGTTGTCGAGCGCGCTCGGGAGTTTCATGGGCGCGCCGCGCGTGCTCCAGGCCGTCGCTCGCGATCGGATTCTGCCGGGGGTCGGCGTATTCGCGCGAGGGGCGAAGAAGAGCGACGAGCCGCGCCGAGCGCTGGTGTTTACGGGCGTGTTGACCGCCATCGTGCTGGTGTGGGCCGGCAACGCCGGCGAGGGCGAGGCGCTGAACCTCGTGGCCAAGACGATTACGATGTTCTTCCTGTACACCTACGGCATGTTGAATGTCGCGGCCTTCATCGAAATCGTGGGCGGCAATCCTTCATTCCGGCCGCGCTTTCGGTATTTCAACTGGATGACGGCGCTCGCGGGCGGACTCGGCTGCGTGGCCGTAGCGTTCATCATCAGTCCGCCCGAGGCCGTGGGCGCGGTGGTACTGCTCGCAGGCCTTGTGTGGTATCTCCAACGGCGTCAGTTGAGGACGACGTTCGGCGATGCGCGGTGGGGTCTCGTCTACAAGGCGACGCGCAACAATCTGATTCGTCTGGCGCGGATGCGCGAATCCTCGCGGAACTGGCGGCCGACGTGTCTCGTATTTTCCGGAAATCCCGATACACGGGAGACGCTGGTGCGCTATGCCGGATGGATCGAGGCGGATCAGGGCGTGGTGTTCCTGGCGAACATACTCGTTGGTGAGATGAGCGGGCGGCTGGGGTTCCGTAAGACCGCTGCAAAACAGCTCGCCGATTTCTGCGATGAACGCGGCATCTGGGCGTTCCCGGTGGTTGTGGCCGATGAGGACCTCGAACATGGCATGGAGGCCGTGCTCCAAATCGTCGGCGTGGGGCCTCTGCGGCCTAACCTCGTGGTTTTCGGTTGGTCGGACGAGGTCGAGCGCGTGCGCCGCGCCGTCGAGCATTACCGATTGGCGCAACGCGTTGGCATGAGTGTGCTCGTCGTTCATCCCAGCGGGCGTTCGCCGGAGATCGAGGGCCAGTGCGTCGACGTGTGGTGGCGTGGCCGCAAGAATGGCGGGCTCATGGTGCTCCTGGCCCACCTCCTCACGCGCAATTGGGAATGGCGGGGCGCGCACGTACGCTTGCTGCGCCAGGTTGCCAACGAAGCGGCGCGCGAGGGCACGCTCCGCGATCTCAGAAATCTCATCAAGCGCGCTCGTATCGATGCCGAGCCGTACGTCGTGTTGTCCGATCGGCCTTTCGAGGAGGTGCTGAAGACGACGTCCGCGGACGCGGACTGCATCGTTCTCGGCTTCGAGATTCCGGAATCCGGTGACGAGGCGTGGTGGTACGAACGGTGTCGGCGCTTCCTCATGCCGGGGCCTACCACGATCCTTGTCTGTTCGGCGAGCGACGAAGACCTGCTCGCGTAAGCGCGGCCGGGTTACCCGATTTCGTCTAGCCGGACCGGCCGATGCTCATCGTGCGATTTGCGCGCGGCAAGGCCCATGACCACCGGGACGCGCGCATCCTCGCCCGTTACCGGCACCGGCGTGTCGTTGAGTACGGCGTCGACGAACGCGGTTACCTCGGTGATGAAGCTGTCGGTGTAGCGCTCGATGAAGAAGTTGAGCGGCAGATCGCGGCGGACGTGTGCGGCATCGCTAACCACGGCGGCGTTCGGATAGTTGTTGTCGCACGCGGCCGATCCGTTACTGCCGAGGACCTCGACGCGCTGGTCGTAGCCGTAGACGGCCTGGCGGCTGTTGTCGATCACGCCGATGACGCCGCTGACGAAACGGAGCGTGATCAGCGCCGTATCGAGGTCGCCCGCGGCACCGATGGCGGGATCCACCATGACGCCGGCCGCCGTGTACACCTCCTCGACTTCGTCGCCGATGATGAACCGGGCCATATCGAAGTCGTGGATGGTCATATCGAGGAAGAGGCCGCCCGAGACCTTGACGTACGCGATGGGCGGCGGGCCCGGATCGCGGCTGATGATGTGCAGGATATGCGGCTGGCCGATCTCGCCCGAGGCCACGGCCTGCCGTATGCGGGCGAAATTCGCGTCGAACCGGCGATTGAAACCGACCTGGAGCTTGACGCCAGCCTTCTTCACAGCCGCCAGGGCCTGATCGATCTTGGCGAGGCTCTGGTCGATGGGCTTCTCGCAGAAGATGTGCTTGCCGGCCTCGGCCGCTTCGCCGACGATGTGGGCGTGCGTGTCCGTAGACGAGCAGATGGCCACGGCGTCGATGTCGGCGTTATCGAGCAGTTCGTGGTAGTCGCCGAGGGCGCACGGCACACCCAGGCGCGCGGCGCATTCCTTGGCGGCGGCTTCGTTCACGTCCGCGATCGCCGCCAGTTCCGCGCCCGGAATGCGATGGGCCAAGTGCCGTGCATGGAGCTGACCGATGCGCCCCACGCCGATCAAACCGATTCGTACCCTATCGCCGGCCATACTTCTTCTCCTTCCGACCTTCGCTTATAGCCCTATACTTCTCAGGTATTCGCGATTCCGCCGCGCGCTCTCGCGGGGCATGCCCATGCCGGGCAGCACGTCCTGCTCGACACAGATGAAGCCATCGTACGCGTGGCCGCGGAGCCATCCTACCACACTTGGGAAATCGACGGAACCCTTGCCGAGCTCGCAGAAGACGCCGTGGCGGACGGAGGCGAAGTAGTCCCAGTTCTCTTGGCGGGCGCGTTGGGCGATCTCCGGCGAACAATCCTTGAAGTGGACGTAACGAACGCGGCCTGCGAAACGGCGGAGGCCATCCATGGCGTTGCCGCCGCCAGCCCCGAAGACATAGTGGCCGGTATCGAAGACGAGGCTGACCCTGTCGGGATTCGTTCGATCGAGCAGGCGCTGAATCTCGTCGGGCGTCTCGACGTAACCGGCGCAGTGGTGATGAAACACCGTCAACAGACCCGTTTCGTCGAACACGCGCCTGGCCACGGCATCGACGCCCTCGCCGAAGACGCGCCATTCGGCGTCGGTCAGGGCCATCTCCGGCGTCACGCGGCCGGCGTTCTCCGTGCGTTGAGGCACGGTGCCGTTATCATCCGCGAGGACGAGGAACGGTTTCGGATCGCCGGCCACCGCTGCGAGGAGGCGTGCCACCTTGACGGCTGCGTCGGCTCCGGGCGCGTGGGCCTCGCGGTACTTGAGCGCGACCGGTACGAAGGCGCCGAGCATGGTGAGGCCGCGCGTGTCGAGTTCGGCCCGTAGCGCGCCGGCGTCGGTCGGCATGAAGCCCCAATCACCGAGTTCGGTTCCGGCGTACCCGGTTTCGGCCAGTTCGTCGAGCATCTGTGCATAGCCGATGGCCTCGCCCTCGAGTCCGTCAAACTCGAGGGATCCCCACGAACACGGTGCGTTACCGACACGAATACCGGCCATATCAAACTCCTATTTCTCGCGCGGGAAGGGCCACGCGCTGATGCCGCCTTCCATTACCTTGACGTTGGTGTAGCCGTTGGCCTCGAGCACACCGGCTGCCTCGTATC
Organism: Candidatus Hydrogenedentota bacterium; assembly: GCA_036769985.1. GTDB lineage: Bacteria > Hydrogenedentota > Hydrogenedentia > Hydrogenedentales > SLHB01 > DAIPKA01. The sequence goes on along the minus strand of DAIPKA010000002.1, from coordinate 180,749 downwards.
CGCGCAGCGAGATCATGCAGTAGCAGATGATTTCGGTACCTTTGTCCTCGGGCAACTCGTTCAGGCGTTTCCTGAGTGCGCCCAAGGGCATGAGGCATTCGCCGACGCCGAGGCGAACCTCGTCATATTCCTCGGGGCTCCTGCAATCCAGCAGCAGCATGTCGTCCCCGGCATCCAGCTTGGCCTTGACCTCGACGCACGAGATACCCTTGAAGCGCCCGAGCATCTTATTCTCGAGGCAGTGGGCAGCCGTAATCAAGTTGTCAAGCGCGGGCGAGAAGGGAGGGGCATAGGGCAGGTCGGCGTTGGCCACGTCGGCGAGGGTGAGCTTCCCGAGAATGGCCATGGCGGCGGCGGCGATACGCTTGCTGACGTCGCCCGTTCCAACGCACTGGAGGCCAAGAATGCGGCCCGAGTCGGGATCGCCCACCAACTTGAGCACGAGCGGTTTCCCGCCCATGAAGTGCGGTTTGTCCGGCCCAGGAACGACGACGGACATGGCCTTCGTGAACCCTGCCTTCTTGGATTTCTCCCCGGAGAGTCCGGTGGCGCCTGCGACGAAGTCGAAGACTTTGCAGACGCCGGTCATGATGGTGCCGGGGAACGTGACCGTGTTGCCGGCGACGGCGTTCTGGCCTGCCACGCGGCCTTCGAGGTTGGCGAGGTCGCCGTACGGCGCCAGCACACGGTCTCCTGTGATGAGATGGGGCACCTCGATGCAGTCGCCTACAGCGTAGATGTCCGGATCGGAAGTCTGCATGTACTCGTTGACGGCAATGCCGCCGCGATCGCCGATGGCGAGGCCGGCGTCGCGTGCCAGCGTGACATTCGGCCGGACGCCGATGGCGACGACCGCCACGTCGCATTCGACTTCGCCGCCGCTACGGAGGCGCGCGCCGACGACGTGGCCGTCGCGGCCGATGAACTCGGTGACGGCGTCGTTCAGGATAACGCGAACGCCCTTGCTGCGCACGTGATTCTCGACCAACTTGGCCATGTCCCAATCGAGGAACGCGAGTAGTTGGGGTAGCATCTCGACGCCGGTGATCTCCATGCCGGCGAGGTGGAGTGCCTCGTAAGTCTCAATGCCGATGAGGCCGCCGCCGACGACGAGGGCCCGCTTGGCCTTCTTCTCATCGGCCAGTTTGCGCAGGTAGTCGGCGTCGCGCATGCGTTGCATGGCGGTGACGCCCTCGAGTGCGACGCCGGGAATCGGCGGCATGACGGCGTTGGCGCCGGTGGCGACGACGAGCTTGTCGTAGGGCACGACCTGGACCTCACCGGAGAGGAGGTTCGTGCACGTGACGGTGTGTGCGGCCCGGTCGATGGCCATGGCCTCGGTGTTGGTGATCGCCTGAATGCCCTTCGCGTTCAGATAGAACTTCGGGTCGCGAACCACGCCCGCGGGTGTAGCGAGTAGCTCATTTCGATCATGGAATACTCCGCCGACGTAGTACGGGTAGCCGCACGACGCCATGGATAGCTCCGCGTCCTTCTGGATGATGGTAACGTCGGCGTGCTGATCCATACGCCGCGCCTTTGCGGCCGCTTTCGGGCCGGCGGCCGAGCCTCCGATGACTACGATCCGTCGTTGCTTCGCCATAGCGCAAGACCTCCTCGACCATTCCCGCTTCGTGGTTGCCCCATGAGTTACTTCAGGTCTGCCGTATCCGTTACAATAGGCAGACGCCATACCGAAACCGACACGCATTGGCCGGGCTCTTGCCCGACGAATCAGGAGAAAGCCCATGCCACTCCGGGATCTCATTCTCAGAAACCGAAGCTACCGGCGGTTCTATGAAGAGGAGCCCATCGAGTCCGAGGTGTTGCGCGAACTCGTCGATCTGGCGCGATTCTCGGCCTCGGGCGCGAACCTACAGCCGCTTCGGTTCGTCATATCGAACACAACCGAGCAAACGGTCGCGATATTCCCTCACTTGGGCTGGGCTGGTTACCTGAGCGACTGGCCGGGGCCCGTCGCGGGCGAGCGGCCCAGTGCCTATATCACGATCTTGTGCGATAAAGAGGCCAGTGCTTCGCCGGGCTGCGATCATGGTATCGCGGCCCAGAGTATTCTGCTCGGAGCCGCCGAGAAGGGCCTCGGCGGGTGCATGATCGGCTCGATTGACCGCAAAGGTCTCCGTACGACGTGGCAGTTGCCCGAGCGCTACGACATCGTCCTGGTGATTGCGCTCGGCAAGCCCAAGGAGACGGTCGTGCTCGAGGCGGTCGGTAGCGACGGTTCCATCAAATACTGGCGCGACGAGAATGGCGTTCACCACGTGCCGAAGCGCGCATTGGACGACATCATTGTCGAGGTGTAGGCGGGGCCGCCGCACCCCGTGCATTGGGAAGGAGGGCGTTGTGCCGTGAAACCGCACGTGGTTGTCCTTGGTGTGTTGAGTCTCCTGATAGGTGTTTCGGCTTCCCATGCCGAGGCGCAGGGGCGTCCGGCCAAGATCAAGGAGAAGCCGCTGGCTGAGGAGGATCGCGCCATCTTCCGTGCCGTGCCGGAGGATCCTGGCCTGCCGCGCGTGTTGCTCATCGGCGACTCGATCTCGATCGGCTACACGGTTCCCACGCGCGATCTTCTCAAAGGCAAGGCTAATCTTCAGCGGATTCCGGCCAATGGCGGGCCGACGTCGAGAGGCGTCGAATCGCTGTCCGAGTGGCTGGGCACGGGGAAATGGGACGTCATTCACTTCAACTGGGGGCTCCACGACATCAAGCGGCTGAAGGAGGGCAAGAAGGATGTGGCCGGTGAGTGGCAGGTTAGCGCCGAGCCGTACGAGAAGAATCTGGACGCGCTCGTCCAGCAACTCAAGGCTACCGGCGCCAGCCTCATTTGGGCGTCGACGACGCCGGTCCCGGACGGTGCAGCCGGGCGCATCAAAGGCGAGGAGGTGCAGGCCAATGCCATCGCGGACAAGGTCATGAAGAAATACAGCGTGCCGACCAACGACCTGTACGGCTATGTCTTGCCGCGCTTGGCCGAATTCCAGAGGCCACAGAACGTGCATTTCACACCCGAGGGCTACGAGTTCCTCGCAAAACAGGTAGCGGCGAAGATCGTCGAGGCGATTGACGCGAAGGCGACGGACAGGCTGTAGGCTGTAGGCTGTAGGCTGTAGGCTGTAGGCTGTAGGCTGGAGGCTGGAGGAGCACTTGATGGCGGAACTCGATGATCGGCTCAAGAGCGTATCGTTGATCGTGTGCGATGTGGACGGTGTGCTGACGAATGGCCAAATTCCGTTTGACGGCGAGGGCCGGCCGTTCCGCTCGTTTCACGTCCGCGATGTTACGGCGCTGACGTTGTGGCATCTCGCCGGGGGGCGCTCGGCCGTCGTCAGCGGTCTCGAGAGCAAAGCGGTCGAGATGCTCGCCGCGCGGTGGCGGTGCGCGGAATGCCATATGCGCGTGAAGGATAAGGGCGCGATTTGCCGAGACATCGCGGCGCGCAACGGCGTTCCGCTCGAGCATATGGCCTTCCTCGGCGATGATTTCATTGATCTCACCGCGTTGCGGCTGGTGGGACTGGCCGTGGCCGTCGCGGACGCCGTGCCGGAGGCGAAGGCGGCGGCGCACCTGGTGACGCGTTGCGCCGGCGGCGAGGGCGCGTTGCGTGAGCTTGTCGAAGCCATCCTCAAGGCGCAGGGGCGCTATGACGCGGCGGTCGAGGCGTATTGCCAACGCGAGAACGATACTCAATAGAGGCGGGCGACACGATGCAACTCTATGGACTAACAGGGGGTACCGGTAGCGGCAAGTCCGAGGCCGGCAAGCGTTTTGCCGAGCGGGGAATCCCCGTGATCGATGCGGATAAGGTCGGCCATGAGTTGCTCGAGCCGGGCGGCGGGGCCGAGGATGCGGTACTCGATGCGTTCGGGCCGGCGATTCTCGCGAACGACGCCATTGACCGCACGCGGCTGGCCGAGGTCGTCTTCCGCGATGGCGACGCGCTGGGCCGGTTGAACGCCATTGTGCATCCGGCGCTGATGCGTGTCGTCGCCGAGCGTTGTGCCTCGCTGGCGGGAGAGGGGCATCCTGCGGCGATCATCGATGCGGCGTTGTTGGCGGAGGGTGGCGCGCGCGAGTCGTGGCTCAACGGCCTGATCGTGGTGGTGTGTCCGCTCGCCGAGCGAATACGGCGTCTCGTCGAGAACATCGGGATTTCCGCCGAAATGGCTCAACGCCGCATCGACGCGCAAACGCCGCCTGAGAGCAAAGTCCCGCTTGCCGATTGGGTGATCGAGAACGACGGTAGCCTCGAGCGACTCCACGAGCAGGTCGACGCGATTGTCGATGCGATCCGTTCGGTGCCTTCGGAGTAAGCCGTAGCGCGGGCGCTCGTTATGGACCCCAACGCAAGGCGGGGCGCGTCAGTCGCGTTTGTCCGCCAGGAGGTGTTTGCGGGTGGTTCCGTGGACGGCGTGGCACTGGGCGCATCGCTCGTCCGGTTTGGGCGGATGGTGGTGAGTCTTGGTGAACTCCTTTTCGCGATGACAGGGCTGACACACCGTGTAGCCGGCGACGGGGCCCAGGCGGACGCGCCCGTCGGCCAAGGCGGTTTCGTGGCAGGCGGCGCAGTCGCGGCTGCCTTTCCCAGGGCGAGGATGCGCGGCGCAATGCGGCCAGTCGTGCTGCTCGCCCTCGGGCGGTTCGCCTACCATCACCTGGAACGTGCGCTCGCCGACGCGGACGGTGTGAAGACCGGTGCCGGCCGGGAGGTCGGCCGCGAACACGGGGGCCTCGAAGGATTGCCAGCGTGCGGGTTCGCCGTCGAGTTCGAGAATGGGTGGCTCGGTTTGGGCGGAGGGACCGCGCGCGATCACGTGGATGGGGCCGTGCTTGATGCGGCACGTGTCGAGCGGCGAGAGTACGCGGAATGCAGTGGCCGGTTCCGCCTCATCAGGAATGCCGAGGTGATGACAGCCAAAGGCCAGTCCAGCGACGATGGCCAGGCACAGGGCTGTGACGCGCCCGCCCCGGATCGAGCGCGGCAGGGCGAGCTCGGCTGGTGCGTTCATCCGATCTGCCCGTACTTCTTGGTATGGGCCACGTTCAGGGCGACCTCATCCTGGTAGAGGGGGAACATGCCGACGATGACGGCGTCGGTCCTTTTGATGTTGGCGAAGGCATACTGGAAGGCTTGGCCGACTTCGCCGTCCGAATTGCCGCGCCGGCCAGCAGCGAGGATCTTGAAGACAAGGCAGGGCTTGTCGACCTGGCGCACGACCGCGGTCATTTTGTCGGGGTCGGATACGATGAAGGGCTCATCGACGGTGGCGAAGCCGAATTCCTGCTCCATCTCGTCGCGTGTGCGCGTCACGCGGTACATGCAAGTCATAAAAAGGTCGTTTTCCCAGTCTTCGTCGGCGATGCGGGCGATGACCTCGGGATTGTGCGCCGAGACGCCCGCGAGGACGCCGTGGTCGTGGGCTTTCTTGACGAAGTCGTGCACCTCGCCGGCTTTGCCGGCTCGGAACAGCGAGTCCGTCACGCCGCCGTGATGGACCACGGCAATCGGTTTGCACCTCATGACCTCGTCCCACGAGGGGCCGGATGACTGCTCGGAGTACAGGCAGATGTAGTTCAGTTTCGAGTCGCCGGTATGGACAACGTCGAGCACTTGCCGCACCTTGTCGTTGGGATCCGACTGGAAGGTGTTGATGCCTTGGGCCTCGCAGTGGCCCAGGAACTCGACGGTGCGGTCCACGGTGAAGTAGTCGCTCATATGCCTCGAGAGATTCCACGTGGCGTGGGAGTAGCCGCCGATGGGATTCCCGCCCACGATGAGGCGTGTGACGGCGTGTTCGCCAAGATTCACGGTAGGCAGCGCGGATGTGGACCGTACATTCTCCGTATGCGGCGATGCGCCGGCCACGGCCATCAGGCCCGTGGCGCACACCCCGGCGCGGCTCAGGAAGCCGCGGCGGTCAAGGGTGCGGCTTGTGCCCATAGTCTGTTCCTTTCCGGTCTTGTCGCGGAGTGTAACGCTCCTCGACGCCATGGTAGCACGTGTGGCGGCAACCGACCAAGGAGCCTCCAGCCTTCCTCTCGCAATGGGCGTGTGGACATGGCATAATCCCAGGGCGCGGCGTGTACCTTCCGCCATTGTCGCGCAACTTGTCCGTGCTCAAAGAGGCCCCATTTCAGAGACAACGCTGCCAATGCCTGAAGAAATCGGCATAGCCGCTTCGACCCGCATTCATGAGGTCGCGGCGGAGGTCATGCGCCACGACATCGCGGAGGCGGGCGGGCGCGAGGTCTTTTTTGCCGCACGTGCCGATGCGGGCGGTTTGATCGAATCCGTGCGCGTCTGCGCTCGCGGTCACGCGGAGGCGGTGCCGGCGGTGCTCGAGGCGGTGGAGCCCGGCGAGATTGTGTTGCACAATCACCCATCGGGCGACCTCGGCCCGTCGGATGCAGACCTCGACGTGGCCTCGATCTGCGGCGTCCATGGCCACGGCTGCTACATTGTGGACAACGCGATCAGCCGGGTGTACGTGGTGATCGAGCCGTTCCGTCCGAAGGACATACGCCTGCTCGATGTCAAAGAACTGGGCCGGTTCCTGTCGCCTTCGGGGCCGTTGATGGGCGCGCTCGACCACTTCGAGGTGCGGCCCCAGCAGAAGCGGATGATGGTGGCGGCCGCGCGGGCCTTCAACAACGGCGGCATCGCCGCCATCGAGGCGCCGACGGGCGTCGGCAAGACGTTGGCGTACCTGTTGCCGGCGGCCTTGTGGGCCGTGCGCAACCGTGAGCGGGTCGTGATCTCGACGCGCACCATCAACCTGCAGGAACAGATCATCCACAAGGACATTCCGTTGCTCCAGAAGTGCCTCGATGAACCCTTCACGGCGGTGTTGGTGAAGGGCCGCGGCAACTACGTGTGCCTCCGCAAACTCGAGCGGGCGGTGGCGGAGGCGGCGGTGCTGGTGGGCGATGATGCGGCCGATATGGTGCGGGCGCTGGGCGAGTGGGCTGAGAAGACCGAGGATGGTAGCAAGTCGGACTTGCCGTTCGTGCCACGCCGCGACGTCTGGGAGCAGGTGTGTTCCGAGGTGGACACCTGCGTTGGCATGCGGTGTGCCCAGGCCAAGAAATGCTTTGTGATGCGGGCGCGGCGCGCGGTGGCCAAGGCGGATCTGGTGGTGACAAATCATCATCTGCTGTTCTCGGACGTGGCCGTAAAGAAGGAGACGGGCGACTTCACGTCGCTGGCCGTTCTGCCGGCGTACAAACGCGTGGTGCTGGACGAGGCGCACAGCATCGAGGACTCGGCGACCGAGTATTTCGGCGTGCAGGCGACACGCCTGGGTGCCTTGGCGTTGCTCGGCCGGTTCGTTCGTACCGAAGGCGGCAAGGAGCGCGGTCTCGTGCCGTTCATCTTAGTGAAGATCGCCAAGGATTCGCAGGAGGTCCGGATTAAGGATTACGAGGAGATCCACAATCTGGTCTACAACGAGTTCTTGCCGGCGCTCGAGGCGGCACGGGAGGCCGTCGAGGCCGCTTTCGGGGCGGTGCGCGACGCGACGGCGGCCGAGTGTCGTCAGGTGGGCCGGGATGTCAAGTGGAGGCTCACGCCGGACGTGCTGGCGTCGGCGGCCCTACGAGCGGTGCACGGGACGTTTGTCCTTCCGGCGGTTGGCGAGTTGACGCGGTGTGCGGAGTTCTGCGTGAAGCTTCGCGCGCTGCTCGAGAAGGTGCCGCCGAATGCGGGCGAAACCGAGTCGCCGGTGGTGGTTGAGATGGCGCAGTTGGCCGGGTACGGAAGCCGTCTGGCACACTTGGCGAGTGTGTTGGCCGAGGCTACCAGCGATACACTCGAACCGAAGACCGTCCGCTGGATCGAGATCTCGGCGTACAATCCGAAGATCGTGCGGCTCGCGCGGTGTCCGCTCGAGGTGGGCGAGGCCCTTGCGGAATGGGTCTACGCCAAGCTGAGCACGGTTATCTTGACGTCGGCGACGTTGACGGTTCGCAACGATTTCGGCTATTTCCGGTCGCGAACGGGCCTGGATCGCCTTCCGGAGGGCCGTATCGAGACGCTGGTGCTCGAGACGCCCTTCGACTTCCAGAAACAGGCTATCCTTTGCGTGCCGAAAGACTTGCCGGCGCCGGATGCCCCGGAGTTCCTTGATGCCTGCGTCGAGGCGGTCCGCCGCGTTCTGGCCATCACGAAGGGCCACGCGTTCGTGCTGTTCACGTCATTCTACGCGATGGACTTCACGCACGAGCGGCTCGAATCGGAACTGCGCGATGTAGGTATCGCGGCGCTCAAACAGGGCACTGCCTCGCGGACGCAACTGCTGGATCGGTTCCGGCGCGATGCCTCGAGCGTGCTCTTCGCGACGGATAGCTTCTGGGAGGGCGTTGACGTTGCCGGCGACGCGCTGCAATGTGTTATACTGCCGAAACTGCCGTTCCGGGTACCCACGGAACCGGTGTTGCAGGCCCGCGCCGAGGCTATCGAGGCCGCCGGGGGGAATGCATTTATGATGTACACGGTGCCTCAAGCCGTTATCAAATTCCGACAGGGCTTCGGCCGTCTGATTCGTCGCACCACGGATCGCGGGGCGATCGTGGTCTTGGATCAGCGCGTGTTGACGCGGTACTACGGGCGGACATTCCTGGAATCGCTTCCGAAGGTGCGCATGGTTGCCGGTCCGAATCCGGGGACCTTCAAGGCGCTCGAGGAGTTCTTCGGCGGATAGCAGGTGGATGCATTGACCGAGCCCAGTAAGCACGCAGCCATTGAGTTTCCGGCCTACGGTTCCGGGGGCGACACCGTGGGGGCGCGGCGGCTCCGCCGGGCGTTTCGGTTATTGGTGGCGGCCTGCCTGTTGCTCGCCGCGATGTTGTGGTTTTCCGAGTATTACCTTCGCTACGACGATGCGGAACGCCTCTACATCGCCGCGGTTACGCAGTATCCGGAGTCGGGCCGTGTGCTGCTGCGTTCGGCGGTGAAGATCGATGGCGAGCGCCGCAAGTCGCCGACGCCGAAGTACATGGCCGCGTTGGCCGAGCAGGAGGATGAAGACCAAGTTCTGCCGGCCTATGAGAAAGCGTACAAGCTGGATCCCAACAACTCGCAGTTGGCCATCCGGTACGGCGTTCAGTTGTTCATCGGCGGCCAGTTCAAGGAGGCGCGGGAACGGTTCCGCGAGGCCGGGGCACAACCGCCGAGAAATGCCCTGCCGGGCTATCTCGAGGCGGCCGCGCTTCAGTGGAGCACGCCGGGGCCCTCGGATCTTGCCGAGTCGCTGGCCTTAGTGGCGCGCACGAACAGCCGTGGCGATAGCGTGACGTTCCCTCGCCCCTCGTGGCCGGCTTCCGTATTGCCGCAGGATGGCGAGTGGTACGCGCGACTGCGGCGCGCCATGGTCGATGCCTGTTGTTCGCCTTTATATCGGTATGCGGACCTGGTGTTCGCGCGCGCGCGTGAGGACATGGCGAAGGGGGAAACGCAGTACTGGGACTCGTGGCTGATGACAGTGCAGGACATGGCTCGCCGTGTGATGGCGAGCCCGGACTTGGGTAGCGTTCAGGCAATTGCCGGCGCCCAGATCCAGCTCGAGGCGCTGGAATTGAGGATCCGCCTTCAGGAGACGGCTGGCGGCGCGCCCGAGGCGGGACTTGTCGAACAAACGGTGAAGCTTCGGAGCGCGCTTGAGCGGATCGCGGACTTCGAGCGGAGCCGGGATGGCCGGATCGAGCGCGATCGTCAAAGCTACGTATTTCCGCTGCGACTGGCGAGTTTCTCGACGGTGGGCCTGTGTGCCTTCTACGCCTTCGTATATGCGGTCTGCAAGTTGCTCGGTGTTGGCCGTCGGTCTTGGACGATCCCTCATCCCCTCGGGATTCGGTTGTTCCTTGCGGCCGGTTCGCTGTTCTTCTTTGCGATGCTGTGCGTCCTGAGCTTCTTCACAAGGGACGGTGGCCTCAACGGAGTCACCCAAATGTCGGCGACTCTTGTTTGGCTGGGTGCCTTGCTCGCGTTCGTTCTTGTCGGTGCGATCTACCCATCTTCGCGCCTTCCGCGACCGTCGATCGCGGTGCGTGCCACGCCGACCATGGCGGATCCGAGAGAGTGCTTGCGCCAGGCTCGGAAGGCCCGGCGCGTGGCGGGTATCGCCCTGATCCGGCGGTACTGCGGCATTCTGACGGGCGGCTACCTGTGCGCACTGGCGCTGTGGGTCGTCGCGTTCCGCGTTGTGGTGTCACTGTATCCGTGGCAGATCAAACTCTTGACGACCGGCCTGTCGGCTCAAGAGGCGAACGTCGTCCGCGAGGTCCTCGCGCTCTTTTCGTAGGCGCCTCGGGCTCAACGCGTGACGCCGGAGGTGAGGGCGAAATCGCCGAAAACGGTCACGGGCAAGTCGTCGGATCGGTGATGAGCACGAGGGACATGTCGGGGTGGGATCGCGGGGTTCAACGGGTTTGCTCGGGTCGCGGAAGAGCGAAAAAAGCGATTTGTGACACGAGGAAGTTGACAAAGCATAGGGTCCGGGGCTATGATATTGCAAGAATCTGTGCATTGTGTGAATTTTAGCACTGCTCCATTTGCCGTCTCCTGCGCGCACGTTGCGCGGTGGGATCAACGAGCGCCGGTGGGAGCAGAGGAGGGATCTTCAGAGTGACAGAGCGAGAACAGAAAGCCTATACGACGTTTGAGGCGGCGAAGATCTGCCATGTGACGCACCACAGCATTAAGAACTGGATCAAGCAGGGCTTGATCAAAGCGTCGCGTACGCCGGGGGGACACTATCGTATCTTGGAGAAGGATCTGGACAGCTTCCGCGAGGAGTATGACATGTTTCCGCGGGCGAAAGGCTCCGGCCGGAAGCGCGTGATGATCGTGGACGACGCCCCCGATGCGTTGGCGCTGATGGAGAAGGTGCTGGCGGACGAGGGCTTCGAGCTAGTCAAGGTGAGCAATGCCACGGAGGTCGGCCTCAAGGCCGCGCAACTGAATCCCGACCTGATTCTGCTGGACTTCCTCATGCCGGAACTCAACGGTTTCGACGTCTGCAAAGCGCTTCGGGCGAATGAGCAGACGCGCAACACGCCCATCATGGCGGTCACGTGTCTGACCAAGGAACGTGACATCGAGCGGATCTTCGCGTGTGGTGCGGATGAGTACCTGGCCAAGCCGTTCAAAGTGGATCAGTTGCTGGAGAAGGTGCGCGAGTTGATAGGCCGAGGTCGCACTGCGGAATAACACAGGCCGTGGGTTCGCATGCGGAAGAAAGCGCCGCGAGGCGGTATCGAGCACAAAATCCTGTTCGCGATCCTCTGGGTGGGGATCGTGCCGATGGCCTTGGCGCTGATCATCGGCTATGCCTTTGCTCACGAGGCACAGCGACTCTCCGTCCAGCAGAATCTTTCCACGGCAGCCCAGAAGACCGCGGAGGGTCTTTTGCTGGCGCTGAATGCGCGTTTACGGGCCGTGGGGACGCTCTCGCGCGATGCCGAGATCAATGGGGCGCTGGCCAGCGTGGCGGCGGGACAGACGCTCGGGGATGCAGGGCGGCTGAAGAAGCGGCTGTTGGCGGAAGCGGAGAAGGCGACGGATGGTCCGGCGGTAGTGGGGCTGTACGATGTTCAAGGGAATCTGGTTCTGAGCACGTCCCCAAGTCCGGCGGTGAGCGAAGCGCGTCTCACGGCTTGGCAGCGGGCCATTGGTGAGCCTCGGTTCGTGGATTTCGGTTACGTGCCTTTCGAGTTTCGATACACGGCCCGGATCGTGGCGCCGGTTTACCATTTGGACACGGGGGCGCCGATCGGCTACGTTTCCGAGGTGCAGGGGGTGAATTCGCTGTTGAGGTTCGCACTGATGCGCAAGGCGTCGGGCGCGGACACGGGCGTGGGCGTGGACGTATATCAGGTGGGATATGGCATGTCGGGGGGACTGATCCTCTCGTCGTTTGGCGAGGATATGGACGGAAACACGCCGCTGCTGGATCTCGAAGCGGCCGACACACGGTTGGCCGAGCGTATTCAGGCGGCGCCGGAACGTAACGGGGCCTCGTTCCGACTCTCGAACTACAAGACGGGTGGCGAGACGCTCGATGTGTTGATTGCGTATCACCGTCTTTTTGGCTGGGGAGAGACGTACGTTATCGTGTATCGGCCGGCTTCGGCGGTTTACCGGAACATCAATCGCGGGTCGATGCTCGCGTTGATTGGCAGTATTCTTGTGATCGCTTCCTTCTGCGTGGTGGCCTATCGCCATTCCCAGCGGAATATCGTCCGCCCTATCGCGTTGCTAAACGAAGGCGCGCAGATCATTCGTCAGGGCGACCTCGATCTGAAGCTGAAGATCGAGACGGGCGACGAAGTTGAGGAACTGGCCTTGTCGTTCAACAGCATGGCGCTGGCCCTCAAGAAGAACATCCGCCAGTTGCGGGAGTCGGAGGAAGAGTACCGGAGCCTCATCACGGCCATGCGGGACGGCGTGTGTCAGGCGGATCGGGACGGCAGGATCACGTTCATCAACCCGGCGGGTCTCGAGATCTTGGGGTATGAGCAGTTTGATGACGTGGTGGGTCAGAACCTGCGGGATCTGTTCCTCGAAGAAGTGGATCATGCGCGGATCGTGGACGAGTTGGCGGAGCGGGATTTCACGGAGCGGACGCGCCTGTGGATGAAGCGCCGGGACGGTCAAGGCATTTGTGTCGAGGTGTCGCTGAACCGGATGTACGACGATGACCGGAAGTTCATCGGCGAGGAGGGCATCTTCCGCGATGTGACCACGAGCGTTCTTCTGGAGGAAGAGGCGCGGGAGCATTCGGAGCGGATCGCGGTGATCAGCCAGATGGCGAGGGCGATTGGCTCGAGTCTGGAGGCGGGGCTCCTCAACGAGAGTATCGCCGCCGAGATGAAGAAACTACTGGACTTCGACTACGCGTCGGTGGCCCTGTTGGCCGAATCGGGCGAGGGGCGTGAAGTTCGTCAGCTCTGGCCGGAGCCGGGCGCGCAAGGCGCCGGCGAGCCACCGAAGGCGCGCGGGGTTTGCCTGGATTGGGTGCTGCAGGAAGGCAGAAGCTTCATTGTGGATGACCTGCGCGAAGGCTCTGTGCCGTTCACGGCGGATTTCCCGGAGGCGATCCGGAGTTGTCTGTGTGCGCCGCTGCACGCGAGGGACAAGATCATCGGCGCGCTGAGCCTTGGCGCGCGGCGCACCGGCGCCTATAACCGGCATCACCTGGAGATTATCGAGGAACTGACGCCGCATGTGGCCGTATCGATCCGCAACGGTCAGTTGCTGGAGAATCTGACAAGGTCGTTGGCGGAAGTGACGCGGGCGCGTGAAGACCTGTACGAGGCCAACGAGAAGCTAAAGACCCTCGACGAAACGAAGACCAACCTGCTGTCGAACGTGTCGCACGAGCTACGCACGCCCCTGGTGTCGGTGATGGGCTACACGGACATGATTCTCCACGGGAAGGCGGGGCCGATCAACGACACGCAGCGGGAGTACCTGGACATCAGCCTGCGAAACGTCGAGCGGTTGGTTACGTTGATCGAGAATCTGTTGGATTTCTCGCGGCTACATCGCGGCGCGGAGGAGATGTCGTTCGACACGTTCGATCTGAGGGAAGCGGCGCGCAACAGCTTGCAGATTGTGAAGCCGGTGGCGGACGGGCGGGAGATCCGACTGGAGCTCATTGCGCCCGAGGAACCGGTTCTGGTGGATGGCGATAAGGGGAAGATCGGCCAGGTGTTCAATAACCTGCTGTCGAATGCGGTGAAGTTCAATCGGAACGGGGGGTCGGTGGCCATCGAGCTGCGTCCCGGCGATGTGTCCGTGGATGTGGCGGTGCGAGATACGGGGGTCGGCATCCCCTCCGAAGCGTTGGACAAGGTTTTCACGCGGTTTTATCAAGTGGACGATTCATCGACGCGCAAGTACGGCGGGACGGGCATCGGCTTGGCCATCGCCCAGGACATTATCCGGATGCACGGCGATCGGATCTCGGTGTCAAGCGAGCTGGGCAAGGGTTCGGTGTTCCGGTTCTCGCTGATGCTAGCCAAGTCCCGGTACGGCGAAGGGCGGCCGGCGCCGGAAGCGGCGCACGCGATGGCCGAAACCCATCTCGTGATCGAGCTGGTGACGGAGGATCGCGCGCTCAGCGGGCACGTCCGCAACATCCTGCTTTCCGAGGGTCTGGATGTGATCAATGCGACGGGGCCCGATCATGCCGTTGCGCTGGCGCAGAAGTACCATCCGGACTGCATTATCGTGGACACCGGGACGGATGGCGGTTCGATTGGCGTATTGGATCGTCTGTTGGCCGAGGACGCGGCGATCCAGCGTCCGATCATGATCATCGCGAGCGACGAAGAGGTGTACGACCGCTATCGCACGCGCGTGGCCGCGCGCGTGACCCGAGGTTTCCGAAAGAGTGGTCTCCTGAGCGGGATTCACCATGCCATCGGTGGCGAGCTTCCCGCGGCGCACGGTGTGGGCGGCAAGATCCTGTGCGTGGACGACGATGGTGAGATTCTCGTGTTCATGCGTCGCTGTCTCGAAGGTGACGGTTACGCGGTGGAGTGCTGCTACTCGGCCGAGGAAGCGCTGCGGTGCATCGAGACGGGGGAGTACTCGACGGTGCTCCTCGACATCGCGATGCCGGGGATGGATGGTTGGGACGCCTGCCGCCGCATCAAGTCGCACAGCCGTTTGCACCATGTGAAGGTGTACTTGGTGACGGCGAAACCGATCACGAGCAGCTTGCCGCTCGTCGAGGAATGCGGCGCGGACGGGTACCTGTTGAAGCCGTTCAAGCCGGAGGACCTCCTCGCGCTGGTGCAGGGATTCGACACGGATCTGATGCCGGATCTGGCATGAGCGGGCCTATGGCGGTACACAAGGCCGTTCCCGGGCATCCGTTCCGCACCATTCTTGCGTACAACCGTCCGTACTGGCGTGCGTACGCCGGGGGAGCGATTCTTGCGTTTGTGTTTGTTCTGGTGGGCCTGGCGACGCCTCTTGTGATTCGCGCCGTGGTCGATCAGTTCGAGCGGGGCACGATGAGTTCCACTCGGCTGCTCGTGTACTTCGGCGTGTTGATCGGGATTGCGGCGGCGACGGGCGTGGGGCGCTACTACCAGCGCACGCTGATGATAGGCGCGTCGCGATGGTGCGAATACGACCTTCGGAATGATTATTTCCGGCACGTGGCGCAACTGGGCCAGGATTTCTTCCATCGGGTGAAGACGGGCGATATCATGGCCCGGGCGGTGAACGACTTGAATCACGTGTGCATGTTCATCGGACCAGGTCTCATGGGCACGGTCGATATGGTGCGGTTGCCATACAGCTTGGCCCTGATGATCTACCTGAGCGGCCGCCTGACGCTGATCGCGATTCTGCCCATGCCGTTGGTGTCCCTGATGGTCTACGGTTTTGTGATGTACATGCATCGGCAGTCGGAGCGGGTTCAGAGCCAGTTCTCGCGGGTGACGTCGCGGGCGCAGGAGAACCTGGCGGGTGTGCGCGTGGTGAAGGCCTATGGCGCGGCGGATCGGGAGGAGCGCGATTTCCGGCGCGAGTCCGCCGAGTACATGCGCCTGAGCATGCGGTTGGCCATGGTGATGAACTTCGCGCGACCGCTTATCGGCACGGCGGTAGGCCTGACGATGCTGCTGGTGTTGTGGTCCGGCGGCGTGATGGTCATCGAGGGGACGATGTCGCTCGGCGATCTCATGGGATTCACAGTGTGCCTGATGATGCTCGTGTGGCCGCTGGTCGAGTTCGGCTGGGTCTTGACGTTGTATCAGCGGGGCGCCGTGAGTATGAATCGCATCAATGAGATCTTCGCGGAGGTGCCGTCCATTCGAGATGACGAGAGGACGTGCATGGAGATCACTTCGGTCGAGGGCGCGGTGGCGTTCGACGCGGTGACGTTTGCGCACGGCGATCGCGTGGTGCTCGAGGGCGTCACGTTCGACGTGCCGGCCGGCAAGTCGGTGGCCGTGGTTGGACCGACGGGCAGCGGCAAGTCGTCGATTGTCGCGCTGCTGACGCGCGAGTACGATCCGACGGCAGGCCGCGTCCTGATCGACGGCGAAGATGCGAGGCGCATTCCGGTGCGCGTGTTGCGCGACGCTATCGGCTATGTGCCGCAAGACACGTTTCTGTTCTCGGACACGATTCGGGCGAACGTAACGCTGGGGCGGCCCGAGGCTTCGCAGGAGGCCATCGACCACGCCTGCGAGGTAGCGCAGTTCCGCGAAACCGTCGAGGCCCTGGAGGAGGGCTATGAGACGCTCCTTGGCGAGCGCGGCATTAACCTGTCGGGGGGGCAGAAACAGCGGCTGGCCATCGCTAGGGCCGTCTTGCGCGATCCGAAGATACTGGTGCTGGACGATGCGCTCTCGAACGTGGATACGCATACCGAGGAGCGAATCCTGGAGGGGCTCCGCGGTGTGATGGCGGCGCGCACCAGCATCATCATTTCGCACCGAGTGTCCACGGTTCGCCACGCGGACGAGGTTCTCGTGATCAGGAACGGGCGCATCGTGGAGCGCGGTGCGCATGAGTCGCTCTTGACGTTGGGCGGCGTGTACGCCGACATGTATGCGCGCCAGCAACTGGAAGACGAACTCGAGGAAACGTGATTCGACATGGCCGCTGAGTACCATTACGATGATGAGATTCAGGCGCGGCCGATCGACCTGCATCTCATGAGGCGCCTCCTGGCGTACGTACGGCCGTATCGGCGTCTGATGATCGCGGCCACGGTGTTGTTGCTCGTGGCAACGGCGGTGAGCACGGCCCTGCCGTTCCTAAACATGCGCGTCATCGACCGGTACATCAACAGTCCTGAGCGGGCGGCCTGGGATCGCCATGCGGCATCCGCAGGAGATCGCGTTTCGCGGGAGGGAATCGAGCGGAGAGAGGCCGTCGCAACACGGGATCGCCATGGGCTGGCGGCGTTTGTGCTGACGATGGCGGGCCTGATGATGGTCGAGATGCTCGTGCGATTTGCGCAGACGGCGATTGTGACATACGTCGGGCAGAAGACGGTACTCGAGATGCGGATGAATGTGTTCCGTCACCTGCAGCGGTTGTCGCTTCGGTATCACGACAAGCATCCGGTGGGTCGTCTAATGACGCGCGTGACGAACGACGTCGAGAATATCCAGGAGAGCATTGTCGACGGGCTGGTCCAGATTATCGGCGATCTGGCGACGATCCTGTTCGCGTTGGCCGTGATGATCTGGCTGAACGGGCGGCTCGCGTTGATCACGCTCAGTACGATGCCCGCGATTCTGTTGGTGAGCGTCTTGTTCAGCCGGTATGCGCGGGCCTCGTATCTGGAGATGCGGCGGAGAATCGCGCGCGTGAACGCGTTCATGCAGGAAACTGTGAGCGGCATGCGCGTGGTGCAGGTCTTCGGGTGTGGGGAGCGCAGTTTCGAGGAATACCGGCGGCGCAATGCGGGGTATCGCGATGAGTGGCTCCGGCTCATCCGTTACTTCGCGATGTACTGGCCTGCCGTGGACACGCTCGGGATGGTGGCCATCGCGTTGATCACCTATTTCGGCGGACGCCAGATTCTGGCCGGGCGCAGTATTATGCTCGGTGTGGCGAGCATCGGTATGCTCAATGCCTATGTGCTGTGGGCGGATCGCTTGTTCGGGCCGATTCGGGCGCTCGCGGATCGCTACAACATGCTGCAGGCGGCCATGGCCTCGTCGGAACGCGTATTCGAGATTCTCGACACGCCGGAGGATATCGCCAACAAGGCCGACGCCGTCGTATGCGAGCGCGTGGAGGGCCGGATCGAGTTTGACCATGTGTGGTTCGGCTATGAACCGGACCACTGGGTGCTGCGGGACGTTTCGTTTGCGATCACGCCCGGTGAGCGCGTTGCCATTGTCGGTCACACCGGCGCCGGGAAGACGACCCTGGCCAGTCTCTTGAGCCGGTTCTATGACGTTCAGCGCGGCGCGATCCGCGTCGATGGGATCGACGTGCGCGATTACGAGAAGGACTCGCTGCGTCGTCGCATCGGCATGGTGCTTCAGGATGTGTTCCTGTTCTCGGGATCGGTGGAGCACAATATCCGATTGGGGGACGAGGGCCTGTCGAAAGAGCATATCCGCCGATGCGCGGAGCACGTGAACGCGGCGCGATTCATCGCGCGGCTTCCGGGCGCGTACGATTACGACGTCGGCGAGCGTGGCGCCAATATCTCGACAGGCGAGCGGCAACTGCTGGCGTTTGCACGGACGCTGGCGCACGATCCGCAGATCCTTGTGCTGGATGAAGCGACGTCGAGCGTGGATACGGAAACCGAGGCACTGATCCAGGATGCCATCGGTAAGCTGATGGAAGGTCGAACATGCGTGGTGATCGCGCACCGTTTGTCGACTGTGCAACACGCGGATCGGATTATCGTGATGCATCACGGTGAGATTCGGGAAGTCGGCACGCATCAGGAGTTGCTCGCGCGGCGCGGCATCTACTACCGACTCTACGAACTGCAGTACAAGGACCAACTGGCGTCCTGACGGCACGCGCTACGCGGGCACGCGGCGTGCGACGACGAAGACGGACAGGCCGAAGGGCAGGGGGAAGAGGCGTATGACGCGCCGCTCGATGGCGAGAATGGCCGTCAATACAGCGGACGCGAGCGGGCCTGGCATGTCGAGCAGATCGCTTCCCGACGGCGGGTGCTTCTTCCGCCAGAGCCGGACGAGTGCGGCGATGGGAAACAGGGCCGTGTTCCAATAGGTGGCCTCGACGGGATCGAGGCCGTTGCGGCGGAGCATGGCGAGCAATTCGGGGCGGGTGAAGCGGCGATCCTGATGAACGGCGACATCGTGGGATGAGTGAAGGCACTGGTAGGCCGGCACGTTGATGAGGAGCAGTCCGCCGGGTCTGAGCACGCGTGCCATCTCGCGAATCGGGATTTCCTTGTTTGAAACCGCCTGGTGTTGAATCACGTCCATGGAAAGGACGATATCGAATGATCCCGAAGCGAATGGCAGATGGGTGACCGAACCGACGGCGGTACCGTCGAGGTCGCGTTTGCGACAGAACGCCACGGCCCGGGGTGAGAGATCCACACCGACGACACGCGCCCATTGACCAGTGGCGACGAGGTTCGCGCCGGTGCCGCAGCCGGCGTCGAGAACGCGCAGGTCGCCGGGGGCGATATGGCAGCGGCGAACGCGGTCAATCATGCCTCGGAGGCCAAGATACCACCAGTGGCGGTCCTCGACGCGGAACATGATGTCGTATTCCTCGGATTTCATGGCGCGGCGTCGGGCTCCCGATCATGGTCAACGACTTCGGAATCGATTGGCGGCGAGAATAGTCCCATAGGCTGGATGCGAGGCGCAAGGCGGCGGCTGTGCGGTCCATTGTCGAAGCGTCTGTGCGACGTGCTATACTGGTGCAAGAAAGGCGCATGATCTATGCATAAGCGAACGCTGAAAGTAGTCTACATTCGTTCGTCGAAATACGATGACGAAGGATATACGCTTCGGTTCTGGCGCGGCGTATTGCCGTCGAACACGCTGCTCTGTCTCAAGTCGTTGACGCGTGCGGTGGCCGACTCGGGCGCGCTCGGCGACGACGTTGAGGTGACCGTTGAATGCTATGACGACACCGTCGAGCCGATTCCCGTTGGTCGGATCGCGCGCGCCAACCGACGGCGCGACACGCAGGTTGTCGTTGGTCTCGTGGGTGTTCAGAGCAATCAGTTTGCGCGGGCCTCGGACCTGGCGCTCGATTTTCGGGCGCGCGCCGTTCCGGTGATGATCGGCGGATTCCACGTGAGCGGTATCCTGGCCATGTTTGATGAACCGTCGCGTGAACTCCAGCGCTTGATCGACGCCGGCGTGACGCTGGTCAAGGGCGAGGTCGAGGGCGATGGCGTCCTCGAGGGTATCCTGCGCGACGCGCTGAACGGGGGACTCAAGCCCATCTACGATGTGCAGGAGTTTCCGGCGCTGACCAACGCGCCGGTGCCTCGCGCGGAGCGGGGCGACCTGCGTCGTTTCTTCATGAAAGACATGGCCACCATGGACACCAGCCGAGGGTGTCCGTTCAATTGCTCATTCTGCACCATCGTGAACGTGCAGGGGCGGAAAATGCGGCATCGTTCGGCGGCCTGTGTGTTGCGTTCGATCGAAGAGAACTACGCCGAGGGCATCAGCGCCTTCTTTTTCACGGACGACAATCTGTCGCGGAATCCCATCTGGGAGGAGCTGTTCGACGGCCTCATCGCGCTACGCGATCGCGGCATGCCGGTGTCTTTCATGATGCAAATCGACACGCAGGCCTATCGCATTCCGAACTTCGTTGAAAAGGCGCGCCGGGCGGGCTGTTATCGCGTATTCGTCGGTATGGAAAGCGTCAATCCGGCCAATCTGAGCGCCGCGGCCAAGAGTCATAATCATTCGGACGACTACGCGGCCATGGCGTCGACGTGGCGCGAGGCAGAAATCCCTGTCTATGTAGGCTATATCGTGGGCTTTCCGTATGATACGCCCGAATCGGTACAGCGGGACGTCGAGACGCTATGCAGTCACGTCAAGGTGGATCAGGCGGCGTTTTTCATGCTGACGCCCCTCCCGGGATCGCGAGACCACAAGCGTATGGTCGAGGAGGGCGTGCCGCTGGATGCCGACCTCAACAATCTCGACAGTATTCACGAGACTTTTCGCCACCCCAATTTTGCGCCCGGCGAATGGCGGCGTTCCTACCTCGAGGCGTGGAAGACTTTCTACAGCAAGGAGAACATCGTCAACGTGCTTCTTCGGATGCCGAGGAAGCATTACTGGCAGATGTTCTGGACGTTCATCTACTTTCGGTACTGCGTGCTCACGCAGGCCCATCCCATGCTGACGGGTCTCTTCCCTCTCAAGGGCTGGACGCGCCGGCCCGGATACCCGCGCGAGAGCGTGTTGCGGCTGGCCTCGCGCCGGCTGCGGGATTTTGTCCGTGGTGTGTTCGTGTACGGCAAGCTTTTCGTCGAGGGCCAGGAGATCTGGATGCTCACGCGGAAGCCGGCCGACCCGCGTTGGAAGGCGCTGGCGGAGTTGCGGGAGAGGTGGGCGGAAGCGCGGACATGCCTGGCCGAGTGCGATGTGCGCGGGCGGTGCGATGCGGCGCGCGACGAGATCAAGGGCGTGCTGGTATCGGCGTCGACCCAGTTGCGCCGGCTGAGCGAGGTGCCGCGCGTTGGCACGGCGCATCTGCGGCGGAAGCTGGGTCTCAAGGCGGCCGAAATCGAGCGGTATCTCCGCGAGTTCGAGCTTCAGACGCCGTCGTGGCGGCAGGTGATGAAGGCCGAGCGCTATGTCAGTGAGGGCATTCTGGCGCGGTACGAGAACATGGCCATCCGACACGTCGCCCGCCGCCGCCGGTTCAATGCCTACCGCCACGAACTCGCGCAACGGATTCGCTCCGGACGCATCTGGAACGTCGACCTTGTGCGGATGGCGAGTGTCGTCCTGTTTGAACTGGTGGTGGGTGTGCGGTTCGCGTTCACGGCGTTGACCCGCGGCGGACTCTGAGCGGTTCCGCGCGAACTCCGGCTATGCGAAGAACGCCCGGACGGCGGCGGCGACGCGGTCGAGATCTTCCATCGCGAGTTCCGGATACATCGGTAGCGATAGCACCTCGTCGCACGCCTTCTCCGACTCCGGAAAGTCCCCGCGCGCGTAGCCGAGATCGGCATAGGCGCGCTGAAGGTGAATCGGCACCGGATAGTGGAGTTGGGTGCCAATCTCGTTTTCGCGCAGGTATTCCCGGAGGGCGTCGCGTTCCGGTGTGCGTACCACGTACAGGTGATAGACGGCGGTCGCCCACTTGGCCTGGACGGGTAGTGTGAGGGGCAGTCCGGCCAGCCGTTCTCGATAGGCCTTGGCCCGTTCGCGCCGCGCCGCGTTCCAGTCATCGAGGTACTTCAGCTTCACGCGGAGAATGGCCGCCTGTAACTCGTCGAGGCGGCTGTTGATTCCCTTCATCGTGTGGAAGTATCGCGTCTCTTCTCCGTAGTTGCGGAGCATACGGACGCGCTCGGCTACGTCGGCATCGTTCGTGACGACGGCGCCGCCGTCACCATAGGCGCCCAGGTTCTTGCTCGGGTAGAAGCTGAACGCGGCGGCGCGGCCGAGGATGCCGCACGGGCGGCCACGGTATCGGGCGCCGTGGGCTTGGGCGCAATCCTCGATGACCTGGATACCGTGCCGCGCGGCCATTTCGAGTATCGGGTCCATGTCGCAGGGATGACCATAGAGATGAACAGGCACAATGGCCCTGGTGTGCGGCGTGATGGCCGCCTCGATGCGCGCCGGATCCATGGTCAGCGTGCCGGCGTCGATGTCGACGAGCGTCGGGGTCGCACCGGTCGCACCAATGCCGGCCACCGTCGGCACGCAGGTATTGGCCACGGTGATCACGTCGTCGCCCGGGCCGACGCCGACGGCGGTTAGCGCCAGGTGGATGGCCTCCGTGCCCGAGCCTACGCCGAGCGCGTGGTTCGCACCGACGTAGGCCGCGAATTCCTCCTCGAAGGCCTTGTGGTGTTTGCCGAAGACGAACCAGGCGCTCTCGAGCACGTCGTTGATGGCGGCGCGAATCTCGGGCTCAATACCCTTGAATTGGGATTTGAGTTCGGCGAAGGGGATCATGGCTGCACACTATCCGACGATTTGCGGTTCTGGGCTCTGCCACGTCGTTTGGCCAACAGTATCTCCCGTATCCACAGGCCGGCCAGTTGCCAACCAACGGCCGCGACGCGTCGGAAGTTGAAGAACTGCGACTTGCCGTGCGCGCGCTGATAGTGGTGTACGGGAACCTGGACGATCCGAAAACCGGCTTTCGAGATCTTCGTCATCATTTCGGCACAGATGACGCCGCTGTTGCTTTCAAGACATATCGTGTCGAAGATCGAGCGGCGCAAGAGACGGAAATCGCAGTCGACATCGCGCAACTTCAGGCCGAAGGCGATCTTCACGATCCAGTGGTAGATTCGGCCGATGACGCGGCGATGGGCGGGATCGTTGCGCGTGATTTTGTAGCCTTGGACGACGTCGACGTCGGGCCCGGCGCGCTCGATGAGTACATCGAGTTCCCGCACGTCATACTGGGCGTCGCCGTCGGTGTAGAAGATCCACTCGCGGGTGGCGGCGCCGAAACCGGAACGCAGCGCGCCGCCGTAGCCGCGATTCTTCTCGTGACGGATGATGCGAACGTGCGGGAAGTGGCGGACGATTTCGTCGAGGAGATCCTGGGTTTTCGGGCCGCTGCCGTCGTCGATGATGGTGAGATCCCAATCGAGGTCGAGCTTCTGGGCGGTCTGGTGGGTCATGAGAACCATGCTGCCCATGGTGCCCCAGTCGTTGTAACACGGGTAGAATATGGAAACGGCGTACTTGGACATGAACGCGGTCTAGTCCTCCGTTCGCGCCACGGCATAGCGGCCGCAGACGTATGCCACCGTGATGCCCTGCATGAAATCCGATTGTGTGCGCGTGTCAATGGCCACGATATCACAAGGCGTGAGGTCGGAGGAAGCGGGGATAACGAGTGCGACGGGCCGGCCGGTGAGGAAGTCGAGGGTCCGGCAGAGGGGATAATAGGTTGAACCGATGCTGGTACCCGGAGGCACGTCGCGGATGTGCTCGGCCAGGGCACGCTCATCGTATGTCTCGTCGCAGGAGTATACGAGGCCCGCTTGCTGAGCCGTCCACGCGAGGGCCGGCACGACGACCACCGTCAGCACGGCCAGCCAGGCTAGGCGCGGGGGCCAAGGGCGGCCGCGTGAGCACACCGCGTCGACGGCGACGTCGAGCATGAGACCGGCGCCCACGGCGGCGGGGCCATAGCCCAACCAGAGATAGCGCGGCAACTGGCCCTCGGTGAAGAAGGTCCACCAGAAGATGTAGACCGCGGCCGTCATCAGCAGCACGATAGCCGGGGGATCGTATCGGCGGTGGAAGGCCACGGGCATGGCGACGAGGAGGCCGCCGACACCTGTGACCAGCTCGGCCGGATGGCGGAATAAGGCCCGAAGGGTGTCGTCGACCGAGTCGAATCCGAAGAGCAGTAGGGGTTTGTAGAGCGCGAGGATGTCGGCAAGGCCGCTGGACGCACCGCCGGCCATGGCCTGGTACAAGCTCCACGCGCCATAGATGAGAGCAAAACCGATTGCCGGCCCGACGATGTGTCGCGCGCCGATGCGCCGTGCCGTGGCGCGGTCGTAGATCCATGCGCCCAGGAATGCGAAAGCAGACAGCAGCACGATGGCCTTGCACAGTACCGCTGCGCCAAAACATAGGCCGGCGAGGAGTCCCTCGATCCGCCAAGCAGGCCGTTGGAGTGCGCGC
Source organism: Candidatus Hydrogenedentota bacterium (assembly GCA_036769985.1). Taxonomy (GTDB): domain Bacteria; phylum Hydrogenedentota; class Hydrogenedentia; order Hydrogenedentales; family SLHB01; genus DAIPKA01. Next base: position 156,389 of record DAIPKA010000002.1, on the reverse strand, counting down.
CGCCAGAGCGTGAGGCCGAGGACTAGGTAAAAGACGGCGGGCACCTCGCCGTAGAGCGTGCGGCTCAGGTAGACCGTGCTACCTGCCATGAGCAACATCCAGGCGCCGAAGGCGGCCGCGCGCGCGCCGAAAGCGGGCGCGGCGAAGGCGTAGGCCGCCACAAACAGCAGGCATGCGTACAGCGCTATCGGCAGGCGGCCGGTCCGGGCGGATATGCCGCCCAGGTGCAAAGCGGCGGCAACGGGAAGAATCACCGGCGCGCCCACGGAATCGTACGCGTCGAAGGGGCTCAGGCCGGTCTCCGGATGGCCGGAAGCGTAGCGGCCGTAGAGGGCCAGATTGCGCGCCACGATGAGGTGGTGAGACTCGTCCGGGGCGATCCACGGGTAAGAATCCAGTTTAGGGAGGGCCAGGCTCACCATTGCGGCCAGTCCAACCAGGACGACCACGCGCACCCGCCACGAGGCGGACGGTGTGAGCTCCTGGGGCACAACCGGCGGCGGCGAACGCCGGCGCAGCAGGGCGTACGCCAGCCCTGCGGCCGCTGCGCCGAAGATCAACACCTTGACGACCAGTCTGATGGCGAATCCGGCGCCGTCGGGAAATCCTCGACTGGCCTCGTAGAGCCCTACCACCGCCGCGCCAGCGGACGAGAATGCGGCGCAGACGAATGCCGCCACCAAGAAGGGATCCCACAGAGCCGCCAACAGGTGCGAACTGCCGTTTCCGCCTAAACGCCGGTCTATGTCGTTACGCACGTGGTTGCTCAATTCCCGCGCCTCAGATGACGAAGCTGTGCTGGGCGGCAGTATAGCGGAAGGGAGGCCGTAGGCTGTAGGGGAGCGGGGAGCAGTCAGGATATAGGCCAATCATCCTGCGAGCTCACGGCCCGACCCACAAGCGCGCCAAGACACGGGGTCGATCATCATGGCGAGATGCCGTGGGTTTGCATTCCCACGCGCGAGCATGGAAACGAGGAAGACCGGAGAAACGGAGGGCGGTCGTATCCCTTTGGAAGCTTGGGTCCTTCTTCTCTCGCTCACGGCTGCAAGGGTGCCAAGGGCGGCCGCGGCGGGCCATCGTAGGGCACGGCACCGAGGTGGAGGCTGCGGTGCTCGACGGTGATCAACACCGGATCGGTAGCCGTCGGCGCCTCGATGAATCCGTAGTACCGGCCCATCCAGTACGCCTCGAGCCAGCCTGAGGGATCGACGACGCTGTTTGGGTTTCCGCCGTCGCAGCCGAGGGTCGATGAACTCCAACGCAACGGCCCACGCTCGCGCGGCGAAATGGCGCGCGTGCCGTCGCAGTACGGCACGTAGCCGGGCGGCGTTGCGAGGTCAGTCCGGATCGAGTTCTTGTACCGATACGCAACCATGTCAAGCGGCCACTCGCGCAAATGCGTTGTCGCCTGCTCGGTCTCGCAGTCGTTGCCGGTGAGGGCGCCGTAGATGAAGCTGAACCACGGGATGTGCTCGATGCGCTCGATCTCCCAGCTTCGTTCGAGGCTGCGGCGGTATAGCGAGCGAAGCGCCGGATCGGTCTCGTACTTCAGCAGCGGATAGAAGGCGTAGAACGCGAGCCGATCGTCGGAGTGGTTGGTTGAGTCTTTCGTCACGTGCTTTTGGTTGATGACGTAGTTGTGGTAACCGTAACCGAGGAGCGTTCCATATGCGTCTTCATAGGCCGGATTCCCGGTGATGGCGGCGGCGGTGCGCATGTAGCTGAGGATCTCGAGGCCATTGAGACCCTTGGCGAAACACCCAGGAATCGCCTTGAAGTACGCGGGATCCCATCGTGCCCAGCGCGTCGGTTTGCCATCGAGATCGCGAAGCACCCAACCTTCGCGGATGATATGATCCGAGATCCGCGAGAGATGATCGCGGACCCGGGCCTTTTCGGTGTCGTCGGCCGCGAGTTCGTAGTAGATCGCGCTTGCGTAGTAGTGCGCGTCCGTCTCGTCGCTCGACGTGTCTGCTTTCCACTCGAATTGGCCGTCCGGCGTCGGATGCCACTCGGCCGGATAGCCGCCCGAACCGCCTTGCGCCTTGTTGCCGGTCTCGCCGACGGCCCAAATCGATCGCGCCGGAAAGCCCGGAATCGAACTCATTTCCTCGGAGAGCTTCATCGAGTAGAAGAAGTCCTTTGCCTCGTCGCGGGCGGCCTGGTCGCCGGTGACGGCGTACTTGAAACATTGGGCGCACAGGTAGTGCGAACTCCAGCCGACATCGTTGTCGCTCACCTCGCGCACCCAACCGCTCTTCTCCGGATTCCACTCGAGTTTGTGTGTGAAACCGATGCGTTTCTGGCCCCATTCTTCGAGATGGCGTTCATAGTACGCGGCCTTCTTGAGCAACGTGTATGGCTCGTACCGAATGATACCAAGGCCGCCGTTGGTGGCCACGTAGGCCACGCGGTCGCCGCATGCGACGGCATTGACCGCGTTGTTGGGGAGCCAGCGGTCGGCCGCGAAGTAGTGGTATTCGCCGCCTACGGATCGGATCGCGCCTTGCGAGGTACCGATCCAGAGATCGCCGTCGAACCCCGGCGCCAGGCACGTGGTGTCTTCGTAGCACAGGCCATCCTTGCCGGTGAGCGTCGTAAGGCCGGTGCCGCGCAACACGGCGAGGCCCTTGTCCGTTGCGACGAGGAGCCGGCTACCGAGGGCGAGTAGATCGCGCGTTGTTACGGACGGCATATCGCCCCATTCGACGCCTTCTTCCCATTTCTCGCGACTGGGATTGAGGAACCGGATCTTGCCGTCCGCGAGGGCATAGATCGTCTCGGCGTATGAGGCGATATGCGTGATCGGCTCATGCGATTTCGGCGCGTCTTCCATGGGTATCACTTGTTCATCGGCCACGCGATACAGGGCGCTGCAATCCGCGACGATGACTTGGCCGGCGTGGTCGCAGAGATCGACGAAATCGCCTTGACCTACGATCCCCCATTGCGCGCCGTCGAACCGGTGGATGGCCGAGTCGGTGATGAGCCATAACGCGTCGCCGGCGGCCTTGAGCTTTCGGACAGTGCCGGCCGGTGCGTCGATAGGTACGAGCGTATCTTCCTCGATGACGGCCATGCCGTTGGCCAGGCATACGTAGGCCTTGTCGCCGAACACGGCCACGGCGACAGCCGGCGCGTCCGTGGCGATGCGCGTTCCCACCTCTTGGAGGAACACGTCGTCGGCCACGGGTTTCCAGAGCGGCGGTTCAAGTGGTTGGCCGGGGGGTGCCGCTGCAACCAGGACCGTTGCGATGAGGGAAGTCAGGGACAGGGCATTGATATGAGCCATGGCGGGCCTCCTCTTGCGATTGACGAAAGCACTGTATCGGTTACAGTTGCTGAGCGCAAGAATCGCGGGAATCCCGATTGGGTAGCGCGACGGCGAGGGCATGGGGTATTCTCTGCGAAAGCCGTGCCGTGAAAGGCGGTGGTGGCCCTTCGCGTCGAGGAGAGGCGGAGGGTCGTGATAGTGATAGGCGAATCCAAACGCGAGCGATTTCCAGGTTCGAGTGAAAGGGGAGATGTTGCGATGGCGGTTTTCCTGTGCTTGACGACCACACTGTCCGCAGTCTCGGAGGAGGAGGCACCGTCCTACTTCGCTCGTGTTGAAGAGGCACTGCGCCTTTGCGGAGGCGATTGGGAGAGCATGGTTCCTGTGGCGGAAGAGGCGGCCACACGCCTGGCCGGCGGTGGGGCGTTCTGGTGCGGCGGTCAGCCATCACTGGTGAGCGAGCTCTGTGGCCGAGCCGGCGGCTTCATGATGCTCAAGGGCCTGGGCGATAAGGCGCCGGCGGCCGAGGATGTCGTGCTGTACATTCCGCAGGATGGCGTGGCCACGCCGGATTCGCTGTCCAATTCCTCCGCGTACGTCATCGTTTTCGGCCGTCCTTGCGAGGGAACGAATTGGCCGTGCTTCTCCAATCACGCGGACGAAGCCGGAATCTCACCAACGCTGGCCAACGCCATTCCGGGATGGATCTTTACCGGCGAGTTGGTGGCGGCGCTCACGCGCCTCGGCAAGATGCCCGTGATGTACGAGAGCATCGGCGCGTATGACGGCGCCGCGCGTATCCGCGAGTTCGAGAATGGCGCCATCGCCTGGCATGACGAACACCACGTTTCGCCCATCGACGCTGGGGTCCTGGGCGGGCGTTACGTCGAGATCATGATTGCCCGCTCGCGTCGGCTCGATGCGGACCAGCGCGATCGCGTCGAGACCGCGGCGCGCTGGGCCGCCGAGGCGCACGCCGGCGGCAAGGCGACCGTCATGTACAGTATGGGCCACCTCTTTCCGGACGAGATCGGCGAGACCGCCATCGGTAGCCTCTTCCGCTCGGGCGTGTGGAACGCGGGATTTCGTCGTCATGCCGTGCCGGACGACACGTATGCCGAGGGTGACCTGATCGTGCACATCGGGTACCAACACCCGCCGTCGAGGCTGCTCGAGCGCGCACGTTCGGCCGGCGCGCGTGTGGCCTACCTGTCCGTTTACGCGGATCGCGAGTTTGCCAAGGATCCCGGCGTGATCTGGATCGATTGCATGTGGCCGTGGCCGGACGCCGTGGTCGATGTCAAGGGATATGACATCCCGATTCTGGCGTCGTCCGGTATTCTCAATGGCGCCGTGGCCTGGGAGATCTATCGCCTCATGAAGCTCGGGCTGGGCCAATAGACTCGCTCTCGCCGTTTCTACTTGTGTCGTGGCTCGACGTGAGGGTGATCATCGTACACGATGTTGACGATGTCGCCGTCGGCAAGGATCGACATCCGCGCCGCTTCCGTGACGAGTTCGTTGACGCTTGAGTTCGCCGGCGTCGCGATGATGCCTTTCTCGTCGACTTCACGGATCAGCGCGCGCCGCTTCTCGAGTGAAGCCTTCGCGTCCAATTCGACCACGGCGTTCTCGATCCGGTGCATGGTGCGGAGGTTGTTGGCCACCGACTCGTAGCCGTAGCCGGACGGCCGGAAACCGGCGCCCTCCCACGGCACCAACTGGTAGAAGTCAGGACTGACATAGTTAAATACTGATCCGGCGCAGCCGATACCTTCGAGGTAGGAGTGGCTGACGCCTCGGAACTGGTCGTTATGCTTGATCATGCCGGTCTTGCCTTCGCCTTCGCAGAACATGACCAGGCATTGGTCGTTGCTACCGGCACCCTCGTCCGGATAGCCCAAGCCGTCGATGACGGACAGCATTGCGCCGTTCTCGAAGAACACGCGGCCGTTCGCCCAGAGATAGCCTTCGTTGCCGTTTGGAAACCGACCTTTCACGCCACTCACCGAGACGCCGTACGGACGGAGGCCGGTAATGAAACACACCAGGTCGACGTAGTGGCAGCCGACGTAGACGAACGGATCCGTTTTGTCGGTCGTGAACCAATTCTGAAAGTTCGAGAACCGGTAAAAGTACGGCTCGATCATCTTGGCCTCGCCCATGATGAACTCGCCGAAATGGCCGAGGCGGTAGTGGCGGCGGGCCATCAGTGCGCGCACGTCGAACCGTTTGTGGTATTCGACGCCGACGAACAGGCCCTTCTCGCGGCCGATCTGCTCGATCTCCACGGCCTGGTCGTACTTGAGCACCAGCGGCTTCACGCACAGGACGTGCTGGTCGTTCTTCAGCGCTTCCATGACGACGCCGTAATGAAGCGGATCCGGCATGGCGACCACCACGGCGTTGCGCTTGGGCATGCTGGCCAGCACTTCCTTGTACAAGTCGGGAAAGGCCTTTGTCGGATCCTCGTCGATGGCAGGATGGGGCGTGAAGCGCTGGCCGGGAAATGCGGCCTGCATGTCCGGATTGTCGAGGAGGGTCTTCAGGGGAGCCGAGTTCAAGGCGCAGATGTGGATCTCGCCGACGATTCCAAGGCGTTGCAGGTGGTAGATGGACGGCAGGATGAGATCATTTGTAATCATGCCGCCGCCGACGATGGTGACAGTCATCGGTCTTCCGGAATCCACTTCTCGGTCCTCCGCGCGTTGGGTTTCGCTCGAGTCTCGGTCTACTCCGTTGCCGGTGCCGTTTGGGGGGGCTCGGTGGCGGAGGGTGACGCGGGCTGGGCGGGATTCGGCGTGGCCACCGGTGCGGCCACCGCCTCCACCTCAGGTATACCGTCGTCCGCCTCATCCTCGGGCGGGAAGACCAACTCGGGCAAGTAGAGCGCCTCTATCGGGAACTGCTTGCGGCCTTCCTTGGCCATCTGGCTGAACATCTCGCGCTTCTTGTCAAGCAAGAGGCGGCTCGCGAGATCCTCGTGGACTTCCTCGAACGTCATCGTGCCGGCCTTGTGTCTTGCCTTGACCGTCAGGATGTGCCAGCCGTAGTCCGTTTTGAATGGATCGCTCAGGGCGCCCACAGCGGTCTCGTTCATGACGGTTTCGAACTCCGGCACCATCTTGCCCTTGGGCACCTCTCGGTACAGGCCTCCCCGCCTGGCCGATCCCTGATCCTGCGAGACTTCGTTGGCCACCGCGGCGAAGTCCTCGCCGCCGGCGATGCGTGCACGTGCTTGATCGATCTGAGTGCGTGCCTCGTTCCAGGCGGCCTCGTCGGCGCCGGACGCCACCTTGATCAAGAGGTGCGCCACGTCGGTCGTGTCTTCTTCGCGGTTAAGGTGGTCGAGCTTCGCGTACTCGTCGTACTTCGCCTGGAGTTCGTCCTCGGGGATGGTCAGGCCTTCCGCGAGCTTGTCCATGAACTTGCCGGTCATCAGCCGCCTGCGGATCAACTCCTTCAGTTGCTCAACGGTCAGGCTTTCACGGTCGAGATAGGCGTTGAGCGCATCGTCGCCGCCCATCGCTTGCCTACTCCTCTCGAAATCCTGACCTACTTCCTCGTCCGAAACCGTGACACCGGACTGGTCGGCCAGCATCGAGAGGATCTCGCCGTCGATGAGGTATTGCACGATCAGGGCTCGGAACTGATCGTTCAGGTCTACCTGTTTTCCCGACTGGCTCTCGATCTGATGCACGCGGCGAACCAGTTCCCGCTCGAAATCGCGCTTTGTGATCGTTTTGTCGCCGACCCGCGCCACAATGTCCGGCACCGGCGTTGGTTCCGGCGTTGGTTCTGCGGTGAGCGGTGTTGTACTCGAATCCGCTTCGGCGGACGTGGAGGAAGACGCCGTGGCCTCCGAACCCGTCGTATCATCGATGAGGACACTGTTCTGTCGGCCGCAACCGACCAATGCCAAAACCGCCGCAAGACCCACACACAAGAGCCCACTTTTCAGTCGCATACAGTTGTTCCTATCTCTGAGAACATGAACTCAACCCACCCGTACTCTACGCTCAGCGGGATCCGGGAGCAACCGGCTTCCCGCCCTTTGCCGCGGACTGATAGATGGCCTCAATCAGGGCGACGGCCCGCCGACCTTCGCGGCCATCTACGAAGGGCGCACGGTCTCGGAGAATGGCCTCCGTGAAATCCTGGATTTGACGGCGATGGCCTTCGCTCTTGAGGTTACTGGTCGGATCGCCCGCGCCGGATCCCAATACGGCCTCCTCGCGAAGCGAAGCCTCGACCTTCGCGTCGACCGCCTTACGTTTCCTGAACTTCCAATAGCGCAGTTCGCCGTCTTCGAGGATGGCACTACCGTCGGTTCCCAGGATCTCGATCCGGGCCTCGTGGCCGGGCCAACAGGCCGTACTGGCCTCAATTGCGCCCATGGCTCCGTTCTCGAACTCGAGCATGGCGCAAGCCAGATCCTCGACTTCAAGTCCTTCGTGGCCCACTAGGGCCGTCTTGGCCCGCACCTGCTTGACATCTCCCATGAACCAAACGAGCAGATCCACCTGGTGCACGCCTTGGTTCATCAGGGCGCCGCCGCCGTCCAGTTTCCGCGTGCCGCGCCAAGCGCCGCTCGCGTAGTAGGCCTGGGTTCGGTACCACTTGACGTACGCATCGCCCAAGACGAGTTTCCCGAATCGGCCCTGCTCGATGGCCTGCCGCAGGCGACGCGGCCCTTCTGCGAACCGGTTCTGGAAGATACAGCCCAAAAGAATGCCCGCCTTGTCGGCGGCGGCGATGAGTCGATCGATTCGCTGAGTGGTCACGTCCAACGGTTTCTCGGCCAACACGTGCTTGCCGGCCTTGGCGCAATCCACCACCATTTCGGCCCGGAGCCCGCTCGGAACGCACAGCGTCACTGCCTGGATGTCATCCCGTTCGAGCATTGCGCGGTAGTCTGTGTAGCGGTCGACCGAGAACCGTTGCGCCATCTTTTGCGCATTCGGTTCGTAGACGTCTGCGACCGCTCTCAGTTGGGCGTTTCGGACACCCGCGATAGCCTCCGCATGATACGGCGCGATGGTACCGCAACCGATAATCCCGTAGCCGATCCTGGGCATTTCTCGTACCTCCGATGCGACGCCGGGCGACGCCGCCAGATTTCCGATCCCTCTTCCACGTGAGCGCGCGCGCACTCACGGCGCCCGGCCCCATGATACGGTATCTTCGTCGTCGCGTGCCAGCATCGCCCGCGTTGCCGCATCCCCTCAGCGGCGCTACTTCTTCAGGATGCCCCCCCGGCTCTGGGACAGGTAGATCCCTTGCAGATTCATCTTCAGCTCGTCAGGGTTATCCGAGCTGAACTGCGCTTCTTCCACGGTTACCAGATTGCGTTTGATCAGGCTGACAAGACTCATGTTGAAGGTCTGCATTCCATCATCCTGTCCGCCGGCGATGGCCGTTGGAATCTGCTTGAGGTGGTTCTCGCGAATGAGCTGAGCGATGGCCGGTGTGTTCAGCATCACTTCGATGGCCGGAACGCGGCCTTTGCCGTCGGCCAGTACCATGAGCCGCTGCGAGATTACCGCCCGCAGTTGCAGGGAGACCTGCGAGCGGATCTGCGCGTGCTGATCCGGCGGAAACATGTCCAGGATCCGATCCATGGTCATCATGACGTTCGTTGTATGCAGGGTACTGAACACGAGGTGGCCCGTTTCGGCTGCGCTCATGGCGGCCGCGAAGGTCGCCGCATCGCGCATCTCGCCTATGAGGATCACGTCAGGGTCCTCGCGCATCGCGGCGCGCAAGGCCGTGTGGAAATCCCGCGTGTCGATCGCCACTTCCCGTTGCGTGACGATGCTGTTCTGGTTCCGGTGCAGGAACTCGATGGGGTCCTCCAGGGTGATGATATGGACATGCCGCGTTCGGTTGATGCGATCGATCATCGATGCCAGGGTGGTGGACTTGCCGCTGCCCGTGGTGCCGGTGACCAGGACCAGGCCACGTCGCATGTCTGAGATATCCGCGAGAATGGGGGGGAGGTTCAGCGCGTCGAAGTCCAGGATCTTGCCCCGAACGTGGCGCAGCACGATGCCTACGGAACCGCGCTGCCGCAGCACGTTCACGCGGAACCGGCCCAGGCCCGATATCCCGAGCGCCAGATCGGAATCGCCCGTCTTCGCGAACTGATCGCGTTGCTCCTGGGTCATGATCTCCGACAGGAAATCCACGGTATCCCGGGCGCGTAGCGATTCATCGCCGACGAACCGAATGTCGCCGTCCACGCGTATGGCCGGCGGACTGCCTACGGTAAGGTGCACATCGGAGGCCCCGTTTTTGACGGCATAGGCGAGGATCTGCTGGAAGGGCATCATAGCGCGCTCTCCTTGCGAGTGGTTGCCCGCGTTCCCTCGGCGACGAAGCGAGGCTGAAATCGACGTCATTCTATCATTTCTGCGATTTTCTTGCCGCCTTTTTTGTCCATGGCCAAGGATAGCCGCAATGAGGGCAGTGTGCGTCCGTGGCCGCGCGCTCATAGCGGCAATGGGGACACGTCACGGTCGTCGTGCCGGATTTGCCCTTCGACGATGTCGATCTCATCGGGGGAAGGTCACTTCCTCTTGGTCATCGTGCGCCGACCCTTTGCGCGACGCCTCTCGGCCTTGTCCGCGGCATCGGCATTACGTCGGGCCGCCTCGGCGTCGCGCTTCATTTCGGCGACCGATTTCGTCTTCAACCGCGCGGCGCCCTTCGTCGAGTGAATGCCGAGACGCTTCTCGGTACTCAGGCGTTTTCTCGCCTTCGGAATCTCGCGCTTGTATTGCGGCAGCCAGGGCGCCTGCGCGACGAGCATTTCGTCCACCATCTGCCAAATCTCGGCCGGATTGCACACGGCGGCCGTGAGCGGATCGTGCAACACCGCCTGTTTGAGGAGCGTGGGATCACCGGTCACCGCCGCCTGCACGGCCATCCGCTGAACCTGGATGCTGGCGTTGCACGTGGCCGCGCATGCCAACGGAAGGTCGCCCACCACAGGCATGTTGAGGCCGTTGCCGTCCACATAGCCGGGCGCTTCGATGATGCAGTCCGAGGGCAGGTTCGTGATGATTCCACCGTTGGTGACGTTGAAGAAGCCCCGGTATACGCGCCCGGTTACCATGGCCTCGATGATGCGACTTCCGTGCTCTCCGGAGCGCGTTTCGGGTGTGAACCGCGGCGGCTCGGCCTTGAGCCAGTTCGGATAATCGTCTTCGAACCAGTTGCGGCCCTCGGTGCACACGCGAAGATAGCCGCCGGTCTCGCCGTTGATCCAGGAGTCCAGACTGATCCAGCGGCGGATCTCGCCCGGCCGCTTGCGGTACCACGGTACGTACTCCGAGACATGGCCGTTGCTCTCGGTGGTGTAGTAGCCGAACCGGCGGAGCATGTCGATGCGTACCTTCTCGGTCTTGCTGTAGACGGGATGACGCTCGAAAAGCGGCAGCAGGGCGCCGGTCAGTTCCTTGCCGCGGTGCTTCACCGAGACGTACCACGTCTGGTGGTTGATGCCGGCGCAGATCACGTCCAACTCGCCCGCCGGGAGGCCGAGCACGTCGGCGATCTGGTGGATTCCGCCTTGAACACCGTGGCAAAGCCCTATCATCCGCACGCCGCCGTAGGCGTTCGCCGCCCACGTCATCATCGCCATCGGATTGGCGTAGTTCATGAACACGCAGCCCGGCGCCGCGACCTCGTGGATGTCCTTGCAGAAATCCAGGATGACTGGGATGCCGCGCTGCGCGTACATGATGCCGCCGGCGCACAGCGTGTCGCCGACACACTGATCGACTCCATACCGGAGCGGGATGTCGATGTCCGTCTGGAAAGCATCGAGGCCGCCAACGCGGACCAGCGAGAACACGTAGTCGGCGCCTTCGAGCGCGCGACGGCGGTTGGTGGTCGCCGAGAGCTTTGCCGGTACCCGGTTGGCCTCGATGTCGCGCAAGGCTAGGCGGTGCACCATGTCAAGATTGCGCTTGTGGATGTCCGTGAACGCGAATTCGGTGTCCGCGAGTTCCGGCACGCTCAGGATATCCCTCATGAGGCGGCGCGTGAACCCGATACTGCCCGCCCCGATCATCGCTACTTTGATGGCCATGCACATTCTCCGAAGTACGTTGCTTCCGATACGACTATTGGCCGAGCTCGGCGGCGTGTTCTTTGATCTTCTTCGCGATCGCGACAATGTCGTGCATGTCGTCTTCCGTTCCGAGCAAGGCGCTGTGGAAGATCCACATGCCGCTTCGGTAGCAGAGATCCTCGGTTACCGGGCAGCGGCAGGACGTGTAGCGGTCACCCAGGGCCTTGAACACGGGTTGCTCGTAGAGCGGAAGGCCATAACCTGGCCCGATCTCGAGCCCTTCTGCCTTGGCCGCTTCGCAGAAGCGTTCGCGCGAGCAGCCAAAGGCGGCCGCATCGATCCGTAGGCAATACAAATGATAGGCACGCCTCGAGATACGCGGATCGCCCGGTTGAGGCGTTAGGCCTTCGATGGCGCCGAGTCCTTGGTCGAGAATCGCTGCATTGCGCTCGCGCAAAAGCGTTTGGGCCTCGAGCCGGGCGAGTTGGGCGCTCAGAATGGCGGCCTGGAATTCAGTGATGCGCGAGTTCGTGCCGACGCGGACATGGCCATACCAGTCGGCGCCCGGGGTGATGTTCCGGCCGCAATTTGCCGTCGAGCGACAGGCCTCGGCCAGCGCATCATCGTCGCTGAGGATGGCGCCGCCTTCCGCGGCAGTGATGTTCTTCGAGAACTGGAAGCTGAACGCGCCGCCGATGCCGAGGGCGCCGGTGCCTTTGCCCTTCCACTTCGAGCCCCAGCTATGGCACGCGTCCTCGAACACATGGAGACCATGCCGTGCCGCAATATCGTTGAGGCGATCCATATCGACCACGCGGCCGCCGAAGTGAACCGGCATGATGGCCTTCGTCTGCGGCGTGATGGCCGCCTCGACCGCGTCCGGATCCAGGTTCCAGGATTCGTCCACGTCGGCGAATACCGGCGTACCGCCGGCCCAGATCACCGCGCTCGCCGTCGCAATGAACGTATACGGCGGCACAATCACCTCGTCGCCCACGCCCACGCCAAGGCACCGCATGGCGATCTCGATGGCCGAGGTGCCGCTGGCACACGTGATGCAATGTTTGGCGTCGTGGAAGGTGGCGTATTCCGCCTCGAAGCGCTTGATGCGCTCCCCAAACCACCATTTGCCGGAGGTGGCCACTTCCCGGACGGCATCGCACTCCTCGGCGCCGTACACCGGCCACGACGGCCAAGGTTTTCCCGGATCGCGAACGGGCTTTCCTCCGAACAAGGCAAGTTTCGTGTTCGACACGGCTTGATCCTCCGAACGATTGGGCTTGGACGCCGTCATTCCTTCCTTCGGAAACACGGCGTGCATCGGGCAACAGAGTGAAAGTCTACTATCCGCTCGCGACGCGCTTCAAGGGCTGCGCGGATGTGATGTGACCAGTGAGCCGGATGGTGGGGATCTTCCTCGGGTCATCGTATCGGGAGGCCACGAATTCATGATACACTTGCGTTCTCATTGGGCGTTGCCATATGGCCTAATCCGGGAATCAACGACGGCACAGAAGGGGATCGCGGTTATGAACAAGGTGATGGTAGTCATGGCAAGTCTCGCGCTTCCGTTGGCCATGGTAGCGGGCCTGGGGATAGCGCTCGTTGACTACGGACTCAATCAGCGCGTGGAGGGAGAGTATCTCGACGTTGACGGAGTGCGCATTCACTACACCGATGAAGGCGAGGGCGAACCGGTGGTCCTGATCCACGGTTTGGCGGTCAACGCCGATCTCAACTGGCGGTGGCCCGGGCTCACGGAAGCCCTTGCGCGCGACTACCGCGTGATCGCCCTCGACAATCGCGGTCATGGCCTCAGCGATGCGCCGGACGACGCCGCCCAGTACGGCGAGGAGCAGGTGAAGGATGTTATCCGCATCCTCGACCGCCTGGGCATTGAGAAGGCCCACATCGTCGGCTACTCGATGGGTGGTTTCATGACGCTGAAGCTGGCTATGGAGTATCCGGATCGCGTGATTTGCGCGGTACCGTGTGCCGCTGGCTGGGTGGAAGAGAATCCGGAGAACCGCGCCCTGCTGGATGGGCTCATCAAGGACATGGACGAGGGGCACGGATTCGCCGCGATCGAGAAGCATTTGGCGCCACCGTCCAAGCGGAGTAACGCCCTCTGGCTGAACCTCGTGAACACCGTGATCAGTCACATCGTCGATACCAAGGTCATGGCCAAGGTCGTGCGCGGATTCGACGATTTCGCGATTACCGAGGAGCAGTTGCGCGCGAATGCGGTGCCGATTCGCTTGATTGTCGGCTCGGAGGACGGCATGAGGGAGCGCGTGGATGCGCTCGAAAGCGTGCTGGCCAACCACGACGTAATCATCGTGGAGGGCGGCAATCACATGACGACGGTCATACGGCCGGAACTGCTCGAAGGCATTCGGGGTTTCCTGGCCGAACGCCGTGCCGGCCCGGGCGCGTAGTTCGGGCGTCGCGACACGGACTCGATGCTTGAGGGATGTCTGCGTTCATCGCGTTCAGGACTTGACACGGCATGGACCCCGAGAAACGCATAGAGCAGTTGGAGGCGGAAGTCCGCGAGCTCACGGCCGCAGTCCGAGATCTTTTGCAGCAACGGGATCTCGACGACGCACACGCCGGTCGAGTTCAGGACGAGGCCGCGCCCGAGAAAGCGAAGGAGAAGCCGGAAAAGGCCCGCCAGCAGTACAGCTCGGATGTTTCGCGGAACGTCGACAAGGTGCTCGGCGGTGAGCCGGGCGAGGCGCTCGAGTCGCGCATTGGCGGCATCTGGCTCAGCCGGGTAGCCGTGGTCATGCTGATGACCGCCCTCGTGCTTGGCGCCCGCATGACCCTGCGGGCCGAATCGTTGCAGCCGCTCCATCGCGTGGCCATGGGCTACGGCGTCGCGCTGGTCGGATTGCTCTACGGCTTGGCATTCCGTAACCGTCGCGATTTCTTCTCGCAGTCCATCTTCGGTGCCGGACTGGCGTGCGTGTATTTCACGACCTATGCGGCCTTCTTTGTCGAAGGCATGACCGTGATGGAGTCGCGTGCATATGCAGGGCCGGTGCTCATGGCATGCTTGGGTGCTATCGCCTTGGTGGCCCATCGCCGAAAGAGCCAGACCGTCGCGGGTGTGTCGCTGTTTCTTGCGTACTACACCGTCGTCTTGAGTTGCATGGATGGCCACAACGCCGAGAACATCACCTATGCCCTCGGCGTGTGTGCGCTGTTGGCCGTGGTCGCCCTCGCGTTTCACGCGGCGCACCGCTGGTTTCTCTTCACGTGGGTCGCCATGATCGCCACGCAACTGACCTACATCTACTTCTTTCTGCGCAAGCCGGCCGCGCTCCACATGTCCGACCTCGAATACTTCTGGGTGTCCAACGGTTACCTTGCCCTGTGCTGGATCGTGTTCTCGCTGGCCTGCATCGTTGACGCCCGAAAGACCGGCGAGTACCGACGCGTTGTGGCTCCGATGTCCGGCGTGAACTCATGCGTGTTCTTTGCGCTGGCCTGGATTGCCATCCGCCAGAACTACATCGAGTATGAGTGGGCGTTTCGGCTCGGTATCTGCGGCATGCTGTTCCTCTTCTCGGTGTTGACACACCTAACCGGGCCGCGGTGGAACTACCTGTTTCAGGTCTTCATCGCCAAGACCGTTATCATGTTCACGTTGGCGCTGCAAGCCTATCTCTCCGGGGAGAAACTGATGGTCGCCTTGGCACTTCAGGGTCTGGGCCTAGGCTTTTCGTACAAGCGCGCCATGGTCCCCATCTTCAAGATCCTTGGCCTCGGCCTTCTGCTGGTGACCTTCGCAGGATGCCTGGTTTCGGTACGTAGCACCGATGTGCTGATCATCGGGCCGTGCCACATTAAGGCCAACTGGTTCTGCTGTGTTGGCGCGCCGCTGGTCTTTGCGGTTGTGGCCTGGTTCTACGAGCATTTCATCCGGCCCCTGCCGCCCGAGAAACGCGTGGTGAGCGGCCAATGGATCTTCGCCGACTCGCGGCTCGACCTGCACGGTGCGACGGTGGCCCTTCTCTACGCCGCCGCGGGCGCGTTCATCCTTCTGGCTGTGACGATCATCGATCTTGGCGATCATCCGGCGTTGCCGTACATGCTGGGTGCCGAGGGCGTGGCCATGGCGGTGCTCGGCGTGCTCCTGCGGACCCCCCAGGTCGAAGTCGGAAGCGTCTTGCTCGTCGTGGCCGCTCATGTCTGTTACCACGTGTTCCTATTCCTCCGGTTCGGGCCGGCCGGTTTCGAGGATCAGGTGAGCTTCGAGCTCTACACGGTGTTGCTCGGCTTGTTCACGTATGTCGGGGCTTACTTCTGGGAGCGTTACCTCCGGCGCGTGAAGGGGGGGCACCCGTGGGAACATGACCTGGCCGCGGCGGCGCCGTACTTGGCGGCGACGTTCATGTTGACCACGCTCATGAGCCGGAGCCTGGACGCGGGGCCGGCCGCCGTGGGTCAGTGCGCCCTGGGCGCGGCCCTGTTTCTGGTCAGTTGTCTCACCGCGTTCAACGGGATGAAAGCTTCCGGCGTTATGGCCTTTGTGTTCGGCGCGGCCACGTTCTATCAGGGGCTCTACGCCGCGGCACAGCCCATCGCTCAGGACGCGCGTTTCTTGGCCTACTTAGCCTTGATCGTGGCGGCCTGCGTGATCGGTGAACGCTTCCTGGCCGGGCCGCGTCTGCGCGGGCCGGGACGCACGCGCACCGACGATCTCCTGCGCGTCATCCTCATTGGCGCGTGTCTCTTTCTCGTCCTGATCGGCCTACGAGAATGGAACCGCGACCACGCGCTCACGCTGTACTGGCTGGCCGTCGCCGTTATCACGATGGCCCTCGGCGCTCTGTTCCGCGAGAGCCGGTACCGCTGGGGCTCGATGATCGTGTTCGCGATTGTCATCGGTCGAGCCTTTGTTGTCGATCTGCTCAGGCTCGACATCGTCTACCAGTTCATGTCGTTCGCCGGCCTAGCCGCCGCCCTTCTCGTTGTCTCGTGGATCTACTCGGAGCGACGCCGCAGAGTGTTGGAGAGCCGCCATGCTGAAGAGCCAAAGGATTCCGCCTCCGGCCAGTGAGCGCGGTCGCGCGGCGCTCGGCATATGCGCTCGCCTGAACAGGGCCGGCTTCCGCGCCCTTCTGGCCGGCGGCTGCGTGCGCGATCTCATCCTCGGCGTCGAACCTCAAGACTATGACATTGCCACCGATGCGCGCCGAAAGGACGTGGCGCGCCTTTTCACGAAGACGTACAGCATCGGGGCGGCCTTCGGTGTCGAGGTTGTCATGCTGCCCGAAGGCCACTTCGAAGTCGCCACATTCCGGCAGGATGGCCCCTATGAAGACGGGCGCCATCCTTCATCCGTGGCTTTCGTTGACGAGGAGCGTGATGCGGAACGGCGCGATTTCACGGTGAACGCGCTCTTCTACGATGCCGTGCGCGAGGAAGTGCTCGACTACGTGGGCGGACTTGACGACCTCGAACGCGGCATACTCCGGACCGTCGGCGATCCCGTCCTGCGGTTGAACGAAGACCGTCTCCGACTGTTGCGCGCCGTGCGCTTCGCGGCGCGGTTCAACTGGCCCATCGAGACGGCGACATGGAACGCCATCCGCCTGTGCGCCCCACTTGTAATGAAGACCAGCGCGGAGCGTATCCGCGACGAGCTCCTGAAGATGCTTACCGAGGCGCGACCGCGACGGGCCATGGAACTGCTCGCCGAGACCGGCCTGCTCGGACACGTTCTGCCGGAAGTCGCCCGCATGGAAGGGGTCGAGCAACCCCCTGAGTTTCATCCGGAGGGCGACGTGTTTCTCCATACGTTGCTCATGCTCGAGTACATGCGGAACCCGACGCCGACCCTAGCCTTGGGCGTCCTCCTGCACGACGTTGGCAAGCCCATCACCCAGACCTTTGAGGATCGAATCCGGTTCAACTACCACGACAAGGTTGGCGCGCACGAAGCAAGAAACGTATGCAAGCGTCTCCGCCTCTCGCGCGAGCAGACGGCGCGTGTGGTTTGGCTCGTGGCCAACCACATGCGACTGGCCGCCGCTCGGCGCATGCGCGAAGGCAGGCTACAACGCTTTGTGCGCGAGGATGGATTCGACGAGTTGCTCGAGCTCGCCCGACTGGATTGCCTGGCCAGTCATCTCGACCTCGAGGATATCCGCTGGATCGAGCAGTACATCGCGGCGCTCGGTCCCGCCGCCGCGGCGCGGGCGCCGCTCGTAACCGGCAAGGATCTCGTCGGTATGGGCTATGTGCCGGGCCCGCTGTTCACCACCATCTTGCGTGCTGTGGACGAGGCGCACCTTGAGGGAGAGCTTGAAACGCGGGACGCGGCCCTGGCCTACGTTCGCGACCGCTGGCCTCTTGACTGAACGCGCCGACTACGACTTCGGACTACGCACCTTGTCGGGCAGTTGCGTCTGGTGGTCGCTGTGTGCCGGAAGGAACACGGTGAACGAGGCGCCCTCGCCCGGTTTGCTCTCGATGAGAATATCGCCGCCGTGCTCGCGGACGATTCGGTAGCTGCACGCCAAGCCCAAACCCGTTCCGCTCGATCCCTTCGTCGTCACGAACGCTTCCGGAAGCCGGGCCATGATCTCCGGCGGGATGCCCACGCCGGTGTCTCGGATCTCGATATAGCAGCCATCGGGCTTGGTGTACGTGCGCACCGTGACGGTTCCGCCCTTCTCCTCGCAGGCGTCGAGGGCGTTGGTCGCCAGGTTGAGCAACACGCGGAAGATCCCTCGGTTATCCGCCTGGGCGACACCCGATGGCCCGGGCTTGAACTCGAGGGCGATCCGGAAGCGATCGGCCCGGGCCTTGACCGTGTCCAGCACCTCCTGTACCAACGCATCAACGTCCGTCGGGGCCAGCTCGACCCTGGTTTCCCTCGAGTAGGCCATCATGTTCAACACCAGCATCTCGATGCGGTCAATGGCGCGGCGCATGATCGGCCATCCCTTCTCGAGATACTTGAAGTCCTGCTTGTCGAGGGCCATATCGACGAACTGCGCGCCGCCCAGAATGCCGGTTAGGATGTTCTTGACGCAATGGCCCACCCCGGCCGTCGCCTGGCCGATCGCCACGAGCCGCTCGTGTGCCACAGTCTCCTTATAGAGTCGCGCGTTCTCCACGGCCACGCCGACCACGCACGCGATGGCCGTCAATACCTCGAGATCCTCGTTCGAGAACTCCTGTTCATCCGCATTGGCGTCAACGTAGATGGCCCCCACGATGGCCTGCCGCCCGATCAGCGGTGCGCACATGGCCGCGTGAATTGCGTAACGCATGACGCTTTTCGACGAGTCGAAACGGCTGTCGTCCATGGCGTCTGCTGTGAGCATGGCGCTCCGTTGCCTGAACACGTGCTGGATCAGCGTGCGGCTCAATGGCGGACCTTCCGACGCGTCCGCGTTCCGGAACCGCTGCGCGTGGATCTCGATGTCGCTGTCCTCCGACTGCATCGTCAGGATGAACCCTCGATTCACCGGAAGCGCCTCGAAAATGAGCCCCAGGATCTGTGAAAGCAGATCGTCAAGGTCGAACACCGTGCCCAAAAGCTGTGCGGCGCGGTAGAGAATGGGTAGCGAGCCATCCTCGTTCTGAAGCATTGCCGTGGCCAGCGTTCCGGCCTTCTCGTACGTGATGATCGAACTCGGTACATTGCGGCTGTGCTTGACGACGATGAACCGCGAGTCGCCGACGATCAGTTCGTCGCCCTCTTTGAGTTCGCTCTTGAGCACCCGGCGGCCGTTCACCCCGATGCCGTTGCGCGACCCGGTGTCTTCGACCATGGGCACGGAATCCTCGATCCAGATACGCGCGTGATACCGCGACACCATTCCGCCCGGCAGCACAATGTCCACTTCCGGAGAGCGCCCCACGACCAGACCCGCCGAGGAAATCGGATAGCGTGCCGAAACCTGATCGTCCTTCTTCAGTACCAGTTCGTACTCAACCATGGCGCATCGATCCTGGCAAAGTCCCTCGCCACTCGCCGCTTCACCTTCTCCGACACGCCCATCATACGGCAAACCGTGCCCGAGCACAAGGACGGCGCGCAGTTTGCGCCGGGATTGCGCCCGGCAATATACTGATGTTATATTCAGATTGTGAGCGTGGCCCGGAGGATCTCACCCATGAACGTCACCCAGATCGTCGAACGGCTCCGAGAGGATTCGTCCTTCCGGAGGAATCTGACCGCATGGCACACCATTCCGGCCAGGCCCGCGCAGTACGGTGGCTTCCCGGAACGACTCCACCCGCAACTCGTCGAGGGGTTACAAAAGCGCGGCATCCAAGACCTGTATACCCATCAGAGCGAGGCTGTCGAAGCCGTCCTCAATGGCGAGAACATCTGTGTCGTCACCCCGACCGCGTCCGGAAAGACGCTATGCTACAACATTCCTGTCCTCAACCGTCTGCTCGACAACCCCCAGGCGCGGGCGCTCTACCTGTTTCCGACCAAAGCCCTGTCCCAGGACCAAGTGCATGAGATCCAATCCACCGTCGAGGCCCTCAACGTTAAGATCGGGACCTACACCTTCGATGGCGATACGCCGGCCTCGGCCCGCAAGGCCGTTCGGAGCGCCGGCCATATTGTGGTGACGAATCCGGATATGCTCCATACCGGCATTCTTCCTCACCACACGCTGTGGATCCGGCTCTTCGAGAATCTCGAGTTCATCGTGATCGACGAGATCCACCACTATCGCGGCGTTTTCGGAAGCCACTTGACCAACGTGCTGCGGCGCCTCAAGCGGATCTGTGCCTTCTACCGGTCGGATCCGCAGTTCATCTGTTGTAGCGCAACCATCAGTAATCCCAAGGAAATGGCCGAGAAGATCGTCGAGAAGCCCGTCCATCTCATCGACAACAACGGCGCGCCGACCGGCGAGCGCCACTTTCTTTTCTTCAACCCTCCCGTCGTCAATGCGGAGCTCGGCATTCGTCGCTCGTCCGTCAAGGAAGCGAGTCGTCTGGCTACGCAGTTCCTCAGCAAGGATGTGCAGTCGATTGTCTTCGCGAGGAGCCGGCTCCGCGTCGAGATCCTGACCACGTATCTCAAGAACGCCGTGCGGCGACTCGGGAAGGATCACAACCTCGTGCGGGGCTACCGAGGCGGCTACCTGCCCACCGAGCGACGCGAGATTGAGCGGGGCCTGCGCGACGGCAGGATCCTGACGGTCGTCAGCACGAACGCCCTCGAACTCGGGATCGACATCGGCGCTCTCGATGTCTGCATCATGACCGGATACTCGGGAAGCGTGGCCAGCACCTGGCAACAGGCCGGACGTGCCGGACGTCGCTCGGGTACCTCGCTTGTGGTTCTCATTGCGTCGAGCGCTCCCCTCGACCAGTACATCATCCGGAATCCCGAGTACTTCTTCGGCCAGGCCCCCGAGAGTGCCACGGTGGACACGAACAACCTTATCATTGTCACCAGTCACATCAAGTGTGCCGCCTTCGAGCTTCCCTTCGAGGACGGCGAGGCGTTCGGACTCGATCCGGCGTCGACGCGCGAGATCCTCGAGTACTTGGCCGAGAACCGCATCCTGCGTCACGTCAAGAACAAGTGGCATTGGAGTGCCGACACCTATCCCGCCGAGGACATCAGCCTGCGCACGGCCGCTCCCGGAAACGTGGTCATCCTCGATACCACCGACAACGGCCGCGTCATCGGCGAGGTGGACTACTTCTCGGCCCCCGTCGAGGTCTACGAGAACGCCGTCTATCTCCACCAGAGCGCCCAGTACACCATCGAGCGACTCGATCTCGACGATCGGAAGGCGTATGCCAAGCCGGTCGAGGTCGACTACTACACGGACGCGCAGATCAAGGTCGATCTCAAGGTTCTCGATACCTTTCGGGCGGAACCGGCGGGCGGCGTGTCGAAGAACTGCGGTGAGCTCAGCGTGACCTGGCTGCCGACCATGTACAAGAAGATCAAGTTCGGCAGCCACGAGAATGTCGGTTGGGGTGAGATCCACCTGCCCGAGACCACCATGCACACCGCCGCGTACTGGCTCGAGTTCCCAGACGACACCGATACGGCGCTCGGTTTCGAACAGAAGGAGCTTGGTGAGGCCCTCAATGCGCTGGCCAACACGCTCCGGCAGGTGGTGCCCGTCCAGGTGCTTTGCGATCCGACGGACATCCGCGCCCAGGCCATGCTCCGTGCCCCCTTCTCGAACTGCCCCACCGTGTACCTCTACGAAACCTATCCGGGCGGTGTCGGTTTCAGTGAGAAGCTCTATACGCACCACGACCGGCTCTTGCGGGCGACCCTGGATTTGCTCGAGGGCTGTCCCTGTACCGACGGGTGCCCAAGTTGCGTCGGACCGGCGCTCGAGATCGGTGAGCATGGCAAGCGAGGAGCCCTCAAGCTTGTCCAGTTCGCCCTCGGAGAGAAACCTGCGGAATGACGCCGCGCGCGCTGGATCGGGTATAGTGAAAACGGACCAATAGCCCAACAAGAAGACCCCCATGTCGGATATCCGAAAGAAACTCGATGCCCTGCTGGCCCAGCCGGGCCTTATGACCGGCGCCGACCTCGAGCGTCAGGGTCCAAAACCGAAACCTCCGCTCGGTGAGCCTGCTCCGGAGTCGTCCAGTCGGCTCAAGGACCTTCTCGACAAGCATGGACTCGTCTCCGGAACCGCGCTCGATGAGCTTGCTCATGGTCGGGATTCGCAGCGCGGTGTCCGGGCGCTCGATATCAATGAGGTGGTTCCGGGCCGGCTGGTGGGCGACGGCGATGACCACTTCTTCCTCGTCTCCGAGGATTTCCCCATCGAGTATTGCCACGGCCGCGTGCCGCTTGCGTTGGCCCTCGATGCCGTTCCGCAACACATTGCCCTCTCGGCGTGCGACAGCCAACTCGAGGCCTTCGATCCGGCCACGACCGTGTTCATCGACACCGAAACCACCGGGCTTGCCGGCGGATCCGGTACTGTGCCGTTCCTCGTCGGCGTCGGCCTTTTCCAGGAGGATCTCTTCCGACTCGAGCAATGCTTCATGCGCGACTACGACGACGAGGAGCCCATGCTCCGCTACCTCGATGCGTTGTTTGCCCGTGTCAAGACGGTCGTGACGTACAACGGCAAGAGCTTCGATATCCCGCTGCTGCGCACGCGGTTCATCACGCACCGACTACCGTTCCGCCTCGACGCCGCGCTCCACTTCGACCTCGTCCACACCGCGCGTCGGTTCTGGAAGCGGCGCCTGGACGACTGTAGCCTCGGCAACGTCGAACGCTCCGTTCTCGGCCTCACACGATATGGCGATGTGCCCAGCTCCGAGATTCCCCAGATCTGGTTCGACTACCTCCACTCGAGAGATGCCACGCCCTTGCGCGGCGTCTTCTACCATCATAAGATGGACATCCTCTCCTTGGTTGCCCTGACGGGCCTCGTCTCGCAGTCGCTTGACAGGCCGCCCGGCGAGGCCTTCGACCATGCCGAGGACCGGCTGTCTCTCGTCCGTCTCTATTTCCGCCAGAAACGCTACGCGGACGTGATCGCCCACGGCGAGCGCTTCCTGGAATCCGCATCGGATGATGTCCTGTGCGTCGAGTGTCTCGAAATGCTCGGCTGGGCCCACAAACGCCTTGGCCACTGGATCGAGATGGAGGACACGCTACGCCGCTTGCTCGAAGGCGATCCGGCTCACCTCGACGCCCGCCGCGAGCTTGCCAAGCTCTACGAGCACCGGAAACGCGACCTTGTCGGGGCTGAGCGTGTGTGCCGCGAGGCCGTCGAGTACCTCGAGACGCGCGCCGCCCTCGGCCGCGGCGCCGAACCCGCCGCGTGGATCGTTGACGGGTTCCGCTACCGCCTCGATCGCATCCACCGGAAACTGGACAAGGCCCGCGCCCATCAACCCGAGACCGACTGGGACGAATAGACTCGATCGGTCGGATCCGTCCGATTCTCCTATTTCCAGCGCCCGTAGCTTGGGCCAAGGAAACGGCACGTCCATTGGCGGTTCGCGCCCCACGGCGATTTCGAGCACTCCCAGGCCGAGTAGAATGAAATGCCGATCAGCAGCCCCACGAATACCCACTTCCACCGCGCGCGTAGCGTGTGGAAGATCGGCGCGGACATGAGCACGAGCACCGGCATGGCCACGATGTACCACCGGAATCCATACGCCTCGCCGCCGTAGTTGTTCGTGGTGATGGCGTAGTAGGCGGTGAGGATGGCAAACGCGGCGAAACCGGCGAGCACGTAGCTTCGCCACGGCGTATCACGCTTGAAGGCGGCGCGTAGCGTCCCGGCGAGTCCGGCGATCAGCACCGGATACAGCGAGAACACGCCGCACCGGCCGAAGGTCATGTGGAACAGGTAAGTTCCTTTGGGTTCGTTCAGCGCATCGATACCGCGTGGATTGCGCCAATACGACGCTTCCGAGAGATAGGCCTCGGCGTGCATCTGAACGGGCAGGAGACTCCCGGTAATGGACCACAGGATGGCGCTCTGGATGCCGATGGGCACGGCCGCCGCAGGAACCGCCCAGATCAGTGTCTTCGCCGGATGCTTCGCCAGAAGATGGAGCCCGGCGAACGCGACGAATACCGTGCCCGGCATGTCCATGGTCGTAACGAGGCCGCCCGCGAGGCCGAACAGCGCAAACCGCCACGGCTTCGGATCGAGCTTCCCGCTGCCGAGGCCCAACGCGAAGTACAAGGCGACGACCAGGAGCCCTGCGGCCGGCCCATGGTTGTTGATGTTGGTGCCGTAGCCCCAGAGCTGCGTGCAGAAGCCGAGCGAGAACAACATGACCACCCGGCCCAGCGGCGCCACGCCAAACAGCCGCAGCGTCTTCATCGTGAAGATGAGCGCGGCGAGATAGGCGCCGCCGACGAGGGTCATCGACATGTAGCGGATGACACGTCGTCGATCCTCGTCATCGAGAAGGTCCCATCCGAAGACCTTCTTCATGGCGATGTACTCGGCCGTCATGAGCAGGGGCAACATGGGGGGCTTGCTCGACAGCATGCGGCCATTCACCAGGACCTTGTCGATGGTTCGCCGCTCGAAGAGATTGGGCTCCTGGCCGGCGGGTCGGTCGATGTACCATGTGCCGTCTCGCGTCAGGCTGAGCACCGTGGCCAGCCGGCTGTCCGCCGTGTCGCCAAAGGATAGCGCGTACGTGCCGAGCAACACGAAGATGACCGCCACGCAGATGATGAGGATCTCGACGACTTCAAGGGCCTCTTCTGACTGTATGCTGGTCTTGATCCCCATAATTCCCCGCCGCGCCGATAGCTACTGTTTCGCTCTAGGCTTCCTCGCCCTCGAGGGTGCCCACCGCAATATCCAGCTCGGCGCGCGACTCGATCTTGTCCACTTGACCGTCGCGTATCCAGATAATCCGATCCGAGACGTCCAGCATCTTCAGGTCGTGCGTGGCGCTGATGATGGTCACGCCCTTCTCGCGGTTCAGTTTCCGGAGCAGCGCAATGATCTCCTTGCCCGTCTTCAGGTCAAGGTTTCCTGTCGGCTCATCGGCCAGAATGATCGCGGGATCGTTGGCCAAGGCCCGCGCGCAGGCCACGCGCTGCTGCTGGCCGCCGGACAACTCGAGGGGCTTGTGACGGATGCGGTCGCCGAGTCCGACCAGGCTCAACAGCTCGGCGCCCTTGTCCATGGCGTCCTGAGTGCTCATGCCGGCGAAAATCATGGGCAACGTGCAGTTCTCGAGCGCCGTCATGACCGGAATCAGGTTGAACGTCTGGAAAATGTATCCGATTTTCCGGCAGCGGAGCCAGGCTAGTTCATAGGCGTCTAGGCCGGAAATGTCCACTTCGTCGATATACACCTTGCCGCCCGTTGGCTTGTCCAGCCCCCCGATCATGTTGAACAGCGTCGACTTGCCCGAGCCGGAGGGTCCCATGATCGAAATGTACTCACCCGTCTTGATCTCGATGCTCACGCCCTTCAATGCCATGAGCGTTTGTTTGCCCATGACGTATTCCTTGCTGACCCTCATCGTCTTGACGGCGTATTCGTGCTGGGCGGCCGAATCGGCATCGGCCGTTGCGGGTTGAGCAGTCTGTTCGGCCATTCATCTCTCCTCGTCTGTCAGACCCAAACACATCCCAAATCCCAAACGAAACGCAGCGTTCGCGACCTCAGATCTCCGTTCGCATCGCATCCGCCGGCGGCATTCGCCCGGCCCGTCGTGCCGGGTACACGGCGCCGATCACCGAGACGACGCCGCCCACCGCGATCGCGCCGGCAAGGCCGCCCAAGGCCTTCGACCACGGCACGCTCGTTAACACGCTATCATGCTGCGCCATGGCGGCCAATACCGCCGCCAGAAAACCTACGAGCGCGCCCACCAGACTGCCGGCCAGGCCCAGGAACCCCGCCTCGAGCAGGAAGAGCTTCACCACAAACCAGTCCAGCGCCCCCAGGCACTTCATGGTCCCGATCTCGCGATACCGTTCGGTTACGCTCATCAACATGGCGTTCGTAATCCCCACCACGCACACCAACAGCGATATCGAGATCAGCCAGATCTGTGTTGCCCGTTCCTGGGCCGTGGTTCCGACCTCGGCCCCGGTAACCTGGCGAATACCCTCGGACACGATGCCGGACGTGATCACGGACGAGAGAAAGGCAATCGCCAGCACGATCCCGGCCACTGTGATGAGCGACCGCCAGATCCGAATGCGGAGGCTGCGCAGGGCGATCCTGACGGCCTCGCGGTTCGGAAGACTGATTTGCCGCTCGATACCGGCGCGTGCCTTCCCATCGACTGCCATGGCTATGGTTGCCTCTCCATGTCGCGCGATACCTCAAGTCCGATCAGGCGACGTTTGCCGAGCATCGCTAGGTACTTGAGCACCGCCACTTCGGCCTCCTTCCGGCTCAGTTTTAGATCCGATGCCACGAACGCAATCAGATCTGCCACAGTCCGCCGGCCGTCCATCTGTCGAACGACCTGGCTGCCGATATCGTCCAAGAGCACCTGCGACCATTCCGCCACAGCGAATACGCGGTATATCATCGCGCCCAAACGGCCCGGCGATCGGCGATACGACACCAGGATCCGGCCCGTGTCCAAGTCCTCCCAGCGCACGGCCGGATTGGGCTGAGGCACGGACTCCAGCATCTCGCGTCGCGATATGTGAGAACGACGCCGGAGCACCTATCCGCAGCCTATCGTTTCGGCTACCTGGCGAACCAGCTCTTCCTCGGTTCCCTGTCCGAAAACGGCATACACCTTGTCATCGTCCGGGCAGTGCCACACCATGCCATCAAGGGGCGGCCATGGGCGCCACCGCCCTCGGCGGGAATCCGCCTGACGGAAACCCCAGGCCTCGTGGCCTCGAAAACTGAACCGGTCCTGACGTACGGGACCCAACTCCGCGCGTTTCAGCCGCTTAGCGAGTTCGCCCGGCCAGCCTTCCAGGGCGCTCTTCTTGAGCCACTCTCGTGCCACGCCCCAGCGCTCGACCGTCAAGAGGCACTGGCGCGAACGCCGCATCGGGAACGACAAGCGTCCCGGCATCAATTCAGCCCGTTCGAGATTATAGGTGTCGGGTGCCAGAAACGCAAAATCATACACCGCCCAGAGACGTTGGCCGTCGTCCCGATGATCCGCGATAGACGCCAGCACCCATCTCAAGGTCTTGTCCGGGGGGCGGTCACTGCGGACTTCCGCGAGGCCGACGCACCCGCATGTCCGGCAATACCACGCCGCGCCATAGGCGGCCGCCGCACCTTCGTATCGATAAACGGCTGTGTCCTTGTCCTTTCTGCACCGAAAGGGAAGGGATTCGGCGGGCAATACCTCGAACTTGCTGATGTCCCCCCGGTGTTTCATGAGGGAACGACGATACCGGTCAATGGACTCCTGAGGGGCCGTGGTGCGGTGGCGGCCGCGTTGCCACCACAGCCGGAATCGCGGGCGGATACCATCGTCCAGTTCGAAATGGCCGTTCTCGGCCGCGCCGCCATAGGCACTCAGTTCCCAGCCTTTCGGGACCTCAACCTCGATGCCTTGCCACCCCACCCGAATCCGTCCGGCATCGCTGTTTCCTCCCACCGGCCGCTATTCCTGGCCCCGGAAGCGCCCGGTGATGCGCGACCACGCACGCTTCCACCAGCCTTGTCCGGCGTCTTCCTCGTCGATCGCGCTGGCGGGCGCCACTTGCCGCTCGACCGGTACCCACTCGCCGTTGACGTTTTCCTCTGTCTTCTTGACCACGAAGAAGCTACCGAGGAGGTTCCAACGGCCGTTGTGATATTCATAGGAGCGCGTTTCGGTGCCGGTTTCGCGAAGGAAGTTGTCGTCGGCCCGAGCCTCGTCTTTGCGGCGGCTGGCTTCGGTGGCAAACCGGATCTTCGCTAGCCTGACGCTGGCCACGTGCGTCGCCGTGCGCGACTCGGTCTCCGTGATGAGCAGACTGTAGGATTTCGAACCTTCCGGGTAGATGCCGTACTCCTTGAGGAAATACGGCTTTTTCCGAACGAATTCGCCCAGGCTGTTGTCCATCGCCGATGGAGCCGAGGCAATCATGGACTCTACTTCCTGCCTCAGGGCTGCTTCGATATCATTGGCCTTGTCGCTGACCACGATTGTCGCCGTCGGCTTCTCCGACTTCGAATCCTTGGCGCACGAGACCACACCCAGCGCCAGCAGGCAAACCAGCCCGTATCTCGCCGCAGACCTGTACACCATGTCTATCCTCATTGTCCCAAAGGCTCTCTCAAGAGCCTGCCGTATCCTGCTTCGCAAAATGCGAAAACACACCGTCAGACCGCCGCCATCATAGCATATCGAAGACCATGGGCTGAAGAGCCGGGCACCGGACCATCGGAAAAGGATACGCCCGTCACTCGATGGTGCCGTTGCGATACGCCTTGAACATCCGGTTCTGGCCTGAGCCGGCCGAACGCCTCGTATCCTCGAAACGCACGAAACTCGATGTCACCGACCGGACGACGAACCGGTCTCGGACGGTGTCGCCCTTCTTGACGATCACCTCGCGGGGGTTGAGGATATCTTCCGGATACAGCAGACGCAACGTGGCTTCTCCCTTTGCCTCGTCAATGTCGGCAATCGTCATCTTCGTGTAGGCGAAGAGCTCCTCCTGCGTTTTGACCCGGATGACCTGGCTGGTCTCGCTGCCGCTGTCCAGTGCAACGACCTCATCCGCTACGCGACACGCCTCCTCGATTTGCTCCACGCTGAAGGGATGCCTGTTCAGTAGGGCGTTGATGTCGGCGTCCACGCGCGCTCGAGCCATGTCGAGTACCTTCCGACTCTCCGCGCTGCCGTCTCGCCTCACGGCGTCGGCGGCGGCCCGAAACGCCTCGATGCCCGTGCCGCCGCTCTCGAGGATGTCCAAGGCGCGGCTCTTCGGTTGAGTGTTGGATGCCGGTGCGGCGGCAGTCTTCTTCACCGCTGGCTGCGCAGGGTCCATATAGCTCCGTATCCTCGACACGGCAAGGCCGCCACCGACGAAGACTAGCGCTAGCACGCCGCCGACGATGGCCAGCACCACCCACTTGTTGGGGCCAGCATCGGGCGTAGCCCTCCGTGATCCCGGAGACGGATGACCCAAGGAGACCTCAACTTGGTCGGAGGGGGCAGGCGTCGCGGCCGCAGCACCGCTTTTCGCCAGCGCCTTCTTCGCCTTTCTCGCCTTCCCAGCGGCTTTCCGGCGTTCCTGCGGAGATAGTTCGGACTCCTGGACTCCGAACTCGTTCTTGCGGTACTCCTCGAGCGCATCGATGAGCGATTCGTTCACCGAATGAGCGACGTCCGACTCGCCTCCAAGGTCCTGGATGGTGAAATGGCGATCCTCGACGCGTGGCCGCCCGACGTTCTCGCCGCAGAACCGACACTTCGTGGCCAAGACGCTGATCTGCATACGACACGAAGGACACAGCCGCGTCTTGTCTCTGTCGAATGATCCCGATCCGTCAGACACGCTTTTGCCTCCCCATGCTGTGTCGCGCCTTCACCGCACGCGAACCGTGGTTCGATCCGCCGCGTTCGCCCCCGATGAAACGATCGGAGGCGGTCAGAAGGTCGGCGTGCACCAATGCCGATACTTAGCAACCTTGCCCTGAACGACATCGAAATAGAGCGTCTGCAGCTTCTTCGAAACCGGGCCCGGCTTGCCGTTACCCACCGGGCGGTTGTCCACCGAACTGACCGGTGCCACCTGAGCGCCGGTCCCCGTGAAGAACAACTCATCGCACACGTAAAGCTCGGTGCGTGAAATCGGGCGTTCGATCACGTCGATGCCGAGCTCCGCGGACGCCAACTCGAGCACCGTGTTCCGCGTGATTCCCACGAGAATGTCGGATGTCGGCGGACTCGTGATCAGTTTGCCGCCCGACACGATGAACAGGTTCATCGCGCTACCTTCGGCCACGGTGCCGTCTTCGCGGAGGAAGATGGCTTCGTCGAAACCGGCTCGCTTGGCCTCGGTTGCCGCCAACGACGAGTTGACGTAGCTCCCCACGCTCTTGGTCCGCGCCGGAATCGCATTGTCCGACAAGCGCCGCCAGGACGACACCGCCACGTTCAGCCCCTTCTGAATGTCGACATAGTCGCCCAGCTTGATCACGTAGCAGCAGAGGCAGCTCTTCACACCCTTGAGCGCAGGCCCGAGGGAGTACTCGCACTTGTAGCAGATCGGGCGAAGGTACACATCCTCGCGAAAGCCGCTCCTACGAACCAACTCGAGACAGATCTCCTCGATCTGTTCGCGCGACTCCGGAATCTCCATGCATAGAACGTTGAAATTCCGAACCAAGCGATCCACGTGTTCCTTCAACCGGAATACCAGGATGTTGTCCTCGTTCTTCGCGTAGTAGCCTCGAATCCCCTCAAACAGCGCTGTCCCATAGTTGAACGAATGCGTCATCACGCTGACCTTGGCGTCCTCGATGGGAACGTACTTGCCTTCGAAATACGCCGTGGACCCAGGCACCATCTCAATACCCATGCTTCTTCTACTCCTGATACGCTGTGGCTGTGGTAACGGAATTGAACGGTATCAGTATCGCCTTTCGAGACACCCCGATGCAAGCCGTGGTTTTCGCGATACCGCCGACCATGACCGGCCTCGGCCTTTCTCGGGACGCTGCGACGTCCGATGGGGCGGCCTCGACGTTGATGACGACGTGCCGTTGTCCTATAATCGCGCCGCGGTGAGGACCCGTGTTCTCAGAAACCGGCTGTTGCGCACATTGCACTCTGCAACGGGAATTTCAAGGAAACGCCGTGAATCAGGAACCGTCTCAGTGTCCGCCAGAAGAGACCGCCCCAAGCGAGAATCCGTCCTCGGTTCCCGGTGCACGATGCATCGAGAGCACGGGTGACGCGGCCTTGGATCGGAAGCTGTCCGAACCCTTGCTGAAGGGACAGAAGGGCATCGATGTCGCCCAGGTGTGGGCGGCCGGCTTCCTCGTGGTCATTGTCGGCCTGTTCGCCTACGCGAACACTCTGGCAGCTCCGCTTCATGTCGAGACGCGGGAGTTCTTCGTGCAGAGCGATCATGCCGGGCTTCTCCGATCGCAGCCCGTCGGCGCGCTGGCTTTGATGATCAACCAGTGGATGGCGCCGGACGCCATCGGCCTATTCCATGCCGTCAACATCATTCTTCACTTGATCAACGGCGTTTTGGTGTTCCTCTGCTGCCGTGCCTTGCTCACCGGTGCCGGCGTCGATCGCTTGGCCATGGTGGCCGGCATGCTCTATCTGGTTCATCCGCTCAACACCGAGGCGGTCAACTACGTCATCTTCCGGCCCGGCTTGTTCGCTACCACGTTGGCGCTCGGTGCGTTCGCCGTGTTTCTGATGGCGACGCGCCTTCCGAAGACCACGAATACGGCCGCCTTGCTCGTCGCGATGGGGCTGTACGTCGCGGCGGTGCTGAGCCATCCCATGGCTCTGGTGCTTCCATTTCTGCTGATGGCGGCGGAGCGGTTGCGTGCGCAGGAAGCCACATCGGCCGATCGCGTGCGGCGGCACGCCGGTTTCTGGGCCGCATTCGGTGTGCTTGTTGTGCTGCGCTTCGTGCTGGGCGGTATCGAGTCACGCGCGGCCGAAGAGCCGTCTTTCGTGGGCCGTTTCAGCACGTTCCTGGCCCTTTTCCCCAGCTATCTCAGAATGGCATTCGCGCCAAATGGCCTGAATGTCGAGCATGCCGAGCCCTTCCGCGCGGCCCTGAGCGCGCCGGGTGTGGCCTACGGGACGCTCCTCTTCGCGCTGTGCCTGCTCGCGGCCGCGTTCCTGATCGTCAGGCGGTGGCTGGGTGGCCTGGCATTGCTGTGGTTCCTGCTTTCGCTGCTGGGGGCCTCGCTTGTTCCGGATGGGGGCCTTGCGCTGAGTGAGCGGCGGGCCATCCTTGCCGTGGCCGGCGTGGTCATGGTGGTTCCGTGGGCCTTTCAGGCTGTACATCGACCGGGTCTGCGCACCGTGGCCGGGATTCTCGCAGCGGCCTTGATTCTTACGGGCGGCCTGGCCACATTCCGCCGCAACATGCTGTGGCGCGATGAGGCCAGACTCTGGAATGACGCCGTGGCCAAATCGCCGAATGCTGTGCGGCCGCAACGGGTTCTCGGGCGCTATTTCCTGGATCGTGGCGGGCGCGCCGAAGACATGCCGACCGCGCGCGAGTGCTTTCGAATCGCGGAGACGTACCTCCGTCACGTCGACACGCTGGAGCCCGGCGATGCTGAAACCCTCTCGGACCTCGGCCTGGCGCTCAAGCGTCTGGGCCGCACGGACGAAGCGTTCGCGTGTTTCAACGATGCCCTTGCGGCCGACCCGAATTGCCAGAGGGCGCTGATGCATCTTGCAACGCTCGTCGAGGATCGCGCCGGCGCTCAGCGGGACCTGGCCGCGCTCGCGCAGGCCGTCGAATACTATGAACGGGCCGATGCGTTGGGTGCTATGCCCGGCCCGGTGCTGGCGCGATACGGTATGGCCCTCGCGGCCACGGGCGACTTCAACGCGGCCGAGGACGTCTTGGGGCGTGCCAACGTCAAGAGCCCGTCCAAGGAACTCGGCCAACGGTTGGAGGAAGTGCGCGCTTTGGCGCGGCAGATCCGGGCCATGGAAGCCCAAGCGCAGGAAGTGCTTGACGCGAAGCCCGAAGACCCGCGCGGCCTTATGATCCGTGCGCAGACGCTCATGATGCGTCATCAGATCGGCGAGGCGTCCGACTTGCTCACGTTCCTCATCGAGAAGAACCCCGACAATGCTCAGGTGTGGCTCATGTTAGGCCATGCCAAGGCTCAGCAGAATGCGGCAGAGGAATTCGTGACTACCTGGTCCAGCACCTCGAACGCCGCCCAGATCCCTTGGGAACAACTCGCCGTGCTGTGTGAGAAGTCGGGCCTTCCCGAGGCGGCCAAAACGTATCGCAGGGCCTTGGGCAGTCCGATCAATCTCGAGTAGGCGGTGCGGGGGAGGGAATGGCCATGTCGCTGACGGGTGTGCGGTTGACGTCGGCTTGTCTGTTGTTCGTGATCGTCACCGCGATGGCGCCCGAGACCGGAGGTGAGACGGTGGCCAAGCCGTGGTGGGAGTGGAAGTCGGTGAAGGTGGCCGCCGTTCAGATGGCCGGCGGCGAAGTGGACACCGTGGATAAGATGGTGTTCTACGTGCGTCGGGCGGCGGCGGACGACGCGCAACTGATTGCGTTTCCCGAGTACGCGCTGGGCCGTTTCTCGATTCCCTGCGCGATTGTGGACCGCATTGCTCAGGCCGCGCGCGAGCACCGTATCTATGTTGTGGTGGCTGGCTGGGAAGAGTTCGAACCGGGCGCCATCGATGCCAGGAAGCCGGGGGCTTTCAGCAACACGACGCTCATTCTCGGGCGCGACGGATCGATCGTGGGCAAGTTCAGCAAAGTGCATGGCGCTGTCGGCGAGCCGCCGTACTTCCATCCACCGAATCCGGATGAGCCCGAGCACATCATGGAGGCCGGCGCTGGATATCCCACATACCAGCTCGATTTCGGCCGAATTGGCGTCATGACCTGCTACGATGGGTATTTCGCGGAAAGTGCCGATTGTCTCTCGCTCAACGGTGCCGAGATCATCATCTGGAATAACGGCCGGAACGGCAGCATCGAGGATTATCTGGTCAAGGCCGACATGTTCCGCAGTTTCTGCGCTATCGTGGCCACGAACTTGGCCCAAGGCGAGGGAACGATGATCGCTACGTGGCCCAGTCAGATTCTGGCCAAGGTCCCCGGCACAGGCGAGCACTACATCACCGCCGAGATAGACCTCGAACACCTGCGCGAACACCGGGCCAACAGTCGGATGCACCATCAGCGGCGTCCCGAGGTGTATGGCCCCATCGTGCAGCAGCACGAGCCGTGGGCGGTGTACGAGCGGAACGAGTAACGTGGCTACTCCGAGATCTCGGGGCCTTCCCGCGCTTCTTCCGCCTCGTCAATGTATTCATCGGCCAACGCCCTAAGTCGGGCCGCCCTTTCCTCGGTCGTCTCGTTTCTGGGCCGAACGGCGATATGCTCGCTCAGGAGCTTGTCCACCGTCTCGAACACCTGATCCAGGTTCCCTGTTGTCGGGCTTCCCACGACGGTACGCACGATCCGGCCGTTGGGCTCGATGATGAAGACGTTGATGTGCTTGTACAGGTAGCGGTACTTCTTGGCCACTTTGCCGTTCCAATCCAAGGCGATGGGGAAGTCCGTGGCCTTGCGTATCATCATCCGCGCGATAGGGCGCTCGAAGAAGGGAATCCAGCGGCCGACGCCGACGCCTTCATACTGGATACGATCCTTGTACCGTTTCCAGAGGGCGTCCGACCACGGCGTCGCGTCATCGCTGCACTTGCGGTCGCCGAACACCAACACCGTCACCTTCGGCGCCGGCAGCGTGAAGGCGTGCGGTTCCTTGAACTGGTCCTTGAGGACGAATTCGACGGCCCGCGGGCAATCCGAGTAGGGCGTCTCGTCCGGTTCAAGCGTTTCGACCGCCTCGGGAGGAGTATTCACCTTCGTCTCATGCTGCACTCGGACAGGACTCCGCGGCGCGGCACTGAGGAACGCACACAAGAGAAGCGCCATCAGTGCGAGCCTTCCTCGGCAAGCTGCTCTTCCCGTTCCATCTTTCATGAGGCGTTGTGGTCTCATGGACTCTGCATGGCCTGTCTCTGACGTGCGACGACGAACAGCAGTACTCCGGCCAGCAACATGGCTGCGCCCGCCACCGCAGGCGCCATGGTCGGATGGTACTGTATGCGAATGACCGCTACCCGCTCGGGATCTCCGCCGGGCGTTCCTTGGGAGAAAGACCAGGCGGCGCGTCGCACGGTTTCCCCCGG
Source organism: Candidatus Hydrogenedentota bacterium (assembly GCA_036769985.1). Taxonomy (GTDB): domain Bacteria; phylum Hydrogenedentota; class Hydrogenedentia; order Hydrogenedentales; family SLHB01; genus DAIPKA01. The sequence continues at coordinate 121,704 of DAIPKA010000002.1, read as the reverse complement.
ATCGATGCCGAACGAGCACTGGAACCGTGGTTCCTCTTCGCGCACCGTCACATGATAGCGAACGACTGGCGGAGGCGTTTCCCGCCGAAAGATCAGACGTTCGTCGCCTATTCGTACACTTTCACCGTGTCGCAAGCGCCACTCCCGGCCTTTCCGTGTCAATAGGGCCTCGTGAACTGCGACCTCCCCTCCGGTTACGGGCGCTGCCGATGCTAGAACTTGATCGAGGCGAACCTCCCACCCGTCGTCGGCCGAGGCCAGTGTCTTCCCGCTTTCCATGAGTTCCGCCGGCCCGCCTCTTCCTTGCCGAAAGAACCGGCCCAACGCGCCGCCATCGCGCCAACCGTAGAGGACCAGTGCCGCGTCCAGGTACGCCGGGGCCTCGAACCGCACGGGGCCTCCGGGTTTCGGCCCATTGGCCTTGATCCAAGCGGCTCTCGCAATACCTCCGCGCTCGATGTGGACGAGGATGCCTGGTCCGGGGCCGCTTCTGAAGGCGTGCTCCTCGGCTGCCTCCAATAGCGTGACAATGGTCCTGTCTCGAAGTTCAATACCTGTTCCGGACGAAAAGGATTCAAACCAGTGCATCGCGGCTCCTTCCTGGACGCCCCACCGCGCGGCGGAAACGGCTTCGATGCCGGCGCTCGCAACCGTACGAGCTTCTTCCTCGGAAGCACACCATTTCAGGTAAAGACTGAGCCCTGCCTCGATGTACAACCACCGCGCCGTCGAGACCAAGGCGCGATCCTTCCAGGGCCCGCCATCCTTACGGACGGTTATCGCAGCCATTGGTTCGCCCTCGGCCACACACATGAGGCCCGTCCACGGGATAATGGCGGCCACGTCGTACAGGCCCGGTCCCACGGCGACGGATTGGCCCGCCTCGATCGCCAGCTCGATCTCGGATTCCGGCGACGCGATCGTGAGGGTGTCTTTCGGCGTCGGGCGCTCGATCACGTTGACGCCGTCCAGTCGTACGGAAAACGGGAGCTGTACGAAATCGTAGGTTCCTACCGCATCGAGCGTCCGCCGCGTGGCTTCCTGTTCAAAAGGAATGTCGTTTGCCGCCACGCGGTGCCGGATTGCCGTTGATGATGCGAGGAACGTCGGACGCGAGGGCAGGGAACGGCGTACTACAGTACGTTCCCAACCGTCGAGGGCCACGCGCATTTCGCCATCGAAGGTATTCCGTATATGGTGCGCACTACCGCCGACAGCACACGCGATGCCGGAGACCGCCACTATGACGCCGATTGCTCTGAGCATTCGCCTTTGCATGCGTCGAGCCTAATACGTGCGCCCCATGCGGATCCACCTCTCGCCAGGCCGTTTTCACTCCGTGGCCACTGATGCGCTGGCCGCCGGCGCCTCGTGTTCGGGGAAAGTGTCGGGCGTTACCGTCATCTGCGTGCACAGGCCATAGGGCAGGCCGCCCGCAATACCGGGGAACACGATCTCGACATAGTAGGCCGTCCAGCCGGACGCCGGGGCCGAGACACGAGCTACCGCCCTGCCGTCGCCATCGAGTGGCGTCTGTATCCACGTGGCCTGGCGGAAATCGCGATTGGCCGATTGGGCTTGCCAGAGGACTGCCCGGGCGCCGGCGCAATCCCAGGTGACCTCGAGCGCGCCGTCCTCGGTGTGCTTCCAACCGTAGGGAGGAACGTTCTCGCCTGTCAGAACCGAGTTGTAGAACGACACAATGGCTGGGACGATGCCGAATCCGAGACCGTGTCCTGCGTTCGGTTCGTACCGGAGGTGCTTCTCACCGGGCAGGTCCGGGAAGTACAAGTTGGCCGAATCGACGCACCAGTACTCATCGTTCGTGCCGAGAAGAACGAGTTTCGGCATGGTGAGTTGGTCGCGATAGGAATACGGATCGACGACGTGGAGGAGTTCTTGGCCGCGCGGCGTCCCCATGAGCATTTGGATGCCGCGTTCGGTGTAGTCGTTGATCATCTGGCTATACGCGCCGTACGTTTTCTTCTGGTGTTCCATCTGCGGGCCCATGTTGAGCACGTCGATGACCATGGGACAGATAGCGGCGACACGCGGGTCCGCGACCGCGGTCAGCCAGGTAGTCCAGCCGCGTTTCGACGCACCTGCCACGACGAAACGGACGATGTCTTGCTGATGGCGCTCTTTGGCTACGGCCTGCATCGTGTCCATGGCCCGAACGGCGCTCTTGGCCATGGGCAGTAACAGGGGCCATTCATCATCTCCGTCTTTATAGTATTGCTCATAGGTATACGAGATCAGCCCATCCTCCGAAAGGCCATCGAATAGTGGCTGGTTCGGCACTTGCATCAGTACGCCGATGACGGTGCCCGTGAGGTCGGCCACCATCTGGACGCCGCGCGCCTCGTCGGAGTTCATGACACTGGGTGGCTGATCGGTATTGGCGTAGCCCATGACGAGGAGCATGGCCGTTTCCGGATGCTTGACTTCCTTGGGTACGATCATGGCCATCCAGTGTTGCCATGGGATGTTCTGCCAGGTCTGAGAGGTCATTCGTACCATCTCGATGGTGTCTTCGCCGACCTGGGTCTGCGAGTGAAACTCGTAGGCATAGGAATCATCGGGCTTGGCCACGTACTCCTTGAGGCCGGCGACACTCGATAGGTTCCAGGCGGCCGCCACGGCGAAAATGAAAAGGACGAGTCGTTTTCGTGTCATGATAGAGTGCTCCTTTCGTGAAGGCATTGACCGTTCCGAGGGCGGTCAGGTTTCGGAGGAGGCGCCGCGGGACCCCATCGGATTCGGTATAATGCCGTGACGAAGAAGGGTTTGCCAAGAATGAGAGGAAAGGGCGATGAGCGTGTTGGGGGCAACGGCGGGAGCGTGGCTGATGACAGCCGCGCTGGTGGGCGTGGCGGACGCGATGAATGCAGAACCGCTGGACGGTACGGAGCCTTTCATCGTGGGTGAAGCGGATATGGCCGTCGAGATGGTGGCCGGCATCGATCGATTCCTGATGCGCGAAATCGACGCGTCGATCGAGGCGCGGCGGCAGCACTGGCGCCGCGATTTCGCTTCGCACGAGGCCTACACGGAGTCGGTGAACGCGAATCGCGAGCGCCTGAAAACGATCATCGGCGCTGTAGATCCGCGTGTGGCGACGTCCATGAATCTGGACGCCACTGTGGCGCGCGACGCCGTCGTCGGACGTGGCCCAGGCTACACCGTGTACGCCGTCGCATGGCCGGTTTTCGACGGTGTCTTCGGTGAGGGGCTGCTGGTCGAGCCGGAGGTGCCGCCCGCGGCATCGGTGATTGCCCTACCGGATTGCGACTGGACGCCGGAAATGGTGGTCGGACTCGCCGAAGGCCTGCCGCCGCCGGCGCACTACGCCCGCATGCTCGGCCAAGCGGGCCTGCGGGTGGTGGTTCCGGTGCTGGTGAACCGCGATGATACCTTCTCCGGCAATCCGAGCGTTCGGATGACCAACCAGCCGCACCGCGAGTTCGTTTACCGAGCGGCCTTCGAGATGGGCCGGCACATCATCGGATTCGAGGTCCAGAAGGTGCTGGCGGCGGTCGACTGGCTGAAAAGCCGCGATGATACGCCGGTGGCCGTAATGGGCTACGGCGAGGGCGGACTCATCGCGTTCCATGCCGCCGCCGTGGATACACGGATCGACGCGGCCGTGGTTTCCGGCTACTTCGGGCCTCGCGAGCGGGTCTGGGCCGAGCCGATCTACCGCAACGTGTGGGCGCTACTCGAGCAGTTTGGCGATGCGGAGATCGCGAGTCTCATTGCGCCCAGACCCTTGATCATCGAGGCGGCACGACATCCTGACGTTGGGGGCCCGCCTGCGCCGCGAGACGGGCGTGCCGGGGCGGCGCCGGGGGCCATCGTCACGCCGGACATCGAATTCGTCCGCCGCGAGGTGACCCGGGCCGCGGCGTTGGTCGATGGACTCAATCCGGCGCCCGTGCTGCGTCTGGTCGATCCGAAGGACGGCGTGCCTGGGGCCGCGGAGACGCTGGACGCGTTGCTCGAGTGCCTGGGCGTGCCGGCGGCCGTCGACGGCGCGGTAGAACCGCCGAAGGCGTGCCGAGAGGATTTCGGTGCGGACGCTCGAATGAGGCGTCAGTTCACCCAACTGATGGAGCATATCGAGCGGCTCATGGATGGCGCTCTCAATCAGCGTGCGGCGTTCTGGTCAAAGGCCGACGCGGCGTCCGTCGAGTCGTGGCAGGCCTCGACGGAGTGGTACCGCGATTACTTCTGGGACGAGGTCATCGGGCGCCTTCCGGAGCCGAGCCTGCCGCCGAACGCCCGGACACGACTGGTCTTCGACCAGCCGGAATACCGTGGCTATGAAGTTGTGCTTGACGTCTATCCGGATGTGATCGCGTATGGCCTGCTCTTGGTGCCGAAAGGAATGGGCGAGGGCGAGCGGCGGCCAGTGGTGGTCTGTCAACACGGTTTGGAGGGACGGCCGCAGAAGGTCGCTTCGCCGGAGGAGTTTCACGAGGCGTACGCCGGCTATGGCTGCACGTTGGCCAAGCAAGGGTACGTGGTGTTCGCGCCGCAGAATCCATACTACGGTGGCGATGCGTTCCGCGTGCTCCAGCGCAAGGCGAACCCGCTCAAGAAGAGTCTGTTTTCCGTGATCGTCCGGCAGCACCAGCGGATTCTCGAGTGGCTCGGAACGCTCGGTTTCGTGGATCCGGCGCGCATCGCGTTCTACGGCCTGAGCTACGGCGGCAAGACCGCGCTGCGCGTTCCGGCGCTGCTCGACGGCTATTGCCTGTCGATTTGCTCCGGCGACTTCAACGAGTGGATCTGGAAGAACGTGTCGATCGACTATCCGAACGGCTACATGTTCTCCGGCGAATACGAAATGCCGGAGTTCGATCTCGGGAATACGTTCAATCACGCCGAAATGACGTGGCTCATCTGCCCAAGGCCATTCATGGTCGAGCGCGGTCATTTTGATCTTTGTGCGCCGGATGAATGGGTCGGCTACGAGTACGCCCGTACTCAGCGTCGATACGATCTCCTCGGACTCGGGGATCGCGTCGATCTTGAGGTATTCAACGGGCCTCACGCCATCCACGGCGTTGGCACGTTTGCGTTTCTCGACCGATTCCTGCGCGGCGCGCCGACACCGGAGTGATCCGTCCGATCCGTCCGATCCGCGGTGCGCGCCGCATCGTTGGCCGGCACGCAAATGCGATGGTATACTGCCCGCGAACAGGTACGGATCCCCTCTACCTGAAAGGATACGGCAATGGTCGTGTTGTCTACTGGACCGGTAGTGCGTGAAGTCACGCGCGTCGTGGGCGAAGGGTATCTCGAGGTATGGCGTGGCTCGCTGGGAGAGCTTTCCGTCGTACACGTGGCCGGAACACCGGATGAGATGGGGCGACAATACGGCGCGCTGGTCGGCGACAAGATTCGCTGCAATGCGGATCGCCTCGTGGGGTTGTTCACGCGGGAAGGCTTACCGGAGGAACTGGTTCTTCTTCTGCTCGCGAAGAGCTGGAAGCGACTGGAGGCGCATACGCCCGAGCGGTTCTTGCGCGAGATGGCGGCCGTGGCCCAAGGCGCGTCCGAGGCTGGATTCGACGTATCGATCGAGGACATGCAGCGCATCACGACCGTGACCAATTTCGATCTCTACAAGCGCGAAGAGCGGGCGATCGAGATTCTCGGTGAGGATGCCGCGCCCCTGCTCGAGCGGCTCAGCCAGATGGATTCCATGTCGTGCACCATGTTCGCGGTCTGGGGTGCGCGCACCGTCGATGGTAAGGTGTTTGCCAGCCGCGACCTGGACTGGGCGTCTCAGACCGGTATGCACGAGGACCGGCTCATTTCGGTGTACCGTCCTGTGGGCGCGAATGCCTTTGTCGCGATGGATTATGCGGGCGTCATGGGCGCCTTGGCCGGCATGAACGAGAAGGGCGTGACGCTGTCCGAGGTGGGGGCGTTCAGCGTGCGCGAGGAACTCGACGGAACGCCGTGGACGCTAATGGCGCGCGACGTACTCGAGACGGCCGATACGCTCGAAGATGCCGTCCGCGTCATCCAGAACGCACGGCATACCATCGGATACAACTACCTGGTTTCCTTTGGCGATCCGGCCCGGTTCGGTACGGATCTTTTTGAGCCGGGCGCGGCAGCTTTTGAAACGAACTTCGAGTGTTGCGAGACGTTTTTCGAGGATGATCCGAAAGAACACGCCGCGTCGTGGATGGATTCCGATGGCAATGAGGTCCGATTCGGCCTTCCGCTGAAGCAGGCCGTGATGCGCGGCGACATGGCCTTCGGCCGTCAGACGCGGGCCTTGCAGGCTACCGATAATGGGCCCGGCGATCCGGCGAATGACGGTAATCCGCTCAAGGAGTTCGAGGGGAGCACCTACTTCGAGTGCCACAAACCGATGTACGACATGATCCGTGCCTACGAGACCGGCTCGGAATACGTGTTTCCCGTGCGCGGCACGAAGGTGATTGAAGCCGGAGCGCCGCGCCGGATCGGCGCGGATGAGGCGCTCACGATCGCGGCGACGGTAGCGCACAATACCGAGAAGCTTCACGACAACGATTGGGATGTCATGAGCGTCGTGTTTGCACCAACGGATCTCGAGTTCTGGGTGGCGTACGAATCGTGCGACGCGGATGGTCAATGGCGAAATGCGCCGGATTCCGGATACTGGAGATTTCGACTGTCGGATCTGCTGGCGCCAGCCCCGAGAGAGTAGCGCTGCGCCCTGAGTGCAGAAAGGAGACCGTCATGGCTGGACTTGGGCTCTTGGTGGCCGCGGCTGGCGCCGTCGGGGTCATTCTCCGCATGTCGAACATCGTGCCGGCGTTCTCCCGCCTCCCGATTCCTCAGGTTGTGTGGCCGGCCATGCTCGTGGTGGGCGTGATCGTGTACATCCTCATGCGCCGGGCCGCCGACTAGCGCCCCAAGCTCGGCAGCGTCATCCGCCGGTGTGCGACAAGGAGAACGGTATGAATCGTGTGCGAATCGGCGCTCTTGCTCTCGTGGCTCTTGCCGGCGCGATAGCTCTTGCACGGGCCGATGTCACGCCCGAGGCCGCTGTGATCGACGTGGCCTACGATTTCGTGGATGCGTTCGACGACTCGCGCGTGGACAACTCGCTGAATGCCTCGGCCAGCCGGGATGAGCGCTCGGGGCGTGTGTCGTTGCCGGGCATCTTCCTGCATCCGCAAAATGCAGACGACGCGGTTGTTTCCTATGCCGATGTCCAGGTACCGGCGTGTCGGGGCGACGAGCGGAGCCTGCTGCTGTTCCATATCGGCTTCCGGGACGATGTGCCGTGGGATGACCCGAGGGCCAACGGCGTTCGGTTCATCATCCGCGTGAATGGCGAGGAGGCGTTCGCTGAGGACGTACGCGGCGCAGGATGGCGTGCGCGCGTGCTCGATGTGACGCCGTACGCCGGTCAAGCCGTGGCAATTGACTGGCGAACGAACGCCATCGATGGGGGGACAGGTTACGACTGGTGCGTGTTCGGACAGCCGCTATTGGCACACTTCGTTGGCACGACGCGATACACCGACCTGGCCGATGGGGTCGTCGGCGTTGCCGTCGCCCGTGTTGAGAGCCGTGGCGCTTCCCGGGTGACACTGACGATGGGCGATGCCAAGGTGAGCCAAGCGTTGTCGCCGGGGGTGAACCTCATGGCGTTGCCGTTCAAGAACATCGCGGTTGCCGCGCTCGCCGTCGACGAGGGCGAGGCACTGCTCGGCGACGTGCAGGCGGCACCGTATGCCGCGAGACTCGAATGCACGGAAGTGGCGTTATCGTCGCCGCACCTTAGCGTTGGCCTGCCGTTCAACGTAGTAGCCACCTTCAAGAATACAGGGCTGGGCAGGTATCCCGGCGGGGAGCGAATCGCACTCGGGACGGAAGACGGGCGTGGGGTCGAGCGGTTCGGCGCGGCGGCCGGCGAGACGCCCGAGACCGGCGTCATCGAGTCCGGCGGCACAGCCACGTTGTGCTGGCGCGGCCTGATGACGACGACGCCCGGCACGTTCACCCTCACAGAACCGCGAGCAATAACCTTCGAGGTCGGCCGGCCCGAGCCGGCGCCCTGGCTTGATCGGCCCGACGTGGACGCCGTCAGCACGGCTACACCGGAGCATGACGTGATCGCCGGCGTCGCGAATCCCTGGTGTCAGTTGCGGATCGTCATGTCCGACAAGCCCGGGCCGTACTACGGCATCGCGGAGACATGGAACGGCGAGACGTGGCAGCGCGTGGCGACACTCTTTCCGCTGGTAAGTGTCGAGATGCGCGCGCGCGATGGTTGCGTGTATCCGCTCATGTTTCTTCGGCAGGATTTCACGGAGGGCCGCGACAAGGTCCAGCGGCTCTTCTTTGTTGCCAAGGATCCCGACGGCGGGATGTGGAGGGCCGAGGTTGCGGCCAAGGCACACGGCAAGGATCCGCGCATCCGGATTTCGTGCTCGCTCGAAGCGCCTGTCGGCGCGGATGTCGTCTCGTTCTCTGGACCGACGGTGCTGGCAGGCGATCGTTCCTTCGGCGAGAAGAAGGACTTCGCCATTTTCCCCGGCCTCGAGTACCTCGAGGGCGACGAGCCGTCGTCGTCGGATCGCGACTTGGCGTATCCACTGTGCGACCGCCGTGTGCCGGCCGTTCACAAGGTGGCGGCGCCGATCATGGCGGCCCAGGGCGATGATGCACTGGTGGCGTTGCTGTGGGACGCCAAGCAGGAGTGGGCGCCGGGCCAACGCCATCCAGCCGCGCGATTCCTGGCACCGCCATTCGATGCCGGCATCGAGCACATTCACATGTCGCTGTTCGCACCGTCTGTCGGCGAGTATGTCGAGGAAAACGCCTACGGCGCGTACGAGACGCCGTACCACGTAGGTTCGGAATCGGCCGGCGCGTTGAGACTCGATGCATGGCTCGTGCTCGATCATGCGTCGCGGTATCCGGAAGGCAATGTCGTTCACGGCGCACACACGGGCGGCCTCGTCGTGCAGGCCGTGAAACACTGGTTTGACGCGTTCGGATTCCCCGCGCCGTCGCCCATGCCGCGCCCGTGGGACGAGGAGCGCGCGCTGTGCCGCTACGCATACGCCAACGGTGTGTGGTCGGAGGATCCGCCCGGTTGGCGTCACTGCTACAACTGGGAACCGGGTCTCTTTGTGGGTCACGCCGTGCCGCAACTGCTTGATATCCGCGCCGGGGTTCCCGAGGACGTGCGCCGCGAAGGAGAGCGCCGCATCGGCCTTGTGCTTGACCGCGCCATACGCGAACAGGGCCGGCACTTTCTCTGGACTGGCGGCGGCTGCCACATCCTGGTGGGTGAGTTACCCTTCTTCTACGGCTATGTAGCCGAATCGATGCAGGATTTCCGAAACAACGCGTTTCGCCTCCTCGATGGGCGCGAGCAGGGCCTATGGGTGTGGCATCCGGCCGGCGAGAAGTATGCAAGCCTCGGCAAAGACGGCGATCATACATTGGGCCAGGCGGCCCATGGGGCCTTCATCGTGCTGCGTGCGGCGCGCATGACGGGCGACCGCGATCTGATTGCGCAGGCGTTGACCGCAATGAAACAGATGGAGCAATACGAGGTTCCCCGCGGCGCGCAGATGTGGGAATGCCCCATGTACCAGCCGGACATCCTTGCGGCGGCCAACGCGATCCGCGCGTATTGCGAGGCCTATCGACTCACGGGCGATGAGACGCACCTCGATCACGCGCGCTACTGGGCTTGGACGGGCCTGCCCTTCCTGTACCTCTGGGATCGGGAAGGCTATCCGACGATGCGGTACAACGTGATCTCGGTGATTGGCTCGACCTTCTTCACCCATTCGTGGCTGGGACTCCCGGTGGTGTGGTGCGGTGAAGTGTACGCCTACGCCCTTCAGGAGTTGGCGCAGTTCGACGACTCGCTCGATTGGCGACGCCTGGCCGAGGGCATCAACCGCTCCGCGATGTGGCAGCAGTATCCCGACGGGCCAAGCCAGGGCTGCTATCCCGATTCGTGGAACATGGTGAAGAATCGGCCCAATCCCGCAGACATCAGTCCCGAGAACATCCTGGTAAACGAATTCCGCCTCCGAGGGTTCTCGCCCGAAATCCGGAGTCATCGGTTCCAGGGCGAAGGCGGCGTCGTCATGCTCAATTCGGCGGGCGATATCATGGACGCGGCCCTCGGGCGCGATGGCAGCATCCGGTTCTCGCTGAACGGTACGACCGGATTTGCGGTGCACACGGTGTTATCGCCTGTGCCTGAGCCGGGACGCGTCGACGGCGTCGGCGCGCGTGTTTCGGATAGCGATGCCCTCCAATCGGTTGACAACGGGTGGCTGTACGACGAGAATCTGCGCGGAGTTGTCTTCAAGCACACAATAGGCGATGCGCCGATTCGCTGTTCGTTGGTTTGGTAGCGCTTGAGAGGCAGAGGAGTGTCTATGGCCAGGAAGACGAGAAAGACAGTTTCGATTCAGCGTCCACCGAAGGCGTACCGGAATGAGGAGTTCCTGAGTGGGCCGGATGGGCGTAGCGTGCGCGTCTTGTGCGAGTTTCAGGAGCCGGCCACCCGGTTTCGGCGCCTTCGCATCAACCACACAATATGTTTCTTTGGCTCGGCGCGGATCAAGGCGCCTGAGGTGGCCGATGCGAATCTCAAGGTTGCTCGCGCGGACTTGCGTTGCACGAAGCATCCGTCGGCCGAGGTCCGCGAAGCGTACGAACGGGCCACGCGCGACAAGCGGTTGAGTTGTTACTACCGGGACGCGATGGAACTGGCCGAACAACTGACGGCGTGGTCCAAGACGCTCCACAAACCGAGCGAACGGTTCATCATCTGTTCGGGCGGCGGACCGGGCATTATGGAAGCGGCCAACCGTGGTGCGGCGAACGCCGGGGGACACTCCATCGGCCTCAACATCAGCCTTCCTTTCGAGCAGCAGCCCAATCCCTACCAGTCGCGTGAGTTGGCGTTCGAGTTCCACTATTTCTTTATCCGGAAGTTCTGGTTTGTTCACTTGGCCAAGGCCATGGCCGTGTTTCCCGGCGGTTTTGGAACGCTCGACGAGTTCATCGAGCTGATCACCCTGCTGCAGACCGGCAAGACCGCGAGTCGGGTTCCCATCGTCTTGTACGGCCGCTCGTTTTGGCGCGAGGTCATCAACTTCGATGCGCTGATCGACTGGGGAATGATCCGTCCCGGCGACGTCGGCCTCTTCCACCTGTGCGATCGCGTGGACGATGCGTTCGATTACCTCAAGACGGAACTCTTGAAGACTCGGGGAGGATGACGTGGGAGCAGTCAAACCCAGGGTATCGCTGGTGCGTGCTACGCCGGATCCCGATCGGGCGATTGCCGGCGCCGCACGGCTCTGCTATGCGTCAGACCCCACCGGCCTGTTTGACAACGATGAATCGCCTGAGCGGTTCATCGGCAAGCTGATCGACATGGGCCACCTGAGTCCGATGGAGCACGCCGTGTTCACGTTCTATGTCGAAGGCGTGTCTCGGGCCATGACCCACCAGCTCGTCCGCCACCGTATGGCCAGCTACTCGCAGCGGAGCCAGCGATACGTGACCCATGACGACTTCGATTACATCGTCCCGCCCCAACTCGATGGGAAGACGGTGGCTGCCGAGGGCGGTTCCGTGGATGCTGTTGAGTACTACGAGGAGACCATGGCGCTTATCGCGGAACGGTATGCGCGGCTGAACGATGCGCTGGGCCGGGCGGGCGAAACCAGCAATGAAGACGCGCGCTATGTGCTGCCGAACGCGTGCGAGACGAAGATCGTGGTGTCCATGAACGCGCGGGAGTTGCTCCACTTCTTCGGCGAGCGCCTGTGCGGGCGCGCGCAGTGGGAGATCCGCTCCGTAGCCGAGGCGATGCTCCGCTTGGTCCAGGAGGTCTGCCCCTCGGTGTTCAACGGCGTCGGGCCGAAATGCGTGCGCGAGGGACGGTGTCCGGAAGGCCGTCTGTCGTGCGGTCGCTTCGACGAGATGAAGCGGCGGTACGGCGCTCACCAGTAGATGTATTTGAGGAACGTTGCCCGGCTGGCCGAGTCCAGGGCATCGAGATTCTCGATCTCATACCGATTGTTGTCGACATCGAGGATGATTCGGCCGTTTTGGCCACCCTCAACGACGGTGTTGCGGTCCCACCGGCGTGTCATGTACTCGAGACGTCCCTTGTCGGTCTGCACGTCCCAGGTCAGGAAACCGAACTCCTCCCGGATCGAGTGGATCTTCTGAATATAGTGGATGAAATAGCGCTTGGCAAGTTCGTGTTCGACGGCCAGACGTGAACTGGGGGCGAGTTCCTTGAGTCGGCGGATCATGCCGATCTCCTGATGCTCAAGCGCGGAGTCACCTATCCAGAGTGCGATGAACTCGCTGGGTCGCGATACCGGAAAGCACCGATAGGCCCGAACGTAGTCGTAGGCTTTGTCCTTGTACGTGACACGCATGCCGCCTTCATCCAGACCGTAGATGTGCAGCTTCTTGGTGTCGAGATATTGGATCCGAGGGACGGGCGCACGCTGGCGCGCCTCCATCTTATCCGCCATCGAACGCTTCGTCGCCTCGGCCTTGTTCAGTTCGTCGATGGCGCTGAGGCTGTCAACACTCGTCTCGCGATCCGCCGTGAGCTGCGTCTGGATCTTGACCAGTTTGTGATAGATACCCTTGAGCGCCATGAGTTCCTCATGGGTACCCTGTTCTCGGATGTGGCCCTCCTCGAAGACGAGGATCCGGTCGCAGTTCCGCAGCGTCGAGAGGCGGTGGGCGATCACCACGGTGGTGCGGCCAAGACTCAGGGATTCGAGGGCCTTCTGGATCTCGCGTTCGGCGATGGTGTCCACGCTCGACGTCGCCTCGTCAAGAATGAGAATACGCGGGTTATGAAGCAGGCCGCGGGCGATGGCCACACGTTGACGCTCGCCGCCGGACAGCCCCGAGCCGCGTTCGCCGAGGCGCGTGTCGTACCCGTCGTGGATCCGCGTGATGAACATGTGCGCGTTGGCGGCCAGTGCGGCATTCAAGACGAGTTCGGGCGCGACCTCGGGATTGCCGTAGGCGACGTTCTCGGCGATTGTTCCTCCAAACAGGAACGGGTCCTGCGCGACGAGGCCGATCTGTCGGCGCAGGCAGTTCTTGCGGATCCGCTTAATGTCGATGTCATCGATGGTGATCGCGCCTTCGTTGATGTCATAGAACCGCGTGATCAAATTGATGGTCGTGGACTTGCCGCTTCCGGAATGGCCCACGATGCCCACCATCTCGCCGGGGCGCACGCTGAAGCTGACTTCATGAAGGATAGGGATGTGGGGGTCGTAGCCGAAGGTTACGCCTTCAAAGTGGACCGCGCCTTGGATCTCGATATCGACCGACGCGTCGGTCTCGCGAATCTCTGATTCGTGATCCAGGATCTCGAACACCCGGTGGGCCTGCGTGGTGAATGAGGTGAACCAGGTCGACATCTGCGTGAGCGAGTTCAGTGGCGCGTAGAACATGCCCAGGTAGCCGAGGAACATCAAGAGCTTGCCGATGGTGAGACTCTCGTCCACCCCGTGAAGCACGGTCCGTCCACCGTAAAACCAAATGAAGAAGCTGCCCAATTGGAATATGAAACCCATGGTGGGCAAGAACAGGGCCTGCGAGTAGCCCACATCAAGACCGGCATCCCGGAACTTGGCGCTGTACTGGTCGAACCGTTCGGCCTCGCGACGTTCCTGGGCAAACGCCTTCACGACACGTATGCCGTACAATGCGGCATGCAGCGTGTCGGACAGGTTCGAGCGTCGGGTCCAGTACTTCTGCCAGCGCGGGACAACGTATCGGTAATAGAAAACGGTGCAGGCCATCACGATGGGGGCCGGCAGACACGCGACGAGGGCGAGATGCCAACTGACCGAGAACATGGCCGCGGCCACCCACACGACGAGAATGATCTGATAGCCGAAACCACTGGTGAGCTGATTGATAAAGCTCTGCAAGGTCTCGACGTCCTGGGTACACCGCGTCATCAGTTGCCCGGTCGGATGCATGTCATGGTAGCGGACGGCCAGATCCTCGATCTTCTGGAAGACGTCTCGCCGCAACTCGAAGCCGAGCCGGTTGCTCACGAAGACGGCGAGTCGCTCACGACACCAACCGATCACCATAAGCCCGGCCGATGTGGCTACCAGGCAGCCCACCACCAGGGTCAACCACTGTAACCGGCTCTCGAGCGAGAAGGTCTCCGTCAACTTTCCGAACCACGGCACGATGGGCTTGTCGCCGAAGACGTTGTCCAAGAGCACGCAGGTGAGTTGGGGGGGGACCAACTGAAGCAGAATCGTGGCCACGACCAGAATCATGGTCAATACCATGTAGGGCCAATACGAACGGGTGCGGGCGAGGAACCGCATGAACACCATGCCCCGCTTCATGCACTTGGGGCATACGGTCATGTGCCGGTCGGGCAGCCGGATGCCGCACTTCTGGCACCGGCCGGCCATGAGCTCTTCCTCCTCTTCCGGAAGGACCTCGACCTGCTTGCCTTCGGATAGCGAACGAATCTTGGCCGCGACCTTGGCGAACTTGTCCGAGTTCTTGTTCGAGAACCGGACCAGCTCCTCGTACACGTTGTCGCTGGTCTTGACCTCGAGGAATCCGGAACCGACGCGGCTGTCCATGCGCACCGAATCGATCTTCTCGATGGGCACCTCGCGCACCAGCAACGCTTCCGCTTCGTCCTCCTCAATCAGGAACACAAAAACCTGCGTGTTCGTGACCACCAGCCAGCTCTCGGAATACTCGCCGCCGATGTCGAGGTCTGTGCTGGTAACGATAACGAGGTCGTCAGCGCCGATGCTGCGCGCCGTCAGCTTTCGCTCAATCAGTTCCGGTAGGGGACTGAGGATCTGTGTGCTGTGATCTACGATGATCGCGCTGCGGTCCGTGATCATGATGCTCGATTTCCAATCTGCGACTTTCGGGAAATCCGGAATGACGCTATGGGTCCTGGTTTTCGTTTAGGAATGAAAGGTATGCTACTGCCCATGATCCGAAAAGTCAAGCTAAGACTATGAGGCAATTGGGGTTCCGAGAACGCGTCCTATCAATCTTTATGATGTTAATATGATTAATTGTGCGAAATCATTGGTGATGGCGAGGCAATGACTCCCATCAGAAACGAACTCCCACTGACCCCATCGGGTTGCTTCACCTGCGATGGCATTCCTTGCCGTGACGCCGTCCATGAGTCATTATACCTCGATTTCCGCAAGGTGTTGCGCCGTGCGCCGGCCCGGAGCTTGATTTCGCCGTGGGGAAGCGTAGAATGGCGGTGGAACCAGGCGAGTCCTGTCCGGAAGGAGGGTATCGGCATGTCGGGGATCAGTCGTCGGCAATTCATCAAGCGGTCCATGTTGACGGGAGTAGCGTTCGGAGCGACGGCGTTTTCACTCAACGCCTTGGGTGCGAACGAGCGGATCGTTTTAGGTGTGATGGGTCTCAAGGGACGTGGGAGCTACCTGACCGAGGAGTTTGCCAAGCGCGATGACGTCGAGGTGCGGTATCTCGCGGATCCGGATAGCCGTCTGTTTGCGGAGCGCGCCAAGACGGTCGAGGGAATCACGGGGGCGGCACCGCAATGCGTGCAGGATTTCCGCCGGATACTCGACGACCCGGAAGTGGATGGGGTGGTGATGGGGACGCCGGATCACTGGCACGCCCTGGGCACGGTTCTCGCCTGTCAGGCGGGCAAGGACGTGTACGTTGAGAAGCCGACTTCGCACAATATCTGGGAAAGTCGGAAGATGATCGAGGCGGCGCGCAAGTACAAGCGCGTTGTCCAGGTGGGAGCACAGAATCGGAGTGCCGAATACTGCTACAAGGCGTTCGAATACCTCCGTTCCGAGGCCTTCGGCGACATCCATTTCGTCCGTGTGCTCAACAGCAAGAGCCGGGGCACCATCGGCTTTCAGCCCGACAAGGAGACGCCCGAAGGGGTGGACTACGACATGTGGCTGGGGCCGGCCCCGATGCGCCCGTTCAACGAGAATCACTTCCACTATGCGTGGCACTGGTTCTGGGCGTACTCCGGCGGCGACATCATCAACGATGGGGTGCACCAGATGGACATCGCGCGGTGGCTGATTGATAGGAAGTATCCCAAGCGCGTAACGTCGGCCGGAGGGATCCTCTATTTCAACGATGATCAGGAGACGCCCGACACGCACACCGTCAACTACGAGTTCGATGGTATCACGATGGCCTTCGAGCAGATTCTCTGGGCGCCGTACCTGAAGAAGACACCCATGGCTATGCGCGATACCGATACCCTGCCGACCTGGCCGTTCAGTGGAACGCGGATCGAGGTGTACGGCACGCGGCAGATGATGTTCCTGGGGCGTCACGGGGGAGGGTGGGAGGCCTTCGATGCGGATGGCAAATCCGTCGCCATCGAGCACGGACGGTTCACCGAATCGAACGCGGCGCATCAGCAGAACTTCATCGACTGCATCCGGTCACGCGAGTTGCCCAGCGGCGATATCGAGAAGCTGCATTACTCGACGTTGCTCTGCCACTACGGAAACATCGCCTACCGTGTAGGGCGCGTGGTGCACATCGATCCGAACACCGAGGGATTCGTCGACGACGACGAGGCCAACGCGCTCGTCAAGCGAACCTACCGCGAGCCCTATGTGGTGCCCGAGAACGTCTGACGCGTCCGTCTTGAACCGCGCGTTACGGCGAAGGTTCCTGGCCTACACTACGTTCGAGTTCGCTTCGCAGGAGGGAGAACTCGCGTTCGAGCTTCGCCATCAATGCGGGCACGGCATCTCGATCCTCTGCGGCGCAGGCTTCCTCGACCTGTTTGGCCGCCGCGCGCATTCGGCTGGCGCGGAGACTTCCGGCCGAGCCTTTGAGTTCATGGGCGTGCTGGCGTGCGACGCTACAGTCCGGTTGAGCGACCGCTCGGCGGAGTTGGTCCAGGTGCGCCGGGGTGTCGACAAGGTACTGGCGGACGACTTGCTCCAACAGCCCGGTGTCGTCGCTCAACGTGTCCAATAGGGCTGCGCGGTCGAAGACCCCGCGGTCGCCCGCGGCGGCCGAATAGGTCTCGCCGGGGGCGGGGCCGGACGCTTCGCTGAACACACGATCGATGGCCCCTATCAGATCCCCCGGCGTGATTGGCTTGGGAACGTAATCATTCATGCCGCATTCAAGACATTTCTCGCGATCTCCTTTCATCGCGTGGGCGGTCATCGCGATGATCGGCACGGCGGGATTCAGAACCCTCGAGGTTTGCTCGCGGATTGCTCTTGTGGCCTGGAAACCGTCCATTTCAGGCATTTGCACGTCCATCAAGACAAGGTCGTAGGGAATCCCTTCCAGTGCTCCCAGGGCCTCCCGTCCATTCCCCACCGCCTCGGCACGATGGCCGAGCTTGTCGAGCACTTTGAGCGCCACGAGTTGGTTGGTGGGATTGTCCTCTGCCACGAGGATTCGCAAGCGGCGCCCTTGCCTGCCGGAGGCGGGTCGTCGGCTCTTTGCGGGCGCTTCGTTTTCCGTCCGGATTGGCCCGTCTTTCACCACGGTTGCGATGCAGTCGTACAGTGCCAGGCGTTTCACCGGCTTCGTGAGGTACGCCGCGAAGCCGGCCGCATACCACCGCTGGACCTCGCTGCGTGCGCCCAGCGAAACCAGCAGGATGAGATGCGTGCTCTCAAGCAGCGAGTCGTCCCGGATCCGCCGCGCCAGCATCTCGCCATCGGTGTCGGTCATTCCTCGGTCGATGAGGGCGACAAGGGGGCAGGCGCCCTCGGCGACCGCGCTACGCAGTTGTTCGATGGCCGTCGCGGCCGTCGCGGCCTCGGCGGTCTGGCACCCCCAGCCGCCTAAGAGGCGAATCAGCGCGCGTCGGGTTGTGGCATTGTCGTCCACGACGAGCACGCGCACTCCGGTGAGCGGTTCGAGGTCGTCCTCACGGTTTCCTGCCGCGTTCTCGGCCTGTTTCTCAAGCGGCACTTCGAACCAGGACGTCGAGCCTTCTCCCTCGACGCTCTCGATCCCGAGTTGGCCACCCATCATCTCGACCAGTTGTTTCGCTATGGCGAGTCCGAGGCCGGTCCCGCCATAGCGGCGTGTCGTGGACGCGTCGACCTGAGTGAAGGGCTGAAAGAGCATCTGCAGGCGCTCCTTCGGAATGCCGATGCCGCTGTCTTGGACGACAAAGCGCAGACGCGCCTCGGCTGTGTTGTGCCACACGCACGAAATGGTGATGCAGACTCCGCCTTCTTGGGTGAACTTGATGGCGTTGCCCATCAGGTTGGTGATGATCTGGCGGAGCCGCCCCGGATCGCCGCGAAGCCGAACGGGAACATCACGCTCAATGAGACCTGTGTACTCGAGGCCTTTGTCATGGGCCTCGACGGCCAGCATGTCGTTGATTTCCTCGACCACAGCGCCGAGGTCGAAGTCGAGAATCTCGACATCCAGTTTCCCGGCTTCGATCTTCGAGAAGTCCAGGATTTCGTTGACCACGGAGAGCAAGGATCGGGCGCTCCTCTCGATGGCTTGGGCATACTCGTGCTGTTCCTTGGTCAGAGGCGTATCGAGCATCAGGCCGCTCATGCCGATGATGCCGTTCATCGGCGTTCGGATCTCGTGGCTCATGTTGGCCAGGAACTGGGCCTTGGCTCGGGTGGCGGCTTCAGCGGCCTCGGCCGCTTCGCGCAGGCTTTGTTCGGCGTGCTTCTGGGTCGAGATATCGGTGAAACACTCGAGGAGGCAACTGCGGCCGCCGAGTACCAGCGGTACCACTGTTTTGAGCACGGTGAGGCGTTCGCCGTTGGCCCTCAACAGCGTCCGCTCGGTTCGGTCTACCTGGCCGCCGAAGTCTAGAACGGGACAGCGGTTGACCTCATTCGGGCAGATGAACTGGTGGCAGAGTCGCCCTACGATTTCCTGCCGGGGCGCGCCAATCATGTCAACCGCGGCCGGATTCACGCTGGTGATCTGTCGCGTGACGGCGTCGACGATGATCACGCCGGTCTGGATTTCATCGAGGATGGTTCGCAGACGCGCCTCGCTTTCGCGTAGGGCTCGTTCGGCACGCCGGCGCTCCGAGATGTCTCGCAGAATGCCCACGGCGTGCCACTGGCCGCCCAGATTGACGCTGGCGAGCGAGAGTTCGACGGGAATCTCGATGCCGTCTTTCCGCAAGGCAGCCAGCTCGATTGTCCGTCCTATCGCGGCCCCGTCTCCGGTGTTACGAAATGCACGGAAGCCATGTTGGTAGGCCTCATGGTATCTGGGGGGCGCGAGGGTGCGGTGTAGGCTTGCCCCTATGATTTCCCTCGCGTGGTAGCCCAGGATCTTCTCCGCAGCGGCGTTCCAGAAGGAGATGTTGCCCTCGGGATCCATCATGAGAATGGCGTCTTGCGCGGAGGCACTGATCACGCGGAAGCGTTCTTCGCTCTCTGCGAGCTCCCGCTCGGCCCGCCGGCGATCAGTGATGTCGCGGACGGACTCGACGGCACCGACGACGTTGCCGGATGCATCGTAGAGGGGCGCGGCTTTCGCCCAAAGATAGGCTCCCCCGCGAATCCGGTTGGCGTACACCTCGGCGACAAGACAATCCCTCTCGCGCGTGAAGAAGGTGTAGCGGCCGGCGGCCGTGTTCTCAGGGTCGAGCACGAGATCGATAAGGACAGGCGTGGGACTTCCGTGAAGCGGAACGCCGTATGCATGATCGCCGCATTCCAGTATCGTCTCGGGGGGGGTGCCGGTCAAGTCGGCCATCGCACGATTCCAGGCGATCACGCGGCCTTCACGGTTGATGGCAAACAGGGCATCCGGTAGGAAGTCAATGATATCCGCCAGCCGCCGTTCGGAGTTGCGGAGCGCCTCGTTCGCGTCGCGCAACTCGATGGTTCGCTCCACAACGCGCTGCTCGAGCGTGGTGCGGTCCTTCTCGATGGCTTCCGCCATGGCGTTGAACGAACGGGTCAGCTGCCCGATTTCGTCGTCGCGATCGTACTGGCCGCGGGCGTCGAAGTTGCCCGAGCCCATCCGCGCGGCGACGGCCGATAGTGCGCCGAGGGGACGCAGGCTGCGGTGAACTACAACGTAGATGAACGTGGCCAACAGCAGGGAGAGCAGGGCGGTCATGCCGGATGATCGCAAGACGCTGGCTCGGACCTCGTGCTCAATCAGGCTTCTCGGGATCCCGACACGGAATTCACCCCACGTGCGATCGCGAACGACGATGGGTGCCCCATACTCGTAGTAGGCGAAGCCCTGATCGTCGTGCCAGGTGCGGCGGGAATTGCCGTGAGGGCTTGGCGTCCACTCCGCCTCGTCGTCTGGGATGCGCGTGTCGCTCAGGCGCGTGTTGGTATGAACGGGAACGTACCCGTTCTTTGCTCGTGTGTAGGCGTAGTGGATCGGATCCGCGTCCAGGAAACACTCCCGGACTTCCACTAGATTCCGATCGAGATACGTGCCGTATTCGGACTGGAACCTCGGAGGATGCGTGTCCGGAACGGGTGTGAGCCTGTCATCGAACAGACTATCCGGACTCACGACGCCGTCGGCGATGGATTTCCCGAGCACATAGGCGGTCATTCGCGCACCGAGTACGGCGTTCTGCGTGGCCAACTCTTCGAACGCGTGCGTCGTTCGGTCGTGCGCGCTCCAGCCCGACATGAACACAATCACTCCCGAGATGAGCACGAGCCCCGCGAGAAGCACGGCGGTAATCCGTCTGGCCATGTGCTTCGTTCTACTCCCTCGGCACGACCAAGGTGCCGTCAAGAAAGGCTTCTGACACTCCAACATGCCATCGCTGCGCTGTGGCGCGATGGACCATTCGTGTTGTCACGCTTGTCTCCACCACCGGCGGGCGACTTGCCGGCGGTCGGGGCCGCCGCACGGATTGCTCCGCCTGCATGGACGATCCTTCCGCGAAGATGGGTAGAATGCATCCTCTTTGACCGAGCGAACTTGCGTATCAGTATACACCCGTCGGGACGGGGGGATGATGATCACCGATGGGCACAACGCCACGAGTCGCCACGGCTCGCTTGAACCGCCCCCTCCCACTGTGAAATCATCGCCCAGGCAAGAAGCCCGAAACGTTCCGTACCGCCAAGCGGGCTGTCTCATTGCGCGCCGCCCGGGGACGCGTGGTGTACAATGATGTTGGGTGTCGAGATGCTCTCCGCCTCGATGGCGGTTTGGGCCACGCGATCAAGCGGCGTGCGAGTATATGAAGCGAGTGCGTATCTTCCTGGCAAACGTTGGTCTGCGGCGACCGCTCTATCCGCTGGTTACGCCGCCGATGGGGCTGCTCTATCTGGCTGCCTACCTGCGGCAGCGGTTTGATGCCGATATTCGAGTCGTCACGCAGAAGCTGGACAACTGCTCCAATGATCACCTTGTTCGCCAAGCGCAGAACTTCGGGGCGGATGTGGTCGGCCTGAGTGCGCTGACACCGGCCGCATACGGCTTGAACCCGATCACGGCCGGTATTCGCCGGGCATTGCCCGAGGCCCTGATTGTCCTTGGCGGGCCGCACGTGTCGTCCTTTGGCATTCGATCCCTTGATGACAACGGCGCGCACGCGGCCGTGGCCGGTGAGGGCGAACTCGCCTTCGAGGCCATCTTGCGCGAGTATTTCGAGGGAGGAAGCCTAGCCAATGTCCCCGGTTTGTTCTGGCGTTCCGGGGACGGCGAGACGGTGGCCAATCCGGGTGCGGTGCCGCCCATCATGGATCTGGATTCACTGCCTTTTCCCGCTTACGATCTGATTGATGTCCCGGCCTTCTGGCGCCGTCAATCCATGCCGCCCATCCCCCGGCGCAAGTACGTCTCTCTCTTCAGTAGCCGGGGTTGTCCGTACCACTGCAACTACTGCCACCGCATCTTCGGCAAGGTCTATCGGGTGCACTCCGCCGAGCGGATCGTGGACGAGATCGCTTTCTTCCAGCACAAGTACGGCGTTCAGGATTTCGAGTTCTTGGACGATATCTTCAATCTGGACCACCGACGCGTCATCGAGTTCTGCGATCTGGTGCATCGGCGCAATCTCCACATCAAGATCGCGTTTCCCAACGCTGTGCGGGGCGATATTCTCACGGAAGAGGAGATCGCGGCCCTGAAAGACGCCGGCATGTACTTTTGCAGCTTCGCGCTCGAATCCGGTTCGCCCCGCATTCAGCAGGTGATGGGCAAGAGGCTCGACATCCCGCGGTTCGTGAACAACATTGCGCTGACGGCGGCGAAGGGCGTGTTCACTAACGGTTTCAACATGCTCGGGTTTCCAACCGAGACCGCCGCGGACATGCAGATGACTATCGACGTCGCGTCGCAGTCCAGATTACACACGGCTTCGTTCTTCACCGTGACGCCCTTTCCCAACACCGACGTATACAACACCGCCATGCAGCTCTGCCCCGATCAGATCGCCAAACTCGATTACACGGACATGGATTTCGGCGCGGTGGCCGTCAATCTCTCTGCGGAACCCGACGACGTGCTGTTTCGATACCAGCGCGAGGCCAACCGGAGGTTCTTCCTCAAGACGCCAAGCCGGCTGTTCCGCATGATACGAGACTTCCCTCAACCTCACTTGCTTCCCCTGTACCTGCCCCACTTCATTCATCGGGCTACCAAGGGGCAGTTCGGCAGTCATGGCAGCGCGCCCATCGCGCCCGCGGTCGAAGAGCGCCCGGGCATCTCTTCGCGGGAGTAGCACCGACCCTTCTCCGGCCGTCCCCTGCGAGGAACACAGCGGGACACCGAGCGGTCGCTCAGTGCATCTCCTGACCGCCGGTGACGTTGAGGGCTTGGCCGGTCATGTAGCTGGATTCATCGGAGGCGAGGAATACGACGAGGTTCGTCACGTCCCGATACTGGCAGGGCCGCTTCATGGGGACTTTGTCGATGTACCGCTGACGGACCTCGGCTTCCGTGATGCCCTGGTTCGCCGCATACTGCTTGAAGAGGCTGTTTACCCAGAGCGGCGAGTCCAGGAGGTTGCCGGGGCACACTGCGTTGACCCGGATGCCTCGCTCGGCATACTCGAGGGCGAGGCTCTGGGTCACGCCGACACCGCCGAACTTGGCGGCCGCATAGGCGCTGTTGCAGAAGCTGCCGCTCTTGCCGGACTTCGAGTTGATCTGGACAATGGATCCGCCGTGGTGGGCGAGCATGACACGGGCCGCTTCGCGCGCGCAAATGAAGTAGCCGGTGAGATCGATGTCGATGACCTTGCGCCACTTCTCGATATCGAAGGCAATCGAGTCGCCCGAGACGAGGATCCCTGCGTTTGCCACAAACACGTCGAAGCCCCCTAGAAGCATTGCCGCCTCGTCGGCCGCGGCCCGAACGCCGGCCGCGTCCGTGACGTCCGCGTACCGGCCATGCACGGCGCGCCCCGTCTTCCTGGCGATGGCGGCAGCGGTCTCCTGGGCCTGCGCCGCATTTACGTCCCAGATCACGGCATCACAGCCTTCCTCTGCGAGGCGTTCGACGATGGCCGCGCCCAACCCCTGGGCACCTCCGGTCACGACGGCCTTTCTGTTATCGAGACGTTTCATAGCCTGTGCACCTCCGCCACTACTTGGCGATGATCTTGAGTCGGTAGGCCTCGTCCGGCCGTGTGAAGATCCGGTTCACACTCTCCTCGGGCATGAAGCTCGGGCCGCCCAGCGCGTACGTGCCTACGATAATCTGTGACATCTTTTCGGTCATATCCGTGATGCTGGTGACGGCCTTCGGGCAGTCGCCGAGGGCGAAGAGCCCGTGGTTCTCGAGCACGATGGCGCGCGGTAGCATGCCTTCTGCCTGCGCGAAATCCTCCACACGTCGCTTCACCTCGCGGGCCATGACCAAGCCCGGGTCGACATAGGGGACGTAACACGACTTGTGTGCCATGGACACGATGTGGTCCGGACATAGCCGGCCGGACATGGCTTCTTGGGCTTTCTTTGATGATAGAATCATATTGGTGTATATCGGGTGAGTATGTCCCACGAAGTTAATGCCCGGAAAACGGAGGAGTACCGCGTGCAGAAAGGCCTCCGTCGAGGGGCGGCGTTTTTCACCCGGCTCGACGAGCGCGCGCTGGAAGGTCGCCGTCACCTCCTCGTCACCGGCCGAGGGATTGTCCAGGAGCTCGGTCACCGTCGAGATAGCGACTCTGACGAAGGCACCCTCGTCGGCGTCGGCTAGCGTGAAGCCCGACGCCTTGACATAGAAGGTGTTGGCGTCGACTTTCGCGGAGGTGTTTCCTTCGCCGAGTATGGCGTAGGTACGATGGGGCGCGCCGAGATATCGCGACATCTCGACCAACTGACGAAGAATGGCGTCGCTCATGATGGAATCCCTCAAGACAAGTTGAATGGGGCGGATTATAGCAGGGCGCGCGGCGGGTGGGCAATCAGCCGCGCGATGCGTCAAGAATGAGCCGCACCCTATCGAGCAGGGCATTCGGCCGGAACGGTTTCGGAATGAACTCGATGCCGCTGTCGAGGATGAATTGCGTGTGGACCGCGTTATCGCTGTACCCGCTGCAGAAGAGGATGGGCACGTGCGGTGCCACGGACTTGATGTGGTTGTGAACGTGACGGCCGCTCTTCTTCGGCATCACGACGTCGAGGATGGCCAGGGCCACTTCGTCTCGGTGTGCATCGAATACGGCAATGGCTTCCTCGCCATCCGAGCTGGCGATTACCCGGTACCCGGCGCCGGTCAGGATGCGCTCGGTCATGCGGCGAACCATTTCCTCGTCTTCGGCGAGCAGGATGGTCTCGCTGCCGCCCTTGGGTTTGGGGCGTTCCTCCTTGTCAATTTCGGACTCGTCCGGGTGCTCGACGCGGGGCAGAAAGACGCGGAACTCGGTGCCGTGCCCCGGTTGACTCATGACTTCGATTGCGCCGTGGTGTTGGGCGATCAACCCGTAGGTCATGGCCAAGCCCAGGCCCGTGCCCTTGCCCACTTCCTTGGTGGTGAAAAACGGGTCAAAGACCCTCGCGACAGTCTTCTCGTCCATGCCGATGCCGGTGTCTGTTACCCGGAGTAACACACAGGGACCGGGCGTTGCGCCGGCGTTCGTCTGACTCGCTTGTTCGTCAAGGAAAGCGTGTTGGGTCTCGAGTGTGAGGCTTCCCCCTTCAGGCATTGCATCCCGAGCGTTGACACACAGACTCATCAGTACCTGCTCGATCTGCACCGGATCCGCCTGAATGAAGCACCGAGGTTCATGCGCGACGAACTGCAAGGCAATGTCTTCGCCGATGATCCGGCGAAGCATCTTCACGAAGTCTCCGACGAGGGAATTGAGATCGATGGGACGGAGGTCCAGAATCTGCCGTCGACCGAAGGCGAGCAACTGGCGGACGAGATTGGCGGCCCGATCAATGCCGTGGCGGATGCCCGCGAGGTCCTCGTACCGGGGATCCTCGGGGCCAACCTCTTCCGTTAGAAAATCGATGCGCCCCATCATGGCCTGAAGGATGTTGTTGAAGTCGTGCGCAATCCCGCCGGCCAGCCGCCCCACGCTTTCCATTCGCTGGGCCTGACGCAGGTGCTCTTCACTCTGACGCAGGGCCTCTTCGGCGCGTCTTCGATCCGTAACATCCGCCAGCGTGAACACGAGTCCCGAGATCGCATTCTCTGCGTTCCTCATCGGAACCAGTCCCCTATCCCAATACGTTACCCCGCGATCCGGTTGGTCTGGAAAGATGAGAGGCGTGGCATAGCTGAAACTCGGCTTGCCCGTTTCCACTACACGGCGGAAGAGGGCCTGATTCTCCTCGTCAGGATACAAGGCGAAGTAGTTCTGGCCCGGGAAGAACTCGGGATCGTGACAACACGTTTGGGCGTACGCGCGGTTGACCCAAACGAAGTTGAAGCGCGTATCCAGGAACACCACCATCATGTGCGTGTTTTCGAGAATGCCGGCGAGAAGCTGATTGGATTCCGCGAGGCGGGCCTCGCTCTCGCGCAGGCTCTCTTCGGCGCGACGCCGCTCTGTGATATCCATGATGTGGCCGAATACCCGCACGACCTTGCCGTCCCGGCGTTCCGCTTGACCGCTCGTGCGAACCCAGAGCGGATCGCCCTGGGCATTCGTAAACTCCAGTTCCAGGTCATAGGGCGCTCCTTCGGTGATCGCTCGCGTGAAGGCGCGCTCGACGGTTGCCTGGGCCTCGGGGGTATAGAAACGGATATTATTCGGTATGTTGTTGGGGTCGTACTCATCGGATGAAACGCCATAGATGTCGTAGACCTGATGGGTCCACATGGACTTTCCGGAAGCAACGTCGTATTCCCAGCCACCGACCTTCGCGATGCGCTGGGCTTGGTCGAGCAGGGCCTTGCCTCGGGCTAAGGCTGTCTCGGCATGCACCCGGTGGGTTACGTCCACGTGTTGGATGACGGCGTTTCGGACTCTTCCTTCTTCGTCCTTGATCGGCGAGATCGTAACATCGATGACGACGTGTGTCGGTCGCTTCAGTTTGATCTGTTTCAACATCGATGTGTCATAGTTGAGTGTAAATGAAACGGATTCTCCGCGCTCGAAGACTCGGCGAAGCAACGGCATGTGGCCTTCCTCTTCCACAATGCTGTCCTGGAACATGTTGAACTTGCCCACCACTTCATCGGGGGTGACGTTCAGCAGGGCACAGCAGGCTCGGTTCAGCCTGATCAGCGTGCCGTGTTCGTCGGAGATCCACATGGCGTGCGGGCTTTCATCGATGACGAGACGCAGGAACTCCTCGGAGCGGCGTAGGTTTGCCTCGGCACGCTTGCGTTCGGTGACATCCTGCATCATCGCCACGATGAAATCTTCGCCATCCATTCTGACCAGTTCGGCGGATATCGAAAGCTCGCCAATCTCGCCCGTCTTTCGCCGAAACAAGGTCTCGTATCCGTGAAGGCGGCCCTCTCGACACAACCGCTCGACGAGTTCCACGCGTTGTTCCGGATACGGCCATACGCCCAGCTCGGTCGTCGTGCGACCGATTGCGCACGCGTCGGCATAGTCCAAGATGTCCAGAAGCGCCCGGTTGATATCGACAATACGGCCGTCGGACAAGCGACTGATGGAGATACCGGCCGGATTGCCATGGAATACGGCCTCAAAACGGGCATTACCGGCCTCGAAGGCGGCCTGCGCACGCTTGCGGTCGAGACGGAGACCCCACTCACGCCATGAACGGTCAATCGCATGGGCCAAGTCCGAGATCGCGGCGGAAGACCGGGCAATGTAGTCAATTGCGCCGGCATCCATGACTTCCGCTGCCGCCTGACAGTGGCCGTTCTCGATGATGACCACCACGGGAAACGGCCCACTCTCCGGAGGCGACGTTAGTACGTCCACCGCGCGTCCGTCCGGCAGATCAAGGTCCATCACGGCGATGTCCGGGGGATCGCCTGCGACGCGTTCACGAAACTCGCCCAAGGTCTGCGCTATGCTCACGACAGCCTCGGGGTTCGCAGTCTCTATGGCGTTCCGGGCATCATTGGCCTCGGTGGCGCTGCCGGTCACGATAAACACAGAAACAGAATGACCCGCCATGCACGAACTCCTTCGCCCCGAATGCCATCCGATAGACTACGCTTTTTTATCACTTGTGTCAATAAGAACCTTGACGTCGTGGCGCGTCATACCCTTCAAACCAGGGCGTTCTCGCTTCCTACGTTTTGGTAGTGTCCAGAGTTTTCAACCCACGCTGCTGGGGGTCGGCCTGCCCCGGCTACGAGGGGAAGACAGGAGACTAAGATGACCCCTGACAGTGAGTTAGGGGATGGACACAGGGCTGGCTTCATCGTTGGGCATAGGCCTTGCATAAAAATAACAGTTGCATTTCTCAAACGAGAAATGTATTATTTAGTCGTTGCGTGGTCGGGGTAAGTGCGAGGCAAGCGATGCGAGCCCTGCACGAGCCACAATTCGGGTGAAACAACGGTGGAAAGGAAAGAGAAATGCTGGACATCCTGACGGCCCTCATCAACTTCTTGATGCTGCTGGAGAAGTTCCTCAGCATCGACTTCAGTCATCTGCTTGGTCTCGACTGACAAGCCGTACACGCCTCTTCCCACGCGTATTCGGTGTGGGGATGGGCGCGTTTCGGTGATGCCGGCCTCTTCGTGTTGACGAAGTGGTCGTAGCATCGAGGGAATATTGGGGAGATCCCGATGGGATCTCCCTCACTCTTTGTTGTCGCGTTTTGCCCAAGCGTCCACGGTTGGGTGTCGACCCCGTCAGTGACTCCATGGCGCGTCGGTCTTGTCCTCCGTGGATGTGTTGGGGTGCATCTCGCACTGGCCGGTTGACGAACACCTTTCACACGGGCTTCCCGAGTCCTTCCCGCAACGGTGATGGCGATTCCCAAGTTGCTTGCGCGCCAGCACGTCGACCGTTCCCCAGATGGCCACGACAAGGGCCACGCCCAGCGCCGAAAGGATGATGGTCACCATGTGCTTCATCCTCCCAAGCCCGCGAATCCCATGAAGGCAAGCGAAAGAATGCCCGCCAGCATCAGGGTAAGGGCCGTGCCCTTCACAACGTCCGGCACGTCGGCCAGCTCCAGTTCCTCGCGTAATCCGGACATGATGACGAGTGCGAGGGTGAATCCGGCACCGCCGCCTACCGCATAGACCAAACACTGAAGGAAGTTGTAGCCCTTGCTGGTCTGAAAGAGCGCCAGGCCGAGGATCGCGCAGTTCGTGGTGATGAGCGGAAGGTAGATGCCGAGCGCCTTGAATAAAGCCGGGCTGGTCTTCTTGATGAACATTTCTACCAACTGGACCGCCGACGCGATCACGGCAATGTAGCAGATCAGTTTCAGATAAGGGGCATTAACGCTCGGATGATCCAGTACAGCGTTAATGCCATAGGCGCATATCGAGCTGACCATCATCACAAAGATCACGGCAAGTCCCATTCTCACAGCGGTTTCCCGCTTTCCAGATACGCCGAGAAAAGGACAGATCCCGAGAAACATGCTCAATACGAAATTGTTAATAAGACAGGCGTTAATGAATATCGTCGGCAACGATACGTCTTCCATCTTCAGGTCTCCCTTGCGCGCGCGCGTTGCCGGATCACACTGAATATTAACAGCCACATGCCGAGCACGAAAAAGCCTCCAGGGGGAAGAATGAGAATGGACCACGGCTCGAAACGACTGCCCAGCACGGGGATTCCCATCAGGGAGCCGCTTCCCAGGAGTTCACGGACGACGCCCAGGCAGAACAGGGCGAAGGTGAACCCTAACCCCATGCCGGCGGCGTCCAGGGCGGACTTCCACACCCCATTCCTCGAGGCGAAGGCCTCGGCACGGCCGAGGATAATGCAATTGACCACGATGAGTTGGATGAAGGCTCCCAGGCTGGCGTAGAGCTCGAGGCTGATGGCCTGAATGGCATAGTCGACGACGGTGACGAAGGTGGCGATGATGACGATGTAGGTGGCGATCCGGACCTGCTTGGGGATGAAGTTGCGCAACAGCGACACGAGCGCGCTCGAGCAGATGAGGACGAACGTTGCCGCGAGTCCCATGGCCAAGCAGTTGAGGACCGTGTTCGTGACGGCGAGGGTAGGGCACATGCCGAGGGTCATGACGAAGACGGGATTCTCCCTCCAAAGCCCGCGAAGGAAGGTGCTCAGGTCGGAAGGCGTTTGCGGCGTTTCGGCCATCATGGGACCTCCCTCAGTTCATCAACATGCGCGTGAATGACCGGGAGTAGCCGTTCGGTGCTTTCGCGGAGCATGCGAGCGATCGCCTTGGATGATATTGTGGCGCCCGATATGCCGTCGATCTGCCACGACTCGGTTTTGGCGCCGTGCTTGACGAACTCGATGGGGTGGAGCGGTGCCGAATGGTCCGGATTGAGGGCGACATCCATGGCTAGGAAGTTGTCTAGGAAGGGCTGTTTGGTGATTCGGTCACCGAGTCCGGGCGTCTCTTTGCTTTCGAGTACCTTGAGGCCTGTGATGGTCTGTTTCTCGGGCGAGTAGCCGTAGAGGACACGGATGACGTCGCCGTAGCCTTGTCCGGTGGCGCCCAAGGCTACGCCGACGAGGTTTCCGGCCTCGTCATATCCGGCGAAGACCGGTGTGCCGCCCGAATCGGCTTGGGCGGTCCGGAGTCCGCCTTGCTCGTTCACTTCGAACCGCGCCTGAGTCTGGGCGCCTGGAATCACGGCAAAAACGGCGTTGCGGATGGCCTCTTCCTTGTTTCGCTGAATCATGCCGAACGTCGCGTTGTAGGCCATGGCGAGGATGAGACCTGAGATCATGGCCATGCCGCCCAGTGTTCGTATCATGGCGAAGCTGCCGGGCTCGAGAGCGGGGGCCGAGACTCTGCTGCTGGATTCCGTCATCGCTTCGCAGTGACCTTCTTTGCGCCGTAGATGCGCGGCTGCGTGATGTCATTGATGAGAGGGACAATCGCATTGCCCAGAAGGATGGCATACATGACCCCCTCCGGCAACCCGCCTTTGAGTCGGATCAGGACGGTCATGAGTCCAAGGAACAGGCCGTATGTCCAAACCCCAAGGGGTGTGACAGGCGAGGTGACCATATCCGTGGCCATGAACACGGCGCCGAGCATGAGTCCGCCCGAGCACAACATGAACAACGGTGACACAGTCACAGACTTGTCCAGGAGCCGGAACAACACGGTGAAGCCGAACACCCCGGCGAGCATGGCGGCCGGGATCCGCCAGTCCAGCATCTTGCGCGCGGCAAGATAGGCGCCGCATACGAGGATGATGAACGCGGAGGTCTCGCCGGCCGATCCCGCCACGGCGCCCGTGAACAGGTCTGCAACCGAAGGCAAGATCGCATCGGGCCCGCCGAATTTCAGTAGCGACAGTGCGGTCGCGCCGGAGAATCCGTCGACAGCCGCATTTCGGATGTACTCGTCGACGGGGGCGGCTTGCAGAAAGGGTGCGGCCAGCGTGGACGGTATGCAGTGGACAAACCGCCCGGCAACGCCCGGCGGCGTCCATGTGGTAATGGCTACCGGAAAGGCGGCCTGCAGGAATGCGCGGCCGACGAGGGCCGGATTGAAGACGTTGTACCCGAGTCCGCCAAAGAGGGCCTTGCCCAAGGCGATGGCGATGCCGCCGCCTACCGCGGCCATCCACAAAGGGAACCCCGGCGGCAGAGAAAGGGCCAGGAGAATACCGGTGATCGCGGCGCTCGAATCGCCAAGCGTGCTGGGTTTGTGAGCGATCGCGCATAGAGCCCGTTCCGTGAACAGGCACGCGGCGGTGGCGACGAGGATCAGGAGCAGGGCGCTCAAGCCGAAAGTGAGCACTGCCACGCCGGCGACAGGTAGCAGGGCGGCCACGACGTGACGCATGATGAGATCGGTACTCGATGCGTTCTTCACGTGCGGCGACGTCAGGATCTGCAAT
This sequence comes from Candidatus Hydrogenedentota bacterium, assembly GCA_036769985.1. Lineage (GTDB taxonomy): Bacteria > Hydrogenedentota > Hydrogenedentia > Hydrogenedentales > SLHB01 > DAIPKA01. Next base: position 90,294 of record DAIPKA010000002.1, on the reverse strand, counting down.
CTCGGGGCGGTCTCGCTCACGGGGTCGCTTTCCTCTTTCGATTCTCCATCTTGGCCATGCGGAAGTATTGAACCAACGGGATGCTCGATGGGCACACGTACGTGCATGATCCGCACTCGAAGCAATCGTTAAGATGATAGCGCTCTTCCATACGCCGGTACTCGTCCTTGCGCGCCAACATGCCCATGCGCGATGGATTCAGGTGGGCCGGACAGGCCTCGATGCACTGGCCGCACCGGATGCACGCGTGGGGCGTCCTGGTGCGGGCGAGCACCTCGCGCTCGGTGAATACGAGCACGCCGCTCACGCCCTTGGTGACCGGCACGTCCAAGGAGGCCAGCGACTGTCCCATCATCGGGCCACCGAGAATCACCTGCCGCGCGGTTCCGGAAAAGCCGGCGTAGCCGAGGAGGAACTCGATGCGCGTGCCGATGCGGACGAGGTAGTTGCCGGGGCGTTCGACACCAGGCCCCGTCACAGTAACGCCCCGTTCGACCAGCCCTTGGCCCCGTGGGACGAGGTAGCCCATCTGGGCCAGGGTACCCACGTTGAACACGGCGGTCTGGGCATCGATGGGCAATCCGCCGGAAGGAACCTGCCGGCCCGTTAGCGCGGTAATGAGCATCTTCTCCGCCCCTTGGGGATACTTCGTCTTGACGGGCGACACCTCGACGGCCAGTTGCGATGGCACGGCCCCGCGCAGTGCCTCGATGGCATCGGGCTTGTTGGCTTCGATGCCGATGATGGCCCGCCGGGCTTGCGTGGCGCGGAGGACGATGTCGATTCCCGCGAAGAGGTCGGTGGGACGCTCGAGCATGATCCGGTGATCGATCGTCAAATACGGTTCGCACTCGCAGCCGTTGACGATTACCGTGTCCACGTGTTTTCCTTCGGGCACGACCATCTTCACGTGCGTTGGGAACGCCGCCCCGCCCTGGCCGACCATGCCGGCCTGTTGCACGGCCTTCACCAGTTCCTCGGGTGCCATGCCGGACGTGTCCCGCGGTTCGCCAACGGCTTTGTTCTGGTCGGCCTCGGGATCCGGCGCGATGTGGACGGCGGGGCCCATTGAGCCGTTGGCCAAGGGAGCCAACTCAATGGCTGTTACCGAGCCGGTCACCGGCGCGTGCATGGGGACGGACACGAAGCCGCCGGGCTCGGCGATGACTTCACCGCGCCGGACGTCTTGTCCCTTCTTGACCACGGCCCGCGCGGGCGCGCCAATGTGTTGCGAGAGCGGAACAACGATTTCGCGCGGCAGCGGTAGGGGCGCGACGGCGTGAGCTTGCGTGACGTCTTTGTGCTCGATCGGATGGACGCCGTGCCGGAAGGTCCGTTTTGCGGTAGAGGCGGTCTGGCTCATCTCGCCACCTCTTCGGCTTTCGGAGTTGCCACGGCCTTACGCGCGCTCTCGCCGATCACGACACCTCGTGTTTCGTCCATCCAGACGATTGCCCCCGTTGGGCAACGCTGGATGGCATTCGGGCTGGCTTCTTCATTCCTATCATAGTTGATGACGGCGAGGTTGTTGCTGATCTCGATGAGGCCTTCCGCGGCATCCTTCTTGCACAGGCCGCATCCGATGCACGCCACGTCGCATTGCGTCCGTGCCAGCTTGCCCGAGGCGCGGTTGCGGCATGCCACCCACAGGCGGTGGCTTACGGGATGGATCTCGAATAGGCTTTTGGGGCAGACCGACACGCAGGCGCCGCAGGCTGTGCATTGGTTCTCGGCGACGACCGGCAGGCGGTGGTCGCTCATCGTGATGGCACCGAAGCGGCACGCCTGCATGCAATCGCCGTAACCCAGACACCCCCACGGGCATGACTTGCCACCACCGGCCACCAATGCGGCCGCCCGGCACGTCTCAATGCCGATATAGTCGGAGTGGGGGGCGGCTACATCCGTGCCTCCCGCGCAGGCCACCCGTGCCACGCGTTTTTCGCAAGCCCTCACCTCGATACCCAACAGCCTCGCGATCGCGGCGACGTCTTCCTTCGAGCTCACCGAACAAGCCGCAGGCGACGCTCCCCCGGCCACGACTTGCTCGGCCAGCGCCCGGCAGCCTGCAAATCCGCACGCGCCGCAGTTGGCGCCCGGTAAGAGCGATTCGACGGCGTCGATACGCGGGTCTTCCTCAACGTGAAGCGTCTTGTTGGCGATGGCCAGAATCGCGGAAAGGCCCACGCCCAGAACGGCCATGAGGCCACCCGCGATCAGTAGTCCTGTTAGTGTACTCATCGAACGTGTGATCTTTGCAGCCCAGCGCTTCTACACGTTTGGGATCTTGCGCCCAGGATCGTCTTTGCGGAAGCGGGCCAGAGTCTATAGGTTCCGGCTTGCCGAATGCAATCGGCAGTGCCCCGCAAAAAACTATAGGACCTATATGGCCTATAGGTCCTATAGCGAGAAAGCGAAGACCGTATCAGCTTAGTTCGTGCCGTTTATGGCGATATTGGCTCCTGTGAGGCCGGGGCCGGTTTCGCTGCCGTCGTAGGCCTGGATGGGCACGGTGGTGGGAAACGCCAGCGGGGCCATGCTGCGGTTGATCGAGACGTTCACGGTCGCGCCCGTGGTGGACGTGTAGGGCAGCGTGCCGACCGACGGCGTGACGCTTACCCAGGCGGGCAGGCCGGCGGTGTCAACGCGCCAGTACAGGATCCGGTTGCCGGTGTTCGTGATGGCGAGGGTCCGCTGCGTGTCGACGGCGCCGAAGTCGAGCGTGGTGGCGCTGACGGTGAGCTCGGGCGGCAGAATGGTGCCCGTAATCTCGATGGGCACGTTGTCCGCCAGTTCATCTGTGGACGTCAGGACGTGTTCCTCGGAGCTGTCCAAGCCGTCGATGAGCAGCGTGTACGCGAAATCGCCGACATCGGCGGTGAGCCGGTTCACGGAGATGGGGCGGTCGACGGGATCCGAATACGGGGCCGTGTCTGACGTGGGCGATACGGTGATCCATGCCGGCAGGGCGTCGAGGCTGTTCTGGTTGAACTCCCAATACAAGGTGCTCTGGCCCGTGTTCGTGATGGCCACGTCGAGCAACAACGGATTCGTCGGATCGAAGGGCGGGGCGGTCCCATCGCCGCAGTCAAACGTTGCCGGCACATCCAGCACCGGCGGCAGAATGATCAGATAGACTTCGATCGCCGCCGAGCCGGAACCGTACAGGTGGCCATATGTTACTTCGACCACGCCGTACTGGAGGCCCGCGTCGACATCGCGGTTGAGGGTCATCGTCACGACGTCTACCGGCGAATCCGGGGCTGGTCGGATGACGCCGGCCGACGGACTGAAGTCGGCGATGAACGGCGGGGTGGCGCCGATGGCCCAGTTGAGAGCGACAACGGGGTCGAAGGTGTACGGGTAGGTGCCGCCGATGTTCTCGATAGAGAACGAGAACTCGTTGTCGCTGGCACCGAGGTCGAAGGAGTTGGGCAGATCGTCGGGATGCACGGGCGACAAGCGTGTGAACAGCGGTGTCGGGAAGGCCGGCGCCCGGCGTCCATCCGGATTCACCTCAATGTCGTCCGGATAGATGAAGTACTTGTTCTCGTAAGGCCAGTCCGTGTCGACATAGATGCCATTGTCGACCTCCATGCGGACCGCAAACGTGCCTGGAATTCCGGCGAAATCCAGCACAAAGAGGTCGCCGAATTCACCGTAGCGCAAGGGTGTTCCGTCAGGGGAGGCTATGAGGATCGAGGTGACGAACTCGCCGCCGGTATTCACCGGGGCCGGCGGTTCAGGCTCCCAGTCCCAGAGGATCCCCCCCTCGTCTGCGTTGGCGAGCGCGACCGTGAAGGGGAGGTCGCTGCTGAGGGTGATGTCGAACTCGCTGATGTTGCGCGGAATGTAGTCGGCACGGACGATGACCTGGGCCGTGTCGTCGGGCTGGATGCCGTCGGTGTGCATGGAGATCTGGCCGAGGTTGACGTCGCCCACGAAGGTATCGAAGTCGATGGTCCAGGCGAATCCACCGAAAATGGCCCCTTGGTCCGGCAATCCGCACTCGCCGAAATCGTCGTTGGGGTCGTCGAATCCGGCGTCGATACGCGTCTTGACACTCGGTTCCTCGCTGAGCGAGACGTAGCTGAAAACGACTTGCGACTGGAGGTCGCGCGCGATGGACACGTCGCACGTCGAAGGCTCGGTGAAGCAGTAATCGCCAAGTTCGGCTGTGGTCGGCAACTGGATTGGCTCGCCATCCTCACCGTAAATCGGATTACCATCCGGATCGGTTTGCACGGCCGCTTTGGTCGTGTAGTAATGCCCGCCCGATTCGCTGGCGATACGGGCCAGCGGTTCATGGTTCACGTCCTTGCCCCATCCGACGACGAAGAGGCGGACGCGCAGGGACTTGAGGGCGTCGGCGGCCTCCTTGACCTTGCCGGGCGGCGTCGTCAGGCGCCCGTCCGTTACCATGACGATGGCGCTCACGTCGGCATTGTCGAAGGGCAAGTAGTATGTGCTCAGTTCAGGCGTGCCGAAGGGGACGTAGGGGAAGTCGGCAGAGGCTACGTAGGTGGCGGCGCTGACGATCTCGGTGAGCAACTCGGTCGCGCCGTGGTCCCGAATGTTGATGCTCCTGAGCATGGCGGCCAGGAGGGTCTTGTTTGTGGTGAAACGGTACACCAATTCCGGCGTCATGCTGTAGGCGTGGCTGCGGTCGTGGAATTCGAGGATAGCTACCCGATAGTTCGCGGGGAGTTCGGCGACCAGGTTGCCGACGTAGTACTCGTACAACGCCTGAAGCTTGTCCAGCGGTTCGGCGGGATGGCTGAGGAGATACGCGTCGAAGGCAGGATCTTCCTCGATGAGCTGAGCCGCCTCGAACATGCTGCCCGAGTAGTCCAGGAGGATGGCGATGTCCGTGCGCAGCCGGCTGCCGCTGGTGAGGAACTGGTTTGTTTCCGACAGCTCGAGAGGAACGTCCTTCTCGAACACGCCGAAGGATTGCCCATAGAGATCGAGTTGGGCTTCCGGCAAGGGGATGGCCTGATAGCGGATGTTACGCATCAGCAGTGGGAAGCGGAGCAGGGAAGGGGCGCGCGTGGCGGGGAAGGCCGTTTCGAAGGAAAGTGGCGCCGCAACGACGCTGACGCTGATCACAACCGGTTTGACCGTGTCGTCGAGGAGGACGCGGTTCTGGTTCGCGTCGAGGGCAAAGGCGTGAACCTCGACGCGGGCGGTTTCGCCCGAACTCCGAAGCTTCGAGCGATCTACCGAGATGCTGACCTCCTGCCAGTCTTTGATGTCGAGCGAAGTGCCGACGCTGCGGCCGGTGGCTGGGAAGAAATACAGCCATTCCTTGTTGGTCTGGACGATGAAATCCAGGGTCGAGCCCGAGTCGCCCAGATTCGCGACCTCGAACACATCCGAGTTGCTATCCTTATCAATATCGATTTTGACAAGGGACGTGCCGATGATGACCTCCTTGGGCACCTGCATTTGCAGATGGACGTCGACCGCTCGGTTCGACAGATCGTTTGAGGTGACCGTGAACGTGTAGACGTAACCGCCGAAATCGAAGTTGGTGCGGTCGATGACGACATCAACACGTTGCTGACTGCCGGGCTCGACCGATCCCTGCGACGGCGATATGCTGACCAGCCAGCCCGGCGCGCCGGTCAAGTCGATCTGCCAGAACAACGTCCCCGTGCCCACGTTGCGCACGCGGAAGTTGCCTTCGGTGAGGGTTGTGGCGAGGTTGATATAGGGCACGCCGAACTCATCGACCTGTCCGGTATTGACCTCGATGATGGGCGCGCCGACGACGGTCATCGTCACGCGCACGGTGAGAGGGACGACCGGCGCCCCGGCGGCGGCGCCGGTTAGGGCGAATTGATGGGTGTACGTGTTCGGGGCCAGCCCGGTTCGGTTCACGCGTAGCGTGAGCGTGTCGGTTTCCGCGCCGGCCACCGAGCCGGAGGCTGCCCCATCGAGGCTCAACCATGCGGGGAATCCGCCCATGTTGATGGCCCAGTCAATGGTACCGATGCCCGCGTTCCAAATAGCGAGGAGCTTCTGTGTGCTGATCGTTCCGAAGTCGGCGTTCAACGGCGCGGCGGCTAACGTGGGCGGAACCGGGACGGTTATGCGGACCGTCAGGGTGTCGGTGTCCTCTCCGCTCTGCACGGTCACGGTGCCTTCATAGCTGCCGGGTGTCAAATCCGAGGGGTCAACGTGGACGGAGACGTCATGCGTGCCGACGAAAGTGCCTCCATATTCGCCGAGGCTCAGCCACGCGCTTTCGGGCGAAACCGTGGCTGACCACGTGATCGCACCTCCCGTGGTGTTCTGAACCGTGAAGGTTGTGGAATCGGGCACGGAGATCTCGCCGAAGTCGATCACGTCCGGCAGCGCCAACACGAATGTGGGCACGCGGACCTGAACCGACAGGGCCTTCTCGTAGCCACTACCGGTATCGCGGACCACGAGTGGGCCTGCTTGCCAGCCGGCATCAAGACCGCTGCGATCGACGACGGTGACCACTACCGTCTGCCGGATGCCGGGCGCGATGGCATGGGCGGCCGGTGTCGCCGTGATCCAGTCGGTGACCGAGGGCATGGTCCAGTTCGGCCAGTCAAACGTCGCGGTCCAGTTCGCCGAGGCGGCCGTGTGGTTCTCGATCGAGAAGCTCTTGGTGGTTTCCTGACTCGAGAGGATCAGTTCGTTCGCCGACACGGTGATTGACGGCACTTCCAACGTTACCGGCACGGTGACCGTTCCGCCGTTGGAGTCGAAGACAACATCCGCTCGGTGCGTGCCCATGGTCAAGCCGTTCCGAATGACGCGCACCTCGATGACGTTGGTGCCGGACCGCACCGAGTTGTGATCCTGGCTGAACGTGAGCCACCCCGGGTAGCCGCTCTTGATAGTCCAGGTCAGTGTCTTCGAGGTGTCGCCCGAATTGCGCACCGTCAGTGTGGACGTCGTGTTCTCCACGCCGAAGCTGAGCGACGGAGGGTTGACCATGAGGACGGGCCCCGGCACGGTCATGGTCACCAGCAACTGCTTGTCGCCGCCGTTAGACCCGATGGTGACCTGGGCCGCATAGGTTCCCGACGAAAGGCCGGCGCGGTCGACGCGCACCTCTACGCTGTTCTCGATGCCGGCGATGGCGGAGCCATTATCGGGCGTGGCGGTGATCCAGGGCGCGTCGCTGGGAATCGAGATGGCCCATTCAAGCACGTCGCCCCCCACATTGGTGAGGGTGAAGGGCAGGAGCGTGCCGTCCTCGCCGAAGCTCAGTGTCTGAGGATTGAACGACAAGACGGGCTGCGGCACGGTCATCACGACACGCAGGGTGCCGTTGCCGGCGTTCGACTGCACCACCACCTCAAAGGAGTGATCGCCGCTGGCCAGTCCGGCACGATCAACAACGGCGTGGATTCGGGCGCCCTCGTCGTCGGCCGTGAGGCTTCCCTGGAGTGTCTCGGGCATGCTGAGCCATGCCGGGAATGAAGACGCGTCGATTTGCCAGTTCAGGGCGCCGGTTCCCGTGTTCTGGATCAGGAACTCGCCCTCGTCGGCAGTGAGGCCAAGTGCGAGGAGAGGCTTGCCGTTAGCGTCCCACTGTGCCGGAGTAGTCTCGATGCTCAGCACCGGCGCGGCGGCGACTGCCATGGACACGTTGACCGTCTTGGGCGCCAACGCGTTGCCGTCCTGATCCGTGGCGTTCACGACGATGCCCGCCGCGTGGGATGAGGGGGCCGGCAAACCCCGTCGATCGATGGACACAAGCACGGCGTGCGTGGCTTCATCATCGGTGGGCACCGTGCCCACGGAGCGCGAAACCGACAGCCAGGCCGGGAGTGCGGCCGAATTGATGATCCAGTTGACTTCACCGACGCCGGAGTTCCATATAGCCACGAGCTTGTCGGTGGCCGTGGCGCCGAAATTGAGCGTGGTGGGGCTCACGGTGAGCGCGGGCGGGGCCGGCACCGTCATGCTGACCTCAACCGTGTCGGTGTCGTCGCCCTGGGCAATGGTGACCGTGCCGGCGTAGTGGCCGGGGGCCAGGTCCGTCGGATCGCCCGTGACGGTCACGGTCGTGGTGGCACCGAAGGGCGTCTCCGTGTCGGGCACGGCGTCCGTAGTCAGCCACGGTGCATCGGCCGAAACCGAAGCCGTCCACTGGATGGCGGCGTCAGCAATGTTGCGCACCTCGAAGGCGCCGTCGGTCGCGACGTCGATTTCGCCAAGGTCCACCTGGTCCGGCGTCAGTTCGAATCCGGCTACGCGCATGCGGACATTGACCGCCTGCACGTAACCTTCGGCCGGTGCGGCCAAGGTGATGGCGTCCTCATACCATTGCGTGGCTAAGCCATCGCGTGAGACGCTTGCCATCACGGTCGCCCGGCCGCCCATCGAGATCTCGCCGGCAGCAGGGGAGAGGTCGAGCCAGGGCGCGGTCTTGGTGGCCGCCCAGGCCAGAGTGCCGCGCACGTGGTTCTCGATGACGAAGGTCACGGCGTCTTGATGGCTCTCGATGACCAAGGACGCCGGCTTAACCGAGAGGGCGCCGACTTCCATGGCCACGGGAATTGTCTGGTTACCGTTGTTCGACGTGAAGACGATGCTGCCCTGGTACGAACCCTTGACCAGGCCGGAGCGCGCGATGGTCACGCGCACCGGATCCATTTCGGCGAGCGTCGTGCCGACAGTCGGATCGACGGTGGCCCAAGGCAACGGAAGCTCGGTCACGCTCCAGGTTAGAACGCGGTTCGTATCGCCGCTATTCCGGACCGTGAGGATCTGCTCCGTGTTAGCCGGGCCGAAAGCCAACGAAAGCGGCGTCACCGACAGAACCGGGCCGGGCACCGTCATCATCACGCGAAGCCGCGTGAGATTGCTGTCGTTCCAGGCAAGGTCGATGAAGCCTTCGTAGGAGCCGTGGGCGATGCCCGAACGGTCCACGGTTATGGTGACAGTCTGGGGTGCGGCCGTGTTGATTTCGCCGGCGGTGGGTGACAGGCTCAGCCAAGGATACTCCTTGGCCACCTTGCCTTCCCACACCAGGACGCCGCCGCCGGTGTTGCTGAACGACACCGGCACGTTTGTCTCCGTGGCGCCCATGTCGACCACGGCGGGCGTAGCCGTCAAGACAGGCCGCGGAACCGTCATCTTGCCGGTGACGGCTACCGTGCCCCCGTTGGACACGACGTTCACGGTGTGTTCATAGTCGCCGCTCGGGAGGCCGACGCGATTGACGGTCACCGTGAGGACGTGGACTTCTTCGTTGGTCTCGATAGCGCCCTCAAGCGGCAGGGGGCCGATGGCCAACCACGGGGGCAGGGCCGTCACATCGATGCTCCAGGTCAACGTGCCGGTGCCGAGGTTGAACAACGAGATTGCCGCTTCGCTGAGTGATGTGCCGAGATCCACCTCGCCGGGGCCGCTGCCCGTGTCCACGCCGAGCACAGGATCAGGCGCTACCGTCATCTGAACACGGACGGTCTGGCCGGCGAGCGCATTGCCGGCGCTGTCGGTTGCGGTGAACACCAGATTGGCGCTCGCGGTGGTGGGATCCATGCCTCGCCGATTGACGGAGACACGTAGCGAATCGGTGGCGGTGCCGCTCAAGGTTCCCTGCAAGATATCGGGCGCGGCCGCCTGTCCGGACAACGCCACGGACAACCACTCGGGCAGCCCGCGTGTGTCGAGCACCCAGTTCACGGTACCTGTGCCGGCGTTCCACAGGGCGAGAACCTTGTCCCAATCCTTCGCCGCGAACACGAGCTGATTATCCGACACGGCGAGGGTCGGCGGCGCAGGTACCGTCATGCTCACCGGCACCACTTCCGTGTGGCCGGCCCCACTCAGGGTGACGGCGCCCTTGTACGATCCCGTCGTTAGGCCAGTCCGGTCGACCTGAATCGCCACTTCTACAGAACCGCCCGCCGGCACGGCCGCCGACGGGGTTGGCAGCGTCAGCCACGCAGTCCCGGCCGCCCCGGTGTAGGTGAAACCCGATGCGCCGTGGTTGTTGATAGTGACGTTCAGTGTCTCGGTCTCGGCGCCGAAGTCCAGCTCGGGCGGCGCGACAGAGAATGCGGCCCGGTGCACGGCGAGGGTGACGGTGGCCGTGCCGCCACCGCCCTCCGACGTGACCGAGAACTGGGCCTCGCGCTCACCATTGCTGTCGAAGTCCACAGCCGAGCGATCGATGGTTACCGTAACCGTGGTGGCACCGGTGGTCGCGACCCCTGCGGTCGGGGCGACGTTTGCCCACGCTGGGAAGCTGTCCGCTGCCACACCCACGGCCCAGGTCAAGGCTTCTGGGCCGCCGTTGCTCACCGCGAAAGTCTGCTGGACGCCGGAGGTGCCGAAATCCAGATCTCGAGGCTCGACGACCAGGAGCCGCGCGCGGACGCGCATGCGCACCGTGACCGTTGCGCTCAGGCCATTTCCGGAAACGTCGATGCCGGCCTCATAGGGACCGGCCGCCAGGCCCGACCGGTTCACGGTGACCTGAACCGTCTCGCTGCCGTTGCCCAGCGTGCCGGACACCGGTTGAGCGGTCAGCCAGCCAGCCGTGGCCGAGGCGCGCAGGCTCCATTGCAGTGCCTCGCTCCCACTGTTCGTAATCATGAACGTGGCTTGCGTGTCGGTCTCGCCGAGATCGAGGACGCTTGGCGACACGGAGAGCGTAGCCGGGGCGGTCACCTCCATGCTCACGCGCACGATCAAGGAACCGCCGTTCGACGTGACCAGGATCTCCCCCGAGTACTGGCCCGCTGCCAGGCCGGCACGGATGACGCGGAGGTCAATCGTATCGACCTCGGTGCCCGTTGTGCCCTGAGACGACCCATCGCCGCCGCGCGGTGTGACTTGCAGCCAATGGAGGTCCTCTTGGATCTGCCATGAAAGGATGCCCGATGCCGTATTCTCGATCTGGAAAAACGCCTCGGTGCCGTCCGAGCCGAAGCTGACGGCCTGTGGGCTTACCAACAGCCGGGGCGTGGCAAAGGGACACCCGACAGTGCTCACGAGCGCCATGATGAGGCCCAGTGGAGCCAGCCGACCTGCTATCCGTGCCATGTTCTACTCCCTTGTCTTCCTCGGGTGGCTGCATCGTCAGATGAAGCCACGTCCGCGTCCCATCGGTGATCGCCGTCCGGACGACCATCGTGGAACACGAAAGCCAAAACGTCTCAACTCGAACCGTCGCCGCCGTTACTGGACCGGGGGCTTCGGTTACGGGACGACCATGCTCACCTCAATATGGCGTGCGCCGAAATCCGTCTCGAGCGCGATGGATCCGTAGTAGACGCCTGCCGCCAACCCCGCCCGGCTTACCGTGACGGCCACCGTGGTGGATGCGCCGGGCGCCAACGTGCCGGTTGTGCCGATCACCGGCGCGGCAACCCACGACGGCATCCCCGTCACCAGCCACCCGAAGGTGTCGAGGCGATTGTTGCGCACGGTGAAGGACGACGTCGTTTCGGAGCCGGCGAAGGTCACTACCTGCGGGATGACAAACGGCGCTGGAACACTGCCGTCGAAGGGATCGGGATCGTCGAAGTCGGTGATACCATCCTCGTCGCTGTCCCACGCATAGGGAGCCTCCGGATCGAAACCGGTGAGCGTCAGATCCAGTGGTTCCTTGGCGGGTGTTGCGACATCAGAGCCGGTGCCGACGATCAGCGTCCGGCCTGGATTCAGGTATCCGCCCGGATACACGAAGTACTTCGTCAGTGACGGCGTGCTCGGCGGAACGGCGGGGCTGTAGTACAGCGTGTTGTCCAGCCGGAAGCCGATCTCGAAGTAGGGGAGATCGGCCACAGCGTCGAACGCGGCTACGTAGTCGTTCAGATCCGAGAAGGTGATCCTAAGGAGGTTGCCGAACGCGCCGAACTGGAGCGGATTGCTCTGCTCCGTCAGGGCCGTGTACACCCCGTCGCCTTCCGAGATCAGGCGCCAGTTCCGGAGAAGCCCGTCCGGGGCCAACTCGACGTGGGCATCGCGGATAGACGGCAGATGGGCCAAGATGTCGGCCGTCACGGCCTCCGGCATGTCCTCGGGTGGCGTGAACGTTGTGAAGAAACGGAACCGGAACATGCTGATGTTCCGCGGCACGTAGTCCGTGCGCACGTAAGCCTCGGCCGTATAGTTACCCAGCGCGTTCGGGCCATTGGCGAAACGCGTCGTCGTCCACAGGGAGATCTGGCCCTGGATAGCGTCGCCAAGCCAATACACGCCATCCCGTTCGAAGTCGCCCTCGAACTGGTTGTTGTTCTCGTCCGTGTACGTCGCGTGGATGTTGTACGAGTGCGTGCCTTCCTGGATGAGCGAGACGTAGGTCAGCACGACCTGGTTCTTGAGCTCACGCCAGATCCGGCCGTCCACATCCGTCAACCTAATGCTCAGGGCCGAGGGGTCGCCGGACTTGACGCGCAGTTGCGCCGTTGCGGCGGCCTCGAGTACCTCCGGTGTTTCATCGCCCGTGCCTTCCTGCTGAGCATGAACGAGGATTACGTCCGTGTACGTGCCGGGCGTGAGCCCCGAGTCATCCGCAACGAAGGAAACGGTCCGGCACGCGCCGGCGACCGAGGCGCCCGCATACGGTTCGTCCACCGTGAGCCACCCCGCGGCTGGGGGGGCAATCGTCCACGAGAACGCACTCAGCGAGGTATTGCAGATATCGAACGTGCCACCGAGTCCGGCCAGCGGTCCGGTGGTTCCGTCGAGGGCCAAGCCCTTCTCGTTGGCCAGGATCTCGTCGAGACTGCGGACCTCGGGCGCGTAGTACACGTGACCGCCCGTCTCGGTGGCGAGCGTGACGAGGCTGGCGTTGTTCACCGTCTCGCCTCCGCTGAAACCAACCGGATACAGGCGGACGCGCGCGTCCTGGGCATAGTCGACGGTGTCCTTCAATTCATTGACGGACGACGTGTCCCAGCCATCCGAGATGAAGACCACGGCCCGCACGTCAGCATCGTCAAACGGGATGGTCTCGGCCGGATCTTCGGCCTCGAGTATCTCGCACGCATTCACGAGGGCGTCGTGGATGGCCGACGCGCCGTGATCCGGCGGCGCTAGCGCGAAGGTATCGAGCGCGAGTTTGAGCGCTTCCTTGTCGTTGGTGAAACCGTGGATCAGCCGGTCGCTCTGCTGTTTGTCGTGATACTCCATGATCGCCAAACGATACGTCGGCGGCAGATCGTCAACGAAGCCCTTGGCCGCCTCGACCATGAGGTCGATGGCCTCGCCCGGCTCGAGCGGATGCTCGAGATCCCCTACGCCGGCGTTGTACATGCTGCCCGTGTAGTCCAACAACAGCACCACGTTGCACTTGAGGTTCTCGGGGCCGGTGACGAACTGGCTCGTCTCGTCCGGATCGAGAAGCAGTCCGTCTTCCTCGACGGCGAATTCGAGGCATGCCCGATCTTCAGCGGTTCGCGTCGTGATGACCTGACCCACGCGGTCACGCACGAGGAACACAAACCGCATGATGAACGGCGGCCGGCTCCGGTTAATGGCCCCTTCGATGGTAAGCGGCGATTGCTCGACACGGATCACGATGTCCACAGGCTCGACCGCGGGGATTTCCGTGTCGTACACGCGGAGCGTCCGACGCTCGACCTGCGCGAGCACCTGGCTGCGGTCGATGTTGACGCGGATCTCCTCGACGGGGTAGGCGAGGGGATTCTCGACACGCAGCGTACCGGTAGCGGATTCCCTCTGATTCTGCACATTGATGATGAGCGGTGTCTGCGGATTGGGCTCATCGATCACCTCGAACGCGTAGTGAAGCTCCGAGTACAACTCGCCGACGTTGGCCAGTTCGAACACGGCTTCGAGGCTCTCCGGATCGTTTCCGTAGTCGAGCGTCGACTTGTTCACGGAGATCACCGGCATGGCCTTCAGATCGATGAAGAGCCACAGGTTCAGCGTGTCGCGATCCCATTCGATCGTCAGCCGGAACCGATGGCTGCCTTCGCCGAGCTGCTCGAGCAACGTGGCTTGATTCACCGAGATCGTGACGGTGGTGTCATCATCCGACTCGATGGCGCCTTCGGATGGCACCACCGTGATCGGCATCGTGTCGACCGGTACGCTGACACCCGCCTCCGGATCGTGCACGAGCTCCAGCGCCCAAGTGAGGCGGTCATCACCGTCGTTGAGCAGGTTCAGATCAAGCGCTTCCTGTCCTGTTCTGATCCAGATCGAGTCGTTCTGCTCGAGCTCGACACCACGCTCCGTAGCGACCAAGTTTGGTGTACCGGCCACGACAACGTTGATGGAAACGAGTTGCTCGCCCATGTCCGGCGATGTGGTTACCCGCACCATATACGTGTATTGGCCGAGATCGAGTGAGCTTCGATCCACGTGGAGCCCTACAACGGCCTCGCCGGCCACGGCAAGGGTGCCGCTGGCTGCCGTGGTGGCCGAAAGCGCGGTCGGCCACGGAATGACCTCGTCCGGATAGTCCGGATTGACGGGCTCGACCGTCCAGTCGAACGGAACCGTGCCCACATTGGCCACCGTGAAGGCCGAATCCGCCACCGCTGCCGGAAACGCCAGGTCGGTTGGCGCTACGTTGAGTCCCGGTGGAACCGTGAGGCTGACGCGCAGCTCGACGCGCTGCACACTCATGCCCGCGAGGCTACTCAGTTCCAGTGATAGGGTATCGGCGTGGCGTCCGGGGAAGAGGCCTGTTCGATCCACCGTGAGAACCACCGGCGTCTCCGTGCCGACCGGCAATGCGCCGGATACTACGGACACGGTCAGCCACGGTACATCGTCGGCCAGCGTCCAGGTGACGTCCTCGAACCGCTGATTGGTCAGGTTCAGTGTTGCCGCAATCCGATCAGAGCCAAAGTCGAACAGTGTGGGGGCGGCGAACGGGGCCGGGTAGTCGGCGTTGAGCGGCTCCGGATCGTCGAAGTCGCCGGTGCCATCGCTGTCGGCATCGAAGGCCCCTGTCGCATGCGGATCGAAGCCATCGGACACGAGGTAGATATCCTCGATCGGCACGGCGACCACATCGGACGCGCCGGACGCGATCACCAGATTCTCGAGAGGACTCTGGAAGAAGGTCGTGTTCGGAGGATCAAGGTAGAGGCTGTTGTCCACGCGCAGACCCAGTTCGAACGACGCCGTGACGTTCCTGAACGTGATGCGCAGGAGCTGTCCGAACGAACCGTAGGGCAGGAAGCTTCCTTCGTCTGCCACAATGGTGAAGATGTTGTTGCCTTCGGCGATGATCCGCCAGTCATCGGGCGGCATACCATCGTCCTCCAAGAGCCCCACCATTTCGATCGCGTCGGGGGAAATGGCGGTATGGTTCGACGGCACCAGCCGGAACCGGAACCGCGAGATATTCCGAGGCACATAGTCCGCCCTGACGTAGACCTCGGCTGACTCATCCGAAATGCCGGTGGTGCTCATCGAGACTTGGCCTGCGCGCACGTCGCCGTCGAGAGTGTCGTTCGAGAGCGCGGCCGTGTCCTCGATCGATCCGGTGTCGCCCCGGAATGTGGCGCGCACCTGATATTGGTGGGGGCCCGGGAGGAGCGTGATGTACGTGAGCACGATCTGCCGGGCCAGCTCGGTAGCTACAATGCCCGGCGCCGCGTCATCGTCGCTCTTCGAGTCATGGGCCAAGAGATCCAGGAGGTCCTGCGTGGCGTAGTCTTGCACCTTCGGCGCGCGATAGAAGTGACCGCCGGTTTCGGTGGCGAGACTGATGAGGCTGACCAGGTTCACATCGCTTCCGAAACCTATCGGATACAGACGTACGCGAGCGGCCTTCGCCACGGTGATGACGTCGCTCAGCGACGCGCTTGACGACGTGTCCCAGCCATCCGAGATGAACACAATGGCCCGGACATCGGCGTCTTCGACCAGCGGCAGCGCGCCCTGATCCTTCTCGACCAGACGCGCCACGGCATCCACGAGCGCGTCGTACACCTGCGAGGCACCGTGGAAGGCCTGAGGCAACGAGAAACCCTGCAACGACGCAATGATGGCGTCGTCCTTGGTGTCGAATCCATGCACGAGACGGTCAGCCTGCTGGCGATCGTGGTATTCCATCAGCGCGATGCGGTAGGAATCGGGCAAGTCTCGGACGAACGCGCCGACGGCGCCTTCATCGGCCGGATTTGCCGGATCGCCGGCGTACAGGCGTTGGAGCGGATGGGCGACGCCAGGGAACTCCGCTTGCGCGGCCGCGTACATGCTTCCCGTATAGTCCAGGAGCACAACAAGGTCGTAGCGCAGGTCTTTGGCGTAGGTGACGAAGTGGTTCGTCTCCGTGGATGGCAACAAGACCTTGTCTTCATACACGGAGAAGGCATTCTGGAGCTCGGCGAAGATGCCGGGATCGAGCGTGTCAATGGCATTGCCGAAACGGTCGCGCAACAGGAAGTTGAAACGGAGCATGAAGGGCGGCCTCGATCGGTTCTGAGCGCCCTCGAACCGCAGCGGCGGCCGCTCGACCCGGATCTTGAGATCCAGCCGATCAACGGCCGTCAGTTCACGGCGGAACGACTTGTCGCGGGCGACAATCGTCAGCGTACGAAACGCGACTTCGCCGTCGATGTTGTTGCGGTCGATTGTGACAACAATCGGCGACGCAGCGACCACGCGGGAAGCGTACTCGAAGTGAGCGGCGCTCGGATCGTCCTCGGGGCAGCCTTGCAGCGGCGTCACATCGGCCACGAGTGGGGTGACGGAGACCCCGTCTTCGTTCTCGATGTCGAAATAGAGTTTGGAGTCCTGGTGGCCGATGTTGGCCAGGTAGAACACCATCTGGTACTCATCCGTACCGAAATCCAGCGTGTCAATAAACTCGACCGGTGGATTCGAGAGCCCGGCCTCTGGCTCCTTCACCGTGGCGATGGTCGGCAACGGCTCGAGATTGATGGTCAACGGAATGTCGAACACGCCCAGATCCCACGCTACGGACAGCCGGAACGCATGGTTGCCCTCGCCGAGGACTTGGATCAACGCCCGCTGATCCACAACAAGGTGCACCGTGGTTTCGCGGCCGCTTGCCAGCGCGCCTTCGGAGGGCGAGAAGGCCATGGGCAAACCTGCGGCGGCAATGCTCGGATTGTCGAGATACGTGAGCGACAGACCCCATGTCATCGCTTCATCGCCCTCATTACGGAGAACGATGTCCAGGGATTCTTGCCCCATGAGCATCCAAAGCCCTTCCGCAGGGTTCACCTCCGCGTCCTCATGAAGCACGTGGAGCTCCGGGTGGCCCGCTACCACAATCTCGACCGGTATCCGCACCGTGCCGCGGCCTACGCCGGCGACTGTGGTGGCCCTTGCGATGAGCTCGTACGCGTACGTGCCGTACTCGGCCAGATCCGGATGGGCACGGTTGATCGTGAGCGACACTACGTTCGCTCCGCCCGCGGCGATACTGCCCGCCAAGACCGGCGGATCGAAGATCATGAACTCGGGCGGTTCGGTGGCGGCCGGATGGTCCGGATCCACGACCGTCAGCGTCCAGTCGACGGCGTCGGCGCCCGCATTGCCCAGTGTGAGGTCGGCAGCATCGACCCAGGCGGCGAAATCCAGACGGGTCGGGGCCGCCGTGAGCGCGGACGCCACGGTGAACGACACCTTGACGTCGAAGCGTTCCGTGCTGAGGCCGGCCGCGTTTGTTGTAACGATGGTGAAGGCCCGCACGTAAGAGCCCGGCGCGTATGAACTGCGATCGAGGGTCAGCGTCAAGTCCTGCTGACCGCCGACAGCGAGGGCCTGGGCTGCGGTGGTGCCCACGCTGAACGCAAGGCCGGCAATACTCCCGTCCACCTGCCAGACCAAGTCGTCAAACCGTTCATTGGTCAGTCGCACCACAGCGGTCGTGTCGACGCTGCCGAAATCCACATCGACGGGCGAGACCAAGAGTGGGGGAGCGGCGGGATCCAGAAGCCACGGATCGTCGAAGTCGCGCGTTCCGTCATCGTCCGAGTCGAACGCATCCGGTGCGGACGGATCGAAGCCGTCCTCAATTAGGATGACGTTATCCAGCGGCACGGCCACGATGTCCGGCGATGCGGAGAGCACCAAGTGCTCGGTGGGGCACTGGAAGAAGGCGTTGGTCGGCGGGCCGTAGAGACTGTTGTCAATGCGGATTCCCACCTGGAATCCGTCGTCGATGCCGTCGAATGTGACGCGCAGCAGGTTGCCGAAGCTGCCATAGGCCAAGGCTCCGGCGGTGTTCGTCGTGATACGAAAAACGTTATTACCCTCATCGATGAGCCGCCACGTGCCGGCTTTGCCGTCCGCATCGCCCAGCAGACCGGCGAGTGCCACGTCGTCGGCCGTCAGAACGGTCTCCGGTGTCGTGACAATGCGGAACCGGAACCCGTGAACATCGCGCGGCACGTACTCGGCGCGGACGAACACGTCGGCGCGGTGACCGACGATCCCCGAGGTAACGAGGGAGATCTGGCCGGCACGCACGTCGCCCTCGGCCATCAGGTTCTCGCCGGACAGCACGGTGTTTTCGACCGAGCCTTCATCGCCGCTGTAGTCGACGGTCAGCGTGTACGTATGCGAGCCCGCGCCCGCCGGGATCGGCGATACATACGTGAGAACGATTTGCCGTTCCAGATCCGTGATGAGCGTGCCGGGCGCGTTGAGGCGAGGATCCTCGGGATCGCGCACCAGCACCGTTTCCAGCGTCTGACCCTCGAGGCCGGAGACATACTTCGCTTGGTAGAAGTGGCCGCCCGTTTCGCTGGCCATGGCGATCAGCGGCGCGTTGTCCGCCTCTCCGCCGAAGGCGATCGGATAGAGCTGGACCTTGTTTTCCTGGGCGACGGAGATGACTTCGGACAGCGCCGCCGACGAGGAGGTGTCGCGCCCATCCGAGATGAAGACCACCGCGCGCACGTCGGCATCGGTGATGAACGGTTCGGCGCCGGCATCCTTTTCCGCGAGGCGGGTGCAGGCCTCGATCAGCGCGTCATAAATCTCAGAGACACCGTGGGCGCCTGGAGTGAGCGTGAATGCTTTCAGCCCGGCAATCAGCGAATCGTCGCTCGTGCTGAACGGATGGATCAGGCGATCGCCCTGCTGGCGATCATGGTATTCCATCAACGCAAGCTGATACGAATCGGGCAGATCGCGGAGGAATTGACCGACGATACCTTCATCATCCGGGGTGTCGCTCTTGCCGGCGTAGAGATCGGCCAGCGGATCCGCGCTGTCGGTGAAGAGCGGGTCGTTGCCTACCGTCTCGAACATGCTTCCGGTGTAGTCGAGCAGCAAGACCAGGTCGTACCGGAGGTCTTCCGCGTAGGTCACGAAGTGGTTGGTTTCGCCGGTGAGCCGGGTCCCGTCCTCGTAGACGGTGAAGGCGTTCTGGAGCGCGGCGAATATCTCGGGATCGCGGGTGTCGATAGCCTTGCCGAGCGTGTCGCGGAGGCGGAAGACGAACCGCAGCATGAACGGGGGCCTCGAGCGGTGCTGCGCACCTTCGAAACGGATGGGCGGCCGCTCGACGCGAATGTTGAGCGTGACCGGATCGAGCGCATCGAGTGGACGCTGGAACTCGCTGTCCCACGCGGTGACCGTGATGACGCGGTACTCGACCGGATCGGTGAGGTTATTCCGATTGATCGTGACGGTGACAGGCACCCCGTGAATGAAATCTCCGCGGTCCGCCATGTAGAACACCGGATCATCGCCTTCCGTGGAACCCTCCGCCGGCGTGATCGAGTCCAGCAGCGGGTTCGCCTCTCCTTCATCCTCGTGCGTGATCCGGAAATACAGGGTTGAGCCTACCGGGCCCGTGTTGGCGATGTAAAACACCTGCTGGTAGCTCTCGTCGCCGAAGTCAAGGGTAGAGATCGGCACGGGCGGGGGGTCTTGTACGTTCGGATTGGGCGGATCCGAAACCGTGATCACGGGTAGATTCGACGCCTCGATAAGGATGGGGATGACGAACTGTACCTTCTCGGTATTCACGACGAGCGCGTACGAGCCCTCGCCAAACAGCACATGGTCCGGGTCGGTCTCGTTCACCGTGGCTTGAACCGTGGAGGCTTGGCCCGCCGAGGTCACTCCCGCCGTCGTGTCAAGGGCTACGGGCACCTTGCCCTCCGCATCGACCAGATTGCGCAACACGAGTTGCCAACCCACGGCCGCCGTGCCGTTATTCGTAATCGTGACCGTGGCGGCGTCGCCCAAACCGTAGAACACCAACGGCGATGGGGTGACCACGAGATCCGACGTGCCGAAGGACACCGTGACAACGGCGCGATCCGTGTGGCTCGTGACCAGCAGCGCGAAGTCCTGCGGCGTGTCCGTCCAAGCAGGCCACGCGAGTGCGACGTTGACTTGCTCGCCACTCCGAAGACTGCCTTCCTGGGGCGTGACCGTGAGCCACGCCGGCAACGCGGCCGTGGTCGACAGGTCGTCGGCGTCGGTCAGGAAATCCACGTGCCAGTTCTGGGTCGTGGTTCCCCGGTTCTGGATGCCAAAACTGGTGGAGGTGGCGTCCAGGGGGAGTCCGATGCTCATCGGATTGACGACCATCGTTGCCTCGACCGTCATCGCAACTCGGACAACCGATGTGCCGCCGTTGGACGCAATACGCACGCCCGTCCCGTTGTACAGACCCGACGCCATATCGGCCCGATCCGCCAGCAACTCCACCTGCTTCACGCCGGAGGTGATTGCCCCGCTCGACGTCGTGGCCGTCAGCCACGGGATATCCGTTGCGACCCAGGTCCCTGTGCCGGAGCCCTGATCATTCCAGACGACCTCTTCAAGGGTCCAGCGCAGTGTCCCGTTGCCTGTGTTGGCGATCGTGAGGCTTTCATGAACGCCGGACGGACCGAAGTTCACGGCAAGGGGTGACACGCTGAGTTCCGGCGTCGGCACGAGTAACGGACAACCCACCAGTCCGGTCGCGCAGATCAGTAAGGCCAGGAGGGGAAGACGCGTCATGCGAAGGTTCATGGGATGCAACTCCACTCTCACCAGATTACCGCAACGAGGCGTTGACCGCGCGGCGGTTTCGTCGTCCTCTGTATTGTGAGCGGCCTGGTGGCCGCACGTCCTGCGTGTGAGCCTACTCGTTGGCACTTGACTTGTTGGTGGTCGTCGTGAGCACTACCGTAACGCCCTCGGCCGTCAGACGCGCGATCTGGTCGGTCGTTGCGGGCGACATCTCGCCTTGGGCGTCAACGAGCGTGCCCTCGCTCAGGGTCACCACCGTGCCGTAGCCAATCCCCCCGTTCTCCGCATTCGCCACGAGAGGTGCCAAGTCCCAGACTTCGTTGTCGGACAGCAGCAGATCGGTAAGACTGAACAGGCCGGCCAACGGCCACAAGTCCGTGATATCGTTGCTCTCGATATTCAGATAGGTCAGACTGCCCAACGGCGTGAGCGGCGTGATATCGGACACGGCGTTGCCCTCGATGTTGAGCCACGTCAGGTTCGTGCAATGCTCGAGGCCTGTCAGGTCCCGAATGGCCAACGACCGTGCGTCCAGCTCCTTGAGCCGCTTCAGCTCGCCGTCCATGAGCAGGCCGAAGGGAAGTCCCAACTCGGCGCGTATGGCCGACTCGAGCGCCTTATCCGGGATGGCCACAATATCCAGGGCCGGACAACCAATCATCAACATGCTGCCACTGACCAGAAGGCCTACCAGTCCCATCCATCGCATCGGTTTAGCTCTCATGCTCATTCACCTTTTCGCTGCGGGCCTAAATGCACCACGCGTCCATGCCCCGGTTCACCTCTGTGAAGGCGCACGTCTATGTCCATCGCTATCCAACAACGCCCCGCACCGAGCTCCGGGACCTCTCGATGCACGAGCCTAACGGTACCCTATTTTCTATATTATGCGTCAACGAGGTCATTCTGTCAATAGTTTTCCTGCCCCTAAATCGTTACCGGAACAAAGCATGGGCCCCAATGCCCCGATCGGTCCTAGCCCCAGCGGGCGCAGAGCATCGTCGCGATCCAAATGCAGAAAGCCCATGCCCTAATGATACCACCGAAAGGACGGAAGCGAACGTGAGGCACGTACACCCGGCACGGTACTCTCGGCCCGCATTGTCAGAGTTCGGATTGTGGCCGGCATGCCAGAGGCAATCAAGCACAGGGCGGACCTCTACGTTGAGAGCAGAGAAGGCTCTTGGTGCCACCGGGGCCGCGGGGAGTCGGCGGGTAACACCCGAGGTGCGGGAACCGGACGAAGGTAGGAAAGAACATGCCCCCCTGCCAACCCAAGAAAGCACAACGCCGTTCTCTCCTTCGGTCGCATTTCGGGGGAAAGGGAAACGTGAACTGTACCCTTCACACGGGACCTTGGCCGCAAACCATTGCTCAGCCCGGCCTCCCGTCGACCTGATACCTTGCAGATTCGGTCCTAGTCGTTGGCTTGGGGAAGATCGCACTGCAAGTTGATGAAATCCAGCAAGGGCGAGCTTCCGCCCTTGAATCCCAACAACTCGCTGAGGAGGAGACTGAGTTGGCAGATGATGAACTGGACTTCGTTTGCGCTTGCGGGGGTGGCGGATATGCCTCTTATGTGTTTCACGATCGAAACCTTTCCCGTGCTGCCGTGCCGCGGTTCGCGGAAATCCATAAACCACAACTTTGTAAAGAGTTTACTCCGTCTCCTCTCTTTTGTCAAGATTCAATCAACCCACATCACACTGGCCCGACACATGCCTTCGCTGGACGCGTGCACGGGCCGAATCCCTCCCCCGTCTTCCTCTTGGGCCGACTCGGGTCTTCATGGTGTTGAAGTCCTGTGTGGTTGGCGGAACCCGATGTGCGATGGGAAACGCCGAACACGCGACGGCGCGTACGTTCTGCATCGTGATGAGATTCGGAAGGGCGTCTGGGCGATCGCAGGACGTCCGGGGCGACCCTTGACGGCACGCGGGGCTTTGGGTAGATTGACTACACATCTATATAATATTACTACTAAACCTTAACATCTATCTACTTGCGCGTGTGTTTGCGGGCCTGCTGCCCATGGAGTCGTTTCGTTGGTGTTGGCGCTACGCTGTGGTATACTCTGGATTCCGTGGTTTATCGTCGAATATGGGAGGATGTCGGTATGCGACTGCCTCGGATTGCGTGTGCAGCCCTACTTGTGACGACGGGCGCGATGTTCGCGGGTTGTCCCATCGAGCCCCTACCGGAGGCGAAGGCGAGTCTGGCCGTTTCGGATACGGTCTACGATTTCGGGACACGGGGTGTTCAGTGGTCCTTTCTCGTGTGGAACGCCGGGGACTCGGGAAGCGTCCTCTACTTCACGGCGAGCACCGCCGCCGCCTGGATTCAGGTGTTGCCGCCTGAGGGCATGAGCGAATCCTTCAACGATCCCAGAACGATGGATGTCGTTATTGACCGTGCAGCCCTTGCCGAGAAGGAGAACCTCGGCGTCATTACGGTCACGTCCGACGTGGGTGAAGCCGTGATTCAAGTCGTGGCGCGTCGCGAAGCGACGGAAGGGGAGGGCGAGGGAGAAGGTGAAGGCGAAGGGGAGGGGGTCTTCTACGTCGATCGAAGCAATCCCACAGATCAAGAAGATGGGAAGAGCTGGGCCACGGCTTTCACCACCGTTCAGCCGGCCATCGAGGCGGCGGCGGGCGCTGGAGGCGGTGAGGTCTGGGTGGCGAAAGGCCTGTACAACGAGCCACGTCCCTCAGAATCGGGCGCCCTCGTGATGCGTGCCGGTGTGGATTTGTACGGCGGCTTTGCCGGCGGCGAATCCGAACGTGACGAACGCGACTGGCCAGTGAACGAAACCATCCTGGACGGGCTGGTCGCGCGCTCGGGCACTCCGGCGTACCATGTCGTGGTGGGAACAAACGGCGCCGTGCTCGATGGGTTTGTTATACGCAACGGCCGGGCTTCCGGGGAAAGCGGCGAGTTCGCGCGCGGCGGCGGCATGTACAACGCCTATGCCTCGCCCGTCGTGCGGCACTGCACCTTTGTCGACAATATCGCCGCCTTTGGTGCGGGCATGTACAACCGCGGCGGTATGCCCACCATTGCCGAATGCCTCTTCGAGGGTAACGGCGCCACCAACACCGGCGGAGGGATGTACAACCGCGAGGCGTGGCCACTCATGACCCAGTGTGTCTTTCTCGACAACACGGCCATGGCCAACGGCGGCGCAATGGCGAACCGCCTCTCGTCCCCTCGAATCCGTTCCTGCGATTTCCTCAATAACTGGACCGCCATGGAAGGCGGAGCCCTCTTCAACCAAGAATCACCGGCATCCCTTGCCAACTGTGTGCTGGCCGCGAACTACGCTCTGGCGTTGGGCGCCGGGATCTGCAACCGAGACGGCTCGTCGAGCCGTATTGTGAATTGTACGTTTTTCAATAATTGGGGAGCCATCGCCGGCGACGCTATTGGCAACCAGGCTTCGTCGCCCACGATCATCAACTGTATCCTATGGGATAAAGAAGGACGCGACGTCATCTGCAACCGGGACGAGAGTTCGGTTCCCTTGGTGCGCTTCTGCGATGTGCGGGGAGGTTACAAGGGGGACGGAAACTTCGACGCCGACCCGATGTTATTGGCCCCCGAGACCGGGGACTTCGATCTGGCTGCGGAGTCTCCGTGTATCGATGCCGGCCAGAACGTGGGTTCTGCCCGCTATGGCAGTGTCACGGCGGATCGTGCCGGTCGATCGCGCGGTGTGGACGGCGACGGACTCGGCTCGGGAGCGACGGGCGATGGGTCGGACTATGACGTCGGCGCTTTCGAACACGTGGTTGGCCTTTGACGGCTGCCTGAGGACATGGACAAGACGGACGGCTTCTGCTACAATCTAGTCGTGAGACGAGTGAAGAATGGGCCAAAAAAAGGATTGACGTTTGAAGGAAAGCGGTGTATCATACAATGCGTTGCAGGCGGAGAATGGGTGCAATCTGCGGAGTATCGTAACCGAGCATGGATGATGGTACCCCTCGAAATGTGGGATGCTGTGAATAGGTAAGTGGTTTGTTCTTGGGGACAAGGGCAGTGACAAGGTAAGGAGTAATAAGCGATGAAGAAGGCGCGTTACATGGTGTGGTTGCTGGCGGCAGCTCTCATGGTGACTCCGATGGCCGGCTACGCGTTGACACTGGATGAGTCGACGTGTACTTATCAGACGGATCCTGAGGGCGCGAATGAAGGCACGCACGCGGGCTTCGTTGAGGCGGGTGGCCAGTTGATGACGCTGCTCCTCGGTATTATCAATGCGCAGATTGAGGGTGGGATTGGATTCCCCGTACCCGAGACGTGGGACGACTTCGATCTCGAGCAGATGCCTGATGAGACCTACGGCGACGGCCTTCCGGATAGTTTCCAGATGGCGTTGCTGGCCGCGGTCCTCTGCACGGATGAAGTGAATTCGTACTACACGCTCATCAAGCAGCAGTATGCCACAAATCTCGACTACTTCGGCGATTTGATTGACCAGGTTGACTATGTGATTAACAGCCTTCCGTTGGCCATTGCCCTGCTCAAGGGAGGCGAGGTCGAAGGCACGACCTATACGGGTATTGGAACCGGCCTGTTGGCTATTGGGGAGCCGTTCATCTCCACCGAGATTACGCTCGGCGACGATACGATCACGATCGGCGAATTGGCTCAGGACCTGGTCGACCTTGGAGATGATATCGAGGAATACTCGAGCATCGTGGGCGCGGTGAGTCCCATGCTGCAGCTCCTGTCCGAGTGGTTTGCCGGTATGGGCGGCCTCAACTCCGAGATGAAATCGCTCATTACGGGCCTCTTGGGACAGGTGACCGAACTGTTGGCCGATTTCGAGGATTACAAGACCGGATTCCTCGGTTTGGTCGAGTATTTCGGGCCGGAGGCCTCGGGCCCGATCCCGCAGTCGGTGGTCGATGAGATCGACATGCTGATCGGTATTATCGATGCCTTCACGCTGACGGTTCCCGATTTCGAGATCTACGGTGTCACCAACAGCAAGACGGCCGATGAGCCCTTCTCCGCGTTGGGCGACTTCGACGGCGATGGCGTGACCAACCTCGACGCGTACAATGCCCTAGCGCCGGGCGAAGGCTATGCGGAGTTCGTCGCGAGCGCCGGAGCGAATGTCCAAGCAGACGAGCTCCCTGTCGCCGGCCTGATTGGCTTGGGCCTTCTGGCCAGTGCGCTGGCCGCGGGCGCCACGAGTCGGTTGCGCAAGCGCTCCTAACGTAAGAACGGCCGAGTCTCTCGGCGGATGCATGTGAATTCGCGGACGGGACCGTCCTCATAGAGGGCGGCCCCGTCCGCGTCTTTATACGGGTTTGCGCGGAAGCCTGCTGTCTGCTATACTCGTGAATGGGAATCGGGTACAGACCTTGGATGGCGTCTTTCTCAGTCTGGGGAGTAACATGGGCGACCGAATCGCCGCCCTGCAAACGGCGGTGAAGGCGCTTGAGGTTACCATGGGTGTTCGTGTGCGTCGCGTGTCTCACGCGTACGAGACGGAGCCTGTGGGACCCGAAGACCAGAATGCGTATGTGAACCTAGCGGTGGAGGTCGGGACGGATCTGGGTCCGCTTGAACTCCTGCAGGAGGTGAAGGCGATCGAGTGGCGCGGTGGACGACGCCCCGGGCTCCGATGGGGGCCGCGTCCGATCGATATCGATGTCGTGTCGTTCGGGTGGGTCGTTCTCCAAACCGAGCACTTGACGCTGCCGCACAGAGCGTTCCGAGGTCGGTCATTTGTGCTGATGCCCTTGGCCGAGATCGCGCCGGAGGCCGTGGATCCGGTTACGCGATCCACTTTCTCGGAACTCGCTGCGCGGCCGGGCCTGCAAGGCCGTGTGATCAGACAGTTGGCGTAGACTCTTGAACCGCTCCGCTTGGAGCCCAACAGGGACCGGGACGGTTACGTCACGGTTCAGGAGAATCAGCAGTTGCCACGCATCTCCGCAGTATCCCTCCTCGATCGTAAGCGGCGAGGCGAAAAGATCGCCATGCTGACCGCCTACGACTACCCCTCGGCCAAGATTCTCGATGAAGTGGGTGTGGATGTCGTGTTGGTCGGCGACTCGGCCGGCAACGTCGTCATGGGCCGCCGCGACACGCTAACGGTCACCGTGGACGAAATGGTCCATCACGTCAGGATGGTGTCGGCGGCCGTCGAGAACGCGCTTGTGGTTGCCGACATGCCGTTCCTCTCGTACCAGGTGAATCCCGAGGAGGCCTTGCGAAACGCTGGCCGGCTGGTCGTCGAGGGCGGCGCGCAGGCGGTCAAGCTTGAGGGGCCCGCCGACAAGTTCGGCGAGGCCATCCGCAAAATTCTCGGGGCCGGCATACCCGTCATGGGCCACATCGGACTAACACCGCAATCTGTGCACCAGATCGGCGGCTACAAGGTTCAAGGGCGGACGCCCGAGAGCCGGGCACGGCTCAAGGAGGAGGCGCAAGGTCTCGACCGTATCGGCTGTTTCGCCATCGTGCTCGAGTGTATTCCTGCAGACCTCGGTGCCGAGATCTCCCAACTCGTCGGCGTGCCAACCATCGGCATTGGCGCCGGGCCGGCGTGCGACGGACAAGTGCTGGTGCTGCACGATGCGCTGGGATGGGGTTTCGCGAAGTTCAGCAAGACCTTCGCCGATGTGCGTGCGCTCATGCGCCAAGGCTGCGCGGACTACGTGAGGCAAGTGAAGGAGGGCGTCTTTCCGGGTAAGGAGCACGGTTTCGAATGAGAATCATCGAGACAGCCGATGAGATGCGCCGGTGGTCGTTGGCGCAGAAGGCCCACGGGAAGACCGTGGGCTTCGTGCCGACCATGGGCGCCTTGCACGAGGGGCATGCCAGCCTGGTCCGTGCGTCCGTCGTAGACAATGACGTGACCGTGGTCAGCATCTTCGTGAATCCCACGCAGTTTGCGCCCAACGAAGACTTCGGCAAGTACCCTCGGACCTTCGAGACGGACCGCCGGCTTGTCGAGGAGATGGGCGCCGGCGTGATCTACTTCCCGGACGTCAAGGCCATGTATCCCAAAGACTACGCCACCTACGTCAACGTCGAAGGGCTCTCGGAAGGTCTCTGCGGTGCGTCGCGTCCCATCTTCTTCCGTGGCGTGGCCACGGTCGTGACGAAGCTATTCAACGCCGTGCTGCCCGACCGCGCGTATTTCGGCCAGAAGGACGCCCAGCAATGTGCAGTCATCACGCGGATGGCGTGCGACCTCGACATGGGGGTCGAGATCGTCGAGATGCCCATCGTGCGCGAGCCGGACGGACTGGCCATGAGCTCGCGGAACACCTACCTCAGTTCCGAGGAACACGAACGAGCCTTGTGTCTGTCTCGGGCGCTGTTCAGGGCGCGCGCGCGACTCGAAGCCGGCGAGCGTGACGCCGATGCCTTGACCCAAGGCGTACGCGACGAGATGGCCGGCGTGCGCATCGATTACGTGGAACTCGTGGACGCGGTCAGCATGCGTCCGGTGACTCGCATCGAAAACACCGTGGTGCTCGCCGTGGCGGCTTGGGTAGGCGACACCCGGCTCATCGATAACATCAAGTGTGCCGTTCCGGCAGGGGCCTAGTCGAGATGGCGACGGAGAGAGGAAAGAAGATCATGTTGGTTCACATGCTCAAGAGCAAGGTTCACCGGGCGACCATCACCGAGACCTGCCTCGCATACGAAGGGAGTCTGACTCTAGACCCGGTTCTCATGGAGGCGGCCGGCATGCTCGTTTACGAGCAAGTGCAGGTGCTCAACATCAACACGGGCGCCCGTTTCGAGACCTACCTCATCGAAGGCGAACGCGGCGGCGGCGCTGTGTGCCTCAATGGTGCGGCCGCCCGGCTCGGCGAGCCCGGCGACCTCTGCATCGTCCTCACGTACGCCGACATGGATGCGGAGACCGCCAAGGCGTACCGCCCGAAGATCGTCCACGTCGACGGCAAGAACCGGATCGAGCGAGTGATCGACTGATCACGCGCGGGGGGGCGGGAGTCGTGTCGCGACACGCACCCGTTCCGTCGAATTGATGGGGCGTTGGCGTTGTCGCTACCATAGCCCCATGAGCAGTCCCCGACTCCAGATCACGCCCGGCATGCGGCGTTTCCTCGACTACCCGAAATTCCGACGCGGCGCAACGCGGCTGCTCGTTCTGGCGACGGACTATTTCTTCGACCAGAGCTGGCTCCGCGCGGCAGAGCGGTTGGGTTGGCAAGCGCGTTCGGTTCATTCCGTGATGGTGGGCGAGATGACGCGCGATGATGCCGCGAACCTGTTCCAGGCACTCGGCGAATTTCAGCCGGATTTCATCCTCACCTCGAATTACGCCGGAATGGATATCGGCGGTATGTTCGCCCGCTTCTTCGAGGATGCCCGAATCCCGTATGTCAGTTGGTTCACCGATACGCCTCGGATGATCCTCTACGGGCGCGAGGTCCACTGCTCGCACTACAGCGTCGCCGCCACCTGGGAACGCGCCTATATCCCGCACTTCAAAGCCCTTGGTTTTGACCATGTGTACTACATGCCGCTGGCCACGGATCCCGAGATCTTCGACGGCACGCCGGCCGCCGTATTCGATCGCGACCTGGCTTTTGTGGGCACTTCGATGATTCCGCAAGTCGACGAGGCCTGGGCGAAACTTGCCCAGCGGCCCGATGTCATCAAGGCCATTCACGATGGGATCGACAGCGGCCGTATCAACCGCGAACGGTTCGCCGATGGTATGGAGACGCTGCTCGATGCCGTGTTGTGGACCTCTCTCGATTCCAGTCAACGGCGCAATGCCGAACTGGCCGTTGTTTACGAAGCGACGCGACGCCAACGCGCGGACATGGTGCGTCGGCTTCTGCCGCTGGGCGTGAGGGTGCGCGGCGATCCGGATTGGCGGTCGGTGACGCCGATGTCCGATGGCCCCGTCGGATATCATACGGACCTCGCCGCGTTCTATCGCGGAACGGCGATTAACCTCAACACAACGAGTCTGCAGATGAAGTGGGCCGTCAATCAGCGGGTGTTCGATTGCCCGGCCGCGGGCGGCTTTCTGATCACGGATTGGCAGGCCGATCTCGAAGAACTGCTCGAGCCCGAGACCGAGGTCGTGACGTACGCCAGCCTTGACGAACTCGAGGAGAAAGTGCGCTACTTCCTGCGCCATCCCGCAGAGCGGATGGCCATTGCCCGTGCTGCCCGGAGGCGCGTCCATGCCCATCACACCCACGTTCATCGCCTCGCGTCCCTCGAAATCTATCTCAAAAAGCGGTACGAGGAATAGGTCATGCCGGATGCTGGGGCCGATAGGCGGTGGCGCGCACCCGTGTTTCTAGCAGCGGTTCCGTTCATCTTCCTCATGGTGGTCTTCTGTCTTTTTCGGCTCGACTTCCCCTATCTCGATCAGTGGGAGTTCGTGCCTCTTCTTGCGAAGAGCTTTGACGGGACGCTGGGTTTCGCCGATTTCTGGGCGCAGCACAATGAACACCGACTCGTGTTTCCTCGGCTCATCATGCTCGTCCTCGCCCGGCTCAGTCACTGGAATGTACTGTGGGAGATGGTGGTTACCATTGCGTTAGCGGTGGTGCTGTTTCTGTTACTGGCGCGCGAGTACGTGGAGTTGGTGCGCGCCGAAGGACGCAAGGATTCCCCCTGGGCGTTAGTGTTGATCTCGCTGCTCGTCTTCTCACTTGCCCAGTGGGAGAACTGGTTCCTCGGTTGGCAATTGCAGGAGCTGCTCAGTATTGTGGCGGCCGTTGCCGGCATCCTGATCCTGGCCCATGGCCGAGGCGAGACAGGGCATTTGGCGGCTTCGGCCTGCGGTATCGTGGCTACCTTCTCCTTTGCCAACGGCCTCATCTTCTGGATGGTCGGGCTCGGCCTGGTGCTCTTCTACACGCGAGAGCGCGCGTGGAAGCGAGTGTGGGGCGAGATCTCGTTTGGCGTGTTCTTCGTTTATCTCTACGGGTTCAGGCAGCCTTCATACCATCCGGGCGTCGCCGCGGCGCTGTTCCATCCCATCGACTATGCACTGTACGTGCTGGCCTACCTCGGCGCCCCGGTGATGGGGTTCTCGGAGGTTGGGGCCGTCGTGGCCGGTCTGGCCGGTTTGATGACGCTCGCCCTGCTTGCGTGGCGTAACCGCGGCACGGCGGCGCTTCCGGTGTGCCTAGCCTTCGGGGCGTATGCCGCCGGTTCGGCGGCGTTCACAGGGCTCGGCCGCGTCGGCTTCGGAACGGAGCAGGCGATGAGTCCGCGCTATGTGACCTTCGCGAACCTGATATGGATAGCGATCGCCATGCTGGCCTCCGTTGGGCCTCGTGAGGCGGCCGGCTCGATGTGTTCGCGCATCGCAAGGGCGCTCGCGGTGTTGGCCTTCGCCGGACTCGTGTCGGTGAGTTCGCTTCACGGGGCGTACCGCTGGACGGAGCGCTATCACTACCGGATCGATGCCCGCCAAGAGTTGCTCGATGGCAATGATCTCGATATGCTCGGTCGAATCCATCCCGAGCCGCAGAAGATCATCCGGCGCCGACCTATCCTGATGGAGCACGGCCTCTCGATATTCCATGAACGCGCGCGATAGACTGCGCGCCCTGTCTTGCGGCTCGCTCGATTGGGATGATAAACTGCCCGTGGGAATTCGTACCCTGACGCGGCTGTTTTCGACCTACAAGGGAGAATCCGTAACGCTTTGAGTTCCAAGAAGAAGAAACGGACATCGAGTTCCTCCACCCCTCAGGCACCTCGTCGAGAACCAGACAATGGAACGGCCAAGGAAGATCCGGCGCGCCGGTCCCGCGCGCGGGGCGTTCACAAGCCTCCGAAAGGCCAATTCCGCACCTTCGCAATTCTCGGGGTCGTCATCATCGGTTTGGTGATCGCGGGCCGTGCGTCGCACGAGGTGGCAAAGCGGATCAAGTCTTCGAATCTCGACGATAGCCTGACCACCACGGAGGTCAAGCTCGAGGAGCATGCCGAGCCGGAATGGCCCGTGCTCACTTTCGAAGAGATCCAGGCGCAGCGGCGAATCATCAACGTCCACGAACACATCCAGAATCTCGAACTGGCTTCGATCCATCTGAGCGTGATGGACGAGCTGGGCATTCGGAAGATATGCCTGATGGGAAGCTCATGGTTCACCATTACGCTCGACGAGAAGTACGGCTTCACGCGCTACGACGAGAACAACGAGGAACTCCTCAAGATTGCCCAGACCTATCCGGGCCGGTTCGAGGCCTGGACCTGCGTGAACCCGCTGGACAGTGGGAAGTTCGACAAGTTCAAGGATCTCGTTTCGCGGGGGGCCACCGGCCTCAAGCTCTATGTCGGCCACGGCTACGTCACCAAGGCGGGCGAGTACATGTTTCACACGTGCGCCATGGACGATCCCGGCATGCTGCCGCTCTATGCCTATTGCGAAGAGAACTACATCCCTGTCTGTATCCATGTGAATCCGTACGAGGGCAAGAAGGGTTTCGCCGAGGAACTCATTGCCGTGCTCACGCAGTTCCCGAACATGAAGGTTGACGTGCCGCACTTCATGCTCTCGTCCATCCAGAGCGACCGCCTGCGCGAGTATCTCGACACCTTCCCGAACGTCTATACCGATATCAGCTTCGGCGACTACTACGTGGCGGCAGGCCTCAAGCGCATTTCGAAGAGCCCTACCAAGTTCAAGCGGCTCTTTGCCGACTATCCGGACCGTATCATGTACGCGACCGATCTGGTCCTTACCGAAGGACGACGCAAGACACGCGAGTGGGTACACGACCAGTTCAGGGCCTATCTCGACATGCTGACCCAAGAGACGTATACCACGCCGGCGGTCCCCGGCCAGACGCTCAATGGCCTCGCCTTGCCGGATTATCTCCTCAACCGTGTCCTCTACAAGAACTACGAGGACTTCGTTGCGAAGCGTCCGAGAGACACAAAAATCACGCGCAAGATCGATTGGGCACGAATGAACGTCGCGCCCACCGGCCGGAAACCGGGCCAGACCTTTCCGCCGTCTACCAACACCAAGGAGTAGGTGCAGCGTGATCGTGAAGATCACGCGAAGCGCTCGCGGATGATCTCGACGATGGCGTCCAGACGCCGGGCGTACGTGTGTTCGCCCAGGACGCGCGCCCGCGCCCGCAAGACCATCTCGCGCCGCGCCGCGGGATGGCGCAGGTAACCGGCGACAAGTGCCCGGCATTCCTCGGGGGAACCGTAGCGGACGATCTCTTGCTCCGCGTCGAACAGTTCCTCGAGATCGGCTTGCGAATCCGTGATCAGAAAGCCGCCCGCGGCCGGGCAATCGAAGACGCGTTGGTTCACGGCGCTGGCCATTTGAATGCTCGTGCAGTTCACGTTCACCGCGCACGCGTTGTAGTGTCCGGCCAGATCGTGCTCGTAGTCGATGAAACCCTTGGCGCGGGCCGTGATTGCGCCCCAGGCTTCGTCGCCGTAGACCTCCACGCCCTCCGGTTCGAGCGCTTCCATGAGCGACCGGCGCAGGCGTCGCGTGCCTTCCACGAAGGTGAGCAACTCGGCGTGACGCCGCTGATCCTCGTCCATCACGCTGAGCAAGGCCGCGTCCAGGAACGCCTCCAGGCCTTGCGCGAACGTTTGGCGTGTGACACGGCCCGCCGCGAAGGCCGCGCGAACGGCCTGTGCGGTCGGCGGATGGTCTTCGGCCCAGCGCCACTCATCGGTGGCGAAGCAGTTCATCGAGTGGCCGACGAACGCCGGTGGCCCTTCGGCGGACTCGGCCGGCGCGCGACTAAACAGGGTCGGATCCACCGCCAGGGGCAGGTAGCGAACTTCCGGAAACCCGAGGGCGCGCAACGATTCGATATAGGCCTTCTCCCAGGTCAAGGCCACGGTGTAGGCGGACGCGTACAGGTTTCGGCCCACAAGGATTGTGCGGGGATCATCGACGAACCAGGTCACGTACGGTACCTTGATGTCTTCGAAGAGCCGCGCGAACAAGCCTTGCACGTCCATCGCGCTCATGTTGATGCTGAGCACGAAATCCGGCTGGAACTCGCCGAGGGCCATCAGCAGGTCGCGGATGTTCTCGCGCTTCAACACGCCTTTCATTTGTACTGGCACGGCCCGAACCTGCCAGCCGAGACCCTTGGCGGCGTTCAGACACGCGGCGTCTAGCCAGTAACCGCTCTGCATCACCAACATGCGCGGCACGTCACCCGCGAGTTTGTCGTACGACATCAGCTCGCGAAACCGCGCCGACACATCCAGTCGAGGCACATCCATGCGCCAAATGGTAACACAAACGCCGCGGAGTGCCGAGTGCCTGGTGCTCGGGTTCTGGGTGCTCTGGTGGCGACGAGGTGGCACGGCCATCCTGGCCGTGGTCCGGATGGGCGCGGCGACGTGTTGGCGCAGCATGATTCTGCGCTGATCCTCCTGGCATCGCCACGCTCCAGCGTGGCGCCTGGAAGCGGTTGACGTCAGCATTGCCACCGGCCAGGCCGGAGCCCCTGGCGTTCCCAGGGCGCGCGGATGTACACTCGCGCGGTGGCAACGCGCGAGGGTGCTTATCGTGCACGTGCGGAGAGTCATCGCCGCAGTCTTGGCCGTAGGGGCGTGTGTAGGCTGTGCGCCGATGCGATTTGGGGACTCTGACGCGCCCTTTATCATCGAGCGCGCGGAGTTCCTCGGGACCATTGCCGGGCCTTGGACGGCGCAAGCCGAGGTCTTGGCGCAAGATGGCGCTGGAAGCTTCGCCGTGCCCGGCGGATCGGTGTGGCTCTTCGGCGACACGTTCCTCGGCACGCGCAACGCGAGCGGCGAGCCCGTCTACAACGGCGGGCGCTCGTGCACGGCGGCGTTGCTTGCGTCCGATGCGACGGATTTCCCGCCTCAACTCCACTACGTCGTCGGCGAGGACGGCCGCGCGTCGAATCCGTTTTCGCTCTTCGACGATGAGCCGGAGGAGCGATTCCGGATCTGGCCGGGCGGCGCCATTGCGGTAGGCGGTCGGTACTACGTCTTCTATGATCGCGTCGAGATCACCGGTCCTGGCCCGTGGGGATTCCTGCCGTCGGGCGCAGGCCTCGCGCGCGGCCTCGAGCCGCTTGGCCCCTTCGAACGCCTGCGGCATGGCCGCGACTGGCAGTATCCCCTGATGCCGCACCAGATCATCGAAGAGGGCGGTCTGCTCTATCTCTTCGCGGCAGCGGAATGGCACGGCGCCCGGGGCGTCCTCCTGGCGCGCGTCGCAGCGGAGTCCATCGAGGATCCCAGCGCCTACATCTACTACACCGGCCCGGGGCCGCGTTTCTCGACAAACCGCGACGACGCGCAGCTCTTAATCGACGAGGTCTACGGCCAGGTGTCGATTGCGTGGAACGACTACCTCGGCGCCTACCTCATGGCGTGTTCGAGCGACTTCTTCCATCCGCACGCCGTCCGGTTCCGCGTGGCGGACGCGCTGTGTGGGCCATGGCGCGCGCCCGTAGCCGAGGTCATTGTTCCTGAGACGCAAGGCCCGACGGATCTCGTCTACTGCGCCTACCTGCATCCGGAGTGGTCGCAGGACGGTGGCCGCGGGATCGCGATCTCGTACTGCCCGATGCTCAAGCACGGCTTCGCGATGCCGGAGATGGTCAGATTGACGCTGCGGCGGACGTCACCTAGGGTAGCGGATTGAACGCACGCGCCGTGACGGGAAAAGGGGAAGGGGTGGCCGCGCTGTTGTCAATAGGGTCAACAAGGTCTCGCTGTGGCCGGACCAAGGACACAAACGACGTAAGTGACACAAAGGACTTCGGCTATCCGGCGATTGTCCTAAACGACCCAAGCGACGCAAACGGCCGCCGCTACATTTGCTCTCCTGGAAGCAATCGCGTTGGGTTCGTCGTGTCTGTGGTGGTTCTCTTCCGAACGGCTGGAACCACGACGACACAACGAGCACGACGGAGTCCATTGCCGTCTTCCAGCGGCGCCTACTGAACACCAATCGCCCCGACGCCATAGGGTCCTAGTGCGATCTCATGGCCCTGGCACCGCACGACACCGCCTTGCCCCATAGCGTTGTTGACCACCACTTCGCAGCCGCTGCGCCCGGCTCGGAATGCCGTCACATGTGCCGTGGCCGGTTCGATGTCCAGGAGGCTGCGTGCGGCGGGCCAGTCGCCGCCGCTCGGCGTGAAACGCACCAGCGGAACCGGCGTCCGGAGGCGGCGCGCCGCCAGGGCCGCCTGATCCGGCGTGTCGAGGACGAGCGCGAAGCGATGCGTGTAGTGGCCCATGAAGGGGTCGCCGCCCGACGTGATGTGGTGTGCGCCGGTGCCGTCCGGTCGGATTTCGCACTCAGGGCGCGTGTCCGGGCGGCCCTGCGTTGATGCGCCGAGGTGGGCGGCAAGGATGCCGTCGCGCGCTGACACGCGGAACGACTGATTGCCGGCGAGGGCGATCAGGGCGAAGGACTGGTCGCCGGCGTCGAGGGCCGCGAAGCGTTGCGCGGCGATGTAGGATGGGGCGTCGTTGCGGTGCGCGATGGTGGCGTACGGCACATCGTAGAACACCTTGCCTGGGCACCCTCGGAACGCGATCTCGAGCCCTTCGGGCCGATAGCGCTGGTGTCCGATCCGACGCGGCATATCGATATCGACCTCGGCGTTGACGGTGATGTGGTCGCTGTTCAGCTCGAAGACCAGCCTCAGCCAGACCGCCCAGGCCAACTCGGTGAACACCTCGAACTCGACGCCGAACCGCGTTCGGCGCACCCGCGTCGATGCGTTCTGCCAGGTGGGCGCAACATCCTCGGCGGGCGCGGCGCCCGATGGGTCGGACAGCCTGAAGGGTGCAACGGAAACGGAAATGCGCCTGCCGCGGATTTCCACCTCGAGCGTGTCGTCGTGCAGCCTCACGCATCCGGCTTCGAAGTGCGCTTCGCAACCGGCTTCCCAACGGGCGACTTCGACATCGCTTCCCGAGGCCAAAGCCAACACCGCATAGCCATAGGCCGGCAAGGCTACATGGGCCCGCGCATGCCACCGGCCATTCTCGAACATGAGCGCGTTCGGCACGGCCTTTCCGTCGGCATCGACGATGCGCGTTGGCCCCTCGGTGATCAACTCGATGGCGGCCTCGCGTGCCGGTGCCGGATTGAGGGCCAGCACGTAGCCGTTGGCCGCGCGTTCGCTGGCGCCGACATGATTCGCGACTTCCGCCGCGAACCGTTCGATCACCTCGCGGGCATAGGCGTTCGCGGCACGCAGCGAGGTGTTGCGGTGCCGCGTCCGAGGCTGCCACGGAAACCAGCCGCTGGCATCGGAGTTGATGCCGATCAGGGCGTGATGCCACGCGCGGGACAGGATCGACGGCGCGCCGTCGAACGCCAGGTGCTGCTCCTCGGTTTCCGGATACTCGAGGACTTCTTCGAACAGGCCGTCCCATGCGTTATCCGGAGGCGTGGTCCAGGCGATGCCGATCGGCACGTCCACCGCGTCGAGTCCGTGCACGCGCGCGGCGACCTTGGCGAAACCGGCGGCGCGGAGCGCCTCGAGTGCCGCGACGGCGTGGCCGTGCCAGATCATGTCTTCGGGATCGCCCACCCAGCGCGAGAAGCTCGGACTCGGCATTCGGTCTTCATCGGCGTTACCGGTGGGATCGAGCGCCTCAATGACCTCCGTGATGCCGATGTCGCGCTCGTACCGATCCACGGTCGTCCACTCGATGGCCTTTCCCCTCGCGGCCAATCGTTCGAGTGTTTCGACGAAATGGTCGATATTGCCCAGCATCTCAAAATCGCCCCCAGTCAATACGAAGTCGCCGTCTTCGTGATCATCGTAGAATGTCTCCAACTGATCGATGTTCTCGAGGGAGTAGACGTTCACCTCGCTGCCGTCGATGCCGCGCACGCGTTTCGGACGTTTCCATTTGCCGGGCTGGATGATGAGCCGCCGTGCGCCGATTTGGTTCATGATGTACGGCGACTGAGGATGAAAGGCGAACTCCTGAGGGAAGAACGTCGAGATGTCCGGCTGTAACGCGTTGCGGAGGATTTCCATACCGAGTCGCGCGGCGAGGAGATCGCTTTCCTCGTCGGCGCAGAGCGCGTGGTTGGCGGCGTATTGACACCCGACCATGACGACTTGCTTTCGCTCGACGAGAGGCCGCAGTTCATCGAGAAGCCACGGCGCGTATTGCTGGATGCTCAGCGTCGTGAGGCCCGGGAAATCGATGTGCGCGGTGACCTGCGGATACCGGTGCATGGCGCGCACGCCGGCGGCATAGATCCTCGGGAATTTGTCGCGGATAACCTGCTTCGTGTACCGGTCGTAGCACATGTTTCCGTGCAAGAGGAACGAGATGTAGACCTTCTTCATGCGGCTAGTCCTTCCGTGCGCGGCGGTCCGGATACCGTCGGTGTCCTGCGGCATGGTAACAATGCGGGATTCAGTTGACCAAACCCGTGGAGAAGGGCTAAGGTTTGAGGATGGGCTGCCACGCCGCGGCGTGGCGCACGCGTGGGGAACGCCATGAACAAGGTGCGAGTCGGACTGGTTGGCTGTGGATTTGCCGGTGCGTATCACGTCGAGTGTTTGCGCCGTGCCTACGGCGTCGACGTCGAGATTGCCGGTGTGACGTCGCTACGCGCCGACCGTCGCGAGCGGTTCGGCCGCGAACACGGCATCCCGGTGTTCGATAGCGTGGAGGCCATGCTTGACGCCATCGACGTGTTGGACGTCTGTTCGCCGCCGTATGTCCACGAGGCTAGCATGTTGGCCGCTGCCGAACGCGGCAAGGCGATCATCTGCGAGAAGCCGTTGACCGGTTACTTTGGCCCGCCGGACGCCGACGAGGCGTACCGAGGCGATCTCGCGGCGAAAGTCGCCATGCTCGAGGCGGTGCTCGAACGCCTCGACCGCATTGCGCAAACGGTGCGCAAGGCCGGTGTGACCTTCGGCTACGCCGAGAATTTTGTCTACGCGCCGAGCGTGCAGAAGGAGCGCGAGATCATCGAGAAGACTGGCGCGCAGGTCTTGCGGATGACGGGCGAGGAATCGCACAAGGGGTCGGCGTCGCCGGTGTACGGCACGTGGCGCTTCGCCGGCGGCGGCTCGCTCATCGGTAAGGGATGCCATCCGCTCGGGGGCATGTTGTACCTCAAACGCGTCGAGGGCGAGGCGACTATCGGGCGCCCGATTCGCCCGAAGAGCGTCTGTGCGCGCACGCACCAGATCACGCGCCTGCCCGGCTACCGCGACGCC
Source organism: Candidatus Hydrogenedentota bacterium (assembly GCA_036769985.1). Taxonomy (GTDB): domain Bacteria; phylum Hydrogenedentota; class Hydrogenedentia; order Hydrogenedentales; family SLHB01; genus DAIPKA01. The sequence continues at coordinate 51,151 of DAIPKA010000002.1, read as the reverse complement.
GGGTTTCTGCGCACCGACTACCACGACATCGAGGACTACGGCCTCATGCACGTCACGTTCGACGACGGCACCGTGGCGGATGTGCTCACCTGCGAGCTGGTCCTCGGAGGCATCTACGATTACATCGACGTGTTCGCCAACAACCACCGCACGCGGTGTCGGCTGAGTCCGGTGGACATCGTCAAAACCTACAATCCGCGCGGCGATCAGTACGCCGATATCTACCTCGTCGAGAAATCGAGCACCCAGGAAGGCTGGTCGCCTTGTGCCGCCGATGAGAACTTCACGATGGGCTACCAGGCCGAGCTTCAGGACTTCGTTACGTGCGTTGCCGCCGGCCGACAGCCCAAGTCCGGGCTTGACCTCGCCCTCGACACGACGGCCACCATTTACGCGGCCTACGTATCTGACGAGAACGCCGGCCGCGAGGTGCCGGTGGCCACGCTCTAGGGCGTTGAGTGATCGCGCTCCGGGCACTATACTTGTTGCATCGCTGTCAACCGATGGAGAGTCGCCATGGCAAAGGGAAAACGTGCGATGAACGTTGGCATCGTCGGATTGGGCCATCTTCATCCTAGGGCGTACATGACGCTATTCAACGCCGTCGCGGCTACCGAGGTCGTGGCGGTGACCGACGAGAATGACGCGCTTCGCGAATCGTTCTGCAAGGATTTTGGCGTGCGTGGCTATGCTTCGCTCGACGCGATGCTGAAGCAAGAGCCGCTCGATATCGCCGCGATCTTCTTGCCGCATTGCGATTGCCCGGCCGCCGCCGTCAAGTGCGCCAAACGAGGTATCCACCTCATGGTCGAGAAACCGGTCGCGGCCGATGCCAAAGGCGCGCTCCACATCGCGCGCGCCGCCGACCAGGCCCGCGTGAAGTTCACCACAGGATACTGCTGGCGCTTTCATCCCGTGGCGCGCGAGCTACGGCGGCTGGTTCAGGCCGGCGCGGTCGGTTCGGTCGTGGGCGCCGAAGGCCGGTGTGCGGCGGGTGGTGTCCAGCGCTATGTCCGAGGCAATTCCGCCTGGATGCTCGAGAAGGCGCGCTCGGGCGGTGGGCCGATCTACAACCTCGGCGTCCACTGGATCGACCTGTTTCGCTGGATTCTCGACGACGAGGCCATCGAAGTCTCAGGCCAGAACGTCAAGGTCAACTCGCGGTACGACATCGAGGACAACTCGTTTGCCCACGTCCGGTTCTCGAAAGGGGCGATCCTCGCTCTCGACATCAGTTACACCGTGCCCGACGCGTATCCGCACGGACGCGACCTCTACGTTTCGGTGCGCGGCACCAAAGGCGTGATATCGTGGGCGCCGGCCTTCGAAGGCGAGAAGGATGTCTTGAACATCTGTAGCGACGCGCCGGAGTTCGGCGGCTCGCCGCTGCGTACGCAGGAATTCGAGTTGGCCCCGACGCCTGGATACGCCGGCTACATGGGCCTCGAGTACGTGCGCAACTTCGCCGACGCCATCATCAAGGGTGCGCGGCCGGCCATCACCGGCGACGATGCCGTGGCGGCACTCAAGGTCGTCGAGGCGGTGTACAAATCGGCCGACGAGAAGCGCTGGTGCAAGGTCGGCTAGACGCGATGGCGCCGAGACTTGGGATTACGGACTAAGGAAATCAGCCATGGACAACACAATCAAGGTGGTGGTGACGGACTACATCGAGGATGATCTCGATTGGGAGCGTGACGAGCTGACCAAGCGCGGAGGCTTCTCCTTCGAAGCGTATCAGCTCAAGTTCAAGCCCGAGGATGAGGTCATCGCGAAGACCGGCGACGCCGATGTCATCGTTGTTAATATGATGAAGATGCCCGATTCCATGCTCAGTCGCCTCAAGAAGTGTAAGCTGTTGATTCGACATGGGATAGGGTATGACAACGTGGATGTGCCCGCGTGCACCCGGCTGGGCATCCAGTTCGCCTATCAGCCGGACTACTGCAAGGTGGATGTGGCCGAGCATGCCATCGCCCTGATCTTCGCGTGCGGCCGCAAGGTCGTCTGGGGGCGCAAGACGCTCGACACGTCCAGCGCCGACGGCCAATGGGACTTCTCGAAGCTGTTTCCGCTGTACCGCCTCGAGGGCAAGACCCTCGGCATCATCGGCGTCGGTCGGATCGGCAGCCGCGTCTACAACAAACTGCGGAGTTTCGGCTTCAACATCATCGGCTGCGACCCGTACCTGCCCGAGGAGCGCGTCCGAGAACTGGGAATTACCCTCGTGGACCACGAGACGATCTTCCGCACGGCCGACTTCATCACGATCCACACGCCATTAACAGACGAAACCCGCCATATCATCAACGCTAAATCCCTTGGCATGATGAAACCTACAGCGTATGTTGTTAACACCTCACGAGGACCGATGGTCGACCACGAAGCCCTGGCCGAGGCCCTCAAGAGTGGCCAGATCGCCGGGGCGGCCATCGACGTCTACGATGTCGAGCCGCCGCCGCCGTCCTATCCGCTGTTCGGCCTCGAGAACGCGATCCTGTCGCCGCACATGGCGTGGGCCTCTGTCGAGGCCGGCTGGGAGATTCGCAAGAGCATCCTGGACGACATTCTAGCCTTCGCCGAAGGCCGGCCCGGGCGATGTGTGGTGAATCCGGAAGTCTTCGAGAAGGGACGGCAAGGATGAGTGTAACCTCCGTTAATGGCCCTTTGCCCGGGCCGAAGAGCAAGGAACTCCTCGACGAGTGGCACCGGTATGAGGCCGATGTCGTGGGCTTTCAGGCGCCGGTGGTTTGGGATCACGCCGAGGGCTGTGTCGTCACCGACGTCGACGGTAACCGTTTCCTCGATTGGACTTCGGGCGTGCTGGTGACCAACGTGGGCCATTGCCACCCGCACCTCGTTAAGAAGACTCAGGAAGCCACCGCGCGGTTGCTGAACAACTACGAGTGCGCCAACGTGCAGCGGATCGAAGCTGCCAAGCGTCTCGTCGAGGCCTTGCCGCCGCACATGGACACGTGTTTCTTCCTGACCACCGGGAGCGAGGTGGTCGAAGCGGCCGCGCGGCTCATGAAACGCAAGACCGGCCATTTCGAAATCATCAGCTTCGAGGGCGGATTCCACGGCCGGACAAGCAGCGCCGCGTCGATGGGCGGCATGGCTGGCCCGAAACGCGGTTACGGCCCGACACTGCCCGGGGCCGTCCGCGTGCCATATCCGAATCCGTATCGCGATCCCTACGGCTGGTGCGACGATGGCCCGGCCTTCCGCAAGTATTTCGACCACATGGAAGGCGTCATCCGGGCGAACTCGACGGGCAGTCTCGCGGGCGTGATTGTCGAGCCATATCAAGGCGCGGCCGGCTTCATCTTCCCGCCGGAAGGCTGGCTGAAGCGGCTCGAAGAGTGGATCCGCGCGAATGGACTCCTGTTCACCCTCGATGAAGTGCAGGCGTCCTACGGCCGCACCGGCACGATGTGGGCCATGGAACACGAAGACCTCAAGCCCGATCTCGTCGCCATCGGCAAGGCCATCGGCTGCGGCGTGCCCGTATCCGCGATTGGCGGTACATCCGAGGTGTTCTCGTGCTTGAAGAAGGGCGAGCTGTCGAGCACGCTCGGCGGCAATCCCGTGGCCAGCGCCGCTGTGTGCGCGGTCCTCGACATCTACGAGCAGGAAGACCTCGTCGGCAACGCCGTGCGGATGGGCGCGCATCTCAAGGAAGGCCTCCTACGTATCGCCGAGGGCTCGCCGTATCTCGGCTGTGTGCGCGGCATGGGCATGGTGATGGGCCTCGAATTCGTCAAGGATAAGGCCACCAAGGAGCCAGCTTCCGGACTCATCCGGCCACTTATCGAGCGATGCGCCAACGAGGGCCTGCTCATCGGTTCGGTAGGCGTCTTCGGCAACGTGATCCGCGTCGCCCCGCCTCTCGTCATGACCATCGAGGAGGCCGACGAGAGTCTGGCCGCCTTCGAGCGGGCCGTGGCGACGCTGAGTCTTTGATGTAAACGCAACATATCAAATAGGTTATAGAGAAATGTCAAGACAGATTATCCGCGATCTCATGCCGGAGGCCGAGCAGTTTCTCGCGGAGTTCCTCCGGTTTCCGTCGGTCTCCGGCAAAGAGCACGAGGCCATGCTCTTTCTCGACAAGGCTTTCGCCGAACTCGACGTCGAGGTCGAGCGTGTGCCGATGACGAATGCGTTACGCGCCGATCCGGACTACAGCGATCCCATACCGGATCTCGCGTATGACGGCCGGTTCAACCTCCGGATACGACGACGCGGCACGGGCGGCGGCAAGACGTTGCTGTTCAACGCGCACACGGACGTCGTGCCGCCATCCGAGGGCCAGGAATCGCCGTGGTCCGGCCGCATCGCCGATGGCGTGGCCTACGGACGCGGCGCGTGCGACGACAAAGGGCCGCTCACGTCCATATATCTGACGCTGAAGGCGCTCGACGCGCTCGGCGTGAGGCTCAAAGGTGATGTCGTAGCCCACCTGGTGGTCGAAGAGGAGAACGGCGGTAACGGCAGCCTCGCTATGGCGCGTGCCGGCGAGAGGGCCGACGGGTGCATCGTCCTCGAGCCGACCGACCACAAGGTGTTCACGTCCATTCGCGGGGCCGTGTGGTTCCGGATCGTGTTCAAGGGCAAGGCCGGGCACAGTGGCCAAGCGGGCCAGACGCGTAGCGCGCTACTGCTCGCGCGCGACGCCATGGCCATCCTCGAGCGGTACCACGATGACCTTCTGGCGGCGTCGCGCGGATTGCCGCTATTCGATCCGTATCCGAATCCCATGCCGATTACCTTCGGGCGACTCGAGGCGGGCAATTGGCCGTCGGCGGCACCGAATCGCGCCGTGCTCGAGGGCGTGCTGGGCCTCCTGCCGAACAAGACGAAAGAGGAGGTCTGCGCCGAGATGCGGCAGGCCTTGCTGGATGGCGGACTCACGGCGGACGACTTCGATCTCGGCTTTACCTATCGCCACGATAGCAGTGTCGTCGAGGTCGACCACGAACTGCCGCAAACGCTGCTCGGTGCGGCCGAAGCCGCCGGCTCGCCCGCCGCCACTGCCGCCATGACGGCCTCGTGCGACGCGTGGTTCTACAACAACCAGCTCGGCATTCCCACCGTCGTATACGGTCCCGGCTCGCTCAAGGTTGCGCATTCGAAGGATGAGGTTATTGAGCTGGCGGACATCGAGCGTGCCGCCGGCGTGTTCGTCCGGTTCCTGATGGACTACTGCGGAGCGGAGCAATCATGAAAGCACTCGTCAAGACACAGAAAGGCGTCGGATTCATCGAGGTGCGCGACGTTCCCGAGCCGCAACCGGCCTCCGGCGAGGTGAAGATCGAGGTGGCGGCTTGCGGCATCTGCGGATCGGACATTCACGTCCGCCACGACACGTTCCCGTATTGGCCGCCCGTGATCCTCGGCCATGAATTCACCGGTACCGTCGTCGATCTCGGCCCGGAGTGCAAGTACTACGCGCCCGGCGACCGCATTGTGGCCGAGCCGCATACGAAGGCCTGCGGCCAGTGTTACCTCTGCCGTACCGGCAACATCCAGATCTGTCCGCAGAAGCGATCCCCCGGCTGGGGCATCGACGGCGGCATGGCGAAGTACATCTGCTACCCCGAGCGCCTGCTGCACCGGATTCCTGCCGACATGACCTGGGACCAGGCCGTCCTGGTCGAGCCGACAGCCAACGTCGTCACCGACCTGCTCCTCCGAACCGGCGTTACGCCCGGTGACTTCGTCGTTGTCCAAGGGCCGGGGCCCATCGGCCTGATGGCCGCCATGGTGGCGCGGGCCGCCGGCGCACGCGACGTTGCTATCATCGGTGCGCCGGGCGACGTGGCACTGCGGTTCGAGGCGGCCCGTGCGCTTGGATTCGACCATCTCATCAACATCGGCGAGGCCGACGCCGTCGAGTCCGTGCTCGATCTCACTGGAGGCCTCGGTGCGGACATTGTTGTCGAATGCAGCGGCGCGCCCAAGGCCATTCCGGTGCTGTGCGACCTCGTGCGCAAGATGGGCAAGATCTGCGTCATCGGCCTAACGGGCAACCGCGACGTCACGGTGCCGTGGGACAAGTTCTCGTTCAAAGTCGTGCAGGTGATCTTCAACCTGTCCACGATGTACGAGGCGTGGGATCGCACGATCCATCTGATCCATAGCGGCCGTGTGCCGGCCGAGCGATTGATCACCCATCGTGAGCCCCTCGAGAAGTGGGAGGGCGTTTTCGACGCGATCGAGCAACTGAGGGCGCTCAAGGGCGTCCTCGTTCCCGAGTAGGAAAGGAGAGTACCCATGGCGAAAATCGGATTCGGAATCCTGGGTGCGGGACTCGTCGCGCCGTTTCATGCCAAGTCCGTGCGCGATGCCAAGGGCGGCGCGCTAGTCGCGGTGTGTGATGTCGATAAGGCGCGTGCCGACAAGTTCGCCGCCGAGTTCGGCGTCAAGACCTACAACGAGCTCGATGCGATGCTCGCGGATCCCGCCATCGGCGTGGTGAATGTGACCACGCCGAATCACCTGCATCACGACGCCGTCCTCAAGTGCCTGGCCGCCGGCAAACACGTCCTCTGCGAAAAACCGCCGGCCATGTCGCTAAGGGATACCGACGAGATGGTCGATGCCGCGCGCGCGGCCGGCCTCAAGCTCGGCTGCACCGTGCAGTGTCGCGTCCGGCGATGTGTCCAGGCCATGAAATCGGCCATCGGGCAAGGCCGTTTCGGCAGGTTGCTCCATGTCGACACGTACATGAAATGGCACCGGCCCGCCGAGTACTACCACATGGATGCGTGGCGCTCGTCGCGCAAGTCGGGCGCCGGCGTCACCGTGCAGCACGCTTTCCACTACATCGACCTGCTCCAGTACCTCGGCGGCGACGTCCGGCGCGTCGACGCGCGCATGTGCAACCTCGCGCACCAGGACGTCGAACTCGAAGATACCCTCGCCGCATTCATCGAATACCGCAACGGCGCGCGCGGCGTCGTTCAGGCCTCGACGGCCTTGTGGCCCGGCACCGATATCCGAATCGAGATCAACGGCGAGAACGGCACGGCGATCATGGTGGGGGAGACCATCGCCACGTGGAAGTTCCGCGATGACCAGGCTGACGACGACTCGGTTCGAGCTATTGGATCGAAGGCTCAGGCTACTGCCGCCGGTGGCGCGGCCGATTTCGGCCATCACGATCACCGCGTAGTGATTCAGGACATGATCGACGCCATCCGCGAGGATCGCGAGGTGGTCATCCCGATGGCGACTGTACGCCACACCGTCGAGATTGCCTTGGCCATGTACGCCTCGGCCGCGCGTAACGCCGCCGTCGACTTGCCCCTCGATTACGACACGCCGATCTGGGAATAGGCGATCATCCGGCTGACCACCGGATCACCGGACTGATCACGCCCTGCACGTCGCCGTGGTTCACGGCGTCGAAGAACTCGGGCGCGTCCTCGAATTCGACACGGTGCGTGATCGTTTCCTCCCATCGGAGCGCGCCGGATGCCATATTCCTGAGCACGGCGCGTCGACACGGCGCGAGGCCATCGTCGCACGGGAAGAACATGCTCAGGCGTTTGCCGTGAGGCGGCAGGAAATGCATCGAGACCGGCTCGGCGCCGTAATTGCCCTGCCAGACGAACTTGCCGAGGGGCCGGCACAAGGCGATGGCCTCGTCGATGCACGATGGTAGGCCCGTTGCCTCGAAGACGACGTCTGCGCCGCCTGAACGAACACGCTCAACGGCAGCCGCTACGTCGTCGCGCGCGCCGTTGACGACATGATCCGCGCCGAGCCGGCCGGCCACGTCGAGGCGTTCCTCCGCGATGTCCACGGCCATTACGACGCAGCCACGATGCGCACAGGCCGCGACAACGCCGAGGCCTATGGGCCCAACGCCGTACACGACCACCGCTTCGCCCATGCGTGGATTCGCCATGTCGACGCCGTAGAGGCCGACGGCCGGCATGACGAACAGGCTCGCGCAATCGTGGCGCACGCCTTCCGGCAGCCGTGCTACACCGTGCGTCGCGCCCGGTTCGATGACGGCGTGCGAGCAGTGCGTGCCGGATACCGCGGATACCGCGCGGCCATCGGCGAAGGCAATTTGGCGATTATCTCGGTAGTAGACAATATCGCCCGCGGAGAAGCCCTGCACCTCCGCGCCGGCGTGCTCGACCACGCCCACGCCCTGGTAGCCGGTGCACAATGGATACGGTCCCCACGAGATCTTGTTGCGGATCAGGGCGAACTCCGTGCCGATACTCACGCCGGAGTAGAACGTGCGCACGACTAGGTGCCGCGCGTCGGCGTCCGGCAAGACCACCGCCTCGATCGTGAACCGCTGCTGTTCGTCGCAGATCAGAGCCTTGGCATCCATAGGCCGGCCTCCTTGACACCTATTCTGCCCCTCGGGGACGTGTTGTGCAAGGAGGGACGCCACGGTGGCGCGCCGCGGTGCGGGAGGCTGCATTCTGCAGTCAACCGGGCGCATTGCCATCCCGATTCGTCGATGGTGTCCATCGGTGCCGAAGACCGTCACATCGCGGCCGATCTCACCACGCCCTGATCACGGGTAACCAGTGTTCTCTTGCTTCGACAGGGATGGCCTCGCCGGGTGGCAAGGGCTCCGCCGGTCGGACATGGTCGTGCTCGTTTGGCGAGAAAGCCGCGGCCATCTTGCCCATTGGCGTATGGCCACGCCTTTGCCTTACGATGTGCGCGTCAAGTCGGTTATCGTGCAGGAAGCAGGTGTGGAGTGTGAGGAGGCCGAACATGCGCGTGTTGCTTCAAGGGTGTTGTCGACTGATTGTGGCCGAGGCGGGACTGGCGTTGCTGTTGGCAGGATGCCCGAAACCCGGCGATGATTTCATCGGTACGTTTTCGCTGCCGGGGGATGTCGCGTTACGCATGGTGCGCATCGAGTGCGGCACCTTTACGATGGGGAGTCCCGCCGGTGAGCTGCAGCGGGGAGACGACGAAGCACAGCTCCAGGTCACGTTGACGCATGATTACTCCATTGGGAAGTACGAAGTCACAAAGGCGCAGTGGGAGGCGGTAATGCACTCGAAGCCGTGGGAGGGACAGGATGAGGTGAATGACGCGGCGGATTCCCCCGCCGAGTACATCTCCTGGAACCAAGCCCAAGCCTTCATCTCGGCCCTGAACGCCGCTACCGGAAAGACGTTCCGGCTGCCCACAGAGGCCGAATGGGAGTATGCCTGCCGGGCCGGAACCACCACGATGCAGTACTGGGGCGACGATCCGGAGTTTGCCGACCTTGACGAGCATGCCTGGTGGTTCGGCAACACGAGTGCCGTGGGACAGGACGGTGTCCACGCGTGTGGGGAGAAGAAGCCGAACGCGTGGGGCCTCTACGACATGATCGGCAACGTCTGGGAATGGTGCACGGACTGGTATGGACCGTATCCCGACGAGGCGGTGAAGAATCCTGGCGGGCCGGAGGAAGGTACATTCCGCGTGGTTCGTGGTGGGAATTGGGAATGTGGCGCGGGGCCGTATCTGCGCTCAGCGGATCGTGAAAGCGACCGGCCGAACAGCGTGGTGTTTCGAACCGGCTTCCGCGTGGCAAGGTAGTGGCGCGAGACCTCCGAATCTCGTCGTGGACGGGCGTATGTTCGCCTCCGCCGGTCGCGGGGCAGTCAATGCCATCCATGGCGTTCGCGGATGGACATCAGGAAGGTGGCTGGCATGACACGATTCGCGATTCTGGTCGGCTTCGCTTGGCCCATTCTGTGTCTGCTGCCGTTGAGCCCGTCCTCCGAAGAGGCCCTACCGGACAGGGCACTCATTGACGTTTCCGCCGACTTGCTTGCCCTCGGCCTTTTCGAGCGAGACCTCGACGGCAATGGCCAAACGGATGACACCGAGGCGTTTCAGCGCGCCATCGATTATGCAGCGGCCGCGGACGGCGGGTGTGTGTACGTGCCGGCCGGCACGTACAGCATTCGCTCCATCACCATGAAAGACGGCGTGTCCCTCATCGCGGTGCCGGGCCGCAGAAGACGGTCTTCCGCGCCTTGGACACATCCTGGGCCATGGTCAAGCTCACCGGCGGCAGCCTGATGAACGTCAGCCTCTACGGCACGAGGCCGGAAGGCAGCGGCGATAACTGGCGTGTAGGCACGGGCGGCGTCGGCAAAGGCGGCACCGCAACGCCGGTGACCTGCATCGGCGTCACCGAAGTAGCCAACGGCGCGCTCATCGACAATGTGCACGCGTGCGAGGCGCGGTACGATCCGCTGTACGTCCGCGACGCCAAAGGCCTGCGCGTCCTCAACTCGACCTTTGATCGCGCCGGCCGGAACGGCGTCTCGATCGTCGGCAACACCGAAGACTTCATGTTCCTCAACTGCCGCTTCGGCTCGCTGTGGGGCCTCTATCACGTCGACATCGAGCAGAACGGCGACAACTACGTGCGGAACGGCCTCTTCGCGCACTGCACGTTTGATAGCAGCCGCGCCGGCGAGATGGATACCGGTGCGTGGGGCTCCTTCCTGTGCTTCCACGGCGACGCCACGCTGACGAGCCGGAATGTCGCCGTGGTCGGATGCGAGTTTCGGGACATCTACGTGCGGATCCTCGGCGTGTTCCCCGAGGCGCGATTCTTTGGCAACACGTTTAGTAACACCGGCGCGGCCTTCGTCCGCGTCAAGACCAACGCCGTCGGCGAATTCCGCGACGCCGAGATCCGTGGCAACACCTTCCTCCGCCACGGCCAACCCAACGACGCCATCGTCCAAGGCGTCGCATTTACCGGCAACTCCCGTTTCGTCGACAACGATCCGCCAAGCGCCAATGCCATCGAGATTGCGCCGAGGACGGATGTGCGGCATGGCGTGGCACAGCATTAGGGAGCCAACCATGTTTTGCCGCAGCGAAGAGTAGGATTCCGAAAAAGGGCGCCAAGAACTACGTCAGAACTGGAGAGTGCCCTCAACCGCGGCGACGGAATCTGCCGCATCGGCCACAAGATCGGCCGCACGCGTGGCGTCAACGGTCTCAAGCGGTTGGTAATCGGACAACTGCCGCAGGTTAAATGCAGCGTGCAACTGCTTTGGGCAGGCCGGAGGCAGGATTCCGGCTTTCACGAATTCCTTGTCAAACAGAGCAATCGCGCCGGAGTGCTTGCGCGGCGTTAGACCCTTCGTTTGCAGTAGCGCCAAGACGGCATAGAACATGGCGTAGTACGCACGATTTACCACGCCGAGTGTGGTCTCTCCGGATTGCTGGAGGAGCCGACCCTCATCAAGGGCCGCGTGCGCCTGTGCCATGCGTTGGGCGGCCAATACGCGGCTGTCGTCGTCGCTCATACGCTTACGCCCTCTTCGCGGACGGCCTGGGCGAGCAGGGATGCGCGCAGCGGGCCGTTTTCCCAGGCTTCGCGCGAAACCACAACCGGCGCGACCACAATTCCTGCGTCGAAGCCCGCCTCCCACGCACAATCCAGAACGATCTCCCGGCTCTCATCGAGAATGGCTTCATCAACGACGACAAGCACATCCATGTCGGAATCCGGCGCGGCGTCGCCCCGAGCGCGCGAACCGAAGAGAATCACGTCGTACACGCGGAGCCGTTCCACAAGAAGGCGCTTGAGGCGCAAGAGCGTTTTCCGGTCTTCATTATCCACGACCGAGACATCCCGATTCAGAGAGCCGATGTTGGCCAGTCCGGGGCCAAAGACCACGAGGCTTCGACTCATACCACTGACACACGACATTGTACAACGCCCTAGGAAGGCGCTCCAACTCGGTCGACAAGATTGCCGGGACGCTTGCCCCGGGCGAAAGTCGGTTAGTCGCCTTTATCGAGATTGGCGATGGCGGCCTTCAAGAGATTCGCGGAGGAGGCGAGCGACGCGGCCTCTTCGGTGGGGAGGTCCGCCTCGACGACGCGCTCGATGCCGCGTTCGGCCACGATACACGGCACGCTCAGGCAGACATCCGTCAAGCCGTATTCGCCCTCGAGCAGCGTCGACACGGTGAGCACGCTGTGCTCGCCGCGCACGATGGCGCCGACGATTCTCACCATGGCCAGGCCTATGGCGAAGCAGGTAGCGCCTTTATAATCGATAATGTGGTAGGCGGAGTCTCGAACCTGTTGCTCGATTTTCCTGCGTTCCTCGCGCCAATCGCCGCACTTGCCACACACGGGACAGTACTCCTCGATAGGCATACCGGCAATGTGCGTCATCGACCACGCGGCGAATTCGCTGTCACCGTGCTCGCCCAGCATGTAGCCGTGGACGTTATGCGTATCGATGCCGCAATGCCGGCTCAAGAGGCTCCGGAAACGCGCGCTGTCCAGGACCGTGCCGGAGCCCAACACGCGGCCTCGCGGCCAGCCGGCCGTGCGTGCGGCGACGTACGTCAAGATGTCCACCGGATTGCTGACGACAAGGAGGACGGCGGAGGAATCGGCCCGCGTGATGTCGGCCACTACGCCTGCGATCACGGAGGCGTTCCTGCGCAGGAGCTCGAGGCGCGTTTCGCCCGGCGCCTGCTTAGCGCCCGCCGCCATAACGATTACCGAGGCGTCGGCATAGTCGTTCGCGTCGCCAACGCGTATCTTGACCGGCGGGAAGAACGGCTGGCCATGGGCGAGGTCGAGGGCCTGGCCCTCGGCTAGCGGGCGGTTCCGATCGATGATGACGATCTCGTCGGACAGGCCGCTCTGGGCCAGCGCATAGCAGAACGTCGCGCCAACCGCGCCCGCCCCAACGACAACGACTTTCCGACCGCCTGCGCGTTTCCCGTCCATGTCTGCCTCCGCCTGAGGGCACTTCACGATGCGGCCTTCAGGATAGGCAAAGGCGCCTCGCCGCGCAAGAGGGTTCCCGCTGAATGGGGCGTGGTGCCGGCGTGCAACGCACCGGATGCCATGGCTGCGCGGTCCTTGTGCTCGGCGGTTTCCACGGTCTGTTTCCTTGCGGGCAATCCCGTTGTGTGCTAGAGTAAAGGCAATTTCGTGTCCGTTCAGACACGGGAGTATCAGGCTGAACCCGATCCGTTTCCCATCCGGAAACGTCAACGTTCGCGCAGGGAACGACGAGGAGGAGCTATGGCGAAGTGGATAGGTTATTGGGCGGTGTCCGTGGTGGCGCTGGTGGGATGCATGACGGCCGCCGGCCCGGCGAGCGCGGCGGATGACGGTACCGTCGCCATCACGAAGCAGGATGGCGCGGACGCGTTGGACGTGGTCATCAACGGCGAACCGTTCACGACCTACCACTACTCGAATGAGAATCGGAAGCCCTTTCTGTGGCCGGTGTATGCCGAAGGCGGCGTCACGATCACGCGCAACTGGCCCATGGGCGAAGATGTGCCGGCCAGCGGCGACCACGTGCATCACAAGTCTATCTGGACCGCGTACGGCGATGTGAACGGCGTGGACTGCTGGGGCGAGGAGGGCGAGAACTCGGGCTATCAGCACAGCGGCGAGGTGACCTTCGGCGCTGAGGGCGGCCAAGGCTGGATCCATGCCAAGAACGTCTGGCAGGACAAAGACCACAAGCCCGTGCTCACAGAGGAGCGCAGGTATCGGTTCTACGCCGGGCCGGCCAGTGCGCGGTATTTCGACACCACGATCACGTTTGCCGCCACCGAGGGCGACGTGAAATTCGGCGACACAAAGGAAGGCGGCATCCTGTCGTTCCGAATGCGACCCGAGATCGAGGTCAAGCGCCGGAATGCCGAGATCACCCTCGTCGACATGAAAGGCTATCCGAAGACGTGGGGCAAGCCGTCGCCGTGGTGCGACTACTCGGGTACGATTGCGGGCGTTGGGATGCGCGGTATTGCCGTGTTCGATCACCCGGAGAACCTCCGGTACCCCACGCGCTGGCACGTGCGCGACTACGGCTTGTGCGGTGCAAACTGCTTCGGCCTTTCGCATTTCACCGAACACGAGATGAAGAAGGAAGGCAAAGAACCCTTGAACGGCGACTACCTCCTCAAGGCTGGCGAGTCGTTGACGTTCAACTACCGCGTCCTCATTCACTCCGGCACGGCCGAGGAGGCGAAGGTGGCCGACCTGTACGCCGAGTACGCCAAACTGCCGAAGGCTAGCGTCGAAGACTAGGCCTGAAGGGCGAAGCGGGCCGCCATCCGGCAGATCGCGGGACGCTTCCGTCGACTCACCCACCCATGGGGCCACGAGGTCTCGGCGGATCGAGTGGAGGATGCTCCCGCTCCTGGTGCTTGGGTCCTTGGCTGTGGTTACCCGGCATGGCTGACGGCGGCGGCCTCGCCTACTCGACGGGTCCGTTGAGAAGCCCTTTTCCCGCACCCCACTTGAAATGCCGTTCTCGATGGCCTACCATTCGCGCACGCGCCGCCGGGATGCCGTAGGCGGCTGTCTCCGGGTAGGGCGGGCGTCTCGAGTCGTCGGGAGGGATACCGGTTGGAGCACTGGCAGGCATGGTTCATGGTCGGTCTGATCGCCGTCGTGTTCGCCGGGCTGATCCGTAATCTCGCCGCCGATGTGCTCTTGATTGCCGCCGTGGTGGTCTGCGGCTTGGTGGGCATCATCGAGCCGGCCGAGGTCTTCGTCGGTTTCTCGAACTCGGGCATGCTAACCGTCGCGGCGCTGTTTGTTGTCGCCGCGGCGCTCCGCGAAACCGGCGCGCTCAATATCCTCGGAGCGTTCCTGTTGGGCGACGCGAAGACGGAACGGGCGGTCTTGACGCGGATGGCGGGTGCCGTCACCGGTATGTCGGCGTTCCTGAACAACACGCCCATCGTGGCGATGTTCATTCCCATCGTGAATACGTGGTGTAAGAATCATAAGGTCGCGCCGTCTCGTCTGCTCATCCCGCTCTCGTACTTGTCCATCTTCGGGGGGACGTGCACGCTCATCGGCACGAGCACGAACCTCGTCGTCAACGGCCTCATGATCGAGCGATTCAAAGGGAATCCGGAAGCATTCGGAACGCTCCATCCCATGGCGCTGTTCGAACTGAGCTATGTCGGCGTGCCGTACGCCTTCGCGGGCATTGTCTATCTCCTTTTCGTTGGCCGTCACCTTCTTCCGAGCCGCGAGGGTGTCCTGACGCAGTTCGGCGAGAAGCCGCGCGAGTATCTCGTCGACATGCAGATCCAACACGGGTGCCGGCTCATCGGCAAGACCGTTGAAGATGCCGGACTGCGCCACTTGCCCGGCCTTTTCCTGATCGAGATTATCCGTGACGGCGAGTCGATTACGCCCGTAAGACCCGACCGCATTCTTCGGGAAGGCGACCTCTTGACTTTCACGGGCGTGGTCGACACCATCGTGGACCTCGAGCATATTCCGGGACTGATCGCCGTGTCGGAGGAACCTTCGACGAAGCGCCGCGAGTGCATGCTGTGCGAGGCGGTGGTTTCGAGTACCTCGCCGGCGATCGGAAAGACCATACGCGACAGCGACTTCCGCGCGCTGTACAACGCCGCCGTCATTGCGGTGAATCGTGGTGGCGAGCGGCTGGCGGGCCGCGTCGGTGATATCGTCTTGCGCAACGGCGACACCCTGCTGCTTCAGACGACGCCCCACTTCGTGCGCGCCCACCGCAACAATCCGGACTTCTACCTGGTCAGCGGCGTCGAGGACTCGCGGCCGGTCCGACATGACAAGGCCGTCCTATCGCTGGTCTTGCTGGGCCTGCTGGTCGCGCTGATGGCTTGGGACGCGGTGCCGATTGTGCTTGCGGCCTTTTTCGTGGCCGGCCTGATGATTGCCACGCGATGCATCTCGACATCCGACGCGCGTCAGAGTCTCGACATGCAGACGCTGCTGACGATCTGTGCCGCCTTCGGGCTCGGAAAGGCCCTCGAGAACTCCGGCCTGGTGAGTATCGTCGCGGGCGCGGTATCGGCCTCGCTCGGGCCATGGGGGCCCGTTGCCATTTTGGCCGGCGTCTTCTTCACCACCTCGATGTTCACATCCATCATCACTAACAATGCCGCGGCCGCCCTGATGTTCCCCTTTGCCGTCACGATCGCGGTCGATCTCGGCGTCGATCCGAGGCCGTTCTGCATGATGGTGGCTTTCGCCGCGTCCGCCAGTTTCGTCACGCCCCTCGGCTACCAGACCAACCTGATGGTGTTCGGCCCGGGCGGTTACCGTGTCACCGATTTCATGCGTGTCGGCCTCCCCTTGAACATCATCATGCTCATCGTTGCCACGCTGCTCGTCCCGCTTGTCTGGCCGTTCTGAGGCGGCTTGTTGGAGGGAACCACCGCCATGACATCAAGAGACGTCGTTATCCGCACAATCGACTTCGCGAATCCGGAGCGATTGGCCGTCGAGTTCCCGGATCCCTACGGCTCCGATTTCGCCTGGTGCGGCATGTCGCCATCACCGGATGATCGACCCTCCACCGGCCGCGATGAGTGGGGCGCCGTCTGGGAAAACATCGGTGTGTGCCGCCTGGGTGAAGTCAAGAAGTTTCCTCTCAAGGACTGGCGTGATTTCGCGGACATGCCCATTCCCGATATCCGCGATCCCCGACGCTGGGAAGGCCTGGCCGGTGCCCGAGCGACGGCCGGCGATCACTTCCTCATCGGCGGCGGTATCTCGGTTTACGAGCGCGTTCACTTCATACGCGGACTGCACAACACCTGGACGGATATCTATGCGGAACGCGGGAATCTCGAGAAGCTCATCGGGATCCTCGTCGACATGAACCTGGTCGCCATCGAGCACTACGGCGAGATGGGCGTTGACGGCTACATGTTCTGCGACGACTGGGGACTCCAGAACAGCCTGATGATCCCGCCCCAGGCCTGGCGCGCGATCTGGAAACCGGCCTACGCCCGTATCTACGGCGCGGCGCATGACGCCGGGATGCGGACGCTCCTGCACAGTTGCGGCTACATCGTCGACATCCTGGACGACCTCATCGAGATCGGCCTCGACGTGATTCAGATGGATCAGCAGGAGAACATGGGCGTCGAGGCGCTCGGGCGGCGCTTCGGCGGACGCATCACATTCTGGTGTCCCGTCGATATTCAGAACACCATGGCCCGCGGCAACGTCGCCGAGGTCCGCGCATACTGCCACAAGCTCGTCGACACCCTCGGCCGGACCGAAGGCGGATTCATGGCCCGCTGGTACGGCGATCCTGTCGGCGCCGGCCACACCCGGGAGGCCATCGACGCCATGTGCGACGAGTTCCTCGCCATCAGTGCCGAACGCGCCAAAGCACCTCAGGCATAGCGACGCGCAACGCGTGGCCGTTACCTTTTGCATTCTCGCGGGCCTCGTGGTATATTCGTGAACAATGAGGAGAATGCGATGAAACCGGCGAGTGAGCGAGGACACGGCTTCGACCTCCTGCGATTGCTAGGGGTGCGGGCTCGTTGTGCCTCGCAGGCCGGCCGGTAGAGTCTCAACACAGACGATACACGAAGCGAGGTCACGAGCCAGGGTTCGTGGCCTCGCTTTTTTCCTGGTATCAAGTGTTCGGATAGGCTCGAGGCGGTGCGGGATCGCGCACGGGTGTGATATAGTCCGGCTTTCGTCAAGTCGGCTGGAATGGAAGGGATTCGGGATGGCCAGCGGTGAGTATGAGCATCAGGTGATTGAGCCCAAGTGGCAAGCCTATTGGGACGGCAACAAGACGTTCAAGAGCGAGGTCGACCACAGCAAGCCGAAGTACTATGTCCTTGACATGTTCCCGTATCCGAGTGGCGACGGGCTTCACGTAGGTCATCCCGAAGGCTATACGGCCACGGACATCCTTGCGCGCTACAAGCGGATGCGCGGGTTCAATGTGCTCCACCCTATGGGCTGGGACGCCTTCGGCCTGCCCGCCGAACGCCATGCCGTCCGCACCGGCGAGCATCCCGCCATCATCACCAACAAGAACTGCCAGACGTTCAAACGCCAGATTCAGTCACTCGGCCTTTCCTACGATTGGGATCGCGAGATCAACACGACGGATCCCAAGTACTTCAAGTGGACGCAGTGGATCTTCAAGGTGCTTTTCGACCGTGGCCTCGCCTACCAGACGGAAGCGGCCGTGAACTGGTGTTCGGCCCTCGGTACGGTGCTCGCCAACGAAGAGGTCAAGGACGGCAAGTACGTCGAGACAGGCGATCCGGTCGAGAAGCGTCTCATGCGGCAGTGGATGCTCAAGATCACGGCCTACGCCGAGCGGCTACTCGCCGATCTTGACGGCCTCGATTGGCCCGAGGGCATCAAAGCCATGCAACGCGAGTGGATCGGCCGCAGTGAAGGCGCCGACGTGGTGTTCAAGGTCGCCCGCTCGAATCTCGAGTTCACCGTGTTTACGACGCGCCCGGACACGCTATTCGGCGCCACGTACTGTGTATTGGCGCCGGAGCATCCGTTCGTCGACGCCATCGCGACCGATGCGTGCAGGGCGGCGGTGAACGCGTACGTCGAGGTCGCCTCGAAACGCAGCGCGCAGGATCGCATGAAGGAAGAGCGCGACAAAACGGGCGTATTCACCGGCGCCTATGCCATCGATCCCGTCAACGACAAAGAGATTCCCATTTGGATCGCCGATTACGTTCTGGCTGAGTACGGCTATGGGGCCATCATGGCGGTGCCGGCGCACGATGAGCGCGACTATGCCTTCGCCAAGAAGTTCGATCTGCCTATTATCGAGGTCATCAGCGGCGGCGATATCGAGAAGGAGGCCTTCACCGGCGACGGCACTCTGGTCAACTCGTCGATATTGAATGGGCTCAACGTGCCGGAGGCGAAGCGGAAGATCTCGGCCTGGCTCGAGGCGCGCGGCCAGGGCAAGGCCACGATCAACTACCGCCTCCGCGACTGGCTCTTCTCGCGCCAGCGCTACTGGGGTGAACCGTTCCCGCTGATTACGCTCGAGGACGGCACCGTGCGCGCGCTACCGATGAAGGATCTCCCCCTCGAGCTGCCGGTCCTCGACAACTACAAACCGACGGATGACGGCCAGCCGCCGCTCGCCCGGGCCACGGAATGGATCCACACCACGGATCCCGAGACGGGCCGGCCGGCCGTGCGCGAGACCAACACCATGCCGCAGTGGGCGGGCTCGTGCTGGTATTTCCTGCGGTTCTGCGATCCGAACAATGATGAGGCCGCGTTCTCGAAAGAGGCCGAGTCCTACTGGATGCCGGTGGATCTCTACGTGGGCGGCGCCGAACACGCCGTGCTCCACCTCCTCTACTCGCGGTTCTGGCACAAGGTGCTCTACGACGCCGGATACGTGTCGACGCCCGAGCCCTTCACGAAGCTGTTCAACCAAGGAATGATCCTGGCGTATTCGTATCAGGACGACGCCGGAAAGTACTACTACCCGAATCAAGTCGAGAAGCGCGGCGACGACTTCTACGTGAAGGCCAAGGACGCCAAGCTTAACGTCCAGATCGAGAAGATGAGCAAGTCGCGCTACAACGTCGTCAATCCGGACACGGTCGTGAAGGAATACGGCGCCGACACGGTGCGCCTTTACGAGATGTTCATGGGGCCGTTGGATCGCGACAAGCCGTGGACGGAGGAAGGCGTCCAAGGCGTATTCCGGTTCATCCGGCGCGTCTGGTCGCTCTTCGTCGGCGACGATGGGGGCCTGCACGCGCGCATTGCCGATGACGGCGGTGACGCCTCCGTTGAGAAGACCCTGCACCAAACCGTGAAGGCCGTAACGCAAGACCTCGAGAGCATGTCGTTCAACACCGCCATCTCACGGATGATGGAGTTTGTGAACGCGGCGCTGAAGGCCACGGCGATTGAGAAGAGCTGGGCGGAGACGTTCGTACTCGTGCTCTCGCCGTTTGCGCCGCACATTGCCGAGGAACTGTGGCAGCGCCTCGGCCACGAGGGCTCGCTCGCGTACGAGCCGTGGCCAAGCTACGACGAGGCCATGCTGGTCGAGGACACCATCGAGATCCCCGTGCAGGTCAATGGCAAAGTCCGAGGCCGGATCCTTGTACCTGCCGACGCCGAAAAGGACACCATTCTTGCCACGGCCAAGGAAGATGCCAAGTTGGCACCCTATATCGAAGGCAAAACGCTGGTGAAGGAGGTCTACGTGCCGGGCCGGCTCGTGAACTTGGTTGTCAAGTAGACCCTCGGGAGGACGGCGATGAAACGCTTCCGCGCCTCTGTGACTGTAGCGCTCGCGCTTGTCGGACTGTGGGCCGCCATCGGCTACACCGCACCGCTACGCTATCCGAATCTTGACGAGTTCACGAAGGAAGACGCCGAGAAGATGGAGGGCGCGGCGGCCGGCAGTTTGGCGCCTGTCTATGGCCCGTTGGCTGAACACCTTGTCGATACCTTCGATCTCGCCGACAAAGCGGGCATCGGTATTGACCTCGGCAGCGGCCCCGGCACGCTCATCGTCGAGTTGTGCAAACGCACCAAGATGCATTGGGTGAACGCCGACATCAATCCGTACTTCTTTCCGAACTTCCTCAAAAGGGCTGAGGAAGCCGAATTCGCGGGCCGCGTCAGTGCGGTGTTTGCCGATGCGCAGGCATTGCCCTTCAAGGATGCCTATGCCGACGTGATTGTCTCGCGCGGCTCATTCTGGATTTGGGAAGACCAGCGCGCCGCTTTCTCCGAGATCTACCGCGTGCTCAGGCCGGGCGGTGTCGCCTATGTCGGCCGCGGCTTCTCCGAGAATCTGCCCGTCGAAGTGGCCCGCGCCACTCGTGAGGGCTCCGGCCAGGGCAAGGGGGGGCCGCCGAAATACGACCTCGACGAGACCGAGGCTCAGCTTCGCGCCGTCATGAATAGCTTGTTGATCAAGACGTACACCATCCACCGTCCGGCGCCCCCCGGTAGCGAGGGCGTGAATTACGGCATTTGGCTGGAGATACGCAAATGACGACGCTCGCGGTGATAGCCCTTGTCACCCTACTGGCTCCTGCGGCCGACAGCCCGCCTGTGGCGGCGCATTTCAACTGCAGCGTGGTTGAGATGGGGGCCAAGGGTGATGGGGAGGCGGATGACACCGATGCGTTTCAGCGGGCGATGGATCGCTGTGCCGAGGACGGCGGCGGCGTCGTCCATGTGCCGACGGGAACGTACGCGATCATGGGCCACCTCGAGATCCCGCCCTTCGTCACGCTCGAGGGCGTGTGGCGGTCACCTCAGCGTGGCCAGCGCATCGACAAAGGCACGACGCTGCGGGCCTCCGCCAACGAGGGCGACGCCAACGGCAGGCCGTTCATCACGCTTCACGAGAACTCGACGCTGAAAGGCGTCACCATCTACTATCCTAACCAGAAGAAGACCAATCCGCCCAAGCCGTATCCCTGGACAATCGCCTCGGGCCGGTTCGTCGATAACTGCGCCATCATCGATGTCACGCTTGTGAATCCGTACCAGGCCGTTGACTTCGGTACCTATCCCACGGGCCGCCACCTCGTGCGCAATCTGTACGCCCATGCTTTGCACAAGGGCATCTACATCAACCAGTGCTTCGACGTGGGCCGTCTCGAAAACATCCATTTCTGGCCCTTCTGGGATCCGGATCCGGCTAGTCCGCTTCGCGAGTACACGCGTACCAACGGCACGGCTTTCATCATCGGCCGGACGGACGGTGAGATGGCCATCAACTGTTTCAGTATCTTCTACGCGGTGGGCATGCATTTCATCAATGGCCCGATATCCGACGATTCGACCACGCCCCACCATTTCTCGCCGGGCAGCGGCGTGTATACGAACTGCTATATGGACATCACGCCGTGTGCGGTCAAGGTTGACTCCGTCATGGAAAACGCCGGCATTTCGTTCGTGAACTCGATGTTCATGTCGGGTATCGACGTGGCCCCCGAGAACCGCGGCGAGGTGAAGTTCACGGCGTGCGGGTTCTGGGCCAATTCGGACCAAACATGGCATGCCCACCTCGGCGGCCGCGGATCGGTCTTCTTCGAGTCGTGCCATTTCAGCGAATGGGATCGCGTGCGGCAAGGTGCGCCCTGTATCGACGCGAATTGCCGGGGCCTTGTCGTGACCGGCTGCGAGTTCAAAACCGATCGCGCCGACCACCAGAAGATTCGCCTCGGACCGCGCGTGCACCGCGCGGTAATCACGTCGAATCTGATGCCGGGCGGTGTGCTGGTGGATGACCAGACGCCGCCGGGAGCCGACGTGCAGATTGCGCTGAACGCGGCCGGCGACATCCGCGCCTATGTGCCCGAGTGGATCGCCCTCGGGCCATTCCCAAACAACGAAACCGTGCCGGACGAGGCCCATGCGCCGACGCGCGCCGGCTACATCGAGGACTATCTGGGGGCGATGGGCGGCGAGGCTGCTGCGCGGCTCGAGGTGGGGCAAGGGGTTGATGCGCCTCCCCATGGCACGGTCGAGGCGAAGGCGTTCCCAGCCAATCCGGATGGCGTGGCCGACTTCAAAGCACTCTACGGCGAAGGAAATGGCACGGCCTACGCCTTCTGTTACGTGCTGGCCGATGCAGCCCAAGAGGCTACCTTCGAGCTGGGCAGCAATGACTGTTCGAAGGTCTGGGTGAATGGGAGTCTCGCGCACGAGTATTGGTCCGACACGGGAGACTCGAGTGCGCCCGGCACGCACGTCTTCACGGCGCGGCTCGAGGCCGGCCGAAATCCGCTCCTCGTCAAGGTCGAAGATGCCGGCGGCAGCCGCTGGGAATTGATCGTCGAAGTCTACGGACAGGACGGCGCTCCACTGAAGACCGCGGTCCGCTAATGCCGCTGCCCTATTCCTGGTCGAGACGTTCAGCCAGGAACTCGTTCAGCTTGCGCGCGTAGATCTCGTGGGCGGCCGCATTCGGATGGTTGTCGTGGGGGAGAAGATTGTATTCCAGGTTGCCGTGGTAGTCGACCGAGATATCCACGGCCGGAATGCCCATGCGACGGCAGAACACCAGCATGTCCTGCGAAGCCGTGTCCTCGCCGATGATGGCCACGACCAACGCGACGCTGTTGTCGGCGCACGTGCGCGCGAACTCGCGGACGAGGGCCTTGCTCACCTCATGGCTCTGGATGACGTGTCGCTCAAGAAGTAGATCGCATTTCTGCTCCAGGGAATGCACCAGGGCCGAATGGCGCATGAGCGGCCAGCCCCGATACTCGGCGCTGCTCATCCGGATCGCCAGGCTTCCGTCGCCGCGAAGACGAGCGTAGGGCTGCTGCAAAGGACCCTTGTGGCGATAGTACGAGAAGCCTTTGCGCCAACGCCAGAGAAGGGCGTTGCGCATGTCGTGAAAAGAGGCGTAGGTCAGAACGGCCATGCGCGGTCTGGTGCGATCACGCAAGGCCTCACGCAGTTGAATGAGTGACTGAACGGTGCCGTAGCCCGATTGCGCGAAGTTGATGATGTCGTAGTCCGGCCACGCTGCTTGTACGAGCCACGGGAATGCTTCGTGATCCTCGATGCCCAACCCGTACGTGAACGAGCAGCCGAAGACCCATAGACGGGGCCGGCCCGACGCATCGGGCCCATCAAGCGGTCGCGTGATCCGGTGGCCGTCCTCATCATTCGTCATGTGGAACAGGTAGCCGTCCGGGAACGTGAGGGTGAACTGTCCGGGACAGTGGGTGAAGCCGAGCGTGTCATGGCCGCGGTACATGAGGCCGCCGGGTTCGATCCTCATGTCCCACGCCGTGTGCGGCCGCCACGGCGTGCGTCCGACGCCGCGCATGGCCGTCTCGCCGACGACAAACAGGAGCACACCACACAGCGCCACGAGGACGGACCGGCGAATGAACCAACCCAGCCGCCGACTCCTGAACACGCGCCTTCCTTTCCTCGGTCTACTCGCTTGCCTCAGATGCCTTCGGGCGCACCACACGCACTACATCCGAGAGGTAGCCTACAATCCAGATCTGCAGATCGTCAATAAACGAATAGGATACGGGAACGACGAACAGCGTGAGGAGGGTTCCCATCGTCAAGCCGCCTACCAAGGCCCGACCCACCGTGTACAACATGTCTTGTCCTCCGGCGTGTCCGATGGCCAGAGGAACGCAGCCCAAGATCGTCGTGAGAGCTGTCATGAGTACGGGCCGCAATCGATCTTGACTTCCCCTCAGAATCGCGTCTGTTCTCGCCATGCCGTGCCGGCGGCGAAGCTGGTTGATGTGGTCGATAATCACGATACCGTTGTTCACGATGATACCGCACATGAGGATGCCCCCGATGAGCGAGACGGTATCCAGCGGCGTCTGTGTGATGAACATGGACCAGTACACGCCCACAAAGGCCAGCGGTACGGTCGTCAGAATAGACAGCGGTAACAGGAACGATTCGAAGAGGGCCGCCATCAGCAGGTACATCAGGATAATCGCCAGCGCGAGGGCGCCGACAAAGCTGTTCTTGCTCTCTTCGATCGACTGGATCGCCTCTCCGAAATCGATGGAATAACCTCGAGGAAGCTTAAACACCTTGACCAAACCGGTGATCATGTCCTGTACGGCCGTCATGTTCTCCGTCGTGGTCTCAACCGTTACGCGGGTGACGCTCTTGCCATCCTCTCGATCAAGCGACCGGGGACTCGATCCTTTCGTGGTGTTCACAATCTGCTCGAGCGGAATGAGCTTGCCCTGTGGCGTAATGACCGCCACGTTCTCAAGATCCTCCGCCGTGGCCCGATCGGCGTCCTGGAACTGCGCCCACACTTCGACCTCTCGACCTTCGCGTTTCATGTAAGGCAGGCGGGCGCCGCCCAGCGCGAACCCCACCGTCTGCGCGAGTGCCATCGCATTCACGCCGGCGTCGGAAGCCCGCGGGCTATCAATATGCACCCGAATCTCCGGCTTGGCCGTCTCCTCATCGGTCTTGGTTCGTTCGATTTGTGGATGTCGATCGAGGGTCTCCTTGAACCGCTCGGCCAGTTCACGCGTTACCTCCGCATCATCGCCGCGGAGGCTCAGCGAAATCGTCCGCGACCCTTCATCCGTCGTGTGCGGGACATCCACGTACAGCTTGGCGCCCGGCGCTCGCTCGCAGAGCTTCTCCGCGAGAATCGAGCGGACTTCATCCGTCGTGTACGGAACAGTCTCGCCGGTGTTCAGGTCACCCGGCTTCCGCAGATGGACCGAGATGTGACCTCCCCAGGGCCCATGGCTCACATATAGGTTCTCGATGCCGAGGGGTTCCCGGAGACCGTCCAGCGTGCCCTCCAAGGAAGCAAACAGGGCCTTGCGCCCTTCTTCGCTGCAATTCTGCTCGACTTCCACGTTGATATACACCTGGCGCCGATCTACGTCCGGCATCTGCCGCATGCCCACCCGCTTGACCGGAAACCAGTAGGTCAGGGCCACCACCAACGCCAACAGGACCAACGCCAGTAACCGCCGGCCGAGAAGCATGTCGAGCACGCGTGCATACGTTCTCGCGATGAACCCCATCAGTTCGAAGCGCCAGAGGCGCCGCACAACGGACATGGATTGTGAGGGCGATGGGGCTGAAGACTCGGCGGCCCGATCCTTCCGGCGAAAGGCGTACAGGGAAGCCAGCGGAATTACCGTTAGCGCCAACACAAGACTGCCCAGCAACGCCACGCAGATCGGCGTGGCGAAGTGCCGCATGTAAATGGACATCTCCCCGGCCTGCATGTAGAACGTCGGGATGAACACCACCAGCGACGTCAGCGTGGCCGCCGTGATGGCCAGGGCGACTTCCGAGGCCCCTCGCCGGGCGCTCACGGCGATGCGTTCGCCCATCTGGAAGTGTCGGTACGTGTTCTCGAGAACGACGATCGAGTTGTCTACCAACATGCCCACCGACACGATCATGCCCGACATGGTGACGATGTTGAACGAGAGCCCTGCGAAGTACATGTACACCACGGCCAGAAGCAGCGACGATGGGATGGCCAGGGCCACCAACAGCGTGGCGCGCACACGACGCAGGAACACAAACAAGACCACCAATGCCAGAAAGCCGCCGTATTGGCCGGCCTGAACGAGTGAGTCGATGGTGCTCGTGATCATCTCGGATTGATCGTGGAACACCCGGAACTCCACGTCGCCAAAGAGCGGATCATGGTGGAACCCTTCGAGAGCATCATGCACGGCCTCGCACACCGCCACGGTGTTTGCCTGGGATTCCTTCTTCACGGAGAGAAACGCGCCCCGCTTGCCGTCCATGGTGAAGAGCCAGTCTTCACGAGGGTTTCGCACACACACTTCCGCCACATCCTTGACCCGTAGACCATTCGGGCCGACGATAAGGTTGGCGATCTCGGAAGGATCGGTGAACTCATCCCTGGCTCGCACATAGTATCGCGTGTTGCCGTCGACCAGTCTTCCAATGGATACGTTCACATTGCTCATACGGAGCGCGGCCACCACGTTGTACAGACTCAGATTCCGGCTGCGGAGCGCATCCTGGTCGAATTCGGCATAGACGTTGGTCGGCGCCTCGCCGTGCACCTCAACCTCGGCCACGCCCTCGATTCGCATCAGGGCCGGCTGCACGTGGGTGCGTGCCAGCCAGACCATTTCCTCCTTACTCTCGCCACCGAACATCCCCATCCACATCGCGGCCCAGTCATCGCGCCCCCACCGACGGAGGTAGACGTTGTCCACGTCCGCTGGCAACCGAAGCTTGAGTCGCTCGATGCGATCGCGGAGTTCACCCGTTGCCACCGACATGTCTGTGCCCCATTCGAACTGCAGCGACACATGACAACCGTTCTCGCCGGACCACGTGCTAATGCTCTTGATGTGGGCTACGGTGAGGAATTCCCCTTCAGCCGGAACCGCCACCTCCTTCTCGATTTGTTCCGGCGTGGCGTTGATGTACGGAATCCAACACGCCGCAAACGGTACCTCGGCATTCGGGACGAACTCGAGCGGAATCCGCGTGTAGGCAACGGCGCCCAGGCTCAGCACCGTCAACGTCACCATCACCGTTGTGATGGGACGGCTAAGCGCCAATGTCGGTAGCGCGTGTCTCGATTCCAACCCAAATGCTCCGGAAAGCGGACGGATCTGCGCCTCGTCTCGCGTTCCCCGCTATTCTGAAGCGAGATCGGCCGAGAACACCTCAGCATGCGCGGTGGATCTCAAGCATAATCCAGAGTAGGACACTCCCGCCCACATTTGCAATGCGCTGGCCTCCGCCGACTCGGGCCGCGGGACCGAACGACGAGATGCATTCCAAGGCCTTTGTCGTTTAGAATAGGCCTTTCTACATGTCCTAACCGGTCCTGGTGGGCCGCTGCAACCAAAGGAGAACAACGAGCATGGCAAAGATGGATATCGGGCTCATCGGCCTGGCAGTCATGGGCGAAAACCTCGTCCTTAATATGGAAAGCAAGGGATTCGGCGTGGCCGTGTTCAACCGGACCGTCTCAAAGGTCGAAAGCTTTATCCAAGGCCGAGGCAAAGGCAAGAAGCTCGTGGGGTGCCATAGCCTTCCGGAGCTCGTCGACAACCTCGAACGGCCCCGCAAGGTCATGATGCTGGTCAAGGCCGGTGCGGCCGTGGATGCGTTCATCGAGCAACTCATCCCGCTCCTCGAAGAAGGCGACATCATCATCGACGGCGGCAACAGCCATTTCCCGGACACGATCCGGCGCTGCGCGACCGTCGAGGGCAAGGGCTTGCTCTACATCGGCACGGGCGTGAGCGGCGGCGAGGAAGGTGCCCTCCTCGGGCCGTCGATGATGCCCGGCGGCTCGCCGGCCGCATGGCCTCACGTCAAGAAGGTCTTCCAAGCCGTGTGCGCCAAGACCGACAAGGGCGAGCCTTGCTGCGATTGGGTGGGCGAAGGCGGCGCCGGCCACTTCGTCAAAATGACGCACAACGGCATCGAGTACGGCGATATGCAGCTCATCTGCGAGTGCTATCAGCTCATGAAATACGGTATCGGCCTGAGCAACGCCGAGATGCACGAAGTCTTCGCCGAGTGGAACAAGGGCGAGCTCGACTCGTACCTCATCGAGATCACGCGCGACATCCTCGGCTACAAAGACGAGGACGGCAACGAGGTCGTCGACCTCATCCTCGACACCGCCGGACAGAAGGGCACCGGCAAATGGACGGCCATCGCGGCGCTCGACCAGGGCCAGCCTCTGACGCTCATCGGTGAGGCCGTGTTCGCGCGGTGCCTATCGGCGATCAAGGATGAACGCGTGGCCGCGTCGAACGTGCTCAAGGGCGATGTGATTCCCTTCAAGGGCGACAAGAAGGCCTTTGTCGACGACCTACGCCAAGCCTTGTATGCCTCGAAGATCGTCAGCTACACCCAGGGATATCAGCTTATGCGCTCCGCGGCAGCCGATTACGGTTGGAACCTGAACTACGGCGGTATCGCCCTCATGTGGCGAGGCGGCTGCATCATCCGCTCGGCCTTCCTTGGCAAGATCAAAGAGGCCTTCGACCACAATCCCGAACTCGATAACCTGCTCCTCGATCCGTTCTTCGCCGAGGCCGTAACGAAGGCGCAGGCCGCATGGCGTCGTGTTGTCACGGCTGCCGTGCAGATCGGCGTGCCAGCGCCGGCCATGTGCGCCGCCCTGGCCTACTTCGACGGAATCCGCAGCGAACGCCTGCCCGCCAACCTGCTTCAGGCCCAGCGCGACTACTTCGGCGCCCACACCTACGAGCGCGTGGATAAGCCGCGCGGCCAGTGGTTCCACACCAACTGGACCGGCCGCGGCGGCGATACCGCCGCGTCGACGTACATCGCCTAGCGGAAACGAGACTGAAACGTAGAAACGGCCGGACGGCTTGCCATCGAGCCGTCCGGCCGTTGTGCTGCCAGTCGTCAGCGGCCTCGCGTTATTGCCAGCGTTTGAGGGGATGGCTGCGCGCTTCGAGGGGCAACATGACACGTCGCTGCTGCACGTACGACTCGAACACGGCCTGGATCATTTCCTGCGAGCGTCGGCCGTCGGCCAAGCTGACGGTAGGCTCACGGCCCTCTTCAATGGACGTGATGAGATCATCGACAAGCCACCGGTTGCGTTCGTGCGCCTGATCGCGCTGCACAAACTCCGGTGCGTGCGGGAGAGGTTGCCAGGCCACGTCTCGGCCGCCCGGCGCCCACGTTGAGTCCGGAATCCACTGGATTGTGGGCGTGTCGCCGATACGAATCGTGACGACGCCACGGCTGCCGTAAAGGTCGAGGCCGAACCGGCCACCGCTCCCATCCGGATTGGCCATGGACGCGAAAAAGCCTTTGACGCCCGCCGCGAATCCGTACGTGGCGCAGATGCGATCGCCCACCACCGGTCCCAGGCCTTCGGTCGGATCATGAACGTCTTCCGGCTTCGCGGGCCGGCCGCCGACCGTGATGTCCGAGAAGCACCACCCGGGCGCGCCGTCCATGAGGTACGCCATCAGGTCGAGCACATGCGAGCCGAGTACGATCAGATCCTCGCCGCCGGCGCGAGCATCCTCCTTGCCGCGCCCGCGCGCGTCGAGGATTGTGCCGATAAGGCTCTCTTCCCAAAGGAGCTTCTTGAGATGAGCGATCGGCGGCATGGATCGAACGTTGAAACCGATGGCCCACCGAAGGTTCTTGGCGCCAATGGCGGTCATCATCGCGTCTGCCTCTTCGAGGTCGACCGAGAGCGGTTTCTCGATGAGTCCATGCGCGCCCACCTCAGCGCATGCCAAAATGTACTCCTTGTGATGGATGCTCCAGCGAGGCCCGATGGCCACGAGGTCCGGATGCTCCTTGTCGAGCATCTCGCGGTAGTCGGCGTACGTGCGTTCTACGCCGGCATCCGCGCCGTACTTGGCCCGAGCCCCCTCATCCGGCTCCGCCAGCGCTACGACCGCCACGTCATCGCGAAGACCGAAGGCCAAGTGCATGCTGTGGCCGACGCCGCCCTGCTTGCTGTCGGCGATGAGGCACGCCTTGTACTTCCGGCTCTCGCACCGCGCCCGCGCGCTCGAGGCCATGGCGCCGGCCGCCATCGAGGCCGACACCAAAAATTCGCGCCGATTCATAGCGGATTCCCTTTCTCCACGAAGCGGCCAACGCTCCGGAACACGAGGACACACATCCGTACTCTAATACTAGTGCGTATTTCTTCCCCGTGTTTCGCTGTCATTACGCTGCACAACAGGCGGCTTCGGCCTCGGATTGTTCTCCTTGAGCCGGTACAGGACCTCGCCCGCGTGAGGAACCAGCAACAGGCCCTCGTCTTCCCTATCACGCCAATCATCGGGATTGATGCTGTCCGGATCGCGATACCCGAGGTTGATGGCGCGGCACTCGACCTCGGGAATCGACGTGGCCAGCGTGACCTGCACGCGCGGTTTCTCGATGCCGTTTTCGTAGGTGCCGATGCCGCGCACATGCGTCGAGTGCGCCAGGATGCCGCCGGGGATGTCCGCGAACCTGTCCATCTGCGCCAGGAAATAGTCGCGCGTGTGATAGCCGATCCGCTTGATGTAATGGCCGTGGGTGACGCTCACCTCGTGGATGTGCTTGCCATAGATGATCAGCTCGCCGCCGTCCGCCACCACCGGTTCGAGTTTGTACATGCACTTGCCGGCCACCCAGATCTCGTCGTACATCTCCGGCGCCATGGCCAACACGCTGCGGTACGGATGATCCTTGTAGGTGATGTGCGTTTGCGCCGACAGGTCCGCCGCCGCGCTCCACGATTCCTCGGGCGTCCCGAAGAAGACCGCCCGGCAGTCCTTCCCCATTACGTTGAGACAGAACGCCCGTTTCTCGGCCTGGATGAACGAGGCCGCGAGGTCCACGACCTCACGGACCGGCGTGTGTTTCGTGCCGTTGATGACCGGATTGCTGATGAGCGCACCGAGCCAGTGGAAGACGTCGATGATCTCCTGGCCGGCGATGCCCGGGAAGAAATACTTGTTACCGCCACTGAATCCAACCACCTCGTGTGGGAACACCGGCCCGACCACAACCAGGATGTCGTAGTCCAGGATCAGCTTGTTCAGTGTCACGTCCACGCTCTGGCGCATGAGCCCATCCGAGATCTCCGCAATCTGCGCCTCCGCGATCGTGCCAATCCGAACCAGCGCGTTCGGATCCTTCCAGGCATGGTTGAAGATCCCGACATCCCGGTAGATACCATCGCGCTCCGTGGCCGAAATGCCCAGCAGCTTGCCAATCATCTCGTCCGTCATCGGCGGATGCGTGCCCAGCGCGATGAGGAAGTCCGTCTTTGCCGCGCGACCGCGTAACGTCTCGCACAGCGCCCGGAACATGGCCGGCATCGGCATGCTACGCGTTTGGTCCGGGATCAGGAATAGAACCCGTTTCCCATCGACCTCCGACCCGCGGAAGGCCTCCTCGACCACGCCCGCGAGGTCCTCGCGAGCCAGCCATGCGCCTTCGCCCGCTACTCTAGAAACCATCCGCGTTACCCTCGCTGATGCAACTCATTTCGTGCCAAGACTTCACGACAAATCCGAGACCGGCCAGAATCCCTTCGACCTGCGCGTTGCCGGGCACGACCTCGGCTTCCGTATTGAAGAACTCCCGGCGACGGGGATACGCTTTCCGCAACCGGTCAAAAAAGGCTCCTCGCGCGTCATCCGTCTGGCCTAGGATGCCGCGCATGGCCGCATCGTCGCGGCGGATATCGTACACGGCCCGGACCGCCTCGAGGATGGCGTCCGGCCGCCGACTGTCGATGACCACCTTCGGACACTCCGGTGCCGGCAGTAGGGGAGTGGGGTCCCAGTCCGGCGTCTTTCCGAGAAACGCGCAGGCCGCCGCGTAAATCTGCCGCGTACCATTCACCTTGCCGTCGAACGAGTACCCCGCGATATGCGGCGTGGCGATGAAGGTTCGCTCGACCAGCTCGATGTCCGGATTCGGCTCGCCCTCCCACACGTCCAGGACGCATGCCCGCAGGTGACCATCGTCGATAGCGCGTTTGACGGCGACCGTGTCCGTCACAGGACCGCGCGCACTGTTGATTAACACAGAGCCGCGTTTCATGCGTCGTATAGATGATTCATCGGCAAGGTGATACGTGGCATCCGGTCCTGTCTTGGTGATCGGGACATGGAGGGTGACAATGTCGCAATCCAGGATTGCCTCGAGCGGCCTGTACTTGGGATCCCCCGTTTTGCGCGCTAGCGGAGGGTCGTTGAGGACGCACTCGAACCCCAGGGCCGTCGCCGCGGCCAACACCCGCTTGCCCACGTTGCCGACGCCGACGATCCCGAGCTTCCGACCGGAGATGCCCGGCCCATTCGCGAGTTCCAAGAGTGCGGCGGCGATGTACTGGCCCACGCTGTTCGCGTTACAGCCCGGCGCGCTCGAAAAGGCGATACCGCGCTCGGCGAGATACGCCTTGTCGACGTGGTCCTCGCCGATGGTGGCCGTGGCGACGAAATGCACGGGCGTGCCGTCCAGGAGATCGCGATTGACCTTCGTGATTGACCGAACGAGCAACAAATCGGCATCGCGGAGTGCCTCCGACGTCATCCTCCGGCCGTGCAGCGTGGTGACATCGCCTAGCGTGCCAAACGCCTCGCGCACATATGGGATGTTCTCGTCAGCAGTGATCTTGAGCAAGAGTGCCTCCAGGTTCGCGCAACGGCTGCAATGGGCCTGAAGTTTAGCACACTACCGCCGGATGAGGAAAAAGGGGAATCCAGGGACGATCCTTCCCAGGTGCAGGCGCAGCGTGAATGTGGTACGCTAGGGTGACTTGAGCCGGATGCCGGGCCTAGGAAGGAGCCCATGGGCTTGAGGGAGAGGAGCGATTCATGTGTCGGAAGGGCTTCACACTCATCGAGCTGCTCGTGGTCATTGCCATCATTGGAATCCTGGCGGCGATTCTGTTACCCGCCTTGGCACGGGCTCGCGAGGCGGCTCGGCGCTCGAGTTGCGCCAACAACCTCAAGCAATGGGGCCTCGCTCTCAAAATGTACGCCGGTGAGGATCCCGAGTCGCTCTTTCCTCCCGTCCAGCATGCCCGACCGCAACAGATCGGCATCTACTCGACCCCATTCGTGACCGGTGTCTTCCCGGAGTACGTCACGGATCCCGGCATCTACGTCTGCCCCTCGAGCGCGGCGCACACCGAGATTCAGATGTACTACGATCCGGAAAATGGCGACGATGCCGCATTCGGCGCCGACGTGTTGGGCCAGCCGATCCTCATCGATCGGCGCCCAAGCGGCAATCACAACCGGTGGTGGCGCGCCGACGACTCGTATGTCTACTTTGGCTTCATCTACGACCGTTGTGGCGACGCCGGACTCCCCGGTTACCAGGCGCCGGCCAGCAACTACCTGAGTCTTGTGCAGGATTTCCTGCCCGAGGGCGTGGTCATCCCGCCCGACCAACTCGTACCGGTGCAATTCATCGAGCAGTGGATTTCCATGATCCTCTATGATCCGAATCAGGAGTGGCTCCAACACTACCTCGCCCCATCAAACACGACTTGGCATTTCGCGCCGCTCGAGGTGCTCAACCGCGACACGCGTTCAGATCGACTCACCGCGCTCGCCTGCGGCAACGGCGGCGGCGATACGGTGTACCGCCTTCGCGACGGCGCCGAGCGGTTCTTGATTCACGACCCTGCCAATCCGTCCAGCACGACCATGGCGCAGAGCGAGATCTTCGTCATGTTCGATATCATCTCGGGCAATGCCGAGGACTTCAACCACGTGCCGGGCGGCTCGAATGTGCTCTATATGGATGGCCACGTCGAGTTTGTGAAATACCCCAGCGTCAAGGCGCCCGTCCTGCGTTCCTTTGCCATGGCTATGCAGATCCTCAGTCCGCCTGAATAACGGTGGCCGGCCCGGTCTTCTCTCGACAAGTGGTAGGGTATCGTGCTCTTACGATGGTAGAATGCCTTGCCCCGAGGAATGGGGCCTATCTGGGAGCGAGTCAGGAATGAACGGACGATTGTCTCTGCGGGTTGCGGCCGGCTTCTTCGCGCCGGTGCTGGTCTTCCTCGGCGTTTTCGGTTTTCTTTCAGTGCCTTCCGCGGCGCAGGACGCAGCGCAGCCGGCGCTTGAGCGGTGGCGTAATCTCGCGGATCCCTCGGTACCCAGGCTCGAGGAGATCCAGACACGGTATCTCTTCCACACGGATCCGGCGTTGTTCGAGTGCCTCGGCGAAGGCTGGCGCGAGGAGTACTCGAACCTGTTCGTCATCCACAGCGAGTGTCTGTGGGCCACCTCGATTGTTTCGGAGCTCGAGGTGATTGTGATGCGTCCCAGCGAGCTCACGCTGAATCTCGTCCTGCGGCCGCACTTCATCGAGACCATGGATCCGCAGAAAGTCGACGTTGTCTGGAATGATATGCCCATCGGCGAGTGTGCCTTCAAGAAAGAGAAGGGTTGGGATGGCGTCGGTTTCACGATTTCCGTGCCACCGGCAGCGCAGCGGGTCGGCAAAAACCGTATTACCTTCCTGAGCCGCTACGCGCTTTCGGCCAAGGATGTCGGACGTGGCGGCGAGACGGCCGACTCGCGCCGGATTGGCTTTGGCCTGATCTCCCTTCAGTTGGTGCGTCCGGACGATCCGGCCATCACGCCGGCCGATCATGAGGGGCCGGCGAAGGCCCTCGAGACGCCGGTGGCATTCGACAATGGCGCGATCGTGCAGCCGCCGGATACGCGCATCACGTTCCCGTTCTGCCTGCCGCGCGCCGAGCGGTGTGCGCTCCAGTTCGGCGACGTGCCGCCCGCCGCCGCCAAGGTGCTGCTGAGGTGGGACACGCCCGAAGAGGTGCGCGAGCGGCCGCTCGAGTTCGAAGGTACCGAAGCGAACCTATCGCCGCATGCCGGAATGGTGCGCGAACTCGTATTCGATACCACCGGCTGCTCCGGTCCCGTCACGTGGCCGTCTCCCGCGATCTGTGCGTCGCCCGACGCCGCCAAGAAACCACCGGCCGCCCCTGCGCTCGCCATGGGCGAACCCGCCGTGTCGCACGTTGTGATTGTCGTGCTCGATGCGTTACGGGCCTCCGGAATAGGCGTAGGCGGCGCTCACCGCCGCGTATCGCCGACGGTCGATGCCCTCGCCTCGAAGAGCGTCGTGTTCGACCGCGCGTACTCCGCGGCGTCGTGGACCTATCCGTCGGTGGTGTCGATTCTGACGGGCCTGTATCCGCTCCAGCATCGCGTGTACTATGTGGACGACGTGCTCAGCGCCGATGTGCCGACGCTTCAGGAGACGCTTCAGGCCGCCGGCGTTCGCACCGGCCTCATCGGCGAAAACACCTTCTTCGGCGAGCAGTACAAACTCAATCGCGGCTTCGATACCTACCGGTTCGTGTTTCCGGCACAGGCGCAGGACAAGCCTCGAGCCTCCGACGAGGTCACCGGCGCCGCCGTCGAGTTCATGACGCAGCACAAGGACGAGCGATTCTTCCTCTACGTTCACTACTTCCCGCCGCACGCGCCGTACGCGGCCGGCAATCCGCACGCTGAATCGCTTACGCGCGACCCGGTCCAGGCGATTCCGCCGGAGGATGAGTCGATGCATCGCGCCGAAGTGGGCCTCGGGCCCATGTCGCGCGAAGGCGTCAACCATCTCCGCGCGCGTTACGACGAAAATGTGTTCTACGGTGACGCGTGTCTCGGGAAGCTCATTGCGGCCATGCGCGACCTCGGTCTCGGGCCGGAGACCGCCATCTTCATCCTCGCCGACCACGGCGAGGAGTTCGCCGAGCACGGCTGCCTCGGCCACAGCGATACCCCCTACGAGACGCTGATCCGCGTGCCCTTCATTGTGGTGCGCGGGCCTGAACCCGCCGGACCCGGCGCACGTGCGACTGCGCCGGTGCGCCTGGTCGACCTGTTTCCCACGATCTGCCGCTGGTTTGGCGTCGAGGCGCCGGGCGTTGCCGGAAATGACCTCAGCCAACCGCTTGCGCCGGACGATGACGATCCGATTAACTACGCCCAGTCGCAGAATACGCATCCCTGCGAGACCTTCGTGTGGAGCCGCTACAAACTGATTCGCGATTCCGCGGGCATTCGCCGCGAGGTCTACGACCTGGTCCGCGATCCCGAGGAGACCTGCAACCTCGTGCCGTTGTGTCCCGTAATGACGGACTATCTCACCGCCCATGCGCTTCGTTGGCGGGCCGACAAGGCCGCAGCGGCCAAGGGGCGTGGTCCCGGCGAGAAGGTCCAGCTCGACGCCGCCGCCAAGGACGCCCTGAAAGCCCTGGGATACCTCTAGGGGCTGGCGAGTACGGAACCATGGGACGGATCGGACCAATCCGTCCAATCCGACCGATCCCTGCCATGATCCGTCCCCACGGCAGGGCATCTTGAACCGGATGCGCGGCATCGCGCATCCTGCGGCCGACCGATGGGTGTGCGTTGCAGACAGGGAGTGGGCGAGATCATGAGAATCCGGTCGGCGGTGGTGGCCGTGCTTGTTGTGTGTGTGTCGTTATCGACGGCCGCTGACACGTTCTTCGTCGCGCCGAGGGGAAACGATGCGTGGTCGGGGCGTATGGCCGAGCCCAATGAGGCCGGAACAGACGGGCCATTTGCCAGTCTCTCCGCCGCGCGTGATGCGGCACGGGCCTTGGCACCGGGCGAACGACGTCGGATTGTCATGCTGTCCGGCGAGTACTTCTTCGAGACGCCGGTGATGTTGAATGCAAGCGACAACGGCCTGACGATCGAGGCCGCGCCGAACGCCGAGGTGACACTGTATGGCGGGCGACGCATTAGCGGCTGGGCGAAATGGGAGGAGGATCTGTACGCGGTAGACTTGCCCGGTGTGAAGGACGGCACGTGGGATTTCCGGAGCCTGGTGGTCAACGGCCGGTATTGCCCGCGCGCCCGGTATCCGCGCGAGGGGCGGTTGCAGCACCAGACGACGTTCAGTGTCCCGTGGATGGGCACGGCGGGCGGCGGGTGGCAGCGGAAACCGACGGAGGAGGAACTGACCCGGCTCGTATACCGCCCGGACGATCTCGGGCCGTGGCTGGATGTCCGGAACGCGGAAATCACCGTCTACCACATGTGGGACGAATCGGCCGTGGGCCTGGCGGCCATGGACGCGGAGAGTCGCGTGTTGACCTTCAATACGCCGACGCGGCATCCGCCGGGCGCCTTCGATGTCCACGACTACGTGGTCTGGAACACCCGCGAGGGAATGACCGACCCCGGGCAGTGGTACCTCGACCGCACCGCCGGGCGGCTCGTGTATTGGCCGCTGCCAGGCGAGGATATGGGCGAGGCGGACGTGATCGCGCCGGTGATCGAGAGCATCCTGGTCGTTCGCGGTACGGATGACCATCCGGCGAGCGACATCACGATCCGCGGACTCCGATTGAGCGTGTCCAATACGCCCCTCAAGGCGGGGGACTTCGGGGCCGGCGCCTTCGAGGGAGCGCTTTCGGCCGCATCGACGGCGAATCTGCGCGTGTCGAACGTGGAAGTGGTGAACGTGGGAGGGCAGGGCATCCGCACTTGGAAGTGCGCCGGCCTGCGCATCGAGGACTGCCATGTCCACCATACCGGCGCCTGCGGCATCATGCCGCGCGGCGACGGGGCGGTGGCGGTCAACAACCACATTCACGACGTGGGCCTGACGTATCCCAGCGCCATCGGATTGTGGACGGGCGGCGGCGCCACAATCCGCCACAACGAAATCCACGATACGCCGTATTCGGCCATCGCCCTCGGCGGCGAGAATTCGGTGATCGAGAGCAATCTCATCTACCGGCCCATGCTCGAGTTACACGACGGGGCGGCCATCTACGTGTCGGGAGGCAAGGGCGTGGAGATCCGAGGCAACTTCGTGCGCGACATCGTGGATACCGGCGGTTACGGGGCCTCGGCCTACTACCTTGACGAGTTGTGCGAGGGGTGCACCGTGGAAGGCAACCTCTCGGTGAACGTGGCGTGGCCATTGCACAACCACATCGCCAAGAACAACGTCGTTCGGAACAACGTGTTCCTGATTTCTCAGAATGCCCGGCTGACCTTCACGCGCAGCGAAGGCTACACCTTCGAGAAAAACGTGGTATGTGCCCAAGGCCACATCATGATCACCAATCCGGCCGCGATGGCCACCTTCAAGGACAATGTGATCTTCAGTGCGGCGGGAGTCGTCGAGGGCCGTGCGCTCGACCAATACAAGGACGTGGGCGAAGCCCCGTTGGACTTCGGTTCGGGTAACACCTTTGCCGATCCGGGCGTATCGGGCGGCGAGAACGGCGCGATCCGATTTGCCGCGGATTCGCCGGCCGTGGGGCTCGGTATCGCCCCCATCGACGTGAGCCGGGCCGGGCTCGAGTGAGGTTCCGTGTTGGGTTCCTTGCCCTCCGCCGCCGGAGCCCGTATACTCTCGTCGCGGGAGGCAGAGAGGAGAGGCAGCGCGATGGCCATAGTCAATCTGGTTACGGGCGGCGCCGGTTTCATCGGCTCGCACCTGTGCCGGCGATTGCTCGATGCCGGCGAAGAGGTCTTGTGCCTGGATAACTTCTTCACGGGCCGAAAGGTCAATATCGTCGACTTCCTCGGCAATCCAAGGTTCGAGCTGATCCGGCACGACATCACCCAACCGATTCTGGTCGAGGTGGACCGAATCTACAACCTGGCGTGTCCGGCGTCCCCGGTGCACTACCAGTTCAACGCGATCAAGACCGTCAAGACCAACGTGCTCGGCGCGCTCAACTCGCTCGGCCTGGCCAAGCGGATCAAGGCGCGCGTGCTCCAGGCGTCGACCTCCGAGGTCTACGGCGATCCGGAGGTCCATCCTCAGGTCGAGTCGTACTGGGGCAACGTGAATCCCATCGGCATACGGAGTTGCTACGACGAGGGTAAACGGATCGCGGAGACGCTGTTCATCGATTACCATCGACAGAACGGAGTGGATATCCGAATTGTGCGGATATTCAACACGTACGGGCCGAATATGCTCGTGAACGATGGTCGAGTGGTCAGCAATTTCGTGGTTCAGGCCCTGCGCGGCGAGCCGATCACGATCTACGGCGATGGTAGCCAGACCCGATCATTCTGCTATGTGGACGATCTCGTCGAAGGCATGATTCGGATGATGAATTGCGAAGGTTTCACGGGACCTGTGAACCTGGGCAATCCCGGTGAGTTCACCGTCAAGCAACTGGCCGAGGAAGTCCTCCGCATCACGGGCAGCCCGTCCGAGATCATCTATAGGTCCTTGCCGGCGGACGATCCCACTCGCCGCAAGCCCGACATCTCACTGGCCAAGGAGAAGCTCGGCTGGCAACCGACGATCCCTTTGGCCGTGGGATTGGAGCGGACCGTGGCGTATTTCGCCAACGAGCTGTGCCAAACCTGAATAGGGAGATATCCACAGCTTCTCCCCAATACAACTGGTTTTTGACGGAGTTATCCACACGGTCTTCGCTTCGTCCGACAGAGAGGCCGCGCGCAGAGGTTCAGGACGTTCCCGATGAAGGCAAGGTTAGTCATTGCAACGACTTGCGTTCTTGGAGACAGTTCATGTCCGTTCCGAGGCAGTGCCCGAAAGCGAGTGATGGCGATGGCCAAGAGTGACTTATCCACCGTTTGCCAACAGGCCATGAGAAGTCGGTCCGCATGAGAGTCATAGCAGGAACTG
This sequence comes from Candidatus Hydrogenedentota bacterium, assembly GCA_036769985.1. Classification (GTDB taxonomy): domain Bacteria; phylum Hydrogenedentota; class Hydrogenedentia; order Hydrogenedentales; family SLHB01; genus DAIPKA01. The sequence continues at coordinate 11,695 of DAIPKA010000002.1, read as the reverse complement.
CCCGAGGAACTCGGTTGACAGCGCCGCGAGGACCTGCAATTCGGCCGACGCTGGACCGCGTCCGTGAGGCGCTGTTCAGCATTCTGATGCCCAGGATTCCTGGCGCGCGCTTCCTGGACCTGTTCGCGGGCACTGGGGCCAACGGCATCGAGGCGCTCAGCCGAGGGGCGGCATGGTGCACATTTGTGGACAATGCGCCGGCCGCGATCGCTACGGTTACGCACAACCTCGAGGCGGCTCGCCTCGACACCCATGCCGAGTGCCTTCGCTTGTCGTTACCGGAAGGTTTGGGTGCCGTTTCCCCGAAACGCGCGCCGTACGGTGTTGTCTTTGCCGATCCCCCGTATGCCTTCACCCGCTACGGAGATCTGGCCCGTCTTCTGAGAGATATGAGCCTGGTCGAAGAGGGCGGACTTCTTGTTCTCGAGCACGCCGCCACAACCGATTTGGGGGAGGAGCTGGGGGGGCTGAAACGATTCCGGACTGCGCATTACGGTGACACAGACCTGTCGTTTTTTTCTTGACACCGTATGTAGTATGTGTTAAAGTCGCGCTCGTACAAGATGTAGGTGTGCCCGAGTAGGCTTGTTTTCTTCTTGTGGTACAAAGCTCGGGCTCAACCGAGAGGTTGTTCAATGCGCTGTCCATTCTGCGGTGAACGGGAGGGCAAAGTAGTTGACTCCCGGACTTCGAAGGAGGGGGACGCGATCCGGCGCCGGCGTGAGTGCTTGAATTGCGGCCGGCGGTTTACCACGTATGAGCGGATCGAGGAAGTCGCTCAGATGGTGGTGAAGAAAGACGGCCGGCGCGAGCCCTTTGACCGGTGGAAGCTCAAAAGCGGCATCCTCAAAGCCGTCGAAAAGCGTCCGGTGAGCATGGAGCAGGTGGATGGCCTGATCGACGAGGTCGAACGCTGTCTGTTCAATGCCACGGAGCACGAGGTTCCCACGGAGGCCATCGGCGAGTCCGTGATGGACAAGCTCAAGCAGTTGGACAAGGTGGCGTACGTGCGTTTCGCCTCGGTGTACCGGCAGTTCCGCGATATCAACGAGTTTATGGACGAGCTCAAGGAGATGCTCATCTGACCTCGTCCAGTTGAAGGCAAGGCGTACTGCGGCGCGGGAGAACTCGCGCCGCGTTGGCTTTTCTACCGGCAGTGCGGTACACTGGCCATCGTGATGCGGGCGCTCCAGACGGCGGGAGCCCTGGGCTGGACCCGTTGGGCTGCGGTTTTGGGAGATTTCCGGATCGCCATGACAGAATTCGATCAACTCGAGACGCCGGACCATCGCGAACCCGTTCGAGAAGGCGTCTTTGACGATCAGCTTTCCTTCCCGACGCCGTTCATGGCGCCGCCGCAGGCCATCCAAACCATTGTCAAGCGCGATGGGCGCGAGGTACCCTTCAACCAGACCAAGATCGCGCAGGCCATTCTCCGGGCGGCGCAGTCCATTGGCGGTCACGATGCCGACCGCGCCCGAGACCTGGCCGCGGCGGTCACGATCTACCTGGTGAAGAAGGTGAACGGTGCCCCGCCGACCGTGGACCAGGTCCACGATGCCGTCGAGAAGGTGCTCATCGAGATGGGCCACACGCGAACGGCCGTGGCCTACGTGCGCTACCGTGATCGGAGAGGTCGCATCCGCCGCTTCCGCGATGGCGATACAACGGCGCTCTGGCGGGAGCTGGACGAGGCGCGGATGAACCTGGATCTGCGTCCCGAGCGGGGGGCGTCGACACGGATGGTCCGCACGAGCCGGGAGACGTTGGCGGCCTGGGACCGCGAACGGATCGTGGCGGCTTTGGTGCGCGAAACGGGCCTGGATGAGATCACCGCGGGTCTGATCGCCCTCGAGGTCGAGCAGCAAATCGAATCGGCCCATCTTGAGACGCTGACCGCGCCCCTCGTCCGTGAGATGGTTACGGCCAAACTGCTGGAGCACGGACTCGAGGATCACGGGCACCGGCACCGGCGTCTCGGGGTGCCTCTGTACGACGCAGAACAGATCATCTGCGGGCCGCATATGGGCCCCGTGGCCGTTGACCCGGTGGCGACCGATCTCATCCTGGCCGAATCGGTGAAACGCGAGTTTGCTCTTGGCCACGTGTTCTCGCCGCTGGTCGCGGATGCCCATCGCCGCGGCGACATCCACATCCACGACCTCGGTTTTATCGACCGTCTTCACACGACGTCGCTGTCGCTCGAGTACGTGAAGCGGTTCGGGATCGGGTTCTTCGGATCGCGGGGCGTTTCGCGTCCGCCGAAGTATCCCGACACGCTTCTGGCCCAGATGCTGCATTTCAGCGCGGCGCTGCAGAGCTACTTCGCCGGCCCCATCGTGTGGGAGGCGGTGAATGTCTTCTTTGCGCCGTTTGTGAGTGACCTGGATGAGGCAGGCCTGCGCCAGTTGGCCCAGATGATCATCTTCGAATTCGCCCATCGGGCAGCGGCCCATGGCGAGCGCGTGCCGCCGGCCGAGGTGGTGATCTGTTGGGATGTTCCGGCGATACTGAAGGATATCGAGGCCGTCGGGCCGGGCGGCGAGTACACGGGCCGGCGCTACGGCGAATACGCGCTCACCGCGCGTCAGTTCGCGTGGGCTTTTCTCGATGTGTTCCGGGAAGGCGGGGTGGGGGGGATCTCCTTTGCTGCGCCCCTTCCGCTCATTCGGATATCGCCCGAGTTCTTCGGGGCGCCGGGCCACGAGGCCTTCCTGAATCATGTAGCCGACGTAGCTGTCCGGCGGGGCAATCTGCATGTGCTCTTCGACCGCCACCGCTTCGAGTGCATCGAGAGTCCCGAGGTGTGGCAGCCGCTGCACACGGCGGCGCAGTGCGTTACGATGAACCTGCCGCGCGCAGCCTACCGCGCCGAGAACGAGGCCATGCTGATGGCGGAGCTTGAACGGGTCGTCGAGGTCGTCGTCCAAGCGCACGATGAGAAGCGAGCCTTTGTCGAACGCCTTATGGCGGCTAAGAGCGTTGGGCCGCTGGCCCTCTTGTCCGTCAAACGCGATGGGCATCCTTTCTTTGAACTCGATCACATGGCATGGCTCGTGACCGTGACGGGACTCAATGAGTGTGTACAAGCCATGACGGGAACCGAGGTCCACGCTTCGGATGAAGCGTTGGCCGTGGGGTGTCGCATTGTGCAGCGCCTGGGTGCCATTCTCGCGCGCCATGCCGAGACCCGCGACCTTGACCTCGTGTTGGGCCAAGACAATGACCGGACGGTTAGCCGCCGGCTCGCGGCGCTGGACGCTCGGGAGTTCCACGCGCGGACCGCTCAGGTCCTCAAGAACGATGAAAGTTCACAGTCTCTTCTGTATACGCCCGGCGCTGCGTTGGCCTCCGACTACGACTGCAGTCCCATCGAGCGCGTCCGCAAGGAGGGCGTGTTCCACCCATGGTTGCGTGCCGGCGCCCGGACACGCGTTTGTGTTTCCGACGGGGAGACCGCGCGGGAATCCATCGCTGGATTCATCACCAAGGCCTTCCACCAGACGGAGACGCTCCGCCTCGCGTTCGTCGAGTCGGGCCACGGCGGAGAAGGGACGCCATGGGCGACGGGCGACGACCTCTACTGGTAGGCATCGCCGGGCCGTCCGGCTCCGGAAAGACTCGACTCGCCGAAGGGCTCGTGCAGCGCATGGCTGCGCAAGGAATCCAGGCCGCCCTACTGGCCGTAGACGCGTACTACCGCGATCTCTCGCACGTGCCCTTCGAGGCGCGGACAGCCGTCAACTTCGACGCGCCGGAGGCGATCGAGGACGACCTGCTCGTCGAGCACCTTGACGCGCTGGCCACGGGGCGGCCCACCGAGAAGCCCGTGTACGATTTCACGACGCATACGCGCGGGCCTGCGACGGAGCGCATCGAGCCTGCGCCGGTGGTGCTCCTCGAGGGGTTGTTCGCGCTGTACTGGCCGCCCGTGCGCGCGCGGTTGGCCCTCAAGGTCTTTCTGGACCTCGACGTCCAGCGCTGTCTCGAGCGGCGGACGGCGCGCGATGTTGCGGAGCGCGGCCGGAGTACAGGCCAAGTGCGTGCCCAGTTCACCGAGGTCGCCGTGCCGATGTACCGGCGCTATGTTTTGCCTACGCAGGCGTTTGCCGATCTGGTGCTGGACGCGGGCCAGTCTCCGGAGTATCTTGTAACGGCGGTGCTCGATCGCCTGATGAAGGAGACGGCGTGAAACTGGTCGACGTACACTGTCATCTCGAGTCGGCGTGTTTCGCCGGTTGCCTCGGCCGTGTGCTCGAGGATGCCCGCGCGGCAGGGGTCGCCAAACTCATCACGAACGCAATCACGCCGGCCCAGTGGCCCGAATCCGAACGACTGGCCCAATCCCATCCGGAGATCGAGTTCGCCCTCGGCATCCATCCCTGGTACATCACTCCGGGTGACCTCAGTCGAGTTGAAGAACTGCGCGACGCGCGGGCACGCGGTGCCGTGGCCATTGGCGAGATCGGCCTCGATGGCAAGGTCGAGGCGCCATCCATGAACGAGCAGATGGCCGTGTTCGAAGCACAGGTGCGTGTCGCGCGCGATCTTGGCCTGCCCATCATTGTCCATTGCCGCGGGGCGTTCGGCGACTTGGTCCGCGTGTTGAAGACGGCGGGCATTCCGGAAGCCGGCGGTGTGGTCCATGCCTTCTCGGGAAGCGTCGAGGTAGTGGAAGACCTGTGGCCGTTTGGGTTCAGTTTCTCCCTCGGCGGTTCACTGACGTATCGCAACAGCAGGAAACGCGCGCGCGTGCTCGAACGTGTCTATCCCGATCGATTCCTTCTCGAGACGGACAGCCCGGACATTCCTCCGGTGCAGAAACGCGGCACCGGTGAACCGAATGTGCCGGCGAACATTCGGTACAACCTGGCCGCCGCCGCCGAGATGTTGGGTGTGACGGAAGAGGAGGTGGCCACGGCAAGCACCGCGAACGCGTGTCGCCTGTTCGGATTCGAGGTGTGAGTGAACAAACGGTTTTCCAGAACGGCGCTCCTCGTGGGTGACGGCGGGGTGCAGCGGCTGCGCGCGGCGCACGTGGCCGTGTTGGGCCTTGGCGGCGTCGGCTCCTATGCACTCGAAGCGTTGGCTCGGGCGGGCGTCGGACACTTCACGCTGGTGGATTCGGACATCGTGAGTCCTTCGAATATCAACCGTCAGCTACTGGCGCTCGAGGATACCGTGGGGTGTCCGAAGGTCGAAGTCGCTGCGGCGCGTATCGCCGCGATCCACCCGGAGGCCCGTGTTGAGCCGATTCAGACGGTGGTCGGGGCGGCCAACGTAGAGCGATTGCTGGGCGGGGCCGTGGGTTTTGTCGTGGACGCCATTGACAGCCTGGACTCTAAAACCGGTGTGCTGGCGTGGCTCCATGGTTCTCGGCTGCGTTTCGTGGCGTGTATGGGCGCGGCCTTGCGGTACGATCCGACCGCCGTCCGCGTTGGCGATATTCGCGAAACGCAGGTGTGTCCTCTGGCGCGGCGGGTGCGCCAGGCCCTCAAGCGCCTCGGCATTTCCGACGGCGTTCGGTGTGTCTACTCGATCGAACGGCCGGCGGAGCCCTGGAGTCGCGGCGCCCCGAGTGAATCGGCGGAAGACTCGGCGGGCATCCGCGCGCCCCTCGGTGTGCTCTCCTATGTTCCCGGCATCATCGGACTTACTGCGGCCGGCGTCGTCATCAACGATATCCTGGGCCGAGATCTGCCCGGATAGGACTAGGGCGATCGCTTGGCCGGGGAAGTATCGGCCAAGACCGCGTCCAAGCGTTTGAGGTCGATCCTGCGCGAGGCCTGGATTCGCCGGCGCTCACGTAGCGCGTAAGGCAAACGACGAATGATCGAGGCCCATGCCGCAAGGACAATCCCTGCGGCCCTAGCCGCTCCGAAGGCGGTGCGCGCGGCCGAGAAGGCCCGGCCCATCTGATGGTATCGTTCAGCGATAATGACCGGCCCGTTCCGGATGGCCAAACGGAGCGGCATGTTCTTCATCACGAGCAACGCGTGGTTCCGGTAGCATTGCCTTGCCCGCCACCAGGTGCGCCCTTCGATACTCGCGGAACCGACGTGATAGGCGACGGCCTCACGCACGAACCGCACGTCGAATCCCGCGAGGCGCGCGCGGAAGGCAAGGTCGGCATCCTCAAAATAGGCGCCAAAACGCTCGTCAAATAGCCCGATTTGGTTGAAAACGGCCTTGCGATAGAGTCCCGCCCCTGCGGAGACTCCGAAGACCTCGTCGGGTGCCGTGAACTCGAGGAGCGGGCAGCGGAACGCGACGGCCTCCGGCCGGCCGTCGCGCCGGATCCGGTCGCCGGCCGAGTAGACGGTGTCCGGGGCGTCGCGCCACAGAACCAGGGGGGCGAATAGGGCGGCGGTGGAGTTCTCTGCGGCCAGGGCAAGACGCTCGATACAGTCTGGCTCGAGAGTCATGTCATTGTTGAGCAGAAAAAGGAGACTACCCCGAGCCTCGCGGATGCCGGCGTTAATGGCGCGGCAGAATCCGCGATTCTCGGGCAACGCAACAACGCGAACCTCGGGATATCGCTCCTTCAGCATCGCCTCCGTGCCATCCGTGGAACCATCGTTGACCACGACGATCTCGAAGTCGCGAAAGAATTGATGGGCCAACGACGTGAGGCACTCCTCGAGCAGGCCTTTGCGGTTCCAGGTCGGTATGACTACGGACAGGCGTGGCGTCATGGCGTGCGACTCCTTCTCGCGCAGATCACGCCGATGACAAAGGGCCAGAGGATCGGCTCGATGGCGAACCGGAACCGACCGTTCTCGCCGTAGTCGAACAGGCATGCCACGACGGTTGTGTACAGGATCAACAGCGCCAGGGCCGGCAGGAGTCCGTCGCCACGCGCGTACTCGAGCCAGGCCTCGCGCGACCATCCGCACCGACGCCATGCCTTGACGGCCAGCGCGATGAGGCTTCCGGGCAACACGAAGAACCAGAAAGACAGAAACGGATCCTTTCGGACGAACCTCGCCAGCAGGCCGGTGAAATACTGCCCTTGGACGATCTGCGAGACGAAGGCCTCGTGGAATCCCATCTTCCCGGCGTTGGCCTGCACGAACTTCGTGCGCGACGTCGGTGTGCAGTAGATCCGGAACGCCTTGGCCACATTCACCAAATAGTGGAACGGCTGATGGTAAACGAGGCGCGCGGCGTTGCGGCCGTACAGGCGCGAGATATCGACGATGTTGAGGTTATTGTAGTTGTTGCGCGAGAGGGCCGAGCGCGGAGATCGCTTGTTGAAGCCGTAGGACTCATACGCGTCAGGTCGGTTCCAGACGAGCACATCGAGCACGACGGCGTCGATGAAGCCGGCGTCGATGAAACCGGTGAGATCGGCGCGATCATAGTTGGCGGAGACATGGGTCCACCAGTTCTGGCCGGCCCAACTGCTCGTGCCAAAGAAACCGAAGCGGGTGGCGTTCTTCACACACCAGCCGAGCGGCAGCAGGCTCAGTATTAGCGCAACGGCCAAGGTGCGTCGCCAGCGCTTGCCGGCCGCGATACACGCCAGCGGAATGAAGACCGACAGCAGGGCCGGGTGATACATGCTTCGCGTCAGAATGAGGAGGTTCAGGGCCAGGATCCCTACCCACAGCCAGGCATCCTGCCGGCCGTCGTAGAAGCGAGCCGTGCCGTAGACGGCCAGCGTTGCCCAGAAGGCGGTGATGAGGTCGTAGCCAAGATTCGCCTCGAAGAGGAACAGGGCAGGATTCAAGGCGAGCAACGCGGCGATGAAGAACGCTGCCTTCTGGTTGGAAACGAGCCGTCGAAGCAGGCCGTACACCATCGCCGCGATCAGGCCGCCAAGGATGATCGAAGGGTAGTGCATGGCGACGATGTGGTTCGGCGCGAAGAGCTTGACGAAGATGCCGCACCAGAGATTGTAGAACGGCGGCTGGGCGTGGAGGTCCCCGAGGGTCGCGACGAGATGGGACTTGAGGAGGTCCAGCGGCATGAGGTGCCACGAGGCGTCCCAGGTGAAGTCCGGGCCCGGATCGAGCGACACACCGGCCAGCTCTTTGTACAGTGCGGCGACGGCCACGTGTAGGGCGAAGATCGCGGCGCCCGCCCTGGCGTGGCGCGTCGCGCGGTTACCGGGCGATGCGAGGCTACCGTTGACGTCCATCGTGCGCGTAGGCAGATCCTCCCGTCGGCTGGTTGTGGGCGATTATAGGCCAAGGGCCGAGGCTTTTCGAGTACGTGACATCGTATTGATCCCCTGCGGACGGCGGTGTTAGTTTCTCCTCGGTAACCAGGCGGTGACTTCCAGCGGCAGAGGGCGAGATCATGGATCCACAGCGCAGCATTCGCGCCTTGCTGGCGGCCGCGTTTCTGGCCGCGGCGCCGGCGCTGGTGCTATGCGACGCTGCCTGGGCGCTGAGTCGGCGCTGGCGGCCGATCGGCCGTATCGAACACTTGGTCCTACTGGCGGCGGTGGCCGCGCTCGGCTTCGTCGCGTTGGTGTTCGCGGTGCCTCGGCCGCGGCGGATGCTTGAACGGCGGGCGCCGGAGCTGATCCTGTTGGTGCTTTCGACGGCGTTCGGATTGCTGCTCCTTGAACTGGGTGTGGCGCGGATAGATCAAGCATTCGGCGTGCGCGCCGAGTTCCACACGCGCGGGCCGGGCCACAAGGTCTTTGATCCGGCCCCGGGCCTGATGCCGGGCATCACGGGCCCGACCCACTACACAACCGATGCCCGAGGCGTGCGCCTCCCAGGGGAGGAGCCCGCCGGTCATCTCCATCAGATACTCTGTATTGGCGGCAGCACGACGGAATGTGTCTACCTCGACGATGCGAGAACGTGGCCGGCGTTGTTCATGCGGCATGTGAATGAGGCACTGGGCCAGCCGCGCATTTGGGTAGGCAACGTGGGCTTCAGCGGTTTCGCCACCATGGACCATCTCGTGTTCTTGCGGGAATCGCGGTTGATGCGCGGCGTCGACGCAGTCGTGATCCAGCCCGGCATCAACGACCTGTACCCGATTCTGGCGGACGAAACCCTCAAGCTCCACGTGCGCGACCCCTTGCCGGAGGGGCCTCGGCCGCCCTACTGGGCCAAAGCGCACCTCATCCAGTTCTACCACGCTGTCCGCCTCGGGCTGCCTGAGGGCCTCCGGCTCGAATCGCGAGACGGCTCGGAATACGAAGAACGCCGCACGAAACGGCGCGCCGCGGTGATCCGAGACGACGCGCCCGAGCTGGATGATGCGGTCAAGCAGTATAAGTCCCGTTTGCGGCATATCGTTTCGGTATGCCAAGCCCGTGGGGTGCTCTTGGTGTTTACCACCCAGCCGGTGCTGTGGTCGGACGCGATGACTCCAGAGGCCGAACGCCGGTGCTGGTTTGGTTGGCTGGCGGACGGTGCCTACCTCTCGATTCCATCGTTGCGGACGGCCATCGACCGCTACAACGCGGCGCTTCGTGAAGTATGTGAGGAATCCAAGACGCCCTGCGTGGACCTCGATTCCATGAACGGTTCTCCCGAGTTCTTCTACGACGACTGCCATTTCAGCGAGGCCGGGGCGGCCGAGGTGGCTCGGCGCGTGGCGGACTGGTTTCTCCGGGAGTCAGGATTTGCAAGAGGAATAGCGCCAAAGCCTTAGCTCCGGCTGTTCCGGGGGGGCCTGGCGTGAGGGACGTCGCGGTTCTTTCGAGTTGCTCTGGAAATTACGCGCTATTCGCTCTATAATGTACAATATGTGCAAAAGGCAAGGAATCGATTGGTTGCTCGAGGGCGGGCAGCGGCCATTCCTGAGATGGCTGAGGCATCTCGGATGAAGTTGTTCGCTTTGCTCTGAAGTGAGGCCTGGGAGGCCTTTATTTTGCGCAAGAGAACCGTCTTTTGTAGGAAACAGGATGGCCCCGCAATTCTTGGATGTGCGTTGGGTGTCGGGGGCGGTCTTCGGTGGTTTTCATGGTGAATGGGAAGCGTACAGGCGGGATGCGGTCTTCATGGCCTGCGTGTCATGCCGCGTCTCCGAAAGCGCTACCGGCGGGAGAGGTAAGATGAAGATATCCAAAGGTTTCGCAGTGTTGATGGCCGGGGTTCTCGTTCAGGCCCTTGCGAGTCTCGCCGTTGCGGATGGCCCCATTGTGGTCATCGATCCGCCAACTCCCGCCGCTACGACCACCGGGCCTGTGGCGTATAACGTCCACTTGGTTGGGGCAGTCACGGTGAATCTGACATCGGTCACCTTGAACCAAGGCTCCGGCTATCCTTCGGGCACTGTCCAGGTTGTCAACGGAACGACGAGTGACCCGGTGGTCACCATCAGCAATATCATCGGGAACAGTTGGTTGAGCATCACGATTCCCGCCGGTTGTGCCTGGGACAGTCTGGGCGTACCGAACGTGGCAGCCACGAGCGATCCGGTGGTGGTGGACAACAACCGGCCGAACGCGGACGCGATTACGCACGGATACGTGGGGGCGACCTCGGACCCGAACTTGGACCTGTACGTCCAATTCAGCGAGCCCGTGCAGAATTTCAACAACGCGAACGACGTGGTCGTGAATGTCATGGCGGGAAGCTCGCTTTCGTATAGTTCCATATCAGTGACCGATAGCGGCGATCATAAGAACTATATTGTAACTATTACCGGAATGGTGGGAACCGGTGGTATTCGTGTGCAGGCGAGTCTCACATCCGACGTGACAGATACCGTCGGGCTTCCCTTGTTCTCGACGGCTACAAGTGCATTGCTTCAGATCTCCGCAACTTCACTGTGCGCTGTGTCCAATGCGCCCGATTGGACCGGTTGGCTTGGGCCGCTCGGGCCTACGAACTCGGACGCGATCACGTTCTCGATTTCCTTCAGCGAGGCCGTCAGCAACTTCGACGTCGCCGACTTGGTTGTTACGAAGACCGGAACGGTGGCCAGCACAGGACTCAACCTCACCCCCACATCCGGTCCGGCGTCGGCGTACACCGTAGTGGTCAGCGGGGTTTCCGGCGAAGGTACGCTCAAGCTCGCGTTTGCCGGAACAACCACGATCCAGAATGGCAGTGGCACGAGCCTTCGCGGAAAGCTGACCAGCCCCACGATCGCGATTGACAACACCGGCCCGGGCGTGTCTGTCGGCGCACCATCGTGTTCGACAACGACCACCGGGCCAGTCGAATACGTGGTTACCTATGACGGTGCTTCTCTTATTACTCTTGCCCCGGCGAACGTCTCGCTGGTCTCGACAGGGCCAACGGGGACGCTGAGTGTCTCCGGTACGGGGAGTGAGCGCCGCAGGGTGAAGATCTCCGACATCACGGGGGTCGGTCAGCTTGGTATCCAGATTGCCGCAGGAACGGCCGTGGACGCCGCAGGCAACTCCGCGCTGGCTGCTGGTCCCAGCGCTTCCTTTGCCGTGGTTGGTGCCGAAGGCGAAGGCGAAGGCGAGGGCGAGGGCGAGGGCGAAGGCGAGGGCGAAGGCGAAGGCGAGGGCGAGGGCGAAGGCGAAGGCGAAGGCGAGGGCGAAGGCGAGGGCGAGGGCGGAGGGGTGGAGGCGCAGGAGGCGATCAGGAGCGGGACGAGCAGCCGGAGGCGCGTCATGGCGCGCGAGCCTCCCATACTTTCGGGGAGGCTCGCGCGCCGACGCTTCGTTCAGGACCCGCCGGCGGTGCTCACGGGCAGCGGCGTCACCAGGGGCTGGCGGCGTTCGGCACCGCTCATCCGGTGGTACACC
>DAIPKA010000082.1:1208-23127 GCA_036769985.1 Candidatus Hydrogenedentota bacterium | reverse complement strand
TACGTACGGTGGTGTGAGAGGACGGGGGAGAAGCTTCTCCCCCTCCTACTCGATTGAAACCGAACCGGCGAAACCGCTGCCTCGGGGGCACGGCGATTTCCCCGGTCTTCTACCGCATGGGACTACCGGTCACGACTACTCGCGGGGAAAACATGTCGGCGCGATATAGTCGCCGAACTGGCGTTGAGCCTCGAGGAGACGCTCCCGCTGCGCGGCCAGTGTCTCGAACAGGATGGATGGCGCGTCCGTCACGTGCTCGCGGTGGAAGGCCTCCACCCGATCGAGCTTGGCCAGGTTCTCCTTCACGCGGATCGTGAACTGGCTGTCATAGTTCTCGGCGGTGTAATCCTTGTCGAGCACCTCCTTGAACAGTTGTCGGAGATCCTCGAAGCACGGAATGCAGCCGGTCGGCGTCCGAATGGCCGACGCATCGCCGTGGATGCGCAGCACCATCCACTTAGCCCACACATGCTTATCGCGCACGCCATTGACGAACTGGCCGTCTGCGTCGCGCAGGAAGTAGTTGACGCCAAACACCAGCGGCACCCGCTTGAGCTTCTTGGCGAAATCAAGGTTGTTCTGGACGTACTTGCCCAGCGGGATGGCCACAAAGTCCTGAATGCTCATCAGGTTGATCTCGGGTACGCCTTCCTTTCCGACCGTGGCGAAGGTGGTCTCGGTCTCGAGACTTGCGCCGTAGGCGATAATGCCATGCTCCCAACTGAAGCTCTGCTGGCACGGGACATACGCCTTGGCATCGCGCCCGCCATACATGAGGCCGCCCAGCTCGACGCCGGCGGGATTGTCCAGTTCCGAATCGCAGTTGGCCAGCGCATCGAGTGTCACGGCATACCGGGCATTCTTGTGCGCGAGGGGGATCTCGGCACCGCTGGCATCCTTGTTGCCCTTGCGCCACAGGCCCGAGAAGTTCTCTCCGTCGTCGGGCGTCGGCGCATCCATCCCGAGCCAGTACGGCCTTTCATCCTTGACCAGCACGTTCGAGAAGATGACCTCGCCGGGCTTGGTCAGGACGTCCCAGATCGCCGGATCGTCCTTCGCGTTGACATTCTGGATGATGCCGAAGATACCGGACTCGGCGTTGGCCGCCATGCACCGGCCGTCAACGGCTCGGAAGTAGGCAATGTCGTCGCCGAGAATGTTTTCTCCGGGCAGCATGGCGGTAGACGTCTTGCCGCAGGCGCTCGGAAACGCCCCGGCGAGGTATGTCTTGCCCTTCTTGCTGCCGACGCCCAAGAGGAACATGTGCTCGGCGAGCCAGCCCTCGCGGTCGGCCTTGCGGATGGTCAAGCGAAGGGCCAGCTTCTTCAGGCCCACCGTGTTGCCGGCGTACTGCGTGTTGACGGCGTACACGGTGTCGGTCGTGTAATCCATGTAGACGCGCTTATGCTCTTCATCGGAACTGACCATTCGCTCGTCTACGGGTCCGCACGAGTGCAGGATAGAGAAGAACTGCGCCTTGGAACCCAGCCGCTTGATCTCTTCGTAGCCTGGGCGGTAGAGCAGGTCCAAGGAATGGGACACGTAGAACGAGTCCGTACACTCGACACAAGGAATGCTGAAGGCCGAATGATTGGGTCCCAAGGTGAGGAATCGGACGCACATGATGCGGCCCTTCATCGAGCCCTTCAGGAGACCGCGAATCTCGGCAAGACCTTCCTCACGCTCGATCTGATTGAGCGCCTTGCCCAGCGTTTCATTCTTAGGAACCAGATACTTGGTCGTCCCGCGGTCGCGACCTTGGTCATTGATGCCGTCGAAGTGGATGGTGTGCCCCTCGGTCTTAAGCGGTCTCTCTTCCTTGAGACGAACGGCCATCTGGCGCGTGTAGGCCATGTCCTCAGCCGCGTCGCTGCTGACCCAGACGGAGTCCGGATCGCAGAGTTCCACGGCGTCCGTCACGAAGGCGTGCAGCGCCGCGTTGTCGATCGCCATGAGCTTCCGGTAACTCTCGTGGTCCATCCTGTTTCGTAGCATGTTGCTCACGATGCTCTCCTTTCGCTTCTCCAGCGTACTCTACGTCCTCGTATCGCGCGCGTTGGTGCGCGTTGGTGTCGTCTAGTGGCTTCGGCCGGTCACAGCGTATCGAGGGAATCCCCCAGCATGAATTGAAGCACGCCATTCCCGGCAACGGAATCCACTCGCATGGCCGAATGATCCACGGCTCGGTTCAGGATTTCCTGGATCTCTTCCTCGAGCGCGTATTTCCCCGCGTCGAAGGTTCTCGTATAGTACTCCTCGAGCAGTCCTTGGCAGTACTCATCCTGGGCGCAATCCCTCGCGGCCGGAAACGTGATGCCCTGCAACATAACGAACAACGTGTCGGACTGAAGGTTCACGACGATCGATGTCGGGTGCAGCGCCATCTGCTCGCGCTCGAACCCGGCTACCGCCTCGACAATCCGAGCCTCCATCTCGCGCAAGACGGCCATGGCTACCGCATCTCCCGATCCATCAAGGTCCTCGTTCGATCCGACCCGCGCGTCGGCCGTTTCCACATAGAGAGAAGGCCGACGAACCGCTGCAAGAACGGTTCCTCGGCCTCAATCTCTACACCTCTCCCCATCAGGTAGATGGAGCTAGGCGGAACTTGCTGACCGTACCCATGGCAAAGCGTCTGGTCGCCTCACGGCCTACCCTGCGGCTGGCGGCGAGCGCCACCCTCCGAGTCTCTGCCTCTATCGCTTTCGATATGATGCCGAATGACGACGGCAAAGTCAAGCGAGTCGTCTTCAGTACCATGGCTCAATGGAACAGTCCGCCGTGCAAGTCCTCCGGTCGTCGCCCCACGCAGGAACCTACTCGAGGGACGAGGGCCTATACTCAGGATAGAGTAGCCGGGCGCATTCCGTGCAGATGCTGTGGCTGAACATGGCCTCGCTGTGTTGCTGCACATACGCCTCGAACGGTTGCCAGCACCCCTGATCGTTTCGAATCTTCCCACAGTTCGCGCATATCGGCAGGAAGCCGCGCAAGGTCTTCACTTCCGAAAGCGCGTGCCGGAGTTCCTCGATCAGGTCCTCCTTCTCGCGTTCGACCCGCTTGCGCCGCTCGATTTCCCGTTGGGCGAGACTGAGTTCCGCCTTCATCTCGGTGATTTCCGTGAGAATGGCGAGAACCGGACGGTGTTCGATGACGATGCCCACCTTCTTGTTCTGCCAGTTCAAGTACAGGTACAGGAGCGGATAGGCAAACACGGAGATGACGAGGCGGCTCAAGAGCGTTCCGCTCATGATGCCTACATACTCCGCCTTGCCCGCGAAGGCGCCCGTCGAGAACAGGAACACATCGAGCCACATAACGCCAAGGAGCGTGAGGAAGGATCGCAGCCAGAGCGGTATGCGGAGCCTCGGTTTGCCCAGGAATTCCCACGCCACGGCCAGGAACACCAAGTCGGCTACGGTGGCCAGCACGGAGGCGGTGTTGATTCGAAGGCTGGGCACGGGGATGGCGCCTAGCGGCGCGTGGCCGGAAATCCCCACTTGCTGGTGCAGGACAAACGCGATCAGCGGCACCATGATCGACACGCCGGCGATGGTTGAGATAGCGACCCGCGTGGCCCGCGGCCCGTCAAACACGTACACCACGAACACGCCCAACAGCAGCGCCGTGTAGAAGACCGTCGATCCAACCATGAAAGAGATGCCCGCCACGTCCACCCGGACGCCCGCATCCGTTACCCACGACATGACGGCGGTGAGCCCACCGATCAGAGCATAGAAATGGGCC
The DNA here is from genome assembly GCA_036769985.1 of Candidatus Hydrogenedentota bacterium. GTDB lineage: Bacteria > Hydrogenedentota > Hydrogenedentia > Hydrogenedentales > SLHB01 > DAIPKA01. The sequence continues at coordinate 19,380 of DAIPKA010000082.1, read as the reverse complement.
AGTCCCACTCGGCTCCGCAGCGAATGGGCTAGGAGCACGAGGAGATATGCCGACATCGCCTCGATTACTAGGATTACCAAGTCAGTTTTCACGGGAGACCTCGTCTGCGCACGAGACTCGGTGCGCTCAAGAACCGACGACCTTCCGTCGAGGCCGTCAGATTAGCCAATCACGAATAACGCCGCGCAGCCGCCCTCTTGTTCCTGCGGGCCACGACATGCGGCTCACCGCGCCAGCAATGCCGCATCGTCGTAGGTCACGTGGCCTTGGTCGTACGGGCCGATCTGGACCGTATCGAGCACGAAGCGGACGCTCGTGGTATCCGAGCCCGTGCGAAACGGCAGGGCCAGCCGCTGATACGGCCCGGCCTTGTTCACGGCGACTTTGCCGTGGTCGACGGCGATCCGTCCCGTGGCGTCCAATTCCTGAATCTGGAGCCCGGCGGAATCGGCGGGATCGGCACCAAAGCCTTGGCCGTGCAGGTCGGCAGCTTCCACCCACACCGAGGCCTCGTAGTCGGCATCCGAGGCGACGCGGATATCCTGGTAGATCACCGTGTGTCCGTGGCCTTCGGTATGGGTTCGGATGGCCTCCTTTCCGGCGTGATACGAGGGCAGGCCCCATTCCGGATGGATGTCGTAGCCGGATTCGCCCCAAATGTAGCACTGCGTCGGTCCGGCAAACAGATGCGTCCAACCGATACCCTCGACTCGATCGCCCATCGAGCCGAGCGTGCCCTTCACGCCGTCCTCGAAACCTGGATTTTGCAGGAGGTTGCCATCGCCGGACGGTTCCGCCACACGCGGAAGGCACACGGGCGTCGCGCCGGCGCCGCCGGCACCCTGGCCGACCTCGAGGGCCTGAGTGATTGCCTCTCCATGATGGCCGTTGCGGAACCGCACCTCGATGACGCCATGGTCCGGGACGACGTCGTTGAACACGAGATCGGTAGCCTTGTACAGGCCGCCGGCCGTGGCGGCAATGTCCATGTCCTGGACGACCTCGATGCCGTTGAGGGCAATGGTGACGGCGCGCGATTCGGGCTCCGCGTTTCGAGTCTCGGCGAACTTGAGCCGCACGTAGTAGGCACCGGGCGCCACGGTGACGTTCGCCCAGAACTCCTCGCCGTGGATGCCGTAGCGGTACAGCTCGGCGTCGGGCGTGTTCTCGATGGCCAGGCGTCGCCGCGCCGTCCACCAGTGTTCCGCCACCACATCGCGGCCGGCGCCGGCGCGCAGGACGACCTCCGTGGCCGGGCGCCAAGCGTTTCCGAGCGAGTCCACGTAGTCCTCGCGGCCCGGATAGCCGAAGATCATGCGCTGCGTTTCGGTGGGACCGCCGCCGCTGCCGTAGTCTGTCGTGCCCGTAGCTTCCGAATACTGAACCGCCTCGACGTACACCTCGGCGCCTTCGGACTGCGGATTTCCTACGCCCCGCGCGATGATCTCGATCGTGTGGTCGCCTTGCGTCAGGCCGTTGCGGTAATACAAGACCTGGCGATCACGCCGTGCGCCGGGAATCCAGCCGTCGACGCCGACGCGTTGTTTTTCGCCATCGAGGATGACGTCCGCCAGCCCACCCCGAGGGCCGGCTGAGCCGATCAGTCTCACTTGGTTGCCGCGGAAGGCACACGTCATGGCTGCGTCTGCCGAGGAGGACACGCGGATGCCGTTCTCGGTGCTCCATTCGCCGGAGAAACCGAGGGCGTCCTGGGAGATCACGCCTTGGGGATCCTCACCTTCGATGCATACATCCTTGGCGCCATCGTGCCGAATGCTCACCAGGAAATCGCCGGAGTCCAATGGCTCAACGCGGTAGCCGTTGGCGGATAGGTCAGCGCCGAGAGTTAGCGAGGTCTCGCCCGTCCGTACGGAGGTTGGGCGGAAGGCTAAGCGAACGATATCGACGGTATTGGCCGGGGCGTCGACGGTGGTATAGGCGATCCGGCCTTGACCATACACGATGTGGCTCACCACCGCCGTCGACCGCACGATGTGGTTCTCGCGGTTCGCGCCGAACACGTCGGGCAGCCAAGCAATAGCGTTCAGCACGTGTTTCAGCGCCATGGGGTGGGCGATCTTAAACCAGCCTCCCGCCACAATGGGCCCGCCGTCCAGGTTATCCTCGACGACGCCCGTGGGATGACCGTCATAGTTGGCGAGGATGATTTGGCGTCGCCCGATCTCCCGCGCCCAAACGCTCTCGGCGAGCGTGCCGTACTGCGCCCATATCGGCCCCAGCTCGAGCGGCCCGTACCACAGGGAGCGGCCACAGCAACTCGACGACTCGGGGTAGGCCCACGCGCCGTTGTAGACATCGCCTCGTGAGCCGGGACACACGCTCGTGCGGTTCAGAAAGAGGGAGAGGATGTTCCGCGCATCGTTTCGCCAATTGGGGAACTCGTCGGGATGCTCCATCAGGTACCGCACGACGAACTCGGTCACGTTCTCGGCCTGCACCGGATCAGGCCAATCCCAGTAGTTCCGGCCCCACGTGTCATCCACGGTCCATTTCGGCAGCAGGACGTCGCGAAGGTAAGCGATGCCGGCCTCGCGTGCCTCGAGAATCGCGCGTCCCGGCCCCTCGTAGCCCATCCGGATCAGTTCATCGAAGAAGCACAGAAGAAACGCGACGCCGCCGGTCATGTGGTCTTCCCAGTGCACATCTTCCGGATTGGCGTACCGATTCCACGGTGGCGTGTTCGGTACGCGCGAGCGTTTCTCCGCCATCAGATCCGCCCAGTGCCGGGCGGCGTCGAACCAGCGCTCGTTGCCCACGAGTTGATAGGCGCGAAGCAGGGCCAAACCCGCCTCGGCGACGATATCGAGCTGAATCATGCCGTGGGGATCGCATTGGTGATAGGGGGTGCCGTGCGTCGGAACGCTGATCAGGAACCTCGGCCAGGGATGACTGGCCGGCGTTTGGCAATAGTCGAGGAGGACGTCGGCCAGCATCGAGAGATGGGCGATGGCGGCCGGATCGCCCGTGTACCGGTAGTAGTCGACGAATCCCGATAACACGTAGGCCGCGCGCTGGCCGAGATCGCCGTTGTCCCAGTTCTTCAGCTCGGGAATGGTGATAACGCCATCCGGACTGATGGCCCAATGGCCATTGAAGACGTAGGCCGGCACCGCGGCCGCCGCCTTATCGGCGTCCGTCCAGGGATAACGTTTCAGCGTTTCGGCGGCGATCCGTATGCGATAGTCCCAGAGGCCATTCTGGCCCGTATACCACGGCGCGATGACGCCGTGCTCGTCCTGAACGGCATCGTAGGCATAGTAATGGTCTTGTGTCGTGGCGGCATGTCCGAACGCGAAACACCACAGACAGGCTATCGCCGCCGTTCCGAGAAGCCGCCCCAGGGCTGAACGCGCACTCGATATCCGATGTTCCTTCCGCTTCATGATTCCATCCCTCCGCCCCGTTGTTGGTCTTGAATCTACTCACTTGGCGGGCGATATCTCAAGAAGATAGCCCATGGCGCGCACCTGTGTTTGATACGTTGGTCGCGATGGTGCCAAGATGCGTGCACAGGGAGAATGGAGACCGCGGAACATGATGGGCGTAGTGGATCCGGCCCGGTACGAGCGGCATCGCGCCGCGAAGGCCGCCTCGGCCAATGATCTGTGGCTGCCGATGCTGCTGTTCGGCGCCATGGGCGCGATCGCGTGGGCGATCCGCGGCACCGGTGGCTGGAACGGAGTCGACGGCACCATCGTTCCCGGCCTGACCTGGGGCGTGCTCTGGTATTATCTATGCCGCCGAAAGGGCATCGACGCGCGCGGCATCGCGTTGTGGCTGGGCCTCGGCATCGCCCTCGGCGGCGAGCTCGGCTACGGCCAGTACGTGTCCTGGATTCGCGGCCAATTCCATGTGGGCGACGAGATCGTTCCCATCGCACCGTGGGTCGGCTACGTCTGGTTCGCCATCTGCGGCATCGGCTGGGGCGCGCCGGGCGGTATCGCCTTGGGATGGGCCCTCGGCGACAGGGCTTCGGCACGGCGCTGGGCGGCACGCATCTTCGTGCCGGCGGCGACCGCCTTGGGCGGCTGGCTCCTGGTCAAAGCATGTCCCTGGATTTTCTTCCCTCACCACGACTTAGGCCTATACGCCGGCGCTCTTGATTCGCATCTGGAACGCACCGTTTACACAAACACGCAGAACTTCGTCGTCGTGGCATGGTGGATGGGGGCGATGATCGTCGCGGCGTTCCAACGGGATCGTAGCACGTTGACGGCCGGCGCCATCATCGGCGGCGGGTTCGGTCCAGGCTTCCTGCTGAGCGCCTTGTGGTGTCTCGGCTACTCGCACGCACCGCAGTATATCGATTGGTGGAAAATGTGGGAGCTGAACGCCGGCCTCTTCCTCGGCATCCTCTACGCCGCGACGCTCCATTGGGCCATCGGGCGCGTTGACGCGGCCCATCGGCCCGACGGCACACCGGTTACGCCACCGGAGCCGCGCCGCCGACTCAGCGAATGGAGCGCCACCATCGCGTCCGCGCTGGGCGTCTGGCTCATTCTCGTGTTCACGTTCATCGAAGGCTTCGTCTTGACAGGGGTCCTCCTCGGATTGTTCTATGCCGTGGCCCTCGCCGCCGCGATGGGGAAGGCCGATGGGGATCCGGACGGCCTCTTCGATCGGCGCAGCGATGTATCCGTCGTGTTCAGTGTCTTCTTGTTGGTCTTCGTCACGTGCCGGGGCGCCACGTCCACGCTTGGCGGCCTCCTCGGGCTGTACGACGTCAACGCCATCGACCAGTATTCGTGGCCGGCCTCGCGCGTGGTCCTGTTCGCGCCGATGGCAGTGGTTATCACAGTAGCCACCATGCGTGCGCTGTGGCGGATCATCCAACCACAGCCGGCGGCGCGGCATGAACTCGAGACCGGCCGTTTGGCCGCGCGCGTGACCGACCTCATGACCGGGATGGCCGCCGTCGGCGCAATCACCATATGGCCCGAGAAGATCGGCGCGTTGTACGCCCTGTTCCTATGCCTCGCCCTGTTCGCCTTTAGCCGCGTCAACCTGGCCTTGGACGCCATAGACCGCACGCCGCCTGCCGAGGAGGTGCCATGCCACGCGTCACACTGATCACGCCCTGCTACAACGAGGAAGAGGTCATCGAGGAGTTCTACACGCGCGTGTGTCGCGTGGCCGATGGAAACCGGCCATACGAATTCGAGTTCCTCTTCGTCAATGACGGCAGTACGGACGCCACAGGCGCGCTGCTGGACGGTTGGGCGGCCCAGGACCCGCGCGTGAAAGTCGTGCACCTGGCGCGCAATCGCGGCCACCAGATCGCCCTCACGGCCGGCATGGATTTTGCCTCGGGTGACATCATCGTCATGCTGGACGCCGACCTTCAGGATCCGCCCGAGACCGTCCCGACGCTGATCGAGCGGATCGACGAAGGTTACGACATCGTTCACACCCAGCGCCTCTCGCGCAAAGGCGAAACGCGGTTCAAACGCGCCACGGCCAGGCTGTTCTACCTGATCCTCGGCCGCTTCTCGAAAGAGCCGCTTATCGAGAACTCCGGCGACTTCCGCGCGTTCACACGGCGCGTGCTCCTTGTGGCGCGCACCTTCCGCGAACCGCACCGCTACCTGCGCGGACTGTTTCCCGGTTTCGGATTCCGGCAGGCCGTGGTCTCGTATCACCGCGATGAGCGCAAGGCCGGCAAGACGGCGTACTCGCTGGCGCGGATGGTGGCGCTGGCGCTTGACGGCGTGTTGTCAGCGTCGACGGCGTTGCTCAAAGGCGTGTTGTGGATCGCCTGTATCCTGTGGCTGATCAGTCTTGCCTTCTTGCTTAGGGCGTGCATCGGCCACTTCATCCTCCATCGTACGGTGCCCGGCTGGACCTCCCTCGTCGTGCTGCTCACGTTCTTCACCGGCCTGAACCTGTTCTCGCTGTCCGTCATTGGCATGTACGTGAGCCGAATCTTCGAGCAGGGCCAACACCGGCCGCTGTATTGGTGCCGCCGCGTCGAGAACATCGATACGACCGCCCTCACCGCCAACGCCGAGATCCCCGTCGAGGTCGGACTATCCGCGCGTCTCGTCGCCATGGGGCAAGACGCTTCGCGTGCAGCGCCGCCACAACACTAGGGGCCGTTGCCGTTTACCGCCGTGCGACGTCTGGGGTAGAATGCAGCCGCAAGGCCGTGAATCGCCCTTGCGGCAAACCGAGGAAATGGATCATGAGTCGATACGGCGGATACATGGGCAAGGTGCTGAAGGTTGACCTAACCACGCGCGAAGTCGGCGAGTATCCGTGGTCGGACGAGGACAGAGCCCTGTATCTCGGCGGCAAGGTCATGGCCGCCAAGATCCTCTACGACCACATCACGCCCGACATCGACCCCTATGATCCCGAGAACCTTCTTGTCGTATCGACAGGCCCTCTCAGCGGAACCGGGGCGCCGTCCTCGAGCCGGTTCAACGTCTCCACGCGATCGCCGTTGACGGGCCTGATCACCTCGTCGAACTGCGGCGGCACCTTCGGCCTCAATCTCAAGCGCGCCGGGTACGACGCCGTTGTGATCAGTGGTCGCGCCGAGGCGCCCATCCGGATCGAGATCACCGATACGGAAGTGACCTTCCACGACGCGTCGGACCTCTGGGGTCTGACCTCCGGAAAGACGCAGGAGATGCTGGGCGACAAGTGCGGCAAGCTCGTCATCGGGCCGGCCGGCGAGAACCGCGTGCGATTCGCGTCGATTTTCAGCGATGAGCGGGCCGCCGCCCGCGCTGGCGTCGGCGCCGTGATGGGATCCAAGAACCTCAAGGCGGTGACGGCGCGCGGCGCGCAGAAGGTCGAAGTCCACGACCGCGAGAAGATGAAGCAGATCTACAAGAAATGGGTCGAGCTCCTTACCAGTCATCCTTTGACAGGCCGGGAACTGCCGAAATACGGTTCCGGATTCCTCCTGCGCGCCATGCAGCGTAGCCGGATGCTGGCCACGCACAATTTCAAGTACGGCCGCTTCGACCAGTACGATTCCATCTCCGGTCACACCCTCACCGAGAAACACCTGGTCAAGAACTGGGGCTGCGTCACGTGCCCGGTCAAGTGCAGCCGGCAGGTCGAGGTCAACGGAAAGAAGATCAAGGGCCCCGAGCTCGAGACGCTGGCCCTCCTTGGCTCGAATCTCGAGAACAGCGACATCGAGCTCATCTTCCGCTGGAACTACGAACTCGACGAACTCGGCATGGACACCATTAGCACCGGAGGCGTCCTCGCCTTTGCCATGGAACTCCGCGAGCAGGGCCTGTGGGATTGCGGCCTCGAGTTCGGAAAGACCGATAACATCTCGAAGGTTTTCGAGGACATCGCCTACCGGCGCGGCGCCGGCGATCTGTTGGCCGAGGGCACCCGGCGCCTCGCCGAGAAATTCGGCGGCAAGGAGTTCGCCATCAACGCCAAAGGCCTCGAGCTGGCCGCCTACGAGCCCCGCGGCGCCGTCGGCCACGGCCTCGGCTACGCTACTGCCAATCGCGGCGGCTGTCATCTCAATGCGGGCTATCTCGTTCTCATGGAAGGACTTGGCCTCCGCATGAACCCCTACACGCCCCGGTCGAAGGCGGCCCTCGTCATCATGAATCAGAACCTCCTCGAGGGCGTCTCGGCAGCGGGCAACTGTCTATTTCCTATCTTCTCCTTCTTCCCGGGATTCCTTGTTGACCATCCGGACGGCCTCATCACCAGGATTACGAACGCGATCCTGCCGTTCAGCGGCCCCGTGGTCAATCTGCTGAACAAGCTCCCCTCGGGCCTCCTGCAAATCCACATGCCGGCCTTGCCGCACACCAAAGCCCTCAGTGCGGTGACCGGCATGAAGATCCGCATCGGCGATCTGCGCGACATCGGTGAGCGCGGCTACAACCTCGAACGACTTACCAACATCCGCCTCGGCCTGACAAGCGCCGACGACTCGCTGCCCAAGCGGCTGACGGACGTGCCCCAGGTCGAGGGCGATCCGCGCACGAAGGTGCCGCTGGACGTGATGAAGAAGGAGTATTACCGTATCCGAGGCTGGGACGCCTCGGGGACCCCGGGCGAACGAAAGAAACGACAGCTTCGGCTGGCTTGATAGGGTTGTCCCGACGGCGCGGGGATGATGGCTGCTCGTGGGAAGGAAAACCGGGCCGTATCCATGGTACACTTGGTCTCTCATTCTCCACGCCAAGGGTACTGCGTGTATCGTTGACCTGGAGGTAGTATGGGATAGGTTGCCGATCGACCGGAACCGCTGAGCCAGTGGTTGGTGCGTGTGATTGGCCGTGTGGTGTGGTGGTGACGTTTGTTGCTTGGGCGGGGCTGCGGGCGTCTCGATAGAGGAGTCTCGGGGGAGAACGACCAGGTATGCGATGAGAGTTTCGTCACGCCTACAACTGATCCTGCTAGTGCTCATCGTCTCATTCGTGGGTGCCCTCACCTTCGTCTGGTACGGCCAGCGGCGCAACGTTGATCTCGTTCTGGAAACACGCGCCCAGGAAGTCGAGCGCTGGTCTGACCGGATCGTCGACCTCGTCGGCCGATCCTTGTACACCTTCTCCTATGATTACACGTACTGGACCGAGATGGTCGATTTTGTGTCCCGCACGGATCCCCAGTGGGCATCGGACAACATCGAGGCTTCTCTGGCCACATACAGCGCTCAGGCCGCCTGGGTATTCAAGCCCGACTTCACACCGGTCTACTTCATTACGGAGCTCGAGAGCGACTCGTTCCGGGATCGATTGCTTGAAGAGAGCGCCAAGGATGCTCTTTTCGCGGAAACGTCCTTCACGCATTTCTTCATCCAGACGGATCTCGGCCCGATGGAGATTCGGGGCGCCACGATTCATCCTTCCGAGGATCTGGATCGAGAAACGGATCCTCAGGGGTATTTCTTTGTGGGGCGCTTGTGGGGTGAGGAGTACCTTGCGGAGCTTGCGGCGTTGCTCGGCTGTTCGGTAGCTATTCGTCCGCCCGACGCGGCAGGATCCCCCCCGCACAGGGTGTCGCGAAAGGGCAGCACGTTGACCTTTCACCGGACGCTGTATTCATGGGATAACAAGCCGCTGGCCCGTCTCGATATTCGGAGTGATTCGCCGCTGGTCGATCAATCGGTCTCCGAGGCCAATCACCTGTTGCTGTTGGCAAGCCTTCTCTCGCTGTGCCTTCTTCTGGTCTTCTCGGAGTTACTTGTGCGCTGGGTAGCCGTACCGCTGAAGAAGATCGCCTCAAGCCTGGACGCCGGGGATGCCGAACCGATATGGGGCCTCCGGAAGAGCGCTACGGAGTTTGGTCACATTGCGCAGCTCATTACTCAGTACTTCCGGCAGAAGCAGGCTCTCGAAAGCGAAATCCTTGAGCGCCAGCGTGCCGAGACGCAGCTCCAGGAGTCTTCCCATTTTCTCGAGGCACTGCTCGAGAGCATCCCTAATCCCGTGTTCTACAAGGACACCGAGGGAAGATACTTGGGCTGCAACAAGGCGTTCGAGACCATTCTCGGAAGGCCGAGGGAATCCATCATCGGGAAGCGGATCAACGATGTGGCGCCCCAGGACGTCGCCGATCAATACACCGCCGTGGATGCGGAGCTCTTGCGCACTCGAGGGGTTCTGACGCATGAGGGCACGATGGTTCACGCCGACGGCAGTCGCCGGGACGTCGTGTTCGCCAAGGCCACGTTTAACAAGGCCGATGGCTCCATGGGCGGTTTGATTGGCGCCGCGATGGATATCACCGATCGGAAGCGGATGGAGTCGGCGCTTCGCGAAAGCGAACAGCGTTTTCGCGATGTGGTCATGAGCAGTGCCGACTGGTTGTGGGAAACGGACGTTGAGGGTCACTACACGTTTTGCTCGGGGCGGGTTCTCGATGTGCTGGGCTATATGCCCGAAGAGGTGATTGGAAAAACCCCCTTCGACCTGATGGACCCCGTCGAAGCCGCGCGCGTTCGAGCGATTGTGGCGCCACCGATGGCCGAAGGCCGCGCCATTGAGGATGTCGAGAACACGAATCGACGCAAAGACGGCACGGCTGTTGTGTTGCTGACCAATGGCGTACCGATTCGAGACGTCGATGGCCGGCTGGTGGGCTACCGCGGCGTTGACAAGGACATCACCGAGCGGAAGCGGGCCGAGGTGGCGCTCCGCAAAGCCAAGGAAGCCGCCGAGGAGGCCGCGCGCGCCAAGGCCATGTTCCTGGCCAACATGAGCCATGAGATCCGTACGCCCATGAACGGCGTCATTGGCATGAACAATCTGCTGCTCGAGACCGAGTTGACCGCCGAGCAACGTCAGTATGCCGAGGCCATCGGTCACAGCGCCGAGGCCCTGCTGTCGGTAATCAACGACATTCTCGACTTCTCGAAGCTCGAGGCCGGCAGGATGATGCTGGAATGCCTGGATTTCGACCTAAGGGCCACGATCGAAGACATGAATGATGTTCTGGCCATCGGGCCGCAGAAGAACGGTGTGGAGTATGCCTGCATCATTGCGCCCGAGGTCCCCGCGTTGCTTCAAGGCGATCCGGGGCGATTGCGCCAGGTTCTGACCAACCTGATCAGCAATGCCGTCAAGTTCACCGCCGAAGGGGAAATCGTGGTGCGGGCCGACCTCGTGAATGAGAATGAACGCGAGGCCACCATCCGGCTGGCTGTTTCCGACACCGGTATCGGTATTCCGGGCGAAAAAGTGGATTCCCTGTTCCGTGCGTTCTGCCAGCTTGACGCCTCCGTGGCGCGAAAGTACGGCGGTACCGGCCTTGGCTTGGCCATCTCGAAACAGATCGTCGAGATGATGGGCGGCGAGATCGGCGTGGATTCCGAACCCGACAAGGGCTCGACCTTCTGGTTCACGGTGACGTTCCGCAAACAGGCGCAGCCTCGCCCCGCGCGCGCCGAGATGTGTCCGAGTCTCGAAGGGGCCCATATCTTGATCGTGGATGACAACGCCACAAACCGGTTCATCCTGCGGGAACAACTCGCTTCCTGGACGTGCCGGCACGAGGAAGCTGCCAGCGCCGAGAGCGCGATCGCAAAGCTTCGCGATGCGGCCCAGGCGTCGGATCCCTTCGCCATCGCCATACTCGATATGCAGATGCCGGAAGTAGATGGGGAAACGCTCGGCCAGTGGATCCGGCAAGACGAGGCCTTGGCAGATACCCGCCTCGTCATGCTGACCTCCGTGGCCGAGCGCGGCGACGTCGCCCGGCTCGAGGCCCTCGGTTTCTGCGCGTACTTGACCAAGCCCATCCGGCAATCACGGCTCTACGACTGCCTTGTGAGTGTTCTCAGCGGTCCGCCTCGGCCCGCGGAGACGGATCGCCCACCCATCGTCACGCAGCACAGTGTGTTGGCGGATCGCAAGCGGCGCGTTCGCATCCTCCTAGCCGAAGACAATCGCACCAACCAGATGGTGGCGATGAAGACGCTCGAGAAGCTGGGCTATTGCGCCGATGTTGCGGCCGACGGTCTGGAGGCTGTGCGGGCGCTTCAGGCGACTTCCTATGATGTGGTGTTCATGGATGTGCAGATGCCCAAGATGGATGGTTTCGAGGCCACCAAGTTCATTCGGGATCCAAACAGCCCCGTGTCCGACCACAACGTGCCGATCATCGCCATGACGGCGCACGCGATGAAGGGCGATCGCGAGAAGTGCCTTGAGGCCGGCATGGACGACTACGTCTCGAAGCCCATCAAGGCCCGCGAGCTGGAAGAGGCGCTGGACCGACAGCTCCGCCGGCAGGGCACCCGCCGACTCGCCGCTCGTGTGCACAGGGGCGAACCGGACACAACGGCCTTCGACAAGGCGTCGACGCTGGCGCGTCTTGACGCCGATGAGGCGCTCCTCCGGGAAGTCCTCGCGGTGTTCGTCCAGGACGCCCAATGTCAGATCGAGGCCCTGAAGCGACAGGTAGCCCGTGGCGACGCCGAACGGGTGAGACGCCAAGCGCATACGCTCAAGGGCGCCGCCGGCAACGCCGGCGCGGTGGCGCTGGAGGCGCTGGCGCGCGAGTTGGAGACTCTCGGCCTCCGGGGCGACCTCAGCCCGGCCGAGGAGCTCGTCGCGATGATCGAGGTCGAATTCGAGCGGTTCCGGTCGGCGGCGCGACCGCAATGACCCGCCCGAGCTATCGCAACGCCGATAGACCCTCAGGGATGCCGGCCTTGGGCAACACGATCTTGTCGAGCCAATTCCGGAACTCACAGGTGCGAATAGAATGGTCGAGCACATCCGGGCCGATGTCGTATCGCCACCGCAAGTCCTTCCGACCCGGGTCCGCATAGAGCTCATCGAGCCGGGCCGAATAGCTCCTCGCACTCTCTTCGTCGCGGAAGAAGCCCTGCTTGAGCAATCTCGGGATGCGCGCCAGGATCAGCCGCGCCACCTCGTGGAGGTTGTACTCGGGGTGGTATTGCGTCGCCCAGAACACGCCGTTCTTGTGTTCAACGGCAATGGCCTGCACCGCGCTATGGTAGTTGCCGGCGAGCCGGAGGGCGCCCTTGGGCAATTCGACGATATGATCGTCGTGGCTGACGAAATGGCAGTACACCGGCGGCTTGCCGCCGAACATGGGATGGTTTTTGCCGGCGTCCGTGACCTGGATATAGCGCGCGAGGCCCATCTCGCGGCCGTCGGGATGCGGTGCGACCTTGCCGCCCGCGGTGTACGCGGCGATCTGAATGCCCCAGCAGCTTCCGAACTGCGGCACGCCCAGCTCATAGGCGCGCGCGGCCAGTTCGAGATGCTTCTTGACGCGCGGATCGTCCTCGTACACCGTTAAGTTGCAGCCGGGCCAAATCACCGCGTCGTAGGCCTTGAGCGCGTCATCGCTCGGCGGCGGCGGCGCGTCCGGATCGCTCGAGTACCATATATCACACGCGGCGTCCGGCAGATAGTCCTTCACAAGGTCTTCGTACAACACGCCGGCCAATCGCATACCGACCCGATCAAACTGGTCGCGACTCTCCTTGGAGTAGCCATCGAGCACAAAGAAACGCAACTTCTTGGGCATATGTCCTACTTCCTAGACCTTTCACCTTTGTGAATCCAACGCATCGAGCACGCCCGGCAGGTCGGCGTACTCCCTACATACGGCATCCGCCCCGGAGCTTTCGCAGCCGCGATCCTTCACCACGGTCAGCAACACGCCGCGGGCTCCAACCGCGTGCGGACCGTCGATGTCATTGTGCGGCCGATCGCCAATGTGGACGATCTCGGCGATGGCGCAGCCGGCCGCCGCCGCCGCCGCTTCGAACATCTCGGGCGACGGTTTCGAGCGGCCGATCTCGTCCGAAAAGATGAAGTGGTCGAAACACTCGAGCATGCCGGCGCCCGCGAGGAGTTTGCGCAAGCACCGGCCCGGACTGAATATCGCGTCCGAAACGATGACTAGCGGATATCGCCCCTTGAGCGCATGCAGGGCCTCGACCGCGCCCGGTGCCGGATCGGGCCGGAACTCGAGTTCCATCTCCTCGTGCAGTTTGACTAACTCGGCGAACTCGTCCGCCGGTAACTCGCGCTTGAGTCCGGCCAGGAGCACGCCGAGCCGCTCGGCCACCGTCCACGTGACGAACTGATCGTGCCAGACCTTGCGGAAGGCCGCGTCGGCGACGTCGTACGCGAGATCGACGACGGCGCGGTCGATGGCTGCGTGCCGTTCAAGACACTCGTGCACGAGTTGGCGCCGCTCGACGGGTTTTGAGGGCCGTCCTGCCGCCGCCCGCTTGGGCTCGTCCGTGTCGTCTGCAAATAGGCAATCCCACAGGTCGAACGTCACCGCGCCAATAGGCCGTGCCATGCCAATCCCTTTCCGATGTTGTCCTGGCAAGAAGGCGGGGCGGCGTCACTCGCGACACGCCACTCCTTCGATCCGACCGCTCCCCCGCGGCCGGGCAAGGATTATGGCACGCGCGGCCGGCGGAGTACAAACGCGGGGGCGCTCAGTTCCGCCCTCGGAGCAAACGACCGGGCCGGGGATCCGGCGAGAACGTGTCGCCGTCGACGACGTGATGGCCGTTGATGAACACGTGGTCGATGCCGACGGGAAACAGGTCGGGCGTCTCGAAGGTGGCCCGGCTGGCCACGGTGTTCGGATCGAGTACCACCACGTCTGCATAGGCGCCCTCGACGAGGTGGCCGCGGCCTTCGAGACGGAACTGGTCGGCGGGCACGGCCGTCATCTTGCGTATGGCGGTCTCGAGGGGCAGGAGTTTCATCTCCCGGACGTACCGGCCGAGGAACTTCGGATAGCAGCCGTAGAAGAGGTGAGAAGGCCGGCCAACACCCATCAGGATCGCATCGGTGGACACGGCAACCTCGGGGTGTTTGAACGCGGCATACATGGAGCGCTCGGTGAAGGCGTCTTCCGGATCGGCCATCGACTCGAATACGAGCACGTGGCCATCCTCCTCGAGCAAGAGGTCGCAGGCCGCGTCGAAGGGGTGCTGGTTGCGCTGAGTGGCGATCTCAACGAGACTCAAGCCTTCATAGCGCTTGTTCCGCCGCGTCTGGACGGCCATGATCCGGGCGCACTCGTATCCCATGAGTCGGAACAGGTTCAGTGTCCAGGCCTCGCCGCCGGTGTGCGGCCACTTCATCTTGCCGTGCTCGATGCTGTTCTGGATCCGCTGGCGCTCGAGGGGATCATGCAGGCGCTTGAGTATGGCCTCGCGTCCGCCCTCGAGCGACCACGGCGGGAAGAACGCGAGGATGTGCGTGAAACCGGTCGTCGTCGGCATGACATCCAGGCCCACACGGACGCCACGCGCCCGGGCGTCCATCATCTGGTCGAGCCGGTCCTGCATAGGTTTGTCGACGGGCAGGGGGACTGTCCACCACTTCGACAGCCGCGCTAGGCCGCGAGCTATGGACTGAAATGCCGGATTGAAAATGCCGTAGTCCGGAATCCAGAAGAGATGCGAGATCTGGACGGGGATATCGTTCACCTCGCCGACTTCGATGACCTCGTCGATAGCCTTGTCGAGCGTATTCGAGTAGCTGCGAAGGTGGCTCGTGAATATGGCGTTGTGTTTCTTGACGACTTCGCCGAGCCGGAGCAGCTCGCGCGTATCGCTTTGGCTGCCCGGCACGTATTGCAGGCCCGTGGACAGGCCGATGGCGCCTTCGTCAAGGGCGCGGTCGAGCGCGGCGGCCATGTTCTCGATCTCGGCCGCTGTGGCGTAGCGCATGTCCTCGCCGGTCTCGCTAAGCCGGAGTAATCCGTGGGGCGCGAGCACGCCGGCGTTGAGGAGCAGGCCGCGATCCTCGATGAACTCGAGGAACTCGCCCATGGTGCTCCACGCGATGTCCTTGTCGAAGTCGAGCTGCGTGAAGATCTGGATGTATTCTTTGACGGCGTCGCGATTGCGATCCGGGATCGGCGCGAGCGACATGCCGCAGTTGCCGCCCATGAACGTCGTGATGCCTTGACGCACCAGCGGCTCGAGCAAGGCCACCTGATTCTCGCGGAAGAGGGATAGGTCGGCGTGCGAATGCGGATCCACGAAGCCGGGACAGACCACCTTGCCGGTGCCGTCGATGACCTCGGCCGCCTCGGCCTCGTGCGCGTCGCCGACGAAGGCAATGCGATCGCCCTTGATCCCGACATCGGCACAGTACCTAGGCTTGCCGCTGCCATCTACCACCATGCCATTGCGAATCAGAACGTCCACCATCACATCGGCTCTCCCTTCTCAAGACTCGCCTCGGATGCTACGCCGCCATCCCATCCGAAGTCAGAGCGCGCCGAGAATATCGCCGGGCGAAGCGCCATCAGGCAACCGAATGCATCCGCCCTCGAGTCGGCCACCAAGCCTATCGAAAAAGGCGTTCTTCTCCGCGACGGACGCGAAGGCGCTACGCGCCCAGTCACTCAGGTAACCCATGCCACGCACCGTCTGCAGCACTGTGTGCGCGTGAAGGATCCGGGCGCCTTTGAGGAACGCCGGCACGACCGGCGCTAACTCGGGCGCGTCGAAATCGTCCACGAACCGCTGGCCGTACGCGTTCATCTCGGTGCCGACGCATAACGGCAAGTCACGTGCTTCCGCCAACTCGACCACCTTGTACAACTCGGCGATCTTGCGCTTCTTGTCGTCGGCGTTCTTCAGGTTCCAGTTGCGATCCGGAATGATGTTGAGCGCCGCCGCGCCGTGTTCCTCCGCCGCGTCGAGCAACTCGTTCATGCACTGCTCGCCGTCGGTCGTGCCGTCCAGAAAGGCGTAGGCCGGAATGGCGCCACATTCGAGGATGAACGCGCTGACGCGCTCGAGCGTCGGGAAATCCGGCCCTTCCGGCTTGACGTAACCGACGCCGCCCGACTTCATCGTTTTCGAGCGAATGAGGCCTTGAAAGGTCGGCGGATCGTCGAACATTCGCTCGAGGGACCCGGCATCGCCGCCCAGTTTCTTCGCCCAGAAGGCCGCGCGCGCGTCGGCCTCCGGTATCAACTCGCGAGACTTGGCGTCGTACGCCGTGGCGAGATGGCGCTCGGTGGCGTTGCCGTTCGGCGTCAGGGCGATCACATCGCGCGTATAGTCCAGCTCGACCGGCTTCAGGTACGGATTGACGCGCTCCATGATGCCAAGCGTCCGCTTCTGCGCGATCTCCTTCAGTTCGGCGAGCAGCGCCACATCGCGCACTTTGCCGGAGGTGAAGCCGAGGCCGCAGTAGTACGCCACGCCCGGCTCGCCGGGCGAGTTCATCTGCCGCGTGGAGAAGGATGGCACGAAGACCCGCGTCTCGAGGCCGGCGCAGGCCCGCAACTCGAGGTATTGCGCGGCATCGAGGAACTCGTCGACGGCGTCGAGCACGTCGAAATCCACGATACCCGCCATGTACAGACCGTCGCACTTCGCGCGCCACGCGATGGCCGTCGGCGAGTAGCCGTAGCCGTTGTACGAAAAGAAGGTATGGTAGTGGAGATTCACCGCCGGCCTCGGCTCGGGAAAGGCGATATCGCCACGCTCCGCACGGTCGGCCAGCGCCTCGAGTGCGGCGCGTCTGGCCGCCGGATCGAAATCGTTCAACTGGGTCTCGAGCGCTTCGCGCGTCGGTTCCATGAGCTTACTCTCCTTGCGTAGCGGCTTCGCCCGACTCGCGGCAGACGCGGAAGCCGAGCACGAAGTAACGATAATGGGGCGCCACGCGTGTCCGGGCCGCTGAACGACAGAACGCGTCTTCGCTGTACCAACTGCCCCCGCGCACAACGCGGTACACGCCGGCTTCCGGGCCGGCCGGATCACGCCCTGGACTGTACTCGTAATAGCGCTCGTCGTACCAGTCGCGGCACCACTCGCCCACGTTGCCGTGCATGTCGTAGAGGCCCCAAGCGCTCGGCTTGCGGCTGCCGACCTCGACCGGATACGGGGCGCTCGCCTCGACGGCATTGGAGCGGTAGCAGCCATACTCCTCCAGAAGCGCGGCCAGGTCGCCATAGCAGAAGATGCCGAATCCGCCGGCCCGGCAAGCGTATTCCCATTGCGCCTCCGTCGGCAGGAAATACCGGCCGTCGCCACGTTCGTTCAGCCACGCGACGAAGGCTTGGGCGTCCTCCCAACTCACCAGCACGACGGGCTTGTTCGGCGCGGGATCCCAGCCGGGATTCTTCCATGTCGCGCCCGGGCGATTCTCCCACGCCTCGCCGTCCCACACGCGACCCCAGCCCTCTTTCTCCGCGTCGGTCCTATAGTCCGTCGCCTCGACGAAGACGCGGAACTGGGCGTTGGTCACTTCGTACGCACCCATCCAGAAACCGGCCGTGATGGTCACACGGTGCCTCGGATACTCATCCTTGTAGAGGTCGGCCTGACCCCCAAAAATGAGTTCGACGTCCTCGGGCGCAAGCTTCGATCCCATGTCAAACGCGCCGGCCGGCAGCCACACGAAGTCCATGTCGAGGAAAGAACCAGGGGTACCAGGCTGCCGGTCCGCCGTTTCCGTCACAGCCGGCGTCCCGGACACAGCCTCGACAGGCGTCGGTTCGGGTTTCTCCTCGACCGCTTCCGGCTCGGCCGCCTTCTCCTCGGCCTCGGGTGCCGGCCCGGGCTCGGGTTTCTCCTCGAGAGCTTCCGGCTCGGCCGCCTTCTCCTCGGCCTCGGGTGCCGGCCCGGGCTCGGGCTTCTCCTCGACCGCTTCCGGCTCGGCCGCCTTCTCCTCGGCCTCGGGTGCCGGCC
>DAIPKA010000082.1:0-1108 GCA_036769985.1 Candidatus Hydrogenedentota bacterium | reverse complement strand
CTCGACCGCTTCCGGCTCGGCCGCCTTCTCCTCGGCCTCGGGTGCCGGCCCGGGCCCCGGTTCATTCTCGATGACCTCCTCGGGCTCTTGCTGGGAAGGCGCTTGAGCCGGGCCAAAATCAAAGTCATCCGGGGTGACGACAATTTCCGCTTTAGGAGCCGCGTCCGTCTCCTCGGCCTGCGTCGTCCATGGGCCAATCGCCACAAGCAGGGCGGCCATGAGCAGATACAGCCGGACGACGCTCGAAGGCGTGTCCGGGTATCTCCGGGTGCTGCAATGGCGCATACGACCCCTCCTGACAAGGTGGATTCCGACGCCGGCCGGGGCGTGCCAAACCACAGCAGTATCGCCCCGCTGGCTGGTCATGTCAACTTGCCTAGCAGGGCAATCGCATTAAAACACCCTCGCAGGCCGGTTCCCCGTTCTGCGTGAAACAGGGACAGTAACCCCCCCGCCGCGGCGGGGTCGCCGAGTTGTTCGAGGGCCTCGCACACGGCGCGGTAGTGACTGAACTGGTCGCTGTTCTTGTCGCTGCCGAGCATTTGGAGCTTATCGAGGATGATTGGCATAGCACGGCAGTCTCGGGTGCGTCCCAAGGCGATGATGTAGCTGTCCAGCCACGTCACGCACGGAAAGTAGGTGTCGATGCTTCCCGCGTCGTAGTGCGTGGCGTCTCCGACCGCCTTGGCGAGCGTGTCGAATCCGCCGGCATCTCCCATGATTCCCAGAACGTGGGCGCAACGCAATTTGCCTTCGGGCGTCGTCGCCGAAGCGTGCGCTTCGTGGAGCAAAGGTGCCGCGCGATCCCACGACGCCATGATCGCACCGGGTTAAATAGGGCCAGTAACCCTTTATTTAAGCCTTCGCGATGCCCAATATGCTCCCGGA
This sequence comes from Candidatus Hydrogenedentota bacterium, assembly GCA_036769985.1. GTDB lineage: Bacteria > Hydrogenedentota > Hydrogenedentia > Hydrogenedentales > SLHB01 > DAIPKA01. The sequence goes on along the minus strand of DAIPKA010000082.1, from coordinate 220 downwards.
AACAAATAGAGGGTTACTGTCCCTATTTAACATAGAGCTTCTCGTCGAGGCCCGGCCGGAGTTCGTTCAGGACGGCCATTGACGCGCCGAGGATCGACTCGCTCAACTCACCATGAATTAGCTTGCCCATATCGACTCCCCTTTTTGACCACGGATCCCACGAGTGCCACGGATCTTCGGACGGACTTCGTCCGTGCCCCTTCTCACAAAGACTTCCACG